>CABSNM010000015.1 GCA_902479065.1 uncultured Collinsella sp.
CGAGGACGGAGGGCCGGAGTGGGGCGACAGGGCCGTGTGGGAGGACCTCCACCACAGGGACCCGTACCCGTTCTGGCTGGATTAATGGATGGAAACGGGTGTTCTATCGGGACACACATTTTGTCCTGTAAGCCTCGGATGAGGGCTTCGGCCTTTTTGTTTGGGGATGAATTATCCCGCAGGTTGAGCATACGTCAGCGAAAACGCGGTTTGTCAAAACCGCGTAACTATTAAAGTTGACGTAAGCCCTCTTCCAGGCCGGTCTTGCTGTTGGTCTTCTCGTCGCGCATCTTGATGACGCGGGCGGGGACACCGGCCACGACGGCGCCGGCGGGGACATCCTCGACGCACACGGCGCCGGCGGCAACTACAGCACCCTTGCCCACGTGCACGCCCTCCAGGACCACAGCATTGGCGCCGATCATGACATCGTCCTCGATGATGACGGGCGTGGCGCTTGCGGGCTCCACGACGCCCGCCAACACGGTGCCGGCGCCGATGTGGCAGTTCTTGCCCACGGTGGCGCGACCGCCCAGCACGGCGCCCATATCGATCATGGAACCCTCGCCGATAACGGAGCCGATGTTGATGATGGCGCCCATCATGATGACGGCACGGTCGCCGATCTCGACGCGGTCGCGGATGATCGCGCCCGGCTCGATGCGGGCGTTGATGCCCTTAAGGTCGAGCATGGGCACGGCGGAGTTGCGGCAATCGTTCTCCACGTCGTAGTAATCGATGGAATCGGCGTTGGCGTCCAGGATGGCCTTAAGCTCGTCCCAGTCGCCAAAGACGGTCTTGCCGCGACGGCCGCCGTAGACATGTGCGTCGCCCCAAGCAACCTTCATGCCGGGTTTCTCGCGCACATACAGCTTGACAGGCGTCTTTTTAGGCGCGGTGGCGATGTAATTGATAATCTCCTGGGCATCCATCTCGGCTGCGTTGCTCATTCGCTATCTCTCCTTTGGGTGGATTCGGTTGATACCTGGTTAGGCAAACATGACCTGGTCGAACGTATAGAAGCCGGGTTCGCGGGCGACGAGCTTCTGCGCGGCTGCCAGGGCGCCGTTGACAAAGATCTGACGGCTCGTGGCGCGGTGGGTGAGCGTGACCTCCTCGTCCTGGCCAAAGAAACTCACTTCGTGGACGCCGGCGACAGTGCCACCGCGCAGCGAGTGCATGCCGATCTCCTTGGGATCGCGTGCTCCGCACATGCCCTCGCGGCCATAGACGGGGTGGTAGCCTGCCTCGGGCTCGGCTTCGACGACGGCGTCGAGCAACAACTTGGCAGTGCCGCTGGGGGCGTCGACCTTTTGGTTATGGTGCGTCTCGACGATTTCGCAGTCAAAGCCGGGCAGCTCGCGTGTAGCCTGCGCTACCAGATGGCGCAGGGCTGCGATACCGATGGAGTAATTGCCCGAGTGCATAACGCGGGTGTTCTGGCCCAGCTCACGCAGGCGGTCCATCTGCTCGGGGGTGTAGCCTGTGGTGCCTGAGACCAACGCCGCGCCCGTGCGCTCGACATAGGCGACGACAGCGTCGAAGGTCGCGACGTTCGAGAAGTCGATAATCACATCGGCAGCCGGTGCGTTCTCGAGCTCGCTCAAATCGAAGCCAATCTGGGCCACGATATCAAAAACGGGCTGCCCGCCGGCGTCGACAACGCCCTCGGCGGTGGTGCGGATGAGCGAGCCCATGCGGCCCGTTCCCATAATGACGGTCTTAATCAAGCAGACCAGCTCCCTTCAGAGCATCGGTAAGTGCGGCTCGCGTGTCATCTGCCATGGGGCACAGCGGCATACGGTAGTTTGCCTCAATCATGCCCATCTGGGCGAGCGCTTCCTTGACGGGGATGGGGTTGACCTCGCTAAAGAGGGCATTGATGAGCGGCTGGCCGGCAATCTGGATATCGCGGGCGCGTGCCACGTCACCGTCCAGATAGGCGCGGCACATGTCGTGCACGAGCTGCGGCTGAACGTCTGCCCACACGCTGATGGCGCCCGAGGCGCCCAGGCTCATGAGCGGTACGGTAAGCGCGTCCTCGCCCGAGTACATGCGGAAGTCGTCTGACAGCAGGTGGGCGATCTTGGCCGCGTAGGCGACGTTGCCCGAGGCCTCCTTAATACCCATGATGTTGGGGTGCGCGGCCAGGCGTTCTACGTTGCGCTCGCTGATGCCGCAGCCACAGCGGCCGGGGATGTTGTACAGGATGCAGGGGATGTCCACGGCATCGGCGACGGTCTTAAAGTGCTGATAGATACCCTCTTCGTTGGACTTGTTGTAGTAGGGGGTAATGAGCAGCAGGCCGTCGGCTCCCAAGCCCTGGTAAGTAAGCGACTTGGTGAGCATGGTCTGCGTGGAGTTGGAGCCCGAGCCGGCAATGACGGGGACGCGTCCTGCAACATTCTTGACCACGGCGGCGACGACGGAGTTATCCTCGTCGTCGGTCATCGTGGCGCTCTCGCCGGTGGTGCCCAGGGTGAGGATGGCGTCGGTGCCGTTTTGCAGGTGGAAATCGATAAGGCGCTCGAGTGCGTCAAAGTCGACACTGCCATCCTTTTTAAACGGCGTGACGAGGGCGACGATTGAGCCCTCGAGATTGCGGATGTCCATGTTCTTCTCCTTCGCGTCCGCGATTTGGATGCGTTTGTTCCATTGGGCGGCGACTGCCAGGCGCTCGTCTTGGGCGCGACGGCGGGCACTTTCGGCGCGCGACTTGGCCAACAGCTCTCGGCCGCTCGGCAGCACGTCGAGCGTGGCAAAGTAATCGCCCGGGCGCTCGGCGCGGCGGATGAGGTCGGCCGAGCCATCGGGGCGCAACAGGACCTCGGCGGAGCGCAGGCGTCCATTGTAGTTGTAGCCCATGGAGTAGCCATGCGCGCCGGTATCGTGGATCACAAGCAGGTCGCCCATGTCGATATGCGGCAGCTCGCGATCGATGGCGAACTTGTCGTTGTTCTCGCACAGATTGCCCGTGATGTCGTAGGTGTCAGTGACGGGCGCTGTGGTCTTGTCGTCGCCACCCGGCTGGCCCATCACCGTAATGTGGTGGTAAGCGCCATACATGGCAGGACGAATCAGATCGACGGCACTGGCGTCCACGCCGATATAGTCCTTGTAGATCTGCTTCTCGTGGATGGCCTTGGTGACCAGGCATCCGTAGGGGCCCATCATAAAGCGACCCATCTCGGTGCAGATCGCCACATCGCCCATGCCGGCGGGGACCAGAATCTCGTCGTAGGCTGCGTGTACGCCCTCACCGATGGCGTGAATGTCGTTAGCCTGCTGCTCGGGCAGGTAGGGGATACCCACACCGCCGGACAGATTGATAAAGGCGACATGTGCGCCGGTCTCGCGCTCCAGGCGCACGGCAAGTTTAAAGAGGATGCGTGCGAGCTTGGGATAGTAGTCGTTAGTGACGGTGTTACTGGCAAGGAAGGCATGGATGCCAAAATTCTCGGCGCCCTTGGCCTTGAGCATGCGGAAGGCCTCAAAGAGCTGCTCGGTGGTCATGCCATATTTGGAGTCGCCCGGGTTGTCCATGATGCCGTTGGAGAGCTGGAACAGACCGCCTGGATTAAAGCGGCAGCTGACCGTCTTGGGGATGGGCCCCGCAACGCACTCAAAGAACTCGATGTGGCTGATGTCGTCAAAGTTGACGATGGCACCCAGCTTGTCGGCGAGCTTAAAGTCGGCAGCCGGCGTGTCGTTGGACGAGAACATGATGTCGTGTCCCGTGATACCCAGTGAGCGGGCGATCATAAGCTCGGTATAGCTCGAGCAATCGCAGCCGCAGCCGTATTCGTTGAGAATGGAGATGAGCGCCGGGTTGGGGTTGGCCTTGACGGCAAAGTATTCCTTAAAGCCCGGGTTCCATGCAAAGGCGTCGCGTACTTCTTGCATGTTGCGGCGGATGCCCGCCTCGTCGTATAGATGAAACGGCGTGGGGAACTGCTCGACGATATGCTCGAGTGTCTCCTTGTCCACAAACGGCTGCTTGGCCGCATATGCCTCGTTGGGGGTCAATGCCATGTCCCGTAAACCTCGCTATCCAGACGGCGCCATCTGCGCATCGAATCCGCATAGCGTGGACCCAATGTCCGGATAGCGCTCCCGCATTGCTGCAGACAGTCCTGTGGGTGTTTCCCACAGGCCCACCAGGTTGTTCGTGCCCGAAAAACCCAGTTCGGCGGGTTTCGCCTCCCCACGGGGTCAAAGCCTGCCGGCTCGCCCGCGGATCTTCGTGCCCGCGCCTCTATCAAGTGGTAAAGACCCTATCACGTTGCACTTTACCAAACAAGAGTATTCGTATATAACGTTTAAAAAATGCAGGGATATGCTGGAAACATGTGCGCCACAATCCTGTATCACAATAAGTTGCAACAGATGTGCCTTACGAAGGGATTCTCTATGACCGAGCTCCAAGAACTCCGTCGCTATCGCCGCGATCTCCATCGTATTCCGGAGCTCGATTTCGATCTTCCGCAGACTATCGCCTATATCGAGGGCGTGTTGGCGCCGCTCGCATGCGAGGTGACCCATCCGTGTCCCAGCTGCGTCTGCGCTTTCTTCGACGCTGGCGTTGGTGCCGCGCGTGCCACGGCGATTCGCGCCGATATGGATGCGCTGCCCATCGCGGAGGCGACGGGAGCGGCCTTTGCCTCGACCCATCCCGGCAAGATGCACGCTTGCGGACATGACGGACACATGGCCATGGCGCTTGCGGCCGCGACGTATGTCGACCGTACGATTCGCGAGCAACCGGGCGCCATTAGGCGCAACGTTCTCTTTGTGTTCCAGCCGGCCGAGGAAACGACCGGTGGTGCCAAGACGGTATGCGAGAGCGGCGTGTTCGAGCGCTACGGGGCGGATCGCATCTTCGGCTTCCACGTGTGGCCCGATCTGCCCGCCGGCACGTTGGCGAGCTGCCCCGGTCCGTTGCTGGCGCGTTCGAGTGAGACGCATATCCATATTCACGGGACGAGCATCCATATCGCTAAGACCTATGGCGTTCCGGTCGAGGAGTCGCACGATGCGGCGCTGGCGGCTGCCAAGTTCTTGGTTGCCGAGCGCGAACTGATGGATGAGCTGGGTGCCGACGAGCCCTGCATTGGTAAGTTCGGCCTGCTGCAGGCCGGCGCCGTCTGCAATGCGGTGGCGGGGGAGGCCCATGTTGCCGGCAGCCTGCGTGTGTTTACGGACGACATGTTCGACCGGGCGCGCGAAGGCGTGCGCCGCGTGCTGGACGATGCCTGTGCCGCAACGGGCTGCACGTATGATCTCGACTTTGCCGAGGGCTATCCGCCGGTCGACAACGACCCCGAGTTGTTTGCCAGCGTCGCGCCTGCCTTGCCCGGGCTGCAGCTTGTGGAGGAACCGCTGCTGATCGCCGAGGATTTCGCGTTCTATCAACGCCATCTGCCGGGCGTGTTTTTCCTGCTGGGCACGGGTATGCCAGAGGACCAAGACAACCCGAGTGATTCGGATGGCTGTCCCGCCTATGCCACAAGCGCTCTGCATACCGATAGCATGCTCTTCGACGAGGAAATCCTTCTCAAAGGCCTCGATGTCTACAAACGATTGCTTTTGCTTGACTAAGGCGCAAAGGACTATTTGTTCTAGAAAACACGAACAAACGTACGATATAATAGAGATGTAAGTCTATAGAAACGTTTGACGTTACTAACGTAAGGCGATACTATGATTGCATCGTATAAAGATGAGGATACCGAACGCTTTGCCATGGGTGTGCGGGTCAGGAGGTTCGTGCCCTTTGAGCGTGTTGCGTTGAGGAAGATTCGCCAACTGCAGGTTTGTGCTTCGCTTGATGATCTTCGCGTTCCACCGGGCAACCGCCTGGAAGCTTTGAAGGGCGATCGTGCCGGTCAATATAGCATCCGTGTTAACGAGCGCTATCGGGTCTGTTTTGAGTGGAGACAGGAGATGGCTTGGAATGTCGAAATCGTCGATTATCACAAGTGATGAGACTTCGGCCGATTTGCTGTCGCCGGTGACTCCTGGTGAGCTTCTCAAAGAGGAGTTTCTTGTTCCCATGGGCATTTCTCAATATCGCCTTGCGAAAGAGACTGGGATTCCGGCTCAGCGTATCGGGCAGATTGTCTTGGGAAAACGTCGCGTGACGGCCGACACCGACCTCCGTCTTTGCCGTTATTTTGGCCTGACGGATGGTTATTGGCTGCGCGCTCAGGTGGCGTTTGACCTTGAGGCCGAGAAAAGGCGGATCGAACCGGAGCTGAATAAGATCGTTCCTGTCCAGCAGGCCGCTGCGTTGTAGTGCTCAAAGATATTGAGGTTGGAGTGACGATGGAACGACGCCGACAGTCTGCCGTTTATAGTCCCGGTGGGTGTGGATGCGGCTTGTTGTTGCTTCCGGTTATTGCTGTGAGCATTGGCGTGATGTTTGCGCTTGCCGGGCTTGCCGCGGCGGCGCTCGTGCTGTTTATCACTGCCATCGGCGTGACGATTTGGCTCTGCCGCAATCGCGAGCAACGCCGTGCCGACGGTAAAACCAATGTCGGCTGGGTCGTCTTTCTGATCATTGCGTACCTGCTGAGTGCCAGCTACCTTGTTTTCTTTGTCCTGTTGATGATCAGTGCCTTTACCGGGGAATCCGTCACGGTGGGTTGATGCACTGCCAGCAGACGGTCGCGCGCAGTGCGTTTGCTCGGCGTTTGGATAACTGCATTGGTCGTTTACCGCAGCCTTAGCTCTCAGCTAATGAATTCAAGTTCAATCCTTCCTACGATGTGCTGTGTACCGGCACGGTAGCCGGATCGTAGGAAGGATGAATAATGGCAAAAGAGGGAAAGAAGCCAATCGGCAAGATTGTCCTAGGCATCATCGTGGTGCTGGTTATTGTCGGTGCCGTGGGCTCTATGGGCGGCAACTCAACCGATTCGTCTGCGAGCGATTCGGCAAAACCTGCCGAGACGACACGGCAGGCTGAGGAGCAAAAAGAACCGCAAGAACCGTATACCATTGCTGACGAGGCTGAAGACGCTTCCAATCAGTTTACCTATAAGATCACGGGCACCCTGACCAATAACACGGACAAGGAAAAGAGCTACATTCAGATTGAATATGTTCTGTATGATGCCGATGGCAACCAGGTTGGAACGGCTCTTGCAAACACCAATCATCTGAAGGCGGGCGGCTCCTGGAAGTTCGAGGCGCTGGGTACGGTGTCTCCCGACCAGGTTGCTAGCTGGGAGCGTTCGGACGTAAGCGGTTTCTAGCATGTTGCATGCACTGGGGGAGGTGAAGTCGTATGTCCGATAAAAAGCTGACCGAGGAGTTGCTCAATGAGCTTCTCGATGCGCCGAACATCGATGGCTATATCAGGGAGCACGACTTTGCCGCCCCGTCGCTTTCGGACTACCTGAAGCAGCTACTGCAGGAAAAGGGCTTGGAGCGCTCGCGCGTGGTCCGTATGGCTGATCTCAATGAGACCTTTGGCTATCAGGTCTTTACCGGTGCGCGTCATCCGAGTCGCAATAAGGTGCTGCAGATTGCCTTTGCGATGGCGCTGACGCTCAAAGAGACCAACCGTGCGCTGACGGCTGCCGGGGTAAGCGTCCTTAACTGCAAGGACCGCCGCGATGCGATTATCATCTTTTGCATCGATCGCGGGTGCAGTCTCCAAAAGGTCAACGAGGAACTGTATCGCTTTGGCGAGGAGACGGTGAGTTAGCGGCTGATATCTGAGCCGGTAGAGCTGTCGAACAACGATGCAAACGAACGGGGCGCGGATGCCATGGGGTGTCTGCGCCCTGTGCTATGATGGAGCCTATGGATACTCAGACCCCAACATATTCCGATGACGAGCTGACCGCAGCGCTTGCCGAGCACCTGGCGTTGCTCGATCGCGACGACAGCTATCGCGTGGAGCGAGTACTTAAGCGCTCGTCCGTTGAAACAACCGAGCTCGTGTACTTTGAAGGAACCGGCGGTGGTTCGCTCGGCCCCTTTGTCCGTAAACGCATCGATGCTTCGGCTCAAATCGGCGGGGCATACGAGCGTCTGTTTGCCGCTCAGCGGGCAGGCAGGCGTTTTGAGCACCTGCCCAGAATCGTCGATTGTCGTCGTGTGGGCGACGAGCTCAACGTGGTTATGGAATACATCGAAGGGGAGACACTCGGGGCGCTGGTGGACCGTCTGGGAGCCACCCCCGATTATGCGCGTGAATTGTATCCTGCCCTATGCGATGCCGTGGGCGAGCTCCATGCCGGTTTTGCAATGGTGGGGGAGACGTCGGCGCCGGTGATCCATCGCGACCTCAAGCCGTCGAATATCATCGTGACAGGTGCCAACTATACGCCTGATGACGGCCTGACATTTTCATCGCTGGTGATTATCGACCTGGGGATCGCGCGCGTATGGCGCGATGGCGCCGATGCTGACACCGTCAAGTTTGGCACGCGACCCTATGCGCCGCCCGAGCAGTATGGGTTTGGGCAGACGAGTGTGCGCAGCGATGTCTACGCACTTGGGGCCCTGTTGTTCTTTTGCTTGACGGGAGTCGACCCTAAACCAGGGCTCGACATGCGCGAGCAATGTGAGGCATGCGGCATTCCCACTCCACTTGCCGATGCCGTCTGCATGTCGATGGCGCTCGACCCGGCCAAGCGTTTTGCGAGCGCGGAAGCGTTGGGACGGGCGACGCGCGCGGCATACGATCTAAGTCGCCCCGTGCGGCCTCCTGCGCCTGTGCTTGTCCGTACTCCGGCCTCGGAGACGGTGTTGACGCCCCAAGGGCTCCAGAACCCCACAGGGCTTCCTAGGCCTGCCGCCTCCACTGCATGCGGTCTGCTCTCTCGCGTTCCGGAGTCTCTGGGGCGCATTTGGAATACGCTCGTCTTCTTCTCGCTGCTTGTGTTCTTTGCCGGAAGTCACTTTGCCGTCTTTCACCCCACGGGAGCAAACCAAAGCTACCCGACGTGGCTTCTCATAATCGAGTTTTTTTCTTTGTCGATGGCCTTATGGTGCTTATGCATTTTGCGCTGCTCGATAAGCGCCGTCTTCGTCGGCGATTCGCACTGCTCGACAGCTATCGCGGCAAGAAGCTCGCGAAACTCTGGCTCAAGGCATTGGGTGTGCTGCTCCTATGCATGATCGTCATAGTCGCGGTTGCCAATGCGACCGGCGTCGTCGATACCTCCGCTACCTAAAAGAAAAAGGGCCCCATTGGGGCCCTTTGCAGTTGCACTTAGATGCGGTTCATCTGAGCGGCGACTTTGTTGTACCAGTCCTGCCACGTGGGCGGGCAGTACTTTTTGGCCGCAGCCGGGGTAAGGGTGGAGCCGTAGTTGGCGCCCAGATAGGCAACGTGAGCGGAGATGCCCTCGCTCCAGCTGCCAAAGCTGCGCCAACCGCCGCCGCGGGCACTCCAGCCCCAGGCGTTGTAAGAATTGGCGCAATAAGCACCCTTGGTGCTCTCGATGCAGGCGATGGCGGGGGACCAACGGGGGTCGACACCGGTATTCCAAGCGGCGACGGCAAAGTTATAGCCCTGGCCTGCCATGGGGGAGCCGGCGAGATAATTGTCGATGCGGCTCGTCCACTCATTAATGAACGAATCGTAATCGGAGCTACCGGTATTGGCGTTGTTCACCGTGGTGTCGATGGTGGTGTTGGTGTTAGTGGCCTGGCTGCTGGAATTGCTGCCGCTCACGCCCTCGCCCGAGAGCTTCTCAGCGGCAGCGGCCTTATCGGCCTCAAGCTTGGCAAGCTCGGCGGCATTTTCCTGCTCGGCTTTTGCCTGTGCCTCGCTGCGGAGCTGCTGGGCCTGCGCCAGCGCATCCTCGGCGTTTTTCTGCTCTGCCTCAAGCTGAGACTTGGCCTGCTGGAGCTCAGCCTTGTTCTGTTCGAGTTCGGTTTGCATGTTATTGAGCTGTTCGATCTCGTCGACGCTCGAGCTCGTGATCTGGTTGGTGTATTTGCAGGTCGTGATGAACTCACCCAGGCTCTGCGCGTTGACCAGGAAGCTCACGATGGGGTTGGTGCCCTTCTGATACTTATACAGATCGCGCATGGCGGAGCTTGCCTTGGCCTGCTGCTCGGGAAGCTTAGCCTCGATTTCCTCGATGCTTGCCTCATTGGAGTCAATCTGCTTTTGCAGGTCATCGAGTTTGGTGCGGGCGTCGTTGTAGGCGCTCGTGGCGGCTTCGATCTTCTGCTGGGCTGCGGAAAGCTGGTCCTGCGTTGCCTGCGAGGCGGCATACGCCGCAACGGGGGAGAGCATCGGCGTGGCCGTCAGCGCAACGGCGAGCGCGGCGCTCGTGATGATACGAGCCGGCTTCGACGCAATGAGCGCTGCGGTGCGATGATTCGAATGCTGCATCCAGTCCCTCTGCAATCAATCGTAGGTTATGGTTCGAACGGTATTCTACTACTGCTTTCGACCTCAACTTGAACCTTAAAGGTCCCAAAGGGTCAAGTTGAACTTGAGGCTTTGGCTTTGACCTGCAGTTATGATGAATTGTTGAGAAACCATAGAGTTCAACTTTAACGTTACGGAGCTCTGTTTGAGAGGAGTTTTGGGCTGTAAAAGCCATCTCAACATGGGGTTTTACAGCTACAGCGCGCCCTTCTGGCGAGCCTGCTCAATCTCTTCGAGGGCCTCGGCGGGGGTGAACGAACAGGTGCCGTCGCCGAGTTTGACTACCCGGATATCGTCGCCGGTATGGACCTCTCCGCCCTTTAGTACCACGCCAAAAACGCCCTCGTGGGGAAAGATGCAGTCGCCAGCGAGATAGTAGATGGCGCAACGGGTGTGGCAGACCTTGCCGATTTGGCTGATTTCGACGAGCACGTCGCTTCCAAGCTTGAGCTGTGTGCCCAAGGGGAGCGAGAACAGGTTGATGCCCCGGGTTGTGAAGTTTTCTCCAAAGTCACCCTCGTGAACGTCGAGCCCGCGTGCCTGCGCCGTCTGGATGGACTCCGCGGCTAAAAAAGAGACCTGGCGGTGCCAATGTCCGGCGTGCGCATCGGTGGCGAGACCAAATTGCTCTATAACGGTGTCGCGTCCATCGGCGACGGGCGACTTGCGCGTGCCCTTGTGTGCCGACGTGTTGATCGAGACGATGCGGGCGGGTCCGTTGTAGGCGTCGTTTGCCGTGCACAGGGGAGCGGTCGCTTTCGCACGTTCCGCCAGCTCGCGCCTCGCGGCATTGAGGATGGGATTATCGGTCGGATGGTCTTGGGGCACGTGCGCGCCTTTCGCTCGAAGATGTCAATACGCTGAATCCTACAACAACGGTAGGTTCATTGCCCATTGTCATACAACAGTGAGCGCCGTCTTCGTGCTGGCCTTCGTGCTGGACGATTGCGTCGATTGCCATAGATACGGTGGAGCTTTGGGCGCCGGCGGCTTGGCACGCTAGAATAAATCAGTTGCGCAAAGACCGCCCGTTGTGTGGGCAGTTCATGATAGGAAGTTTCCATGGCATTGCAATTTACAGAGCGCGAGTTCATTCCCGTGCTGCTCGGTGGCGACATCAACGCCTATTCGGTGGCGCGCGCCTTCTACGAGGAGTACCAGGTCAAGAGTCTGGTCTTTGGCAAGTATCAGACGGGTCCCGCGTACCGCAGCCAGATTATCGACTACACGCCCAACGTGGATATCGACACCATGCCCGTGATGCTCAAAACCGTCAACGGCATTGCCCAAGCGCATGCCGACAAGACTATTGTCCTTGTGGGCTGCGGCGACAACTATGTCGCTCTCGTGGCTCAAGCCAAGGATGCTCATGAGCTGGCGGATAACATCGTCGCTCCCTACGCGCCCTACAGCATGCTCGAGCAGTGCCAGAAGAAGGAGATCTTCTACGAGCTGTGCGAGAAGCATGGCGTGCCCTATCCGCACACGTTTACCTTTACCAAGGCGATGCTCAATGCCCAGGGTGAGGCGCCTGCCGAAGTGCTCGACCAGATCGATTTTCCTTACCCGATGATTCTGAAGCCTTCTGACGGCATCATGTGGTGGCAGCATGAGTTCGAGGGCCAGAAGAAGGCCTATGAGATTGCCGACCGCGCCGAGCTGGAACAGGTCATTCGCGACTCGTATGCCAGCGGCTACACCGACGACCTGATCTTGCAGGATCGCGTGCCCGGCAACGACGAGTACATGCGCGTGCTCACCAGCTATTCCGACCGCAACGGTAAGGTCCGCATGATGTGCCTGGGCCATGTGCTGCTCGAGGAGCATCAGCCCCACGGTGTCGGCAACCATGCCTGTATCATTACCGAGCCCAACGACGAGCTCATGGGCGGCGTGCGCAAGCTGCTCGAGGACCTTCACTTTGTGGGCTATTCCAACTTTGACGTTAAGTACGACGAGCGCGACGGCTCGTTTAAGTTCTTCGATTTCAACACGCGCCAGGGTCGCAGCAACTACTACGTTACCAACAGCGGCTTTAACGTTGCCAAGTATGTGGTGGACGAGTATGTGTTCAACCGCCCGTTTGAGCCGGAGTTTGTGACGGCGCAGGACGAGGCCCTGTGGATGGTCGTCCCCATGGGCGTCGTCGACAAGTACGTCAAGGATCCCGAGCTGCGCGCTAAGGTGCATCGCCTGGACAAGGAAGGTAAGGGCGCCGACCCTTCGTTTATGAAGGGCGACTTTGTCTTTAACCGCTGGCTGCGCATGTGGCACACCAAGCTGCGCCACTTTAAGCTGTTCAAGACGTATTACAAGTAGATGAGTGCGGCGCCCGTCCGGTTTGCATCGGGCGGGCGCGGGTATGATACGCGCAATTGCGCAAGCGTCACCAAGGAGGCGGCGATGGAAAAGCTGGGAGTTATCGGCGGCATGGGCGCCGAGGCCACGTCGTATTACTACGACCAGGTGGTGCGTCATACGGCTGCTGCCTGCGATCAGGAACATATCGACATGGTGGTGCTCTCCAAGTCGACCATGCCCGACCGCACGCTGGCCATTAAGACCGGCGAGCATGCCAAGCTGCTGGCGACCATGAAAGAGTGTGCCCGGGCACTCGAGTCGCTGGGCTGTGCGCACATTGCCATTCCCTGCAACACGTCGCACTACTTCTACGACCAGATCCAGTCGTTTACGAAGGTGCCGATTATCCACATGCCGCGTGAGTCGGTTCGTTATGCCCTTGCGGGTGCGGTGATGGGAGAGTGCGAGTTCGACCCCAACCTGAGTGTGCCGGCCGAGCCGGTGCATAAGATCGGCATCATGGGCACCGATGGCACCGTGGGCGCGGGCGTCTACGGCCGCGAATGTAAGGCTGCGGGTGTTGAGGTCGTCTATCCCAGCGAGAAACGTCAGAACGATGTGATGTCGCTTATCTACGATGATGTGAAGGCCGGACGTGAGCCCGATATGGATAAGTTCGACCGCGTGATGTGGGAGTTCGCCCGTAGCGGCTGCGACCGCGTCATTCTGGCTTGCACCGAGCTCTCGGTGCTGCAGAAGTACCGAGAGATGCCCGAGATCACCCTCGACGCCATGGATGTCCTGGTGCGCGAATCCATCATCCGTAGCGGCGCCCCCTACCGCCTCTAGCTTCCGACCTGTCAAAAAGGGACAGGTTAATTTTGGTAGGTTTTATCTGGTGAAACAGTAAGGCCTCGGCTCGTTTGGTGCGAGCCGAGGCCTTTTGCGTTGGGCGGTTGCTGTCAGTGGTGAACTAGAACAGGAAGCCGATGGCGATGAGGGCGATGCTGACGATGAGCACGGCGATGTCTAGGCCCTTGATGGGGTAGCGCTTGTACGAGCTGGCGCGCGTACGCAGATAGAAGCCGCGCTGTTCTGCCGCCAAGGCTGTGGCATCGGTCTTGCCCACGCTCGAGATGAGCAGCGGCACGCACAGTGGCAGCATGAGCTTAAGCTTCTTGATGGGGTTCTTGGTGTCGTACTCGACGCCGCGTGCGGTCTGCGCCTCCATGATGGCGTTCATCTCTTGACCAAACACCGGCACGAAGCGCAGCGCCGTGGTAAAAGTGAAAGCATAGCGATACGGCACGTGCAGCACCTCGACGCAGGCGTTGGCAAGGTCGTTGAGCTTGGTCACCATGAGCATGAGGATGAGTGGTAACGCCACACCCAGCAGGCGCAGACAGGCCTTCGATCCTGTGATGAGACCCGTGTCGGTGATAAAGCCCCACACCACGTTGCCATCGCGCATAAAGGCCAGCTGGAGCACCAGCATGATAAGCGCGAGCGGAATCAGCAACTTGAGCAGCGAGAACAGACGGTCGACGACGCCGGCATAGGCACCCAGCGCAAGGGTGAGTGCCAAAAAGCCCAGCAGCGCCACGTAGGTGTCGGACAAGAAGATGCCGACGATGATGGCGGCGGCGAGGCCCAGTTTGACGACGGGATTCAGGCGATGCAGCAGCGTATCGCCCGGCATGTAGTCGATGACGTTAACCACGGTGGACCATCTCCTTGGTAATTCGAACGACATCGGTGACCTCGCTCACCTGCGCAAAAGCGGGCGAGACGGAAGATGCCAGACGGCGCGAGAGTTCGATGACCTGGGGCGGCTCAACGTAGGCATGCTGCATGAGTTCGATGTTCGAGAACAGCTCGTGCGTGCGGCCGCGGTCGAGGATGCGACCGTCGGCCATTACCACAATGCGCTCGGCAAAATCCGAGACGACTTCCATATCGTGGCAGACCATGATGACGGCGCAACCGCGCTCGGCCATGGTGCGTACCGTTTCCATCACGGTCATGCACTCGCGGTAGTCCAAGCCGCTCGTGGGCTCGTCGAGCACGACGATCTTGGGCTCAACCACTACGACGGAGGCAAGTGCCACCATTTGTCGCTGGCCACGCGAAAGCGAGAACGGTGCCTCGTCGGCCGGCAGGCCAAAGCGGTCGATGACGAGTTGAGCAAGACGCAGCGCCTCGGCACGGTCGATGCCGGCAAGCTCCAGGCCAAAGGCGACCTCGTCGAGCACGGTATCCTTGCAGATCTGGCGGTCGGGGTTTTGGAAGAGCGTTGCGACCTCGCGGGCGATACGGCTCGTGGGGACCGCGGCAGTATCCAGGCCCGTAACGCGCACGCTGCCCGAGGCGGGCTTAAGCAGGCCCGTGAGCAGCTTGGTGAGCGTGGTCTTGCCGGCACCGTTCTGGCCGACGATGCCCACGAGCTCGCCAGGATAGAGCGTCAGGCTAAGGTCGTGTACGGCGGCGCCGCCATTGGGATAGGCAAACTCAACATGGTCGAAGGTGAGTACGGGTTCGGCGTCCTTGGCATGAGGACGCAACGACGGTGCATGCGGGGAACCGGTGGGCGCCTGGGCTTCGATAGCCGCGTGTGCGGGGTCGACGATGCCCGAAATCAGGCGCTCAGCCTCATCGACATTCAAGCAGGGGGTACCGCTTACCAGGCCATCGGCCTCGAGGCTATTGAAGATACGCGTGACGCGAGGGCAGTCGACGCCGATGGCACGGAGCTCGTCGGTATGCGCGAAGACCTCGTGTGGCTCGCCCTGCAGCGCAATTTCGCCATGGTTGAGCACGAACACGCGGTTGCAGTACTCCGAGAGCAGAGCGACCTTTTGCTCAACGACGACGATGGTGATTCCAAGTACGCGGTTTGCCTCACGCAGCGTCTCGAAGACCAATGTGGAGCTGGCGGGGTCGAGTGCCGCGGTGGGCTCGTCTAGAACCAAGACGCGCGGGCGCATGGCGAGGATGGCGGCGATGGCTACCTTTTGCTTCTGTCCGCCCGAGAGCGTGGCGATCTCGCGGTCGCGCAGGTCGCTGATGCCGACGGTCTCGAGCGTTTCGCTCACGCGCTGCTCGATCTGGTCGTGGGGAACGCCAAAGTTCTCGAGGCCAAAGAGCATCTCGTCCTCGACGATCGAAGCGACCATCTGCGTGTCGATATCCTGTAGCACACTGCCGACGATTTGCGACACGTCGGTGAGCGAGACTTCGCAGGTGTCGTGGCCGTCGACCATGACGGACCCAAAGAACGTGCCGGTGTAGTGGTGGGGCACGGCGCCCGACAGGCAGGCGGCAAGCGTGGACTTGCCGGCGCCCGAGGGCCCGATGATGCCGATGAAATCTCCCTTGTTCACGCTGAGCGAGATGTGGCTGAGCGCCTGCTCGGTCTGCGTGCCATAGGAGAACGAGACATCGTCGACGTTGATGATCGTTTCCATGGATACCTTTCGTAGTCATTGGGGACGTTCTTAAATGACCAGTCGTTTAAGAACGTCCCCAAAAGCTAGTCGTTTGGGACAGTCTTTGGTGGTGAAGCACGGAGACGGCTTTACGAGGGACCCCAGGTTGGCGCGAAAGAGGAGCGAAGCGTACTTGGGTACGCGAGCGACGAATGAACGCCAAGATGGGGTGGCTCGTAAAGTCGAACGGGTTAGTTGAGCTTCAGGGCCTTCTGGATGGGCAAGTAGAGGGCGCCGACCAGAATGGCGTTAAAGACGGCGGTCATGGCGACGACGGGCAGCATGGCGGCGGCGAGCTCGCCTACCACGCCGAGCATGGCCATCTTGATGACCATGAAGATGACGCCGGAGACAAAGGTGGTCAGGAAGGTTGCGACAATAGCGATGGCGGGCTTGACCTGACCGTTCTTGCCGGCGGCGTTGACGATGCCGGCCATGAGCATGGCGGCGATGCCCTCGGCGGCAAAATCGACGAACGGCGAAGTGGTGGTGATCTGGATCACGGCAGCCGAGATGAGGCCAATGACGAGCGCCTGGCCGATGTTGGGACGAACGACCAGGATGGTGAGGCAGAAGGCCGAGATGATGAACTCGGGGCTGATCATGCCGCCCGAGATGCCCGAGATGGCCTTGCCGACGGTGAAGTTGAGGATGAAGCCGGCGGCGAGCAGGATGGCGAGCAGGACGAGGGCGCGGACATCGAGTTTGCCGCGGTCGGCGGTCTGGACGGTGCGGGGCTGGGCGGCGGTGGTGTTCTGAGACATGGTGAAAATCCTTTCGGAATGGGAGTGCAAGAGAAAAGCGGAGGCGCGTGATGCGAATGCGATCGGGCTCGAGATAGAAAAAGGCCCCCGGTCGAAACCGGAGGCCTTCCAATCACCTAGAGCGCAAAAACAGGCGTGAGGGACTCACTGTCGACCGATCGTATTCGCATCACGCCACCACCAGTTGTTGAGAGACTTCATCGTGTTCTTCATGTTGGTGGCTCCTTTCGTGATGCCGTGGCGCGGTCGCACCTAGTTGCTGTTGCGCTGCACTATAGCACAGCGAAGTGTGTGCGGGGAAATCTTTTTTGAAAAGATTTCAGGCGGGTTTCCCGTCGGTCAAAAGAGCGGGCTGAGCGGGCGAGGCTGCCATTGCTGCCTTGCCCGCTCAGCTAAGACGTTACTCCTTATTGCGACGGTAGAGGAAGTAACCGCCCGCGGAGATGACGGCAACGCCAGCGATGGCGAATGCAGCCACCACGCGGCCATCAAAACGATCACCGGTGGTGGGCAGGCCGCCCTTGGTGTTCGTCTTGTTGGTGGTTACCGTGGTCGTGGTGTCCGACTTGCCAGGCTTCTCGGGCTTGGTGGTGGGCTGCTCGGGCTTAGCGGGCTGCTCGGGGGTACCGGGCTGCTCAGGAGTACCAGGCTGCTCGGGAGTGCCAGGCTGATCCGGGGTGACCGGATCGGTGGCAAGAGCGTCCTTGGCGTAGGTGATGGACACCTTGAGGCCGTTGGTCTCGGTGTTCAGGTCGCTCGGGGTGAAGGGCTGGTCGAAGTTCTCAGCCTTCAGATAGGCGCGCATCTCCTGGAGCAAGGCCTTGCACTTCTTGTAGGTGTTCTCGGTAGCAGCCTTGCCGGCCTTGTTGGCCAGGGCAGTGCGGCCCTCGGTGGTCGTCTTGGCCAGCATGGCGGTGTCGACTTCCTTGTTCTGCTCGATGAGCTCGTTCTGGAGCGCATCGAGGTAGGTGCGGACGCTGGTGGCGAATTGTGCGCGGTTCGCGAAGCAAAGCGAGTTGATGTCCATCAGGACGTAGTTAATGGAGTTCTCGGGCTCCTCGTTGTTCACGATGTCCGTCTCGCTGCAGTGACCATAATCAACGGTCTGGTCGCTGAAGTGGGGGCTGACTTCGGTCATCAGAGCGGAGTATAGCGGGATAGCGACGGAGAACTCGGCGCAGGAGAGCATCTCCCACTGGATGGTTGCAACCTCGGGGTCATAGCCCTTTCGAATCTGGAAGAGGTTGGCCTCGGCGTTGCGGTCGGAACCGATGCTGCTGACACCGTCAGTATTGGCATTAAGGCCGGGGACTTTTTCACCGCGGTTGCCGAAGGCGCGAATCAGCTCAAACGTGTTCCAGTCGGACTTGCTGGGCTGGAAGAACAGCGGCTGCATCTCATGAACCATGGCACCGAGCGTGACGTCATTCTTGTCCTTGTCCTTGACGATCTCGTAGTCGGTGCCCTCGGTCAGCGGAGCCATAAAGTAGTCGCGGCCCTGGATATAACGCGCTCAAGAGCCCATGCCCGTATTGTTGATAGATGCACCGTAGGTCTGGGCAACATCGAACTGTCCGTCTTCAAAGTACTTGGCGAAGCCCTTCTCTTCGGGCATAGTCTTGATCCCCTCAGAGTGGAGGCAGTTCTCAGGATCGTCAAGATTGACCTGGAAATTGAGGTTACTAATGTTGGGGTTGACCGAAGCGACGTCGTCGGTCAGCTTCATAGCGATCCACTGGTGGCCGGAAAGCGCGGCGAACAGCCAAGTCTCGGTGTTGTCGGCGATGACAATCTGGTCGTTGGAGCAGACGCCCTGCTCGTCAATCAGACTGCCGATAAGCTCGACGCCCTCGCGGGCCGTTGCGCTCTCGCCCAAGATGACGCCCGCGTAGCTGTACTCGCCGATGCCGGTATTTTTGACCTCGGGATTTGCTTTGTGGGCATGCTTGGTCGTGGGATCCGCTGTCTTGGCATCGTCGTTGTAGGAGGTGCTCAGTGTTGCGGAGCAGGAGACGCCCTTCTCATTGATGCCGGCCTCGGAGTAGGCATCCCAGCGTCCGTCCCACTCAGCAGGATGGTCACGCACGTAGCTGTAACGATACGTAGTCTTGGTCGAGGTGTAGGAGAATCCGGACTCGTCCGAGCTGTAGGTATGACCAGGGCCATAAGAGGGCTCGATGCCATAGTGTTTGAGGTAACGAGTGCCAATGTCCTCGGTGCGGCCATAGTACGTGTTACCGTCGGCCGTAAGGTTCTTGCCCATGTACATCTGCGTGCAGGCGAGCGCAGACGTCGGCATGGACATGATGGTTGCAGCTCCAAAGGCGAGGCCTATACCTAGCTTCTTGAGCGCGTTGACGGGGTGAGTTTTCCTCATTTTCCCTCCCAGCGTGCGAAAGCCCTCTGTCGCCAGAGGGCTTCAGCCAATAAAGACACCCCATTAGCGTAACGAACTGGAAACAATATTCATCTATGAAAGACACTTACTCGATAAGCGTGATGAAATATGCGACGAGCGGTTAATTGTACTCAGTTTGTAGCTTTACTTTAATAAAGACGCCCTGTAATTACTGTAGCCGAATAAAGTAGCTGGGAATGCCTGAAATGAAAATCCCCTGCTGTTTGGCAAATGCATAAACAGCAGGGGAGACGATAATTTGATGAATATCATACCAATGTGGAATTACTTCTTCCGGCGGTGGATCACGTTGATCGCATAGCCGACGAGCATGGCCAAAACGATGATGATAAAGCCGAGCAGGGGATTGTCGTTCATAGAGTCCTCCTATTTTCCGAGCGGGGAGAATTCGTCGACGATGAGGTCGAGGCATTGTGGAAGCGCGCGGGCTCCAAAGACGCCCGAATTGCTGGAGATAATTTCGCCATCGAACTGCATGCCCAGCGACGGGGTGCAGGTGATCTTGGCTTCCTTGGTCTGGATGATCTTGAACTGCGGGCGCCCGAGTACCTTGCCGGCGGGGTCAAGCGCAGCGGTGATCACGGTAGGCAGCAGCTGCACGGTGCGCACGGGTTCGATGACCGCAATGTCGACCATGCCATCGTTCATGCGGCAGTCGGGGAACAGGTTGATGTCGTTTTGGATGACCGAGGTGTTGCCGGCCATGCAGCAGATGCCGTCGAGCTCCTCGACAATGCCGTCATGCTCAATCGTAAAGTGCGCTACCGTAGGGTTGGGCGTGGCGAGCGCAGAGAGGAAGTAGGCGATCTCGCCGATGTCGTTTTTGGTGGGGGCGGCCTTCATCATGATCTCGGCGTCGAAGCCCGAGCCGGCGATGATGATGAAGCCGTGGCGCTTCTCGTTGCCGTTCTCGTCGAGCCAAAAGAGCTCGCCCATGTCGACTTTGACCGTGCGACCGGCACGGCAGGCCTTGGCGAGCGCCGCCGCCTCGGGGGCATTGCCGATGTTGTTGAAGAACAGGCAGGCCGTACCGGAGGGGAAGACGAGCGTGGGGACACCGCATCCGCGCATCTGGTCGAGCACGTTGGAGACAGTGCCGTCGCCGCCCGAAACGACCACGCGGTCAAACTCGCGCACGTCTGCCACGGCGTCCTCGGGTTCCATGCCATCGCCGATAAAGCGCATCACGACCTCGTCGCCGCCCTGTGCAAGGGCGTGCGTGAATGCGAAGATTTCATCTGAGCTGGGGCCCGATGCCGGGTTGTGGATGATAAGGCAGCGCATACTTACGTTCCCGTTCTGTGACTAACCGAGTATAGTTGTAAGGCAATGCCGATATCCTACCCGTGTTTTTCGGGCCTAACCTTATTCGATGGGTTGATATGTACATTTCCACACATCAGGCTCTACTCGACTTTTGCCAGCGCGCCCGTGAGTTCGACGCGATTGCCGTCGATACCGAGTTTTTGCGCGAGCGCACGTTCCATCCGCGTCTATGTTTGGTTCAGATTGCCACCCCTGCTGAGAGCGTCGCGGTCGATCCCCTGGTAATCGACGACCTATCGCCGCTGGCCGAGCTTATGGCCGACGAGAGCGTGACCAAGGTCTTCCACGCGTGCTCGCAGGATATGGAGGTCATGCTCCATACCGTGGGCGTGCTGCCACGACCGATTTTCGATACGCAGGTCGCCGCCGCCTTTTTGGGCGAGCGCCAGCAGATTTCGTATGGCGCGCTTGTTCAGACGTTCTGCGGCGTATCGCTGCCCAAGACCGAGTCACTGACCGACTGGTCGCGCCGCCCGCTGACCGATAAGCAGATTGAGTATGCGATCGATGACGTCAAGTACCTGATCGTCGCCTATACCGAGATGATGAGCCGCCTGCGCGAGCTGGGCCGTGTGGACTGGGTGCTCGACGAGCTGCGCCCGCTGGCTGACGAGTCGCACTATCGCGCCGATCGCCACGAGGCGTTCCGCAAGGTCAAACGCATCAATTCGTGCAGCCGTCACCAGTTGGGCATCGCGCGCGAGCTCGCCGCCTGGCGCGAGGACCGCGCCGAGCGCCGTAACATCCCGCGCAAGTGGGTCATGTCCGACGACACGCTGCTTGCGCTCGTTAAGCGCAATCCCGTGCGCGTTGAGGAGTTCCGTAGCATCCGCGGTACCGATCAGTTGGGGGAGCGCGACGTGGACGGTGCGCTCATGGCCATCAAGCGCGGCGCGAGCTGCCCGCACGATCGCCTGCCGCTCATGGTGCGCGGTCACCGTCAGATTTCGCCGGAGTTGGAGAGTGTGACGGACCTGATGTACGCGCTCATCCGCCTGGTTGCCGAGCGCTCGGGCGTGGCGACTTCGGTCATTGCCTCGCGCGATGACCTGGCCGACTATATTGAGCACCCCGAGCAGAGCCCCCTGCGCGAAGGCTGGCGCTTTGAGCTTGTGGGCTCGCGCCTGGACGATCTGCTTTCCGGCAATATGGGGTTGACGGTGAAGGACGGCAAAATCGAGCTCCTGTAGGGAAGCCTAGCCGGTTGAGTGGGTAAAATGCCTCCAACGTGTAACTCGACTCGGAGGAATTCGCATGCCTTATTACTATGGATACGGCTTTGGCATCGACCCGCTGTACCTGCTGGTTGTTCTTGTCTGCACGGTGCTTGGCCTTGCCGCACAGAACTATATCAACTCGACGTACAAAACCTGGTCCAAGGTTCGCTCGGACGGCGATACGGGTGCCACAGTCGCTCGCCGCATGCTCGATGCCAACGGTTGTAGCGCCGTGGGTATCAAGGGTGTCGCTGGCGAGCTCACCGACCATTACAACCCGCAGGACAACAACCTGTATCTGTCGGATGCCAACCGTTCGGGCGGTTCGGTCGCAAGCGTTGCCGTCGCCTGCCACGAGGCGGGCCATGCCGCCCAGCGTCAAAGCGGCTATGCCATGATGAAAGTGCGTACCGCCCTCGTGCCGGTCGTCAACTTTACCCAGAACACCTGGACCATCGTGTTACTCTTGGGCCTGTTTATGAACATTGCCGGGCTCACGACCCTCGCGTTGATCTTCTTTTCGTTTAGTGTGCTGTTCCAACTCGTTACGTTGCCTGTCGAGATTGACGCCAGCCGACGTGCTGTGGCGTACATCGAGCAGTCGGGCATGAGCTCCAAGCAGGTCAACGGCGCCAAGAAGGTACTGACGGCAGCCGCGCTTACCTATGTGGCTGCAGCGCTCACCTCGATTATTCAGCTGCTCTATCTTATGGCTCGCTACAACAGAAACTCCAACCGATAACAAATTGGGTCGCTGGGCGCCGCGGGGATTCGTGTCCCCGCGGCGCTGTACTATGTGTTGGACTTAAATTTGCGCAGGGCCGAAGCCCTTGTGCACGATGACGAAAGGAGGCTGCGTGGCAGGCTGGAATCTGACCGGCAATACCGTTTCCGCCGAGTTTGACGGTTCGGACGAGCGGGAGCGCAAGGAGCTCAGCGTGAGCCAGGCGGTAGAAATCGCCGCCGGTGCGCTCGATGCCATTCCGCAGCTGAGTGTCCTGGGCGAGGTCACGGGTTTCCGTGGTCCCAACGCCCGAAGCGGCCACTGCTACTTCCAGATTAAAGACGACTCGGCCGCCGTCGACTGCATCATCTGGAAGGGCGCCTATCTCAAGCGTACCTTCGATCTGCGTGACGGCATGCAGGTGAGCTTTAAGGGCAGCTTCAACCTCTATAAGCCCACGGGTCGTATGAGCTTTGTCGCTCGCTCGTTTTCGCTGGCGGGGGAGGGTCTGCTGCGTCAACAAGTGGCGCAACTGGCCGAAAAGCTACGCCGTGAGGGTCTGATGGACGAAGCGCGCAAGCGCCGCATACCGGTGTTCTGCTCGCGCGTGGCGGTTGTCACCTCGCTTTCCGGTGCGGTAATCGACGACGTCAAGCGTACGCTGCGCCGACGCAACCCGCTCGTCGAGCTCGTCTGCGTGGGCGCAAAGGTCCAGGGCGAGGGTGCGCCGGCAGAGCTTATTGAAGGCTTGCGCCGCGCCGCTGCCATTACGCCAGCGCCCGACTGTATTTTGCTCGTGCGTGGTGGCGGTTCCTTCGAGGACCTCATGACCTTTAACGACGAGGAGCTTGCCCGCGCGGTGGCGGCTTGCCCTGTGCCCGTGGTGACCGGCATTGGCCATGAGCCCGATACCTCGATTTGCGACATGGTGAGCGACCGCCGCGCCTCCACGCCCACGGCGGCGGCCGAATCGGTGGCGCCGGCCATGACGGAGTTGGCCGATGTGCTCGAGGCGCGCCATCAGCGTCTGGGTGCCGCGATGGCATCGATGATTGGGTCGGCCCAGGTCGACCTGGAGATGCTCGATCAGCGTGGCCGTCGTTCCTGGGATACCTATACGGCTCGCTTGGGCGACGCGCTCGATGCGGCCGCATGCCGCCCGTGTCTCAACGATCCGACATTTATGGTCGAGCGTCGTGAGTCAGAGCTTGCCTTGACGGCCGATCGTTTGTCCGGTGCCATAACGCGCTCGGTCGGGGCGTTCCGATCCAGCTTTGAACGCCTGCCCGAGCGTCTGGCTACAAGCACCTCGGGACTCGATGGCAAGCGCCATGCGCTCACGCTTGCGAGTTCCCGTCTGGAGCATCAGGGACGTACGATGCTCAGCAAACCCGCGTCCGACCTGGGCCGAGCTGCTGCGTCGCTCGATGCCCTGTCGCCGCTCAAGGTGCTTGCCCGTGGCTATTCCATCGCATACAGCGATGATGGTGTGGCTACGAGCGCCAAGACCTTTAAGCCCGGCGACGCCATCCGCGTGCGCATGGCAGACGGCAACGTGGCAGCAACGGTCAATACGGTCGAGTAGACCGCGTTTCATAGCGATAAACCTTTAGGAAAGGAAACAGATATGGCAGAGAAGACCCCGGTCGAGCAGCTTACGTACAAGCAGGCTTCGCAGGAGTTGGAGCTCATCATACGCAGCTTGGAATCGGGCGATATGGAGCTCGAGGAGTCGCTTGAGAGCTATACCCGCGGCGTCGAGCTCCTCAAGAGCCTGCGTACCCGCTTGTCCGATGCCGAGCAGAAGGTCTCGGTGCTCCTGAAGGACGTCGACGGCAACGGCGTGCTCGCCGACGGCGAAGCCGCCAACACCGACGACAACCTTTCGTTCTAACCACCCCGACCAAATATAATTACCTTGGTCTGCGAGAAAGGAACCAACCATGTGTGATTGCATCTTCTGCAAAATTGCCAACCACGAGATCCCCTCGACCGTCGTTTACGAGGACGACCAAGTCATCGCCTTCGACGACCTCAATCCCCAGGCGCCGGTCCACACGCTCGTGATCCCCAAGAAGCACTACAGCGACATCGCCGATAACGTGCCCGCCGAGACCATGGGCGCCATGGCCCACGCCATCCAGGAGGTCGCCAAGGTCAAGGGCTTGGAGGACGGTTTCCGCGTCATCTCCAACAAGGGCGTCAACGCCGGCCAGACCGTCATGCACTTCCATATGCACGTCCTCGGCGGCAAGAACCTGGGCGAGAACCTCATCTGAGGACGCACAGCCCGTCGCCTTGGCTGCCTTTGGAGTAACCTATGCAGCTTTCTCAACTCGAATACCTTCAAGCGGTAGCGAACTACGGCGGCGTGCGCAAAGCGGCTCGCGCCGTTCACGTGAGCCCACAGGCCGTTTCGTCGGCAATCAAAAAGTTGGAATCTGAGTATCAGATTGTTTTGCTCGACCGATCGGCGGGGGAGGCTGTTTTGTCTCCGGCGGGCAGAGAATTTGCGCGTCGTGCACGCGTGATCCTGGCACAAATCGACGATCTCAAAAAGTACACCCAATCGGGGAACGGCGGCGTTTCGCCCGACGGTCACTTTCGTCTTTACGCCCCCTGTCTTCACGGGCGGGGGCGTCTTTTTTCCGAAAACTGGTACGACTCGTTTGAAAGCTCGCACCCTCAGATTCACCTTGATGTTTGGCATCAGCCAACGGCTACATGCTTTGAATCACTTGTGCTTGGCATTTCGGATGCGGCCATCTCATTTGAGGAACCAAGGGACAGTGTCCTTTCTTCGAAATACTTGGGTGAAAAGGAGCTCAAGGTTCTTTCGTGCCCAGCGGGTCATCAATCTGTGGATGCTATGACCGTTCGTGAGTTACTAGGCGGCAGGCTCGCTGTTCCAATTAATTTGTCACCCTGTCTCAATGCAATCAATCAATGCCCCGAAGCCCAGCTGGTTAATTTCCGCTTTCGCGATGTCGAATACGGAAACAGGGCGCAGACTGAGTTTCTTCAAGCCGGGGGATTGATATTGAGCTTTTCTGGCTCTTCTCTCGCATCAGATGGACTGGAAGTGAGCGAGTGTTCCATTGAAGGCTCGCATGACGTAGCCTTGCCCATCTACTTTTGCTATCGACAAAATGCCTGGACCGATCGACACCAGACGGTATTTCTTCACCTATTGCGTCACCTTGCTTCGTGAGGCCATTTGGCCTCGTGGCGTCAAGTGAATGTTGACGCCTTTTAACACATGACTGACGGCTCTGCCCTCATGCTTTTCCAAGATTCCGATTTAGATTGCTGACTCTTGGAGGGCGGAGTATGAAAAACCGTACGGTTTTGCTTTATATGACGTTCGTTTTTCTGTCGAACTTCAGCACCATTTTGTATTTTCTGACGGTTTACCTTGAATTCGTCGGATTCTCGATGGTAGCGATTTCTAGCATGATGATTGCATACCAAGTGAGTAAGTTCATTCTTGAGGTTCCTACTGGTTATATTGCTGACAGGTTTGGACGAAAGACAAGCGGTCTCGTTGGCGTCGTGGGAATGCTTGGATACTACGCCGCCCTACTTTTCGCCCGTTCTCCTCTGCTTTTAATCGGCGCGTTTGCTCTCAAAGGATTTGCAGTTGCATGTGTGAGCGGATCCATAGAAGCGATCTACATTGACAGCGTCTCTCAGGACCAGCTCGTAAGACTTAATGTCGTTGAGCGATTTGTTTTCTATGCCTCTTATGCCATCTCCGCTTGCGTGGGCGGTTTCATTTCGTCTGTCGGTGCATATCTCATTGGTCTTTCGGCAGATATCATCGCAATGGTGTTGACGTTGGTTGTCGTTGCCTGCATTCCTGAGATGCGAAGAGGGGACACTGCAGCGACACCTAAGCGTGGAATTAGCCCGAAGATGATCGGTGCCGCTATTGCGCGTAACGGCATTCTTCTTTCAGCGTTCATCATGGACTGCTCTCAGGCATTTGCTTTTGTTGCCCTGGAAGACTTTTTCTCACTGTTGCTTGCGGGTCGCGGAATGAATGCCGTCGCTTCGGGTGTGATCATTGCGGTCCAGCTCCTTGCCTCGGCCTCCATGGGGCTTATTGTGCCCAGTGTGATTGCTCATGTCGACAAGGGCCGTTTTGCGCGTATTTGCGGCATCGTGCGCCTTTCCCTGACTGCTCTGTTTTTGATTCCCTTTACTCCGGTCTATTTGCTGCCCGTGTTCTATGTACTGCAGACGGTCGCTTACTCGTTATTTGCTCCAATTAAATACTCAATTTTTCAAAATGCTGTCGATTCTTCGATGCGCTGTTCACTGATTTCGGTCCAAAGCCAGATGGTGGCGGTGGGTGCCATCCTTTTCTATCTGTTCAATGCTGCGTTGAGCAGCATCGCGGGCATTCGAGTCATATTGCTTGTAGTGCTCGGGATATCTTCTTTGGTGTATATCCCCGCGCTATTTCGTCTTACAAGTCAAAGGCCATGAGTATTTAGGCACCGATAACTTATATATCAACGCAATAAACCCGAGCGCGAGGGCGTTTGGGTTTATTATTGAAGCGTATGTAACCTGGCGGCGCCACACCGCCTGTTAGTAGGGAGACACATGAACGTTCTGGTCGTCAACGCGGGATCTTCGACCCTTAAGTATCAGGTCATCGACACCAAGTCCCATAAGGTGTCCGCAAAGGGCTCCTGCGAGCGCGTCTGCTTTACCGGTGGTACCTTCACCCATGCTGCCAATGGCTCCAAGAAGGTGACCGAGAACATCGAGTTCCCCGACCACAAGGTCGCCATCGAGGTCGTCCTGAAGGACCTTGAGGCCAACGGCGTCAAGATCGAGGGCATCGGCCACCGTATCGTTCAGGGCGGTTGGTACTTTGGTGATTCCTCCCTCGTCGACGAGGACGTCCTCGCCAAGATTCGCGAGGTCGCCCCGCTGGCGCCGCTGCACAACAACCCCGAGGCCAACGTTATCGAGTACTGCCTGGAGCAGTATCCCGATCTGCCCAACGTCACGGTCTACGACACCGCTTTCCACTTCAACATGCCCGAGGTCGCCAAGACCTACGCCCTTCCCAAGGATGTTTGCGACAAGCTGCACATCCGTAAGTACGGCGCCCACGGCACCAGCTATCGCTACATCTCCAAGAAGGTCGCCGAGATGACCAACGGCGAGGCCCGCAAGGTCGTCGTGTGCCATATCGGCTCCGGCGCTTCCCTGTGCGCCATCGAGGACGGCAAGTGCATGGACACCACCATGGGCTTGACGCCGCTCGACGGCGTCATGATGGGCACCCGCTGCGGCTCCATCGACCCGGCTACCGTGTGCTACCTGCAGCGCGAGGGTGGCTACACCTTCGACGAGGTCGACGAGATGATGAACAAGAAGTCTGGCCTTTTGGCTGTGACCGGTGGCAAGACCAACGACTGCCGCAACGTTGAGGGGCTCGCCGCTGCTGGTGACCCCGAGGCTCAGCTCGCCTTCGATATGTTCGTCTACAAGATTGCCGCTAAGGCCGCCGAGATGGCCACCTCCATGTGCGGCATGGACACCCTGGTCTTTACCGCCGGCATCGGCGAGCACGCTCCGGCCGTTCGCGCTGGCGTGGCCGATCGTCTGGCCTTTATGGGCGTCAAGATGGATCACGCCCGTAATGCCCTGCGTGGCGACGGCGCTTGGTGCCTGTCCGCCAAGGATTCCAAGGTCAAGATTTTCGTCATCCCTACGGACGAGGAGTTCATGATCGCTTCCGACGTCGAGCGCATCGTCAACGGCAAGTAATTGCAAGAGGGGAGGGGCTGGACGACCGAGCGCCGTTCGGCCCCTCTTTTGCGCTCGTTGGGCGATATGCTGATATCTATTTATCAAGATATGATAACTTCTTATTAAAATGCGGCCGCCTTAAGGGGCCTGCGTCGACCGTATTGCACTGCGAAGGAGTCTCATGAACGTACTTGTTGTCAACGCCGGCAGCTCAAGCCTTAAATATCAGCTTTTGGATACCGATACCCGCAAGGTTTTCGCCAAGGGCAACTGCGAGCGTATCGGATCGGACATGGGCATCTTTGGCCACTCCGAGAACGGTGGCGCTAAGCAGACCGAGGAGGTCCCTTTCCCCGATCATCGCTCTGCTATCGCTCGCGTGCTCGAGGAGCTCGAGAAGACCGACTTTACGATTGATGGCATTGGGCATCGTATCGTTCAGGGCGGCTGGCACTTCGATGATTCCGCGGTTGTCGACGACGAGGTTATGGCCAAGATTCTTGAGGTGGCACCGCTTGCTCCGCTGCACAACTACGGCGAGGCCGCAGCGATTGAGTATTGCCGTGAGAAGTATCCGGAGCTGCCCAACGTGGCGGTCTTCGACACCTCGTTCCACATGACCATGCCCGAGGTTGCCTACACCTACGCGCTGCCCAAGGACGTTTGCGACAAGTACCACGTGCGCAAGTACGGCGCCCACGGCACGAGCCACCGCTATGAGTGGATGATGGCCAAGGAGATCCTGGGTTCGCGCTGCCACCGCCTGCTTTCGTGCCATCTGGGCAACGGTGCTTCGCTCGCTGCTATCGAGGACGGCGTGTGCCGCGACACCACGATGGGTCTCACGCCGCTCGATGGCCTGATGATGGGCACCCGTTGTGGTTCCATCGACCCGGCCACCGTGTGCTACCTGCAGCGCGAGGGCGGCTACAGCTACCAGGAAGTCGATGACATGATGAACAAGCAGTCTGGTCTGCTTGCCATCTCGGGCATTTCCAACGACGCCCGCGACATCCGCACGCGCGCCTCCGAGGGCGACGAGCGCTGCCTGCTCGCCTTCGATATGTTCGCCTATAAGGCCATGCAGCAGGCCGGTTCCATGATCGCTTCCATGGCGGGCGTGGACACCATTACCTTTACCGCCGGCATCGGCGAGAACGACTGGTCGATCCGCAAGGCCTTCTGCGACTGCTTCGAGTGGCTGGGCGTGCGCATCGACAACAACAGGAACCGCGAGGCCGTGGGTAACGGCCCGCAGGTCATCAGCGCCGCCGGCTCTTCCGTCACGGTCATGGTCATCCCCACCGACGAGGAATACATGATCGCCCACGACGTCGAGCGCCTGACCAAGAACAACTAACGCGCGCATTTGCAAGTAAACGAAAGGCCTCCAGAGCAACAGCTCCGGAGGCCTTTTTGCTAGCAGGCGGGCGGCGGAAACTTTGTCCCATTTCGAGCACAAATTCTGGGACACGCTTTCCAGTTGAGGCATGTTGCGGAAAGTGCGACCCACAATAAAGCAAAATTCCGTCCCAAAGTTTCCCAAACAGGCCCCAAGCGGAAGCCACATCCCACAATCCGCCTCCAAACTGGGATGTAGTTTCCGGCACAACAACCGCCGAAGCCCACCGGCCTTTCAATCTCCAAAGTGATCATCATCAGCAACGCCTGCGCTCCCAGCAACGGCACCCATCCATTCAGATTTTCAGCCCCAGCTCGTAGCCAAGCAGCCGTCCACTCCAGATGCCCTGAATGCCATGTGACGGCAGGGACCCTACAGGGTAAAGCTCTGAAAACTTTCCGCAGGACGCATGAAACCCCCGCCGCACGAAGTGCGCAGCGGGGGTTTCATGCATGTCCGAGGACGTTTTCAGAGCTTTACCCTGTAGGGTCCCGAGGGGATATGTCCGCTACTCAGCCATCTGGGCCTGGACGGCGGTGATGGCCACGACACCCACGATGTCGTCGGCAGAGCAGCCGCGCGAAAGGTCGTTGACCGGTTTGGCGATGCCCTGCAGGATGGGGCCGTAGGCGTCGGCGCCGGCGAAGCGCTGGACCAGCTTGTAGCCGATGTTGCCGGCCTCGAGGTCGGGGAACACGAGCACGTTGGCCTTGCCGGCAACGGAGGAGCCGGGAGCCTTGAGCTGGGCGACGGTGGGGACGATAGCGGCGTCGAGCTGCAGGTCGCCGTCGATGGCGAGCTCGGGAGCCTTCTCCTTGCAGAACTTCACGGCCTCTTGGACCTTCTTGGCGACCTCGCCGCCGGCGGAGCCCATGGTGGAGTAGGAGAGCATGGCCACGTGCGGCTCAACGTTGCCCATGAAGGTGGACCAGGAGTGAGCGGAGGCGATGGCGATTTCGGAGAGCTCGTCGGAGGACGGGTTGATGTTGAGGCCGCAGTCGGCGAAGATCAGCGTGCCGTCGGTGCCGAACTGCGGGGTGTCGGTGCACATCACGAAGAAGGCCGAGACCAGCTTGGTGCCCGGGGCGGTCTTGAGGATCTGAAGCGCAGGGCGCAGGGTGTCGGCGGTGGAGTGGCAGGCACCGGAGACCAGGCCGTCGGCATCGCCCATCTTGACCATCATGGTGCCAAAGTAGGTGGCGTCCATCACCTGGGCGCGAGCCTGCTCGATGGTAACGCCCTTCTTGGCGCGGAGCTCAGCAAACTTCTGCGCGTACTCCTCGTGCTTCTCGGCATTGCGCGGGTCGATGACGGTAGCGCCGGGAACGTTGATCTCGTCGGGGTTGCCCAGGATGACGATTTTTGCCAGGCCCTCCTCGATGATTTTGGTGGCCGCGACGATAGTGCGCGGATCCTCGCCCTCGGGCAGGACGATCGTCTTAAGGTCGGCCTTGGCGGCAGACTTCATACGGTTTAGGAAATCGCTCATGTTACTCCTTACAAGCGTTTCGCTAAGCTCCAGGCGCCCGGCTGTTCACGAATAAACCCGCTGCTAGCGGGTTTACCTTTCAATAATGTACGCCGCGGTGCTTGAGCTTTCCTTGTGTGGCAAGCTCATTATAGGACGCATTAGCGCTATAATCGCTCTGATAAATATGTCTCGAAGAATGTTCGAGAAAAGCCCAGCTAACGAGCACGTGGCTTTTGACAAGGAGTATCGATGCAGATTACCTCAGGCCTGCCTGAAGGCTTTAATGCCGGTGCGTACGACATGATTGTTGTCGGTGCCGGTTATGCCGGTGCCGTTTGCGCCCGCCGTCTTGCCGAAACTATCGGCTATCGTGTTGCCGTTTTGGAGCGCCGTAGCCACATTGCGGGCAATGCCTTCGACTGCACTGACGAGGCGGGAATCCTGGTCCACGAGTATGGTCCGCACATCTACCATACCTTTAACGAGCGCGTCCACAATTTCCTGTCGCGCTTTACCAAGTGGACGGACTACCAGCACAAGGTGCTCGCCAACATCAACGGTACCCTTATGCCCGTGCCCTTTAACCATGCGAGCCTCAAGCTCGCCTTTGGCGAAGAGCGCGGCGAGGAACTGTACCAAAAGCTCGTGGAGACCTTTGGCAAGGATGTCAAGGTGCCCATTATGGAGCTGCGTAAGAAGAACGACCCGGATCTTGCCGAGGTCGCCGATTACGTCTACGAGAACGTCTTTTTGCATTACACCATGAAGCAGTGGGGCCAGACGCCCGATCAGATCGATCCCTCGATCACCGGCCGCGTTCCCGTCTTTGTGGGCGATGATGACCGCTACTTCCCGCAAGCTCCCTTCCAGGGCATGCCGCAGGAGGGCTACACGGCGCTCTTTGAGCACATGCTCGACCACGACCTGATCGACGTGTTCTGCGACGTGGACGCCCGTGACCTCTTTGAAATCGACGAGACTACCGTCAAGATCGACGGCAAGGTCTATGGTGGCGAGATCGTCTACACCGGTCCGCTCGATGAGCTGTTCAATCTCGATCTGGGCGCGCTACCGTACCGCACGCTCGACATGAAGTTCGAGACGCTCGATATGGACCAGTTCCAGCCCGTGGGCACCGTCAACTACACCACGAGCGAGGACTACACGCGCATTACCGAGTTCAAGAACATGACCGGTCAGATCCTGCCCGGCAAGACCACCATCATGAAGGAGTATTCCAAGGCCTATACGCCCGGCTCGGGCGAGACGCCGTACTACGCCATTCTTGAGCCCGAGAACCGTGAGCTCTATGAGCGCTATCTTGAGCGCGTCCAGAACCTGACGAACTTCCACCCGGTGGGTCGTCTGGCCGAGTATCGTTACTACGATATGGACGCTGTGACCAATTCCGCCCTCGATCTTTCGGATGAGATTATCGCCTGCCATGCATAAAGTCATAACATTCGGTATTCCCTCGTATAACGCCGCCAAGGACATGGACCATTGCATCACCTCCATCTTGGAGGGGAGCAATTACGCCACCGATATCGAGATTATCGTAGTGGACGACGGCTCCAAGGACGAGACGGCCGATAAGGCCGACGAGTGGGAGGCACGTTATCCCGGTATCATTCGCGCGGTGCACCAGGAGAACGGCGGCCACGGTATTGCCGTCCTTTCGGGTCTGCGCGAGGCACAGGGCACCTACTACAAGGTCGTCGACTCGGATGACTGGCTCGATGCTGCGGCTCTTTCGACTATGCTGTCGATTCTGCGTGGCTTTGAAGAGCGTGACCAGCGCGTTGACCTGTTTATCTCGAACTACGTGTACGAGAAGGTTTACGAGGGCACGCATACCGCTATTGGCTACAAATTTGCCCTGCCGCGCAAAAAGATCTTTTCCTGGGATCAGATCGGTCATTTCCGCCTGGACCAGAACCTACTCATGCACAGCCTGTGCTATCGCACGGATGTGCTGCGCGAGTCCAACCTTCCCATGCCGCCGCACACGTTCTATGTGGACAACATCTACGCCTACGTGCCGCTGCCGCGTTGCAAGACCATGTACTACGCCGACATCGACCTCTATCGCTACTTTATCGGTCGCGAGGGCCAGAGTGTCAACGAGGCCACGATGGTCAAGCGTCTGGACCAGCAGTTCCGTGTGACGCGCATCATGATGGAGTCGTACCACCTGTACAGCGATGTTGAGTCGTCGCGTCTGCGCTCGTACATGATGGGCTATTTCACCATGATGATGGCGATCTGCTCGGTGCTCACCAAGCTTTCCGAGGAAGATTGCGCCGACGAGCGCCTAAAGATGCTGTGGAATGATTTGAAGGCCTACGACGAGCGCATGTATCGTCGTGCCCGCTACGGCGTGGTCGGGTTCTTCACCAATCTGCGCGGACGGGCCGGAGACAAAACCACACTCGGCCTATACCGTCTTGCCTCAAAGATCTTCAAATTCAACTAGCTGCTGAGTAATCGCTGTTGATAGGTTGACTGGGCCCCTTGGCCTTTAGTTTGCTACTGCGAACAGTCCTGCTCGCACGGAAAGCACATTAAGTGCTTTCCGGCTCGTGCGGAACTTGTATCAAACTAAAGGCCAAGGGGCCTCTGCTATAAGAATCGATTGTCAGTTTATTTGAATTTGAAGATCTTCGACGCGCGGTACACAGGGGCCTGGGCTGAAAAGAATCTGGTTGGTAGGTTGCCCGGTGGGGCTTGGTTATGTTTGTCGCGAGTTCCGCACGAGCCGAAGAGCACTTAATGTGCTCTTCGTGCGAGCCAGGACTGTAGAGCAGCAAACATAGCCAAGCCCCACCGGGCAACCGGTCAGGTTAGGCTACTTCGCGGCGCCGGGGATGCCGTGGGAGGTTTTGGCGGTTTTGGCTCCGTTTACGATGGCGGTCTGTAGGGCCCTTACGGCGAGCATGCCCAGTAGGTCTAGGGGAACGGCGGCGCTTGCCTGGGCGCCCAGTTTGCCGCTGGCGAGGGTGTAGATGGTGTCGCCGTCGTTGGTGGTGTGTGTGGGGCGGATGGCGTGTGCGTAGGCGTCTGCGGCCATCTGGGAGACCTTGGTGGCTTGTGCCTTAGTGAGTTCCACGTTGGTGACGATGCAGCTGATGGTGGTGTTGGTGCGGTCGAGCGGCATCTGCATGGATCCGGCGGCGGCAAAGGCTGCGAGTTCCATGTCGACGATCTGGTCGCTATCGGCTGCGGCGCGCATGCCGGCGACCCACTCGCCGGTGAAGGGGTCGACAACGTTGCCGCAGGCGTTGACCGAGACCACGGCGCCCACCTTGATGGGGCCGAGTGCCACGGCGGCAGCTCCAAGGCCGGCCTTCATGCAGGTGGCAGGCCCCATGAGCTTACCCACGGTAGCGCCCGTGCCGGCGCCTACGTTGCCCTGTTCGAGCTTGGTGGGGGTGTGGTCGAGTGCTTCGCGCACGGCGGCGATGCCGGCCTCAATGTCGGGGCGCACGGTGGGGTTACCAAAGGCGAGGTCGAAGATACAGCTGGAGCACACGATAGGCACCTGCGTGGGGCCGACGGGAAGGCCGATGCCGCGGCTCTCAAGCTCGCGAGCGACGCCGCTTGCAGCCTCGAGGCCAAAGGCCGATCCACCCGAAAGGCAGACGGCGTGGACCTTGTCGACGGTGTTCTCGGGTCGCAGCAGGTCGGTTTCGCGCGATGCTGGAGCACCGCCGCGAACGTCAACGCCGCCGGTGGCGCCCTCGGGTGCCACGATTACGGTGCAACCGGTGCCGGCCTCCTCGTCCGTATAGTTGCCATAGCAAAAGCCATCGACATCGCAGACGTCAATGGCCTCGAGCAGTGTATCCATGTTTAACTCCTATCGGTTTTCCGCCGCGCCTTGTGCCCGGTCGGGATCCGTACGGTACGCCAAAATTGTAGGCGCCGGGGGATACCCAGCGCCAGATGCAATTACGAGAGTTTTTGAATCGCGCGCGCGACGCGGGCGATGGGTAGGCCCACCACGTTATAGAAGTCGCCCGAAATATCGTGCACGAGCATGCGTCCTCCTGTGCCCTGAATGCCGTAGGCGCCGGCCTTGTCCATGGGCTCACCCGAGGCGACGTAGTGCTCGATCTGCTCGTCGGTGAGCTCGTAGAACGTCACGTCGGTCACATCGACAAAGGACAGGCTTTCGGCGGCATGCGGGGCGGCCGTATCGCCTGCCTTAACGATGCAGACGCCGGTTGCGACCTGGTGCGTGCGGCCCGAAAGCTCACGAAGCATGGTGCGCGCCTCGCCCTCGGTTGCCGGCTTGCCCAAAATCTTGCCGTCGAAGGTGACGATGGTGTCGGCCGCGACGGTCAACTCATTGGGCTCGGCATACTCGGCAGCAACGGCAGCCGCCTTGGCGCGTGCCAAGCGCTCGACAAGCGTGAGCGGAGCCTCGCCATCAAAGGGCGTTTCGTCGATATCCGCGGGAATCACGCGAATGTTGTAGCCTGCCTCGCGCATCAGCTCTATGCGGCGCGGCGATTGCGAAGCCAAAATCATAGTTGGATGCCCTCGGCGACCTTCTCGACGGCCTTGTCGCCAGCGAGCGTGCGCAGCAGCTCCAATGCAAAGGGGAGTGACTGTGCCATGCCGCTGGCAGTGATGATGTTGCCGTCTTGCGTGACCTTCTCGCCAGTATAGGCACCTTCGGGGAAGCTTTTCTCAAAGCCAGGGAAGCACGTGGCGTGGCGCCCCTCGAGTAGGTCGAGCTCGCCCAGGATAAACGGGGCGGCGCAGATGGCGGCGACGTGCTTGGTCGCGGCGAACTCGCAGACCACGTCGCAGACACGCTGATCGGCGCGCAGGTTGGTGGCACCGGGCAGGCCGCCGGGCAGCACGACGCAGTCGTACTCGTCAAAGTTGATCTCATCAAAGAGCGCATCGCAGGTCACGGGGATCTGCAGCGAGCTTACGACCTCACGCGTGGGCATAATCGAGACGAGCGTGGCACGCACGCCGCCGCGACGCATGACATCGACCATGGTCAAGCATTCAATAGTTTCAAAGCCATCGGCGGCGAGAACGGCAACGCTGGGCATGAGGGTTCCTTTCATAGGCGGCATACAATTAGCCGTCTTATACCCCGAAGACCTCCGCTTGCCACGCTCGATTTCCCAATGATTTTTCTGAGCAATGATTAAGTGGCTAGTTGCGCCTAAGGTGGACGACGGTCTCGCAGTGGAAGGTTTGTGGGAACAGGTCGACTGGCGTGATCTTTACGGGGGAGAAGGTGCCTTCTTCGACAAAGCGTTTGAGATCGCGCGCCAGGGTGGCCGGGTCGCAGCTCACGTAGGCGACATCGTGGGCACTCGTGCTGGCGATAAGGTCGATCGCTTCGGGGGCGAGGCCTGCGCGCGGCGGGTCGACCACCAAGACGTCGGCATCCTGGTCGGGGAACTCGCGCACCGCGTCTCCGCCAATGACGTCGACGTTATCAAGCTTGTTGATCTCCAGGTTACGGCGCAGGTCGCGCACGGCGGGGCCGTAGGCCTCGACGGCGGCGACAAAGTCGCAGCGGCGGGCGAGCGGCAGGGTAAAGGTGCCGGCACCGCAGTACAGGTCCACGGCAAGCTCGTCTTCCTGCGGATCGAGCGTTTCCATGACAAGCTCGATCAAAATCTCGGCACCCTTGGTGTTGACCTGGAAAAAAGACGGGGCAGACAAGCGCATCTGACCCTCGGCGATATTCTCGGTCCATGAGCCCTCTCCGGCGAGCATTTCGACCTTGGAAACACGGCGGGCCTTCTTTTCGCCCTTGCTCATCACGCGTACGACACTTGTGGGGTGCGCGGCGTCTGCCAACACGCGCGAGACTTGCGAGCGCGGGAAAGAGCCCGTAGGCGTCCAGAGCGCCACCTCGAGTGCCTTGGTGCGACGCGAGGCGCGAATGCCCACGCGCTCAAGGCCCAGGTCGTGGCTGCCGCTCAGATAATTGAGCGCGCCGACGACCGATTTGAGTGCCTTGGGGAAGCGTTTGTCGAACAACGGGCACGAATCGACGGTCACGATCTTGCGAGGATCGACACCGTGCATGCCAAGACGCACGCGGCCGTTTACAACGGTCGGCTCGAGTTCGATTTTATTGCGGTAGCCCCAATCATCCTTGGTGTGGCGGATGGGTTGCACCAGTTCATCGACTTGATCGGGGCTGAACTTGCCGATACGCTCGAGCGTGGAGCGCAGATTTTGCTCCTTGGCGGCGAGCTGTGCCGTGCGTGAGAGATTGCCCCACGAGCAGCCGCCGCAGATGCCCACGAAGGGGCAGGGAGACTGAATGCGATCGGGGCTTGGCTCCAGAATCTCGGTGGTGCGGGCACGCATGAACGACTTGCCGTCCTGTACGACCTCGGCCTCGACGGTGTCGCCTGCCACGGCGCCCTGCACAAAGACGGCCTTGCCGTTGTCGGCGTGCGCCAGCCCGTCGGCGCCGTAGGTCATCGATTCTATAGTGAGCTTCATATTCCTGCCTGTCATTCGCGTTGTTGTTCGCACCATGGTAGCAGGGAAAAGCGCCCCGCATCCGAGGCTTTCCTCAAATGCGGGGCGCTTCTACAAACTGCTTCTACAAACGACTATTTCGTCTTGCCGGTAATGAGCGTCTTAAGACCCAGGCCGATCAGACCCAGGCCCATGCGCACGCGGCCGGGGCGATGGCGCTCGATGGCCTTGGTCTTGCCGGCGGGCTTATCGCGACGGGCGCTCGTCTCGGGTGCGGGCTTGATGACCTGCGGATCGGGCTGAGGTGCAGGTGCAGGCTCGGGCTCAATGACGGTCGCCTGGACCTCTTGGACCTTGGGTGTGGCCGGCTGCGGCTCAGGAGCAGGGGCGGGCTTTGCCTCGGCGGCGGGCTCCGGAGTCGCAGTAGCGGGCTCGGGCGCTTTCTCCACGGCGGGCTCTGCGGCAGCCTCGGGCTCATTCACCGGGGGAGCTGCAACCGCTTCCGGTTTGGCAGCTGCCCCGTGTTCAACCTCGGCCTGAATAGCCTCTTCGGCCAAGCGTTCCTCCTCCTGTGCGCGCTGCTGCGCGGCGGACTCGGCGTTGCGATAGGCACGCTCCAGCAGAGCTTCCTGCGAGTTAAAGGGTCTCTCGCCCTCTTTGCGCTCCACGGGAACCCAGGTGCCGTCACTCGTCAGGCTGCGTGCCTTCACGTTGTCGCGCAGCTGCATGCTCATGTACTCATGGACCAGGGCACGGCAGGTGGGGTCGAGCACGGGGAAGGCGATCTCCACGCGGTGCTCGGTGTTGCGCGTCATCATGTCGGCCGAGCTCAGATAGATCATGTCCGAGTCCACGCCAAAGGCGTAAACGCGTGCATGCTCCAAAAAGCGTCCGACGATAGAACGGACATGCACATTCTCGGTCTTGCCCGGAACGCCCGGCTTGAGGCACGAGATGCCGCGGATGATCATGTCCACGCGAACTCCTGCGCACGATGCCTCAGCGATCTTGTCGATGACTTCGCGGTCGGTGAGCGAGTTGAGCTTAAAGAACACACGGGCGGGCTCACCAACGAGGGCGCGCTGGATCTCGCGGTCCAGGCCGCGCATGATGAGCGGCTTCAAGCCGACCGGCGCCACGCCCAGGAAGCGGTAGTCGCCGCGCAGGTTGCCCAGCGACAGGTTGCGGAAGAACAAGTTGGCGTCCTCGCCGATGCCGGGATGGGCGGTCATGAGCATAAAGTCGCTGTAGAGCTTGGCCGTCTTCTCGTTAAAGTTGCCGGTGCCCAACAGTGTCAGGCGTGTAAGCGCCATGCCCTCGCGATAGGTGAGCTGGCAGATCTTGGAGTGGCACTTAAAGCCCTCGGAACCGTAGATAACGGTGCAGCCTGCCTCTTCCAGACGCTCGGCCCACTCGATGTTGTTTTGCTCGTCGAAGCGGGCGCGGAGCTCCATAAGCACCGTGACCTCTTTGCCGTTCTCGGCGGCATCGATCAGCGACTCGCACAGGCGGCTCTGCTTGGCCACGCGGTAAAGCGTGATGCGCAGCGAGATGCACTCGGGGTCGTAGGCGGCCTCGTGCACCAGGTCCAGGAACGGGTTCATGGCCTCGTAAGGGTAAAAGAGCAGCTTGTCGTGCCGAAGTACCTGCTCGCGGATGGAGCGGGTCATATCGATGGTGGGGTTGGGCTGCGGCTTAAACGGCGTAAAGAGCAGCTCGTTGCGCAGGTGCTCGGGAATCTTGCCCTCAATGCCGAAGACATAGCCCAGGTTGAGCGGGATATCGCAGGTAAAGACCGAGCGACGCGAGAGCTCGAGCGCCTTGCGGATAGTCTTGAGCGTTGGCTTTTCGAGCGAGCCCGATACGGCGAGCACCACCGGCTGCAGGCGCAAGCGTTTCTTGAGGATGCGCTTCATGTGCTGGCGGTAATCCTCTTCCTCCTCGACGCCCTCGCCGTCCGGGTCGATATCGGCATTGCGGGTGACGCGGATCAGCGCGCGATCCAGCGGCTTATAGGAGCCAAAGCAGCTGTCCAGGCAGGCGAGGATGACGTCCTCGAGCAGAATGTAGGAGTAGGTGCCGGTGGGCGAGGGGATCTCGACCACGCGGTTCATCGAGGCGGGAATCTCGATCAGGCCCAGCAGGCTCTCCTCGTCGGTGACGCCGTCCAGGCCGCACGCCAGGTAGAGCGCGCCGTTGCGCAGGTTGGGGAAGGGGTGGCGCGGGTCGATCACCAGCGGTGAGATGACCGGCGATACGTAGGCCTGGAAGTAGCGGGTTACAAAGGTGCGCTCCTCGGGCGTAAGCGAATCGATGCGGGCGCGGTGAACGCCCAAGGTATCGAGCTTGCCCTCGATGTTCTTAAAGATGGACTCCCAACGGGTAAGGAGCCCGGGCAGCTCTGCCATGACAGCATCGACCTGTTCGGAGGCGGTCATATTGCTCTTGTTGTCGACAGGTTGCTTTTTGAGCTCGGCCAAGTCGGACAGGCCACCCACGCGCACCATGAGGAACTCATCGAGGTTGGACTCGAAGATCGAGACGAACTTAAGGCGCTCGAACAGCGGCACGGACTCATCAAAAGCCTCGTCGAGCACGCGGTTGTCAAAGCGTAGCCAGCTGAGCTCTCGGTTCTGCGTGTACGAGAAGTCGCGCGGCGGTTTGCGCAGCTTTGCGGCGGCTTGCTTTTTTTCGATTTTGCTCGGCATATGCATCTGTCCGTTCAGTCCCCGCAGGGGACGGTAGCCTAACCCTATTCACTATTGTCTCAATTTAGTCGACTTGTGGCACGGACGTATTGTGCGAACGGTATCTTAACCTACTTCTTACGCCGTCAAGGCATGCAACTAACTGCCCGACTCGTTTTGAAAACAATCTATATCCATACTCAATTGGTGAGGATGTATGAATAAGAATGATTGCGAGCTGAATATAATCGAATTCAAATTGAATCATGGACAGACGATATATATATGCAGAAAACCGTTTTAGCTATGCAATTCCTAAACATGAAATTATTTGTGCAATCTTGCTCAATTACTTAGAAAAAAGAACGATTACCTTTGAAAACCTGCTTTAGAGAACTGAAGTGCATCATGGGGGAATCGTATGCAATATACCGTTCATCGCACTTTGCTGACCGTTCGGGGGCGAGGTGGAATTGCGGGTGGTTTTTGGATATAACTAGAGCTGTCAGCAAGCAGCGTCCCATACGGAGGGGCGCTGATACATTCGGCCAGTAAGGCCCGAAAGAAAGGTAGGAGGCCATGACGAAAGGTCTGCACGTGCCTTCCGAGA
>CABSNM010000016.1 GCA_902479065.1 uncultured Collinsella sp.
CGAGGCCGAGCGCAAAATGGATTCTAAAAAACACCTTGCCAAATAGGAGCGTCAGCGCGGGCCCCGCTTATCCGATGCTCCGAAGGAGCAGGATAAGCGGGGCTCAGGCGCGAGGACGTTTACAAAACTAAAGGTCAGGGCCCCCGATGGGATGGTTACCTCGAAACTCTGGCCGACCACTCCCAGCAGCCCACCGGCTCGCCGTCGATGAGTACGTTACCCCCGTCGAAGTCTTGATAACACAGGTCGTTGAATTGGTGGATCCACACGCCGTGGTTGAACGTCTTCTTGGGCGAGCCGTCGGCCTCGCGATAGCGCCCGGTCAGGTCCTCGACATGGCTAAAGTAGGTGAGGTGCACGTTGGCTCCGGCGTCACGCAGGCGCGCCGTGAGCGGCAGCACGGTCTGTTGCGGCGGCACGAGCTCGTCGCCCTTGGAGTGCGTAAACCACAGCGGCGTCTTGGCGAGCGCGGCTACGTCCTCGTCCGTGGCGTTGTACCACGGGGCACAGCAGGGAAGGCCCGCGGCGAAGAAATCGGGGTAGTCGGCGCACAGGCGCAGGGTCATAAAGCCGCCGTTGGAAAGGCCAGCGATCACGATGCGGTCGGTGTCGATACGCTCGGCATACTCGGCGACAAACTCGTCAATGAGCGCTTTGAGTACGGGGGAGTAGATGCTCTGGTTGGAGCGACCGAGCTGCTCGACGCCGTTGTCCATCCAAAACGTCGGAGACTGCGGCACGAGCACCCAGGCAAAGCCGCCAAAGTAGCGCTGGATTTGCGCCTGGCTAATGGCTGTCACGCGGTTGCCGGTATAGGCGCGCGTGGCGCCTTCGCCCTGTGTGGCGCCCTTGCCTTCGCCGGCGCCGTGTAGGTACACCACGAGCGGGGCCTTTTGGGGCACGACCGTGGCCTCGGGCGCGAAGGGATTGAAGCAGGCCGAGTCCTCTGCCTTAAAGCTGGGCTCAAAGAAGCCGTACTCGAGCGCGATGCCATCAATGGCGGTCTTTTGTACGGCATTGCTCCAGCCCTTGAGTGCGGGGCAGATGTCGCCGCGACAGGTATCGAAGACCAGGCCGCAGGTGGGGTCGTCGCCGTCGTTGCCGGGAAGAGCCGCGAGCTGCGTGATGTGCAGCTGGTCATCGAGCATGCGCGAGCCCATGACGCCGCCTTCGATCTTTTTGGTCAGGCGCTGCTCGGCGACCTCGAGTGCCACATGGGTGCCCACGGCGAGCTTGCGGCCGTTCTCGTCACTCGGATACGCGGCGAGAACGTCGATGTAACCCACGGAGGGCGCGGCATGGTCGGCGCCGTGTTCCTTGCGCATCAGGACCTCGCCCGTGCGCTCGTGACGCTCTGCATATATATGGAAAGTGTTCGAATCGAGATCGTTGGCGCGCACGGTGCAGGGCAGGTCGAGAACGACCTTGCTGATCCAGGGGCCAAAGTCACCCAAGGTGGTGACGGTTGCGTAGGTGCACGATTTGAGTTCCATGAGCTGCCTCCCTTGTGCCGCGAGAGTTAAACGTGTGCGGCAATACAATCTAAACATGTTTAGTGTAAAGCAGAATTAGAGAATAAGCAGATGAACTCGGTAAACGGTCACATCAAACGCTCAATGAACTACTAAACACTCGTTTACCACTATCTAGCAGGGCTTTTGTTGATGGGTCAACAAGGCATTTGGGTGCCAGATTATATAAAATCCCACGTAGACGGCTATTTATTAATAAACGGTACTATATGTAATGCCTTAGCGTTCAATTACGTTCACCCCCGATTTCCTACCGTTCACCGGACTGCAAACGGCAAAAGTGCCACAAATTCAACGCTGCGTGTAAACTAAGCGCTGTAAACGTTCAGTAAACAGATTGTTTACGACAGCGTATCCAAGGGCTCGGCAGCCGTAAGGGGTTATAGTCGCCGGGCCAAAGGCGTGCCTACGCCCAAACGGGTAGGCACACGATGATATGGGGAGGGGTCCCATGGCAGTAGATAACAAGCAGATTGCCACCGATGTCCTCGAGCTCGTGGGCGGTGCGGAGAATGTTGCCGTCGCCACCAACTGCATGACGCGCCTGCGTCTGACGCTCAAGGACAACAGCAAGGCCGACGTGGAGAAGATCAAGAAGGTCAAGGGTGTTCTGGGTTGCCAGTTCGCCGGCAGCCAGCTTCAGGTCATCATCGGCCAGAACGTGCCTAAGGTGCTCGCCGAGTTCGTCGCCATGTCCGGCGTCAAACAGGGTGCCGCGGTCGACGAGAACCTCGACGCTCCTAAGGAGAAGTTCGAGCTCAAGAACCTGCCCAACATCATCCTCGACTATCTGTCGGGCTCCATGACCCAGCTGATCCCGCTGCTCATGGCCGGCGGTCTGTTCCGCACCATCGCCGCGGTCCTCGGTCCCACTATGCTCGGCGTTCTCTCCGATACCGATCCGACCTACACGTTCCTCTACACCACCCTGTACGAGGCCACGTTTACCTTTATCCCCATTTACCTGGGCTATGCCGCTGCTAAGAAGCTCGGCGCCTCTCCGGTTCTGGGCATGCTCCTCGGCGGTGCTCTCATGGCCCCGTCCGTCGTGAGTGTCGCGACTCAGGAGGGTGGCGGAATCATCTCCGTCTACGGCATCCAGATCGCCGCTGCCAACTACCAGCAGTCCGTCCTGCCGATCATCCTCTCGGTGCCGGTCCTGTACTTTGTCGAGAAGTTCTTTAAGAAGGTCATGCCCGACGTGCTGTCCACGGTCTTCACGCCGTTCTGCACCATGATCGTCACCATCCCCATCGCCTTCATCGTCCTTGCCCCGATCGGCAACGAGATCGGCAGCCTCATCGCCAACGCCCTCTTTGGTCTTGCTGACCTTGGCGGTATCGGTATCCTGATCGTCATGGCCATCCTCGGCGCCTTCTGGCAGCTCTTCGTGGTCTGCGGCATGCACATGCCCGTCATCCTGCTCGCTCAGGTTCAGATCATCGCTGCCGGCTACGATCCCTTCGTCTTCGTTTCCACCAACTGCGCTATGGCCGCTGTCTGGGGCTGCGCCTTCGGTGCCTTCCTCAAGATGAGGAACCCCGACGAGAAGGGTCTTGCTCTGGGTTACGTCATCTCCGCCATCGCCGGCGGCGTCACCGAGCCCGCACTCTTCGGTATCCTCATGCGCTTCCGTCGCACCATGCTCGGTATGTTTATCGGCGGTGCTATCGGCGCTGTGTTCTCCGGCCTCATGGGTGTTACCTACTACCTGGCCGGCGGTGCCTCCAACTTCCTGGTCTTCACCAACTACCTGCAGGGTGGCCAGATGAACACCGTCTGGGCTATCGTCGGTATGGCAATCTCCTTTGTCATCGCCGCTGCCGTCGTCTTTGCCACTGGCTTCTCCAAGGAGGAGCTCGCCGAGATGGAGGCCTAAGGCCAAACCATTCGGACGCATACGACCTTACCTACACGACAGGGCCCCGTCAGGCGCAAGCCCGGCGGGGCCCTTCTTACAAGGTAGACTGATTGGGGGCGCGCGGCGCCTACTCGCCGGGGCTTGCTAAGCGCCAGGGGCTTTCGCGCGGGGTTACCGCGAAAGAATCTGCCGGTTCGCAACTCCTTTATCAAACGAAAGGGCATGCAGATGAGTTTGGGAAAGCTGACCGTTAACGGTCGTCAGGACGGCTTTTTGTGCGAGGGCAAACCGTTCTTTTGGTTTGCCGATACGTGCTGGAGCGCGTTTACGAGCATTACCGAGGCCGATTGGGACTACTATCTGACCCGTCGCGCCGAGCAGGGCATGAACGTGCTGCAGATCAACACGCTGCCGCAGTGGGACCGCTGCTGTCCCGATCTGGGCATTTGGCCCTATGCCAGCGAGGACGGCGTGCATTTTGATTGGTCCCGTCCCAACCAGGCGTACTGGGACCGTGCTGCTGCCATGTGCCGCGCTGCCGTCGAGCACGGCATTCGTCCGGCACTCGTGCTTATGTGGTGCAACTACGTGCCCGGTACCTGGGGCGCCAAGATTGCTGAGCGTTGCGGTGCCGAGGTTATGCCGCGCGAGGAGGTCCGTGCCCACGTTGCCCGCGTCGTCGAGAACCTGGGCGAGTTCGACCCCGTCTATGTGGTGACGGGCGATACCGACTTTACCAGCGACGAGGCGATCGCCTATTACGAGGATGCCCTCGACGAAGTTGTCAAGCGCGCGCCCGAAGCGTTGCGCACCATGCATATCAACCGCGGCAACCGCACCATTCCGTTGCAGTACCTGGACCGCCTGGACTTCTACATGTTCCAGCCCGGCCACAACTACGAGGGCCAGCCCGAGGCCTGGCGCCTGCCGCAGGACTTTATCGCCAACTATCCCAAAAAGCCGATGGTCAACTCCGAGCCCTGTTACGAGCAGATGGGCGCCTCGCGCAACGTGTACTGGCGGTTCACCGCGCAGGACTGCCGCGCGAGCGTGTGGTCGTCGATCCTCGCCGGCGCCAGTGCAGGTGTGACCTATGGCGCGCACGGCGTTTGGAACTGGCAGACCAGCAAGAGCCAGGGCTCGGTGCTGGGCGAGGGCTTCGATATGCCGTTCCGCTGGCAGGAGTGCCTGCAGTTTGCGGGCGTTTGGGACTTTGGCGCGATCGAGCATGTGCTTGCCGGCCTGGGCGCTACGGCTGGCGATGACGCACTTGCCGTGGTTCCGGCGCAGGAGCTGCTCGATGACGCGCGTGAGGCCATTCGTGTGGCGCGCGTTGGCGATCGCGTCGTCACGTACCTGCCGCGTACCACGGCGCTCAAGTTTAAGCTCGACGGTGCGCGCGACTGGACGGCGACGGTCCTCGACATGGAGGACAAGCGCATCGCCAAGCTGCCCGTCCGCGACAACGGTGACGGCACCGTGCGCGTGGCCCAGCATCCCTTTGAGCACGACGCGCTGCTCGTGGTCTCGCCGGCGCGTTAAGGAAAACGGAATAACGCAAGAGAAAAGGCCCGGGTGGTAGCCCGGGCCTTTTTGTATCGACACAGCCGTTGCGGTTGGTAATGGCGATTGCATACCGCCGCTCTTAACGGTAGCCCTCCCAGAGGGGAAGGGGAAAGAGGATGTCCTCGAACTTAGACCACTCGGCGGGATAGTCGATCTCGTCGGGTCGCGCCACCCAACGGCCTTCCAATCCGTACATCGCCGCCAGCGCGCACGAGATGGCTTCGGTGGCGTCGATTCCCTCGGGAACGCTCCAGTTAACATCGGGCTCGGGCTCGATAACTCCGCGCGAGCGGTCGTTGAAATACTCGTGCAGGGGGCTCTCCGTGCTCATGGCCTCGGTATTGAGCATCTGGAAGAGCATGACGAGCTCGGGCTGACTGTTGTTCTCCGCCACGAGCAGACGGCAGTATTCGGGAATCTTGGGGCTCTGGCCCTCAAATGCCCCGCCAGGATGAAAGAGGGAGAGATAGTCGTCTAAGGTTGAGCTGCGATCGTAATAGCGACGGATCACCTCGACCAAAAGCCCGTGCTTGCTGCCCACGTAGTGCAGCACGCCCGCCTGGGTGATGCCCACCTCGTCGGCTACCGCCTGGAGCGACATGCCGTTAAAGCCGCGCGCGTTGATAAGCCGCACGGCCGCCGAAACAATCTGGTCAAGGCGTTCCTGCGCCGCAGCGCTGCGTTTCTTTGCCGCGGGTGTGGGAGTTTTCTGAGTGTCCATATAAATCGCGCTGCCTTATTTAGGGCGGCTCGAGTATTGCCGCCAAATGCCTTTTGTATACCCCCATAGCTTACCTCAGCCGTTCAGCTGTTCAAAACAACCGTTTACCGCTCTTATAGGTTACTAAGTACTTAGTAAGCGTACTATACAGGTCGTGGAGTTACTTACTAGTTAGTAAGTAACAACTCAACAGACGCTCGCGAGCAGCCGTACCCCATTCCACGGCCGCCGCATCCAGCGGGTTTGACCCCTTGACCCTTGGTGCACGAGCGCCCTCGCGCATTCCATCACAGAGAGGATCTATTCCATGGCAAATCAAACCGCCGCGGCGATTGACGAGAACGCCATCGCCCCCGATACCGGAAAGCCCATGACCAAAACCGAGACATGGCGCTTTATGATCGGCTTTATCATCTTCGGAATCATGTGGATGATGTCGGGAACAATCGGCTCCAACGTCTTGTTCCCCGAGCGTTTTAACGGCCTTAATATTGGCCAGCCCGAGGCAATTCTCGCGGCGATGAACTCGGTCGGTTCGATCTTCGCCCTGTTCTCAAATCTCGTTTTCGGCGCGCTTTCCGACCACTGCCACAGCCGCTTTGGCAAGCGCACGCCGTTTATCGTTCTCGGCGGTTTTATCTGCGGCTGTGCTTTCTGGAGCACTTCGGTCGCGACCACACTTCCCATGATCGTCGCCTCCTGGTGCGTGCTGCAGATTGGCCTCAACTGCATGCTTGCCCCTGCTGTTGCCGTGCTTTCCGACCGCATCCCGCTTAACAAGCGCGGCACGCTCTCCGCATTCTATGGCGGCGGCGCAACGGCCGGCCAGTCGATTGGCACCATCATCGGTACGCAGTTCCTCTCCAACCCAGTTCCTGGCTTTATCATCGGCACGGTCTCTTGGTTGCTGACCGGCATCCTCGCCGTCATCATTTGGCCGCGCGAGAAGTCTGCCGCTCTTGACGAGGGCGAGCAGTCTGAGAAGCTCAATCTCAAGTCGCTGCTGCTCATGTTCGTTCCGCCCACCAAGAACTGCCGCGACTTTTATCTGGCGCTCTTTGGCCGTCTGCTCCTCATCTTCGGTTACTTCTGCATCAACGGCTATCAGCTCTATATCCTCGAGAAGTACATCGGTCTTCCCGTGGCAGAAGCCGGCGCAGTTCTTTCGAGTATGTCCGTCGTGATCATGGTCGTGTCGCTTGTCGCCTCGCTTACCTCGGGCGCCATCTCCGACAAGATCGGCCGCCGCAAGCCTATCATCCTCGTCGCAACGATTATGATGTGTATCGGTATCGCCCTGCCCTGGCTACTTAAGTCCGTTATCGGCATGTACGGATTTGCTCTGCTCGCCGGACTTGGCTACGGTATCTACTCTTCCGTGGACCAGGCGCTCAATGTCGATGTTCTGCCCGATAAGGAGAACGCCGGCAAGGACCTGGGCATCCTCAATATCGCCAACACCATCGGTCAGATCCTTGGTCCCATCGTGACCTCGGCAATCGTTGTCGCCACTGGCTCCTATTTCATGGCGTTCCCAATCTCCATCGTGCTCATCGCCGTGGGCTATGTGTCCATCATGCTCATCAAGAGCGCCAAGTAATTTGCCACTCTCTTTCATTCCGTCGGGCTGCGTTCGTGTTGCCCGACGGACTCCGACTATTCAATCGCTTAACTTGGAGGCGTTATCATGACTATCGTCGAGCAGTACAAGGTGTTTAAGCTCGAGCTCGCGGGCACTGCGGCCGGCAATCCCTATGTCGAAGTCGAGCTGTCGGCGCGATTTGACCGCGCGGATGGCCAGGACAGCTTTGAGGTCCATGGCTTCTACAAGGGCAATGGCTGCTACGGAATCAACTTTATGCCCGAGAGTGCCGGTGTCTGGAACTACACGGTGAGCTCCAATGACCCCGAGCTCGATGGTGCCGCCGGCTCTTTTGAGGCCGTGCCCGCCACGGGCGCCAATCATGGTCGCGTGCTGCTGGCAAAGGATGTGCTCGCCCACGGAGCTCCGTTCATTACTGACGAGGATTTCAACTTTGCCTACGAGGATGGAACGCGCTACCTGCCCTTTGGCACCACATGCTATGCCTGGACCAACCAGGATGTTCAGCTGCAGGAGCAGACGCTCGAGACGCTCGCAGAGGCACCTTTTAACAAGATCCGCATGTGCGTCTTCCCCAAGTTCTACGACTATAACGTTGAGGACCCAGCGATGTATGCCTATGAAGGCGAGAAGGGCGATTTCGACCATTTTCGCTTCTATGAGCCGTTTTGGGAAAACCTCGAGCACCGCATCGAGCAGCTTGACGAGCTGGGCATCCAGGCGGATCTCATCGTTTTGCATCCGTATGACAAGCCTGAGGACTGGGGCTTCTCTCGTATGACGCGCGAGGAGGATATTTTCTACCTGACGTATGTCGCTCGTCGCTTCTCGGCATACAAGAACATTTGGTGGAGCCTTGCCAATGAGTGGGACCTTATGCCGTGGAAGCCGGCCGAGGACTGGGACCGCTATGCCCGTATCATCATGGCGAACGACCCGTATGGTCATCTGCGCAGTATCCACAATTGCCGTGAGATCTTTGACCACAGTCATCCGTGGATTACGCACGTGAGCTACCAGAGGTGCGACCTCAAGAACACAGCCGAGGACGTCACCATGCTGCGCGCGCAGTATAGCAAGCCGGTTTTGATCGACGAGGTCGGCTATGAGGGCAACATCAACTGGGGCTGGGGTAACCTGACCGCTCAGGAACTCGTACGTCGTTTTTGGGAGGGCAGTTTGCGTGGCGGTTATGTGACCCACGGTGAGACCTACGTCGACCGCGGACCCAAGCTGTGGTGGGCGCACGGCGGCAAGCTCTACGGCGATTCGCCCGATCGCATTGGCTTTTGCCGTCGCTACATGGAGGCGCTGCCGGCCGATTTTGACTGGGTGCCCGATGAGGTCGGCATCCTTGACGGTACGTTTACCTGGGATGTCACCTGTATGTCCAACGATCATGGCCACGGGACTGCCGATGTCCTTATGTACTTTGGGTTCAACCGTCCGGCGTATCGTGAGTTTGAGGGCGAGGCGGGCGCTCGTTACAAGGTGAATGTCGTGGACACATGGGACATGACGGAGGAAGAGCTTCCCGGAACCTTTGAGGGCAAGTTCCGCATCGACCTCCCTAGTAAGCAGTATATGTTGCTTCGTCTGACTAAAGTAGAGGCGTAATAATAGAGATAATCGGCTCCGGGCGCGATTTGCTGCACGACCATCATAAGGGCAGCCCCTGTGGTGGTCGCGGCGATGCGCGTTCGGGGCTATGGCACGTGAGGGGCGAATATGCAGGAGTTCTTTGGAATCGATGTGGGCGGTACGGCCGTTAAATGGGCTGTGCTGGGCGAGGATTTTTCCATCCGCGAGCGCGGGAGCCTGCCGACGGGCTTTACCACGGCTGAGGAGACCGTTTCGGCGTTGATCGGGCTCGTCGAGCCGTACCGCGAGCGCGTGAACGCCGTAGGCGTGAGCGCACCCGGCGGTATTTACGAGGGAGATGTCACGGGAACGATCCATCGCGGCGGTGCGCTCACGTTTATGGACGGCTGCCCACTGGGAAAGCTCATGCGCGAGGCGCTGGGGGTGCCGGTTGCCGTCAATAACGACGGTAAGTGCTGTGCACTCGGTGAGTATGCGGCTGGCGCCCTGCGCGGGACGCGTTTTGGCGTGGTACTCGCTATTGGCACGGGCATCGGCGGCGGTATCGTCATCGACGGCAAGGTCCTGCGCGGCGCGCACTGCTTTGCAGGCGAGTTCAGCTTCTTGCGCAACGATGTCACGACTGCCGCGAGCATGGAAAACTCCTTTGCGGGCTCGGGTGGTTGGCGCGCGCTCCGCGATGCCGCCGTTGCCGAGAAGGGCCTGCCTGCGGATTCTCCGGTGGACGGCCGCCGCGTCTTTGAGTGGATCGCGGATGGCGACATAGCGGCGCAGCGCGCGCTCGACCGCTACGCTCGCGCATTTGACGGACAGCTCATCAACCTGCAGGCCGTGCTCGACCCCGAGGTCTTTGTGATCGCAGGCGGCATCTCGTGCCATCCCGAGCTCGTCGATGCCCTGCGTGCGCAGATGCCGCTGGCCCTCGCGAGTTACGAAGGGACCCTTGCTGGCATTCCTGTGCCGCAGATAAAGGTGGCCGAGCTCGGCAACGACGCCAACCTTTACGGTACTGTCCAGGAGGCCATGCGCCTGGTGTAGCGCGAGCCAAACAAGGCTGTCGAAAAAGATAAAGGCCGGCGTGAACCGCCCCTATTTCCTTAGCACGGGAAATGGGGGTGGTTTTACTCATTGGGGACGTACTTAAATGAGCGCAGTTGGAAACACTCCTTGCCGAGCTAGAGGTCGCGCGTGCCCCTTCTGGGCCATGCGGCTCAAAATCTCGGCGTGATGTGGACGACTGGGGTCGAATTAGCAGCATTTCGAGCTTGGTTTTGATATTGAGATTGATTCTTTATTAAAATAGATTCCAGACCAATTAAGCGGCCGGGGGTTAACCGTGAGGGGCATGGGAGACACAACCGCATATCTGCGTCGGGGCATTCGGGAGATTATATGCCTGGCGCTGTTCTTCTTCACGTTTTTGGCGTGCGAGTATCTTTTTGATGTGCGCATAGCCGAGTTCGTGCCATCGAGTGAGGTCGTCATCTACGAGAGCATCGTTGTCGGCGCGAGCGTGATTGGCTTTTTCGTGCGCCCATTTCTGTACTATCGCCGTCCCCAGACGATCGATGCGACGAGCGATATTACAGGCGTGCTTTTGGTATCGGCGTTGCTGCTGATGATTATGGCAGTGCGGTTTGAGGTGGTAATTGCCGGCGGCCTGGTGGCGTGCTGCGCCCTGGGCTACTGCGGATCGACTGCCCACGCAAACTTTGCGCGACGCTTTGCGCGGACGCCCTGCTTGGCGCGCGCCGCAGCACTTTCCTATGCCATGGGCGTTCTGGTACAGGTGTTCAACCACATGGCGATGCCTGTTGGTATTCCTCAGCAGGCTGTTCTGGTCATCTGTGCGATCGCGCAGGTAGCGTTGCTCCACGGTGCCCGACGCGCCAAGCTGCGCGACGAGTCCGATCCCAACTTCGAACCCAGTGCTGCCGGGCTTTCGGTAGATGCTCTGGAATATGGCGCCAAATGGCATGACGATCCCGAGGCAAAGGCGGCATTTCGCCGCACCGTAGTTCGCCTGACCGTGGCGACAGCGTATCTTTCCGGCGTATTCGCCGCTCTCAACGCGGGCCTCACAACCCTGTATGCTACCGGAGCCGTTGATTTGGGTGACTGGCCGCGCCTGCTGCTTGTCGTGAGCTCGTTGGCCGCCGGCGCACTATTTGACCTGCACGACCGCTCGTATATGAATATCGGCATGACATGTGTCGCCATGCTGTCCACGCTTTCGTTCTTTGTGCTCATCATCGATGGCAATGGCGGCAACGAGCTTGCTGCCACGATCATCTTTTATCTGGGCTCGGGCTTCTTTGTGGTGTTCTTTACCACAAAATTCGCCGCCATCTCACTCTATGCACGCTGGTCATATTTTTGGCCGTGCATGGGTCGCGTCGTCAACAACGTGTGCTCGATGCTCGTGACGGCGCCGGCGGTGGCGATCATCTCGAGTCAAAACGTGCTGGCGGCAGTCGGCGCGGCGCTCGTGATGTTTGTGGGTATTGCGATTACGCTGCTGGGGCAGTTGGGGCAACGGGCCGATGATGTCGTGATGCAGGACGGCCTGCCGCTTGCCACTGATGATCTTGGTGGGGATCTTGCGCCCACATGCTCCGACTCCGAGCCCGTGGAGGCAGCGGAGCTCACGTCCGATGAACGCCTCGATGCCTTCGTCGCCACCTTTGAGCTTACAGAGCGCGAGCGCGATATTCTTGAGGCCTTGGTCGTTTCGGACCAGAGCGTTCAGGACATCGCCGCAACGCTTTTCCTTTCGCGCTCCACGCTCTACCGTCACATTTCCTCGATCAACAAAAAGACCGGCACCGCCTCGCGCGTGGCCCTTATCAACTTCTTCTGGTCCTGGACACCAAATGACTAACGTGTGAGACGCCGACCAGTCCCTTACTCTAACGGGGGTGTGGCCTCAAAGCGCGCCCGCATCGACGCTTCGCCTGCGCTAAACTGGAAGGCACGTACGCGATTACGAGAGGAGCCCGCATGGAGGCTTACAAGCAAGAGTTCATCAAGTTTATGGTTGAGTCCGACGTTCTTAAGTTCGGCAGCTTTACGCTCAAGAGCGGCCGTCAGTCCCCGTTCTTTATGAATGCCGGCGCTTACGTGACGGGCTATCAGCTCAAGAAGCTGGGCGAGTATTACGCCCAGGCCATCCACGATAACTTTGGCGACGACTTTGACGTGCTGTTTGGACCGGCCTACAAGGGTATTCCGCTGGCCGTCGTGACCGCAATTGCCTACCACGAGCTGTACGGCAAGGAGGTCAAGTACTGCTGCGACCGCAAGGAGGCCAAGGACCACGGTGCCGATAAGGGCAACCTGCTGGGCTATGAGCCCCAGGACGGCGACCGCGTGGTCATGGTCGAGGACGTTACCACCAGCGGCAAGTCCATCGACGAGACCTATCCCAAGGTTAAGGCTGCTGCCGATGTCGAGATCAAGGGCCTCATCGTGTCCCTCAACCGCATGGAGGTCGGCAAGGGTGGCGTGACCACCGCTCAGAAGGAGATCGAGGCAAAGTACGGTTTCCCCGTCGCGAGCATCGTTTCCATGGCCGAGGTCGTCGAGACCCTCTACAACCACGAGATCGACGGCAAGGTCGTCATCGACGACGAGCTCAAGACCGCCATCGACGCCTACTACGAGCAGTACGGAGCTCAGGAGTAGGTGGTTACGCGGGTTTACCAACCCGCGTAACGGCCCGACGCTGCGCGCCGCCCAGGGCGACAATTTGTCATTCAAAAGGCGAGGCATGACCAGAAGGTCTATGCCTTGCCTTTTTCATGCCAACTTGTTCGCTCTGGACGTCGCTCACTGTCCGTCCTCTTCTTGCGGCGTTGCCTTGCTCCGGATGGGTAGTCATTGGGGACGTTCTTAAATGACTAGTCAGAAATGAGCGTGGATAATCTCCCGGTTTTGGTCTATGTACGGCCTCAAAGTGGGAGATTATCCACGCTCGTCGCTACTTGAGCCCCGGGAGGCGGGTGTAGGGGAACGAGCGCTCCAGGAACTCGGAGCAGCGGGCGTAGTCTTTGGCGAAGTAGCTGCTGTAGAGCGAATCGAGCACGTATTGCACGGCGATGTGGCTCGCGAACTGCGTGATGCGATGCGTCATGCTCTCGTGGTCACTCACCGTAAGGTAGGCAGCAAAGCCGGGATGAATGCGCGCGCAATAAGGCGTACCGATAACGATGACCGGGACATGCCGGCTGCTGAGGATCGGCAAGATGTCCTTGAGATTGGGGGCAAGGCCGCTGTAGGAGATGACGATTGCCGCATGGTCGGGACCCGAGGCGAGTGCCGTGCGCACCTGGGCCTCGACACCGTCGTGGCACGTCGCGCTTTTACCGGCGGAGAGCAGGCGGTCGCGGAACATTCCCGCTGGATAGAGGTTGTGCGAGCCCGTGTAGATGTCGACCTGTCGGGCGTTCGCGATGAGCTTGGCGGCGTGGTCAAGCTGCGTGGGGTCGAGCAGCTCCTGCGTTTCGGCCAGCGTGGTCTGGTAGAGCCCCTCCATGCGCTCCATAACCTGCGCGGGGCTGGACGTAGCATCAAAGGGAAAGTTGATGTCCACGTCGCGGCGGTTTCCCGCCTCGGTTGCCAAGCGAATAAGCTCGACCTTGAGATCCTTGAAGCCCTCGAGACCGAGCTTTTTGCAAAAACGGTGTACGCTCGCGACCGAAACGTTGGTTCGCGCGGCAAATTCCTTAATAGAAAGTCCGCGGATGTCCTGACCGATGGCAAGGGCTGCAATGCCGAGCTGTTGCTCGGTGGGGGTGAGGCCCTGCGCTTCGGTGATCTTGCGTTTGATATCCATGCGAACTCCCACACTCGCCAAACCTGCCAAAAAGGGACAGGTTTATTTTGGCAGGTTTTGCCCGCAAAGGGTAACGGGGCCGAGGATGCCGCTGGGGGCGACGGGCTCGGTGAGACCGAAGATGTCGGGGATCGCATGGTCGAGCGTGTTGATGACGTCGATCGCGAGCTCATGCGCACCGGCGGAAAGTGAGCCGGCGGCAAAACGATAGGGCGGGCAGATGCGTGTGCCGAGCGAGCGTCCATCGAGCGTGAGCGTTGCGGTTTCGTAGACGTCTCCCAGGTCGATCGTGGCGTCGGTGCAATCGTTGGCCAGCTCAAACGACGCATGATATCGGTAGGTGCCGCAGGTGCCGGTGAACAGATCGGCCGTAAGGTCGCCCAGGTGTTTGAGCTCTTGTGCTTCACCAAAGGCGCCATTGCTGCCGGCAGGGGAGAGGGCAACGGTCCATGGGCCTTCGATGCGCAGGCCGAGCGATGTATCAGCGTCGATTACGCCGTCTCCGGGCGCATCCTCGTTGCTCGCTTGCAAAACAACGATGCAGCTCTCGAAGGGTGCGAGCTCCAGCGCACCGTCAAACGCAACGGGCTCGGCACCGTTTAGCAGGTCGAGCCGCGTGCCGCAAAGGCGCTCGCCTGTCGCAAGTGCAACCGTGCAGTCGATGTGCTCGCGTGGGTGCTCGTTGACGAGCATAACGTAGGTCTCGCCTGCTCGCTCGTAGCGAAGTGCGCGTAGCCAGGGTTGCGGTGTGTCAGGCACAACGGTCTGCAGTCCCGCGCTTGCAAGCGCGCGGGCGACATCGGCGAGCGGCGTTGCGACGAGTCCTCCCAGCTCGACCGCGCCATCGGAATCGTAGAATGCGCCGGGCACCTCGTCGACGGCAAGCACCATAACGCCTGCATCCGTCATGTATCTCGCCGCCTTTGCCGTCTCCGCGCCAATAAACGTAGCACCGGGCATAACAAATGCCTGGTAGTGGCAGTTGTTAACACCAAGCAATCCATCGGCAATCGAAACCTTGTAGCGGCTCTTGTCCTCAAAAGCCTCGGCGGGCACAAAATCAAAGTCGATCTGCGCGCGCGTGAGCTCTGCCGCCACGCGCTCGATAGGCATGGCGCTACCGGCCCATTCGGCATCGGCATGGTACAGGATGGCGACGGGGCGCGTGGCACAGCCTTCCGAAAGCAGCGTTGCCGTACGGTTCATATAGCTCATGAGCTGGCCAAAGTGCGGCCACTGCGGGTTATTGCCGTGCGCGTAAAAGTGCGGCGGGCAGTCCCAATCGGGGAAGGGCGCCATGCTAAACGCGTGCGGCGTAAACCAATTGACGCCGCGGACGAGCATGTGGTCGGCAATCCATTTCATCTCGCGCAAGCCCTCGTGCCAGCCAAAGGCGCCAAAGACCTCGGCCATGCAGCGCCCTTGCTTTTTGGGGTCGAGGCGCGCGGCCGAAGAGCCCAGTTTGGCAAGCGCGTAGGTAAAGAACTCCATGTTCCATGCGCCATGGAAGTAGCTGTAAGGGCCGTGGTCGATGCCGGGGGCGAGCTGGTTAATAACCACATCGATGCCCGCCATGTCCTGACCGGCGACAGCGCGGAAGTAGTGCCCAGCGCCCTGGCCCAAGCGTGTGTGGCAGCTCTTGTCCTCGATTACATGGCCAATGTGCATAACGCCGCGCTCGCGGCACCAGTCACCAATCTGCTCGTCAAAGCACGCACGGTAGAGTTGCGTGGCGATGTCCATGTAGGTGTGGCGGACCCGAGCGCCGGCGGGGTCGCGCGTCCAAAGCCCGCGGAGCTCACTCAGCCAATTTGTGCCCAGTGCCTCGTGCAGGCGTCGCGCAAGTTCGTCCGACCATGGCAGCGCCATGTCACCGCGTCCGATAAAGCTGCTGGTAGAAGCGTCTTCGAGGGTCGCACCCTTCTCGTTCATAAAGCCAGGCTCATCGGTAAAGAACCCCAGAATGGTCTTGCCGAACTCGTCGCCCAGATGCGTGAATGTGGGTTCGTAGACGGCGTTGATGAGCATGCGGCACGAATCGGCGTCGACCATGTTGATGTATTCATCGCGAAAGCCGGTCTTTTGGCTGGTGACGTAGAGCTCGAGGGTGGTGACGCCGGCGGGAGCGTCAAAGCGCAGGCAGGCGGGAGTGCCGCCCTCGGTTTGCTCAACGGCGAGCTCAAGGTCGAGCGATGCGCCGGCAGCGTCAAAACCCGCCGCGCCCACAAAGTGCTCCGTGGGATCCATGAGGTTGCCGAGCTTGATGGTCGTGGACGGCTGGGGTCCAACGACCGTTACCGTGTGATGCTTAAGCACAGTCTTCTTGAGCGCGGGGTCTACATCCTCGCCTGCAAGCGCGCCGTTGGCGTAGCCCGTGGGAAAGTGGGCATCATCGAGCAGCCAGATCTTAAGGCCCAGGCGCTTGCACTCGCCAATGATAAAACGCAGGTCGGACCACCAGCCGTCGCGGCAAAATTCGGGATGCGTGCGCGACTCAAGGCAGACCTCATGGATGTCTGCGCCGGCAATCTGCTCTAAGTATTCGGTAATCGTCTCGCGTTCTTCGCCCTTGAGCCACAAGAACGGAAGCACATGGTTGCCGTATGCTGCCATATCCACTCCTCTAAAACCAACCTTTTAAATCGATTGAAGTCAGGGTACGTCGTCCGCGCTGCCCTGCTAATATCAAAACCACGGCAGAATATGACTAAATCAACGATGGTGGAGCTATGGATATCGCACGTTTAGACAATCTTTTGCTCGAGCTGACCGATAGCGAGCGCGCATACCGCGCGGGTGCCCGCTATGACTGGTGCGATGCGTTCGACTGGGATTTTCAGCCGGAAATCGACGATAATCACGTCCATAAGATCGGCAATCGAATGCGCGCTCTGCATCAAAAAGGTATGCCCGAGGGCCTGTCAATTGTGCGCAACTCGCGTTTCAATCCCGTACCGGAGCACGTGCACGACTATGTCGAAATCAGCTATGTCTATTGCGGAAACGCGCCGCAGATTGTCAACGGCGCACAACTCACACTCGCCCAAAATGAGGTGCTCCTGCTCGATGCGGCATGTCCGCACGCCATAGGCGAGCTGGGTGAGCATGACATTATGCTGAGCATTGTCATCTCGCGGCCGATGTTGCGCCGCAGCCTGGATCAGAGCCTTTCGTCCGCAGGTACTGTCTCGCGATTTCTACTCAACGCCCTCAATGACGAAACCGACCACCGCGGTCACGTGCATTTCCGCACGGGTGGCAGCCGTCGCGTGCGCCGGTACATGCAGGAGATGCTCTGCGAACTCCTGGAGCCGACAGCGGCGAGTCCTCAGATTGCCTCGAGGCTGTTCGAGCTGCTGCTGGTCGAGCTTATGCAAAGCTACGAGGCCGCGCTGCTGCAAACGGACGCGCCCGCACTTCCCTCGGCGCAGGTTGCGGCGGCGATGAGCTACATCGAGCGGCATGCTTGCGATTGCACACTCGACGACTTAGCCCACCACCTGCACCTGAGTCCCAACTACGCGAGCGCGCTGCTCAAGCGGCAGACGGGCCGCACGTTTATGCAGCTCGTGCAGGAGAGCCGCCTGACACGCGCGGCGGCTCTACTCGACACCGGTGCTACTGCAGAGGCCGCAGCGCGCGAGGTGGGCTATGCCAATATGAGCTTCTTCTACAAAAAATTTGCCGAGCGCTATGGCTGCACGCCGGCCGCCTACCGCCGGCGTTTGCCCAGATAAAACCTTCCAAAATAAACCTGTCCCTTTGTTGGTCGGTATCAGGAAGTGTCAGGGACGGGGCGGCGGCGGTCCGTGGGCGCGAAAAGAAGTGTCGGGTTTGGCGCGCCCGCTTCTGCCCGTCCCGTGCGCAGGCGATACTCGGATTATCGACCCGCGATGCAAAGGAGATGCTCATGGCAAACATCAAGTTCCCCAAGGGTTTCTATTGGGGTGGCGCCACCGCCGCCAACCAGTTTGAGGGCGCTTGGAACGTGGACGGCCGCGGTCCTTCCGTCGACGACCATTTCTTGGGCGGCAGCTACAAGGAGCCACGTCAGATTACGATCGACATCGACCCCAACCGCTTCTACCCCAATCATGATGGTATCGATTTCTACCATCACTACGAGGAGGACATCGCGCTGTTCGCCGAGATGGGCTTCAATATGTTCCGCATGTCCATCTCCTGGAGCCGTATCTTTCCCAACGGCGACGACGCTGAGCCCAACGAGGCCGGCCTCGCCTTCTACGACCGCGTCTTCGACTGCCTGCGTGCCCACAATATCGAGCCGCTCGTGACCCTCTCGCACTACGAGATGCCCTATCACCTGGTCGAGAAATACAACGGCTGGGCGAGCCGCGAGCTCATCGGTTTCTTTGAGAAGTACTGCCAGACCGTCTTCGACCGCTATCAGGACAAGGTTAAGTTCTGGCTCACCTTCAACGAGATCAACTGCGGTACTCAGGATATGGGCAACCTCTTTGAGACCAGCATGATTCAGGGCTTTGAGGGTCCGGCGTCGGCGGTCCACACCACGCCGCAGGCTCGTATGCAGGCGCTGCATCACCAGTTTGTCGCCAGTGGCCGCGTCGTGCGCTATGCCCACGAGCATTACCCGCAGTTTAAGATGGGCAACATGGACTGCTTCATCCTTTCCTATGCCGCCACGTGCGATCCGGCCGACGTGTTCGCCACGCAGCAGGAGATGAATACCATGAACTGGTACTGCTCCGACGTGCAGGTGCGCGGCAAGTACCCGTTCTATGCCAAGCGCTTCTGGGCCGAGAACGATGTTGAGCTCGTGATGGAGGACGGCGACCTGCAGGATATCGCCGACGGCAAGGTCGATTTCTACACCTTTAGCTACTACATGTCCGGCACCGTGGGCACCCACAAGGACCACGAGATGACCGAGGGCAACATGACCTTTGGCGGCAAGAATCCCTATCTGGAGTCCACCGACTGGGGCTGGCAGATCGATCCGCTGGGCCTGCGTATCGCCCTCAACGAGATTTACGCCCGCTACGAGATTCCGCTGATGGTGGTCGAGAACGGCATGGGCGCCTACGACGAGATCGAGGAGGACGGCTCCATCCACGACCCGTATCGCATCGCCTACTTGCAGAGCCACATCAAGGCCATGGGCGAGGCCATTGCCGACGGTGTTGACCTGATTGCCTACACCTGGTGGGGTCCCATCGATCTGGTTTCCGCCGGCACTGGCGAGATGCGCAAGCGCTACGGCTTCATCCACGTCGATAAGTACGACGACGGCACCGGTACTTACGAGCGCCGCCGCAAGGACAGCTTCTTCGCATACCAGAGGATCATCAAGTCCAACGGCACCGAGGGCTTGGATTAATCGACAATATGAGTGCCACTGGGGAAAAGGTTTTGGGAAGGGCTTGGAAGGGCTTGCAATTCGAGCCCTCACCTTAGCAATTTGATCATTTGGCACTATAATCACCATAGGCATGCGCATAACGTTGCGCTTAATCAAGAGGAGAAAACGTATGGGTCTGTTTGATATGTTCAAGAAGAAGGCTGAGCCCGCGGCAGCTGCTGCTCCGGCCTCCATCTCTGCTTCTGCCGGCGCCGACGTGCTGTGCTCGCCCGTCAAGGGCAAGGTCATCAAGATGGCCGACGTGCCCGATCCCGTCTTTGGTGGCGAGGTTCTGGGCAAGGGCTGCGCCGTGTGGCCCGAGGACGACCTGGTCTACGCTCCCTGCGACGGCAAGGTGACCGTCACCATGGGTCACGCCGTGGGTCTGCAGTCCGATAGCGGCATCGAGGTTCTGGTGCACGTTGGCGTCGATACCGTCAACATGAACGGCGACGGCTTCGAGGGCTTCGTCAAGGCCGACGACGTCGTGAAGGCCGGCCAGCCCATACTCAAGATCGACCGCGCCAAGATCGCTGCCGCCGGTTACAAGGACTGCGTCGTCGTGGCCGTGTCCAACACTGCCGAGTTTGCCGATGTCGAGCTCGCCGTCGAGGCCGAGTCTGCCGTCGCCGCCGGTGACGCCATCGTTAAGGTCGTCCGCAAGTAGTCTGCGGCATCCAGAAGATGCACAAGGGTGGTCGGGTTATCCGGCCACCCTTTTTTAATAGGCTGAGCAGGCGCATTTTATTGCAGGGGGCTTGCTTTATGGGCCATTCACTCGTCAAATTGAGCCGCCCGCGCTTTTGCGACGTAGGGGTTTGGACGGAGCCGCTAATATGGACTTACTGTCACGACGTGCGCTGCGCGGGGAACGCAGCGCCGCTTGTTTGGAGGAATGTCATGAAAAAGAAGCTGCTGCTTGCGCCCCTGATGGCTGCCCTGGTCGCGTGCGTGGTTTTGCTTTCCGGCTGCGGAGGGCCTTCGGTGGAGGAGCTCATCACCAACGACCTTACGAGCCAGTTTGACGAGATCAAGAACGGCGGCGATGACTTCCTCTCCGGTCTGGAAGAGGCTTCGGGTGACGAGTTTGAGCAGCTGGGTATCGATCCCAAGGAGTATGCCAAGAGCTATCTCGAGGGCTTTGATTACAAGATCGGCGATGTGACGGTCGATGAGGACAAGGGTACCGCGACCGCCGAGGTCACCATCACCTGCAAGTCCATGAACAAGATCGTCGAAGATTTCGCCACCCAGTATCAGGAGAAAATCGCCGCACTCGATACGATGCCTTCCGAGGACGACCTGTACAAGATGGCCGGCCAGGTCATGGTCGACGTGACCAAGGCCGCTAAGACCAAGGACACCAAGGTCACCTTTAAGTATTCCGCCAACGAGGATAACGAGTGGTCTGCCGACGATTCCGCAACCACCGAGATGATGAATGCGATGATGAGCTAGGAGGGGGGGGTTACGCGGTTCTACGAACCGCGTAACTGCTCGACGCTGCAAACGCCCCTAAGCGGCAATCTGACGTTCAATTTCAAGGGCGCGACCAGAAGGTCAGCGCCCTTTCATTTCACGTCACCTTGCTCGCTTAGGGGCGTTTTCGCTGTCCGTCCTCTACCTGCGACGTTGCCATGGTGCGGCACTTGGGGACGTTCCTTTTCTGCCGGCAGTTGGGGGGACATTTCTTTGGTGCGGGGGGGCAGCTAAAAGAGTCCCGTCCCACATTAGCTACCCGTGGGAGGGATGAGCGGTTACTCGCCCAGTACCAGCGCCGCGAGCTCTGCCTGGGTGTCCACCACGTAGTCGGCGCCGGCGGCCTCCAGCTCTGCGCGGCCGCGGAAGCCCCAGCTGACGCCCGCGCTCTTAAGGCCGGCGTTGTGGCCGGTCAGGATATCGACATTGGAATCGCCCACATAGAGTGTGGTTGCCGGATCGGCGCCCAGCTCCTCCATCACATGCAGCGTGACGGGTGCTTCGGGCTTGGGCGGAAACGCATCGACACGGCCCTGTACCAGCGCAAAGCGCTCGGAACCAAAATACTTCTCGATAAGCGGAGCCGCCGAGATGTGGTCCTTGTTGGTGAGCACGGCAAGCTGCACACCCGCGGCGCGCAGGCGGTCGAGCATCTCGATCGTGCCGGCATAGGGGGCAGTGTGGTCCTCCTTGTGATCGCCGTAGTAAGCCCTAAACTCGGCAAGCGTCTGCTCGAACATGCGGCCGTCGCTCGCGTACTCGGCGGGCATAAAGCGCTCAACCAGCTTGAGCATGCCGTTTCCCACCTTGTAGCGGTACTCGTCGACGGCAAACGTGGGCCAGCCGTGCGCCTCGCAGGTATGGTTGCCGGCGGCCGCCAGGTCCTCGAGCGTGTTGAGGATGGTTCCGTCCAGGTCAAAGATCACATGGGAAAAAGCTGCTGCCATGAAAGCTCCCGTCATTGGGTTTAAAACGCACCTCATAATACTGGGCTTGTGCGTTGGGCGTGCTTGGAATCTGAACATCTCCAGGGATATCGGGCCACATCGCGCCGACCGTGCGATTCTGCCCTAGCAAATTCTCGGCAGCTGCTCTCCCACGAGCATGTCGAGGATGCGGGTCGAGCCCCAGCCGGTGCGCACGCGCACGGCGGGACGGGCACCCTCGGCAAGCGGCAGCACGCGACCGATGACGGCGGCATTCTCGCCGTAGTGGGCGGCGCGCATGGCGGCTAGCGCGGCATCGGCTTGCTCGGCCGGCACGACGGCAACCATCTTGCCCTCGTTTGCCACCTGCAGCACATCGTAGCCGAGCATCTCGCAGGCGGCCTGCACGTCGGGACGCACGGGCACGGCATCTTCGTCGACCTCCATGGCAACACCGCTGGCCTGGGCAAACTCGTTGAGTGTGGACGCCAGGCCACCGCGCGTGGGGTCGCGAAAGCAACGCGTGCCGGGCGCTGCGGCCAAAACGTCGGCAATCAGGTGGTTGAGCGGCGCGGCATCGCTTTCGATCGTGCTCGAAAACGCCAGGCCCTCGCGCTGGCTCATGATGGCGATGCCGTGGTCGCCCAGCGTACCCGATACCAGAATGACATCGCCGGGCTGGCAGTTGGCACCGCTGAGCGCCACGCCCGTGGGAACCTCGCCTACGCCGGCGGTATTGATGTAGACGCCGTCGGCTCCGCCGCGCTCGACCACCTTGGTGTCGCCCGTGATTATGGACACGCCCGCCTCGCGCGCCGTTTCGGCCATCGTCTGCACAATCTGACGGAGCTTATCCATGGGATAGCCCTCTTCGAGGATAAAGCCGCACGATAGGTAGCGTACGTTGGCGCCCGAGGTCGCGACGTCGTTGACGGTTCCGCATACGGCGAGGCGGCCGATATTGCCGCCGGGGAAGAACTGCGGCGAGACCACAAAGCTGTCGGTCGACATGGCGATGCGCCCGCTCGCGGGCAGCGCGGCGACGCCGGCGTCGTTGCCTTCGAGCAGCTCGGGCGACCCAAAGGCATCCAAAAAGACCTCATCGATGATGCGCTTCATCATCTGTCCGCCAGAGCCGTGGCCCAACAGGACGGTGCTATCGGTGATGCTATGGGACATATCCAAAACTCCAATCGTGGGTGGTGCCGGTGTGCGGGTGCGTCTGGGCTAGCTTCGGTAGCGGAAATATGCTGCGCAGCTGCCCTCGGAGCTCACCATGCAGGGACCGACGGGATGCTCGGGTGTACAAGCGTGACCGAAAAGAGGGCAGTCGCTCGGTGTAATGGCTCCGCGCAACACGTCGCCGCAGCGGCACCCACGCGGCTCGACCGTCGCCTCAACGGGCACGTCAAAGCGGGTACGGGCATCAAAGCGCGAGAACTCGGGGCGGATAGAAAGGCCCGAGTTGGCAATCGGCCCCAGCCCGCGCCACGTGGTGTCGCATGGCTCAAACACCTGCTCGACCAGCTGGCGTGCCACAGGGTTGCCGTCTGCGTTGACGCCACGGCGGTAGGCGTTGTCGATCGCGGGCCTGTCCTCGACAACCATCTGGACCAGCATGCAGATGCCCTGCAGGATATCGACCGGTTCAAATCCTGTGACCACGCCCGGGGTATTGAACTCGTCGACCAAAAAACCAAAGGGGGCTAAGCCCGTGATGGTGGCGACGTGGCCCGGCAGGATAAAGCCGTCGATAGTGGTCTCGGGATCGTTGGCGATGGTGCGCAGCGCCGGCGGCGTGGTCTTGTGGGCGCAGTAGACCGAGAAGTTCTGGAGTCCGCGTGCATCGGCCTCCAAAATGGCGGCGGCGATGGTGGGCGTTGTGGTCTCAAAGCCCACGCCCATAAAAATGACCGGGCGATCGGGGTTTTGCTCGGCAATGTCGAGCGCGTCGAGCGGGGAGTAGACGATGCGAATGTCGCGCCCTGCCGCTTTTTGCGCAGCGAGCGAGGTGGATGATCCGGGCACGCGCATCATGTCGCCAAAGGTGGTGATGATGGCGCCGTCTATGTTGGCGAGCGCGATTGCGTGGTCGATGTCGCGGTTGGCGGTAACGCAGACGGGGCAACCCGGACCGCTCAGCAGTTTGAGCCCGGCAGGCATAATGGAGCGAAAGCCATAGCGGCCGATACTCACGGTATGCGTGCCGCAGACTTCCATAAGGTTGATGGTGCGGTCGCCGACGAGTTCACGGATGCGTTCGATGAGCTCGCGGGCTAGCTTGGAATCGCGAAATGCCGAAAAGTCGATACCGGAGCGAGCCGGCTGTCCGGCCGCCACTAGTATGCCTCGGCCGGGTTGCTGGCCAGCTGGTCTTCTTCGGCCAGTTCGGTCATGGCATTAACGAGCTCGAGCGTTTCTTGCGCTTCCTGCTCGTCGACGATCTGGATGCCAAAGCCGGCGTGTACGAGAATATAGTCGCCAACCTGTGCCGTCGGCACGAGTCGTAGCGACACGGGGCGCTCGATGCCCATCATGTCGACGGTGGCCTTGAGGTCGTCATCGCGTTTGACTACTTTACCGGGAACGGCAAGGCACATATTGTTCCCCTTTTAGACGCTTTGCGCTGGATAGGCGCTCAATAATCCATCAGTTGATGGTAGCGCTCGCGGGGTTTGCGGGCAAACGCGTTACGCCTGTGAGACGGCTGGGCGCGGCGGCGTGCGAGGGAGAGCTACTGTGATGCAATCTGCGCAAGACGAGCGCTTGCGACCGCCGCCTGACCGTAGGCGATGCAGCCGTCATTGACGGGTACGGTGTGGGGGACCAAGACAGCAAGGCCCGCGCTTTTGAGCTCGCGGGTGAGGAGCTGAAGCAGAAGTCGGTTCATGAACACGCCGCCCGAGAGCGCGACGGTGTCGATGCCCTCGCGCACGCAGATATCGCCGGCGATGCGCGCCGAGGAGCGCGCGACGGCTACATGGAAGTCGAGTGCGAGCCTGTCGGCGGGCGCTCCGGCTTCAATTCCTCCCAAAAGTGCCTCAAAGAGCGCTTTCTGGTCCAGAACATAGGGGCCGTCCAACCACGATAGGTCAGATGCGGAATAGCCGGCGTTGTCGTCGGGAAAATGAGCGATTTCGCTGTCGAGCGCGCGCCAGGCGGCGGCTTCGAGCTCGATGGCGGGTTCGCCCTCGTAGGTTGCCTGGCCGCAAATGCCCAAAATCGCGGCTGCGGCATCAAACAGGCGACCCATGCTGCTGGTGCGCGGACTGTTGATGCCGCGCTCGATCATCGTTGCCGTTATGCTGCGCGTTTGCTCGTCAAGGCTGTCCAAGAGTCCCGCGGCGCCCGGGTGCTCGAGCAGGTTGAGTTCGCTCAGCAGGGCAAAGGCGTTGCGGCGGGCATCGTGTACGGATGCGGCGCCACCGGGAAGTGCCCAGGTGCGCAGACGCGCGACGCGCTCAAAATCGGCGAGACGGGAGATAAGAAACTCGCCGCCCCATATGGTGCCATCGGCGCCGGCACCCGTGCCGTCGAAGGCGATGCCGAGGACGCGTGCATCGGGCGCAAGCCGGCCTGCGACAATCGCCTCTGCCATTACGCTCGCGATGTGCGCATGATGATGCTGGACTTCAATAAGCGGCAGATTGTGCTCCCGTGCCTGCTCGCGCGCCCACTGGCTCGACAGATAGCTGGGATGCATGTCGCATGCCAAGGCGACAGGTGCCAGGTCAAAGAGGTTTTCCAGACGCGTGCGCGCGGCACTCCATGCATCGAAAGTCGCGCCGTTTTCGACATCGCCGATATGCTGCGACACAAAACAGGTCGTATGACCGTCGGCGTCCTCGCGCGTGAGTGCAATCGTGGCTTTTTGCTGCGGACCGCAGGCGAGCACGCAGGGCGTGGTGCCGTCGAGCGCCGGCAACGACAGCGGCTGCGGCGCATATCCGCGTGCGCGACGCACGGGCATGACGTCGCCGTCGACCACGCGTACCACGGAGTCGTCGTAGCGCGACAGAATCGCGCGGTTGTTGCCGAGCAGCGCATCGGCGATGCTGGCGGCAACGAGGTGCTCCCATGCAAGGGCGTCGTCGGTCTCGATGGGCTCTTCGCTCAGGTTTCCGCTGGTCATGACAAGCGCGTGAATGCCGTGCGCCGCGGCTGCGGCGAGCAGTAAATGTTGAAGCGGGGTGTAGGGGAGCATGACGCCGAGCTCGGGCAAGTCGTGCGCGACGGATGGCGCGAGCTCGGGGGCGTTGGGGGAACCGTGGGTGTCGTTGCCGGTTGCGCGGCGACGCAACAGCACAATGGGACGAACGCTGCCGGCAAGCAGATCACGCTCAACGCCATCGATATGACATAGGCGCTCGGCGTTGGCAAGGCCGCGCACCATAACGGCAAGTGGCTTATTGCTGCGACGCTTGCGATGGCACAGCTCGTGCACCGCCTGTTCGTTGGTGGCATCGCAGGTTAGGTGGAATCCGCCCATACCCTTGATGGCGATGATGCCGCCGCCTGCCAGCAGCTCGACGCAGCGTTCGATGATGGCATCGCTGGCCTCGCGCGTGGAGCCGACGGCTGGTGTTGCGTCGACACCCGCTGGTACAACGTCGCGATCCGCCTCGCGCCACGTAATGTGCGGCCCGCATTCAAAGCAGGCGTCGGGTTGCGCGTGAAACCGCCGATCGAGCGGGTCGGCATACTCTGCGGCGCAGGTGGGGCACATGGGAAAGCGATCCATCGAGGTTGCCGCTCGGTCATAGGGCAGCGAGCGAATGATGGTAAAGCGCGGCCCGCAATTGGTGCAGTTGATAAAGGGATAGTGAAAGCGTCGGTCGGCGGGGTCGAACAGCTCGTGCAGGCAGTCGTCGCATGTGGCGATGTCGGGCGAGATGAGCGTCGTGTGGGCAGTCTGATCCCGCGACGCCACAATGCGAAAACCCTGCTCGTTAGCGGCGTCCCAGTCGCCGGGTGCTAGGTCCACAACCTCGACATGCTCCACGCGAGACGCCGCAGGCGCATGTTCGGAAAGCGCGGCGATAAATTCGTCGAGCGACTCGCTTTGAGCGTGCGCCTCGATATGCACGCCATCGCCCGCGTTGAGCACCCAGCCGCAAATGCCGTGCGCCATGGCCTCGCGATACACAAACGGTCGCATGCCGACACCCTGCACAATGCCCGTTACATGGATATGCGCATGTCGCATGCGACCCTCCTTCGTTGAAATGTGTGCTGTTACAGCCCCAGGCTCTGCTCGGTGGCGGCGCAGGTGAGCTCGCCGTGTTTAACCCCGCGCAGGCCCAGCAGACGGTCAGCCAGCTCGTAGACACGTTCGCCGCGACCCTTAAGCGCCAGAATCTCCAAGCAGTTGTGGTGATCCAGGTGCACATGCATGGTCGATACGATCTCGTCGGTGTAGTCGTGTTGCACCTCGTCCAAGCGGCGCGTCAGGTCGCCGGTGTGATGGTCGTAAATCATGGTGAGCGACCCGATAACGTGCTCATCGGGCGTGCGCATCTGCTCCTTGGCAATCGATGCGCGAATCAGGTCGCGTACAGCCTCGGAGCGGTTGGCCACGTCGCCGCGGCGCGCGATCTGCTCGTCAAAACGGCGCAGCAGGTCGTCGGGTGCGGTAACCGAAAAACGGACCAGCTCGGAGCCGGAGCCACTACAGTGGCAGCCCGCGTCACCGTCCGCCCCGTGCGGATGCTCGTGCTCGTACTCGCAGCAGTGCTCGTGTTCGGCCACCTTACACCAGCTTCACGGAGCCGACGGAGTTGTGGTCGGCCTCGATGGCTTCCTCGTAGCCCTCGAGCGCGTCATGCGCCTCGTGGAGCGCGGCCATGGCGGCCTCGAGCTTGGCGCCGATGCGCTCCATGTCAAAATTCTCGGTCGCATGCAGCAGCTGATGGCTCCACTCGTGAGCGAGCTCGATGGTGTCGTCGACCTGCTTGACGCTCATGGCAAGCTGGCTCATGTTCATTCCAACATCATGCATGGGAAATCTCCTTTTGTATGGGGCAGTTCAGTGGTTCAGATTTTACTACGCCCGCTCTGCGCGCAGCTGCATAAGAAAACGGGTACGAGTCTGTGCGACCCGCACCCGTTCACTGGGGGCTGTTTGTGACTACCATACTATCCGTGGTTGCACTCGGTGCATTCAGAAGTCCGGCGAGCGGCGTAAAAGCGCTCATGGACGGCAGGCAGACGGCAACATGTAACAAGCGTATTACAGATGCTTCTCCAGCAGCGCCTGCAGTCTCGCCTTGGGCAGAGCGCCAACCGAGCGGTCAATCTCCTCGCCGTTCTTAAACACAATCAGCGTGGGGATGCTCATGACGCCATACTTCATGGCCAGGTCCTGGTTGTCGTCGACGTTGCATTTGGCAACGGCAAGCTTGCCCGCCAGCTCATCGGCAACCTCGTCAACGATGGGCGAGAGGGATCGACAGGGCCCGCACCACGGTGCCCAAAAATCGACCAGCACGGGCAGGCTGTCGTTAACGATGGAATCGAAGTTCTCGGGGGTAATCTGATTAATGTCAGCCATGGTGACCTCCATAATGCGACGCGGCTCGGCCGCGTAAAACTCAGTACGACCGTGCTTATACCCAGCCGCCCGCAAAGCAACCACTCGCGGGCGGCTCTTTTATATAATGGTGGGCACGCAAACGATTGGAGAGCGCATGCCCACGTCACAAAGCCAGAAAAAAGAAGCCATCGCCCAGGCGACCGAGCAGGAGCTCGCATCGCTCGCGGGTCGTGGCGTGCGTATCGCGGGCAACGCGTGCTCGCCGATCGTGCTGGTCAAAGGCGATCTGGACGAGGCCGAGCGTTCGGGTGGCGAGCTTGCCGCCGGCCCGGATGGCGCGGCGTTGCGCAAGGCGCTTGGGGCCATCGGCTACGCTCCCGAGGATTTTTGCGTGCTGGCAAGCGTCGCCGGCGTGGGTGATGGGACGGTCGCGGTGGGCGAGACTCTGCCGTGCGAGCTGTTCCGTGAGGCGCTTGAGGCTTTGGACCCCGAGGCGGTGCTGCTGCTCGACAACAACGCGGCTGACGCCATGCGCGAGACCTACGCCGATATGCTCGTGGCGATCGATGACTTCGACACCGCCATGCTCAAGCCCGGCCTGGTCGCCCATGTGCAGGGCCGCCGCGTGCTCGCGCTCGATGGCTTTGAGGCGGCGCTGACCGACAAAGCGGCCAAGCAGCGCATGTGGGCCTACATCAAGCAGCTGACCCCGGCGGCCGCTCCGCTGTAGCGGATTGGCGCCGGTGAGCGATTGCCTGGCGGGCAAGACACGCCGCGAGATCGGCGCCGCACTTCTACATCACAGCGCGCAGCTCAAACCGATCGCCGTTAATGCGGAACTGACAGTTGCCGTTCATGCGCTCCACGGCAAGTTTGATGCTCTTGGTGCCAAAGCCGTGGCCCGCATGCCGGGTCACGGGCATGCCGTCGACCATGCGCGGCGCGCGGTCAAACGTGTTGGAAACTAACAGCAGCAGCTGGCCGTCCTCTAATCGCAGGTCAAAGTCGACGAATCGCTTTCCCTGGGGCGCGGCGCTCGCGGCGGTGATAGCGTTTTCCAAGGCATTTGAGAGCACGCTAAACAGGTCGGCGTCACCTACGTGGATGGTTTCGGGTACGGCGGCGCGCAGGTTGGCGGTAATGCCGTTTCTATTGATATCCGAGTTAAATGACGAAAGCGCGATGTTTACGGTCTCGTTGGCGCAGAAGCGGCGTACGGCGGTGCGATCGTTCGTCTCACAGAGTTCGTCGATGTGTTCGAGCGCCTCGTCGGTGTGGCCCTCTTCAATTAAAGCGGCCAGGCCGCGTAGAAAGTGGCGCATGTCGTGGCGAAGAATCGACAGCTCGCGCCCAGATTGACGCCAAGCCTCGAGCTCTTTGATGGCGACGCTGTCGCGGGTTTCGAGCATCCAGCGCTCTCTCTCGGCGGTTTCCTTTTCTTCGTATTCACGCAGGTAGACGGCGAGGAACATAAGGTAGAACGCGCAGAGCGCAAAGGCCAAAAACTCAACCGTCACCACCGAGCCCGAGTGGAACAGCGTGGTGTAGACGTTGGTGGCATAGTCAAAGACGTAATAGACGAGCGGCAGGATTAAAAGGATGCCCAGCTCGGTGGTGCTTTTAATCGCCAAACGCGGACCGATGTCGCCGGCCCAATGCAGCAGGACGGCAAAGACGGCGAGTGTGGTCGCGATGCGCGCCAGATAGTACGCGATCTGAGAATCGGTTGCGGCAAATGCGGCGATGCCCATCCAATTGCTGAACTGGCAGCTCAGATAGGCACTCGTAATGCCGAGCACGGCAAGCAGCGGGCTCAGGCGGTAGCGCGCGCACAAATAGATGACGAGCGGCAGATGCACGACGAGCGGATATACCTGGCGGGCGAAAAGCTCGCCGCCGACGGCATTGGCGATCGAAAAGGCAGCGCCGGTCACGACGCCGACCAGCACCAGTTCAAGCGCATGACGCCGGTTGATCTCGATACCGCACAGCGCCGCCGAGGCAAAGACGCCAAAGAGCAGCGTCGTGGCGTGGTGGATTGCCCAAAGGATCATTTCGACCGAGGAGACCATCAGTGTCTCCCACCCTCAAAGCGCGCCGCAAAGTAGGCGTCTTGGAATCCCTGCTTGCAGCTGCGCGAAAGCGGGATGCACGCGCCCGAGCGCATGACGATGTCCGTGCGGTCAAAGTGATCGATATTGCGCAGGTTGACCTGGTAGCTGCGGTGGCATTTAAAGAAGACCGCGTTTTGCTCCAAGCGGTCCTCGACGCTGCGGAACGACTCGAGTGCCTCGATATCGCGTCCGTCGCGCAGGTGGAAGACCACGTGCTTGTTGCGCGCCTCGGCATATTCGATGTCGGACAGGCGCAGGGCGTGGTAGCCAAAGGAAGTTTTGGTTACGAGCTCGTCGGTTGCCGCCGGGCGCATGCTCGAAAGCTCGTCGAGCAACTGCGCCAGGCGTTCGTAAGTCACGGGCTTGAGCAGATAGTCGAAGGCACGGACCTCGTAGGATTCCAGCGCGAACTCGGGCGACGAGGTGAGGAACACCAGGCGCACGGCGGTGTCGGCCTGGCGCAGTTCGCGTGCGGTGTCCATGCCGTTGACGAGCGGCATGATCATATCGAGCAAGATGATGTCGGCGCGCGATGCGGCATGGCGGGCCAGCAGGTCCTCGCCGCGCGTGACGAGCGCAACATCGACCGCCGTGCCCGTCTCGGTCGACCAACGGTCGATCATCCGGTGCAGTCTATCTAGAAAAGCGACATCATCGTCGCAGGCAATAATCTTGAGCATTCGGCCCCCTTAAGTAGTTCGATTTTGCCACATCGGGCACGCGCCGCTTGCGGGGGTGCGGACCGTTTGCGCCTCACGGCGTGCAGCTCGCGCCAAGCGGTGTTGCGGTGGCGAAAGATGCCTCCTGCGCTATCGAAAGCCCGGCTATCCTCAGCTTGCCAGTTCGAAAATGGACCTGCCACATGATTGAATCTTTATTTCAACTTTACACCTAGGTTTACAGCTGTCTTGTCAGCTGTAAACCTAGGTGTCATACTAAAGCCCCAAGATTCGCCAAAAGAGAGGGGCCTTGATGGCACAGAGCGCGAACATGGATGCGTCGGAGCTTGCACGCGATATCGCGGCCGGCCTGGCATCGGCAACGACGGCAACGGAGCGTGCGGCACTGGTGCCCGCAGAGCTCGTCGAGGCCATTCAGCAACTAAAAACCCAACGTGACGCGGTGATCCTGGCGCACTATTACGTGGCGCCCGAGGTGCAGGCTGTGGCCGATTACGTCGGCGACAGCTTCTACCTGGCAAAGCTTGCCAAGAGTCTGCCGCAGCAGACTATCGTGCTGTGCGGCGTGGAGTTTATGGGCGAGAGCGCCAAGCTGCTCAACCCCACCAAGACCGTGCTGCTGCCCGAGCCGGGCGCGGACTGCCCCATGGCGCACATGGTCAAGCGCGAGACGGTCGACGCGGCGCGCGCCGAGTACGGCGACGACCTGGCCGTGGTGTGCTACGTCAACTCCACGGTCGAGATCAAGAGCTGGAGCGACGTGTGCGTCACCAGCTCCAACGCCGTTAAGATCGTGTCCGAGCTGCCGCAGCAGCATATTCTGTTCATTCCCGACCAAAACCTGGGACGCTTCGTAGCCGAGCAGGTGCCGCAAAAGCACGTCATCCTCAACAACGGCTACTGCCCGCGCCATCACATCATCACCGTCGAGCAGATCGTCGACGCGACGGAGGCCCACCCCGACGCGCTCGTGCTGGCGCATCCTGAGTGCAAGGCCGACGTTCTGGCCAAGGCCGACTACATCGGCTCCACCGCCGGCATCATCAAGTATGCCGAGGAGTCCGACGCGAGCGAGTTCATTATCGTGACGGTCCGCGGCGTGCTCTACGAGCTCGAGCGCCGCTGCCAGGGCACTGGCAAGAAGTTCTACTTCCCCGCGGTGCAGCCCACCTGCGTCAACATGGATCTCATCACGCTCGAGAAGCTCGTGCGCTGCCTGGAGACGGGCGAGGGCGAGGTGCAGATCGGCGTCTCGGACGAGGCGGCAGACCAGGCCAAGCTCACGCTCGACCGTATGCTCGAGTACGCAGCGCGCTAGAACAATGTTGCATGAGGGACGGTCCCTTATGTCACATTACAAGGGAGAGGATTCCTGTGGAAACCAAGCAATACCCCGATATGGAGTGCGACGTCGTTATTGCCGGCTGCGGCGTGGCGGGTCTGTACGCGGCCCTCAATCTGCCGACGAGCACGCGCGTGATCATGCTCTCCAAGGGCGCGGTCGACGAGTGCGATTCGATGCTCGCGCAGGGCGGCATCTGCGTGCTGCCCGAAGGCTCGGACTACGATGCCTTCTTTGAGGACACCATGCACGCCGGCCATTACGAGAACCGCCGCGAGAGCGTCGACATCATGATCCGCTCGAGCCGCTCGGTCATCAACGACCTGCTAGCGATGGGCGTGGATTTTGAGCGCAAGGCCGACGGCAGCCTCGACTTTACCCGCGAGGGTGCACACAGCCGTCCGCGCATTGCCTTCCATGCCGATATCACCGGCAAGGAGATCACGACTAAGCTGCTTCAGGCTGTCCGCAAGCTGGACAACGTGCAGATTTTGGAGCACGTGGCCATGACCGACATCCTGACGGGCGAGCGTGACGGCGACACGGTGTGCACCGGTATCGTCGCCGTTCCCGTGGACGAGGACAACTCGGTTCGTCCCGCCGACGAGCTGGTAAATGCCGCTGAGGGCGCGCATGCCGGCGAGCCGTTTAAGATCCATGCCCGCCACACGCTGTGGGCGACGGGTGGCATTGGCGGCGTGTACGACCACTCGACCAACTACCCGCAGCTCACGGGCGACGCCTGCTACATCGCTCAGGAGCATGGCATTAAGATGGAGCACCTGGACTACGTGCAGATCCATCCCACGGGTCTGTTCTCGCCGCAGCCGGGTCGCACCTTCCTGATCAGCGAGAGCTGCCGCGGCGAGGGCGCGATTTTGCTCAACGCCGCCGGCGAGCGTTTTACCGACGAGTTGCAGCCGCGCGACGTTGTCGCCGCCGCCATCCGCGAGCAGATGAAGCAGGATGACACCGAGCACGAGTGGCTGAGCTTTGCCCCCGTCGAGCGCGACGTGGTGACCGGGCACTTTGCCAATATCCGCGCGCGCTGCCTGGAGGACGGCCGCGACATCTTGGACGAGCCCATTCCCGTTACGCCCACGCAGCACTACTTTATGGGCGGCGTGTGGGTCGACAAGGACGGCCACACCTCGATGCCCGAGCTCTACGCCGCGGGCGAGACGGCCTGCAACGGCGTTCACGGCAAGAATCGCCTTGCATCAAACAGCCTGCTCGAGGCGCTGGTCTGGGGTCGTCGCGCCGCGTGGTACATGCGTACCGGCGAGTCGCTGGCCGTGGAGCAGGCGGGCGAGCCCGCGCTCGACGGGCGTCACCGCGCCTTGAGCGCCGACACCCTTGCAATCGATGATTTGGCCCGTGCCGCCGGCACGCAGGCCGTGGAGGAGTAGACCATGAATCCCATTACCATGAAGCTCGTCGTCGATGATCTGATTCTGCAGGCTCTGCGCGAGGACATTACGTTTGAGGACGTGAGCACGGCGAGCGTGTGCCCCACGGCGCGCCCCGCCACGGTGGAGCTTATCGCCAAAGCCGATGGCATCATCGCCGGCCTAGACGTGTTCTCCCGCACCTTTGAGCTGCTGGATCCGCAGAGCTCCGTGTTGTTCGATGTCTCGGATGGCGACGAGGTGCACGCCGGCGACCATGTGGGTCAGGTGCGCGGCGACGCGCGCGTGTTGCTTTCGGGCGAGCGCGTGGCGCTCAACTACCTGCAGCGCATGAGCGGCATCGCTACTTACACGCATCGGATGGCGGCTGCGCTCGAGGGCACCAAGACCGTGCTTGTCGACACGCGCAAGACCACACCGGGCATGCGTGTGTTTGAAAAGGCGGCAGTCGAGATCGGCGGTGGCAGCAACCACCGCTATAACCTGTCGACGGCTGTCATGCTCAAGGACAACCACATCGACGCCGCCGGTGGCGTGACGCGTGCGATCGAGATGGCGCGCGCCCATGCATCGTTTACCACGACGGTCGAGATCGAGTGTGAGAACCTGGACATGGTGCGCGAGGCTGTGGAGGCCGGCGCCGATATCATCATGTTCGACAACATGACCCATGACGACATGGCCGCCGCTATTGAACTTATCGCCGGCCGCGCCAAGACCGAGTGCTCGGGCAACGTGGATGCCAGCAATATCCGCGCGCTTGCCGACCTGGGCGTTGACTTTATTAGCTCGGGCGCCCTGACGCACTCCGCGCCGATCCTCGACCTCTCGCTTAAGCACCTGCGTCTGCTGGACGGTAAATAATGAACGCCCGCGAGCGTCGCCGTGCCATCATGGCCGTGCTCGAGGGGGCCAAGGGGCCCGTATCGGGCAGCGCGCTTGCCCGCGAGGTGGGTGTGAGCCGCCAGATCGTGGTGCAGGACATCGCCCTGCTGCGCGCCGATGGGCACGATATCGTGGCGACCAACCGCGGCTACGTGCTGCAGGAGGCCCCCAGCAGCCCCGCCGTGCCTACGCGCTTGGTCAAGGTTCGCCACAGTGTGGAGCAGGCAGGCGATGAGCTCACGAGTATCGTCGACGCCGGCGGCGCCGTGCTCAACGTGATTGTCAATCACCGCGTGTACGGTAAGATTACGGCCGACCTGGACATCCGCAATCGTCGCGATGTCGAGCGCTATCTGCGCGATATCGAGAGCGGCAAGAGCTTTCCGCTGCTGACGGTGACCAGCGGCTACCACTTCCATCGCATTGCGGCGGAGGACGAACAGACCCTCGACGAGATCGAGGCGATGCTCAAGGAAAAAGGCTACCTAGCAGACCTGATGCCCTACGAAGACGATTTGTCCTAGTCGACGCCGCATCTATAAGTTGCGGTGAAATAGTTCCTACAATCGGCATCTAAGCAATGAGCCGGGAACTATTCCACCGCAACTGCCCACATATGCAAAAGGAGGCCTCCTCGGCGATGCGGAGGCCTCCTTTTTGTGAACGGTGTACTTGTGAGTGTGCAAGTGGGGGAGTTGTTACTCCTCGACGATCTCGGTGATCGCGCCAGCGGGGCAAGCGTCCTGGCAAGCGCCACAGGCGACGCAGGAATCCTCGTCAGCGACGGTAGCGACGTCCTGGAGCTCCAGAACGCCAGCGGGGCAGGAGTCGACGCAAACGCCACAAGCGATGCACTCGTCGGCATCAATTACGGGATGAGCCATGGTAGTTTCCTCTCTGTTGACCGACGCTACAGGCGATGCGCGTCGGTTTGATTCGGGCAAAAACATACCACGGGAGCGACCGTTTGCAATACCCTCTGACCGGCATCTTCATACCGTTCGCCGAGTATGCCAAGGTTTACTAAAAAATGCGCAGGTGGGGCCGTTGAGCTGCGCAAATGTTAGCTAAAGGTGACTTGAAATATAGGGCGATTGAGCGTGCTTGCGGAAACCGCATCCCATTATTTTGTCGAAAAACGGGTTGCAGTTTCCGGTTAGGCCCGCTAGCGGAAAATGCGAGCCGGTATCAGCTCTCAAAACGGGACGAGCTTTCCGCAAGGCGGCCCCAGGCACCCCCCGGACGCAAACCTCAGCCATCTCTACATAGATCTCGATAGATTTGCCGAGAACTCAATCAGCGCATCTACCTGCGCATTTAAGAACCTAAACTCTCGGCAATAAGAAATCTTATATGAATTGACTTAGATTTTGTATATTCCGGCCCATAAGGGGATACACTACATCCTGAAAGACAAGCCGAAACACCGCTCGGCAGACCGCCGAGTCGGTGCAAACGCACAAGAGAGAGGGAATTTCTAATGGGCAAGATTCTTGGTATCGACCTTGGTACTACTAACTCCGCTATGGCCGTTCTCGAGGGCGGTTCTCCGACCATTATCGTGAACGCCGAGGGCGACCGCACTACCCCGTCCGTCGTGGGCTTCCGTGCCGACGGCGACCGCGTCGTGGGTAAGGCCGCTAAGAACCAGGCTGTCACCAACCCCAAGAACACCGTGTTCTCCATCAAGCGCTTCATGGGCCGCAAGTACTCCGAGTGCACCTCCGAGATCAAGACCGTGCCGTATGAGGTCAAGGAGGGCCAGGGTGGCCGTGCCGTCGTCGACATCGAGGGCAAGGATTACACCGCCGAGCAGGTGAGCGCCATGACGCTCGCGAAGATGAAGGCCGACGCCGAGAAGTATCTGGGCGAGACCGTCACCGACGCCGTCATCACCGTCCCGGCCTACTTCAACGACGCCCAGCGTCAGGCCACCAAGGACGCCGGTAAGATCGCCGGCCTCAACGTCAAGCGTATCGTCAACGAGCCGACCGCTGCTGCTCTGGCCTATGGCCTGGACAAGCAGGGCACCGACCAGCGCATCCTGGTCTTTGACCTGGGCGGCGGTACCTTCGACGTCTCCATCCTCGACCTCGCCGACGGCGTGTTTGAGGTTCTGTCCACCTCGGGCGACAACCACCTGGGCGGCGACGACTGGGATCAGCGCGTCATCGATTGGATGGCCGACAAGTTCCAGCAGGAGAACGGCGTCGATCTGCGTCAGGACCCCATGGCCCTGCAGCGTCTGAAGGAGGCTGCCGAGAACGCCAAGAAGGAGCTCTCCGCGGCGCAGCAGTCCACCATCAACCTGCCGTTCATTACCATGAACCAGTCCGGCCCGCTGCACCTCAACTACACGCTGACCCGCGCCGAGTTCGAGAAGATCACCCGCGACCTGCTCGAGCGCTGCAAGCAGCCTGTCACCAACGCCCTGCGCGACGCTAAGCTCAAGCTCTCCGATCTGACCGAGGTCATCCTCGTCGGCGGTTCCACCCGTATGCCCGCTGTCCAGGATCTGGTCAAGACCATGACCGGCAAGCAGCCCAACATGTCCGTGAACCCCGATGAGGTCGTTGCCGACGGCGCTGCCGTCCAGGGCGGCGTGCTCACCGGTGACGTCGAGGGCATCCTGCTGCTCGACGTAACCCCGCTGTCGCTGGGCGTCGAGACCATGGGCGGCATCATGACCAAGATGATCGACCGCAACACCACGATCCCGACCTCCAAGACCGAGGTCTACTCCACCGCTGCCGACAACCAGACCAGCGTCGAGATCAACGTGCTCCAGGGCGAGCGCGAGCTTGCCCGCGATAACAAGTCGCTCGGTAAGTTCCAGCTGACCGGTATCCCGGCTGCCCGCCGCGGCGTGCCGCAGATCGAGGTCACCTTCGACATCGACGCCAACGGCATCGTCAAGGTCTCCGCTAAGGACAAAGGCACCGGCAAGGAGCAGCAGATCACCATTTCCGGCTCCACCGCTCTGTCCGACGACGAAGTCGATCGTATGGTCAAGGACGCCGAGGCTCATGCCGAGGAGGACAAGAAGCAGAAGGAAGAGGTCGAGGTCCGCAACCAGACCGACAGCCTGTGCTACTCCACCGAGCAGACCCTCAACGAGCTGGGCGACAAGGTTTCCGCCGATGTGAAGTCCAAGGCCGAGGCCGCTATCGCCGACGCCAAGAAGGCGCTCGAGGGCTCTGACGTCGAGGCCATCAAGGCCGCTGGCGAGTCCCTGCAGTCCGTGGCCTACGAGCTGGCTCAGGTTGTCTACGCCGACGCTCAGCAGCAGACCGACGGTGCCGCCGGTGCCCAGCCTGCCGACGATGACGTTGTCGACGCCGACTACGAGGTTGTGGACGACGAGGACAAGTAATCATGTCCGCCCGTAAAGCTCGCACGGAGGCGGTCGCCGCTGGCGCCGCCCCCGTTGACTCTGAGGAGAAGGACGTGAAGATTCCCGTAGAGGCCGTCGACGACACCGAGGTCAACGAGGCCGAGGCCGCCGAGGCTGCCGAGAACCAGGTAGAGGATTCCAACAAGGAGGCGACGATGACCGAGGACGAGATGGTGGAAGCTGCTATCCGCGCCGGTGAGGAAGCCGCCGACAACGACTTTAAGCTCAAGTTTGAGCAGGCCCAAAAGGAGCTTGCCGACGTGCGCAACGAACTCGATGCTGCGGCAGAGGCTCAGAAGGCCGCCGAGGACAAGGCAAAGGACGCCACCGAGCGCACCGCCCGTCTACAGGCCGACTGGGAGAACTTCCGTCGCCGCACCGCCAACGAGCGCATCGCCGAGCGCGAGCGCGCGACCGAGAAGCTCGTCACTGCGCTGCTGCCGGTGGTTGACGATATCGAGCGTGCAATCGACCATGCCCGTAGCCAGGAGCTTTCCGACGATTTTAAGCAGTTCGTCGATGGCGTTGACGCGGTGCATGCCAAGCTGCTCGATGTGTTTGCGCACGAGGGCGTTGAGCCCATCGACCCCAAGGGCGAGGCGTTCGATCCGCTCGAGCACCAGGCCGTGGGGCGTGTCGAGGACGCATCGCAGTACGACGAGACCGTCAACGACGTGTACCAGAAGGGCTACCGCATGGCGGATCGCATCCTGCGTTCCGCGATGGTGACGGTGACCTACGGTGGCGAGAAGCGCCCCGCACCGGAGCCCGAAGCGGCGCCCGAGGATGCCACGGCCGATACGGCCGAGGGCACCGAGGAGTAATTGAGAAGGGCCCCGGGGCAACACCCGGGGCCCTTTCTGGCCAAGTGCCATATGACAGCATGAGCCGCCGTCCGCAGGGGCGGCGGATATAACAGGAGAGGAGCTACGATGGCTGCAGGCAAAACCTTCTATGACATCCTGGGCGTATCCAAGAGCGCCTCCGACAAAGAGATCAAGAGCGCGTTTCGCAAGCTCGCGCAAAAATATCACCCCGATGCCGGCGGCGACGAGGCCAAGTTTAAGGAGATTAGCGAGGCCTACGAGACGCTTTCGGACGAGAAGAAGCGCAAAGAGTACGACCAGATGCTCATGTTCGGCGGCATGCCGGGCGCGGGCGGCGCGTATGGCGGTAGCTACGGCGCCGGTGCCGGCGCGAGCGGCTGGGGCGATATCTTCGACAGCATCTTTAGCGGCAACGGCGCCTGGGGCAGCGATTGGGGCTCGGGCTTTGCCGGGGCCGCGGGCGCTGCCGGTGCGGGCGCGGGCCGCAACCGCGCGCGCAAGGGCGGCGACCTGTCGCTGACTGTCGACGTAACGGCCGAGGACGCGTTCCGCGGCGTGACGCACAAGGTCACCTACCGCATTCCCTCGACGGGCGAGCAGCAGACCATCACGGTCTCGGTGCCTGCGGGTGCGGTCGACGGCGGCAAATTGCGTTACAAGCGCCGTGGCGAGTACGGCGTTGCCGGCGGCGAGCGCGGCGACCTGGTCGTGACCACGCACGTGGAGGAGCATCCGCTGTTTAAGCGCAAGGGTGCCGATGTGACCATGGAGGTGCCGATCTCGGTCTACGAGGCGGCGCTCGGCTGCACGGTGGATGTGCCCACGCCCGGCGGCGCGACGGTTCGTCTGAAGGTGCCCGCTGGCACCCAGACGGGCAAGAAGTTCCGCTTTAAGGAGATGGGTGCGCCCGACGTAAAGCATCGCGGCCGCACGGGTGCGCTGCTCGTCGAGATCAAGGTGCAGGTTCCCACGAACCTGTCCGACGATGAGCGCGATGCCATGACCAAGCTGCGCGAGGCCGACACGCGAGATTATCGCGAGAAGGTCAACCGTTACAAGGCGACGTTCTAGGGCAGTCGTGGCGCACGCCCGCGCCCGCGGGCTTATGATGGACGATAACGAGACGGAAAGGGGTCAGGTAGCATGGCCGAGGACAATAGGAACAAACCGCTGTACATGATCAGCGTGGCGGCCGAGCTGACCGGCATGCATCCGCAGACTCTGCGCGTCTACGAGTCCAAGGGCCTGGTGAACCCCCAGCGCTCGGGCGGCAACACGCGCCTGTATTCGCGTGCCGATATCGAGCGCCTGGAGCTCATCAACCAACTGACCGACGAGGGCATCAACCTCGCCGGCGTGGTGCGCATCCTCGATATGAAGGAGCGTGCCGAGGAACGTGAGCGCGAGAACGAAAAGCTCCGCGCCCGCGTGCGCCAGCTCGAGGACGAGCTGCACGAGTACAAGATGCAGAAGAAGATCACCGCCCTGGCCCCGCGCGACGGCTCGGTTAACCCCGAGCAAGTCATGCGCAAGCTGCTGGGCGCCGGCGGGGATCTCTAGGTTACGGCGTTTTACCAAACGCCGTAACCGGCCGACGCTGCGCGACGTCCAGAGCGACAATTTGTCATTCAAAAGGCGAGGCATGACCAGAAGGTCAATGCCTCGCCTTTTTCATGCCAACTTGTTCGCTTTGGACGTCGCTCGCTGTCCGTCCTCTATCTGCGGCGTTGCCTTGCTCCGGATGCGGTAGTCATTGGGGACGTTCTTAAATGACTGGTCAAAGGGGACATTCTTGCGGCACTTGGCAGTTGGGTGTTCCTATAGTTTTGTCAACCGTCGGGGCTACTCCCGGTAGGGCACCCGGTCGCGCATCACGGCGTATATCGCCCTGAGCCGCTTCCTCGCGACGGCCTTGAGCGCCCGCCCGTGCCCCATGCCCCGCGCCCTGCAGGCCCGGTAGTACTCGCCGTAGCGCCCCGAGGACCTCACCAGGCTGTTGCACGAGAAGATCAGCAGGGACTTGAGCCTCGCGTCGCCGCGCCTGGACGCCCTGACCGACCTCACCGACGTGCCGGAGCTCCTCACCCTCGGGGCTATGCCGCAGTACGAGGCCAGGTGGTCGTGGTCCGGGAACCTCCCGATGTCGACCGACACCGCGAGCTGCGCCGCGGTGTTAGCGCTACTGTAAAAACAACCAATTTCGCCATCGCACTTTAGCCGATTCCG
>CABSNM010000017.1 GCA_902479065.1 uncultured Collinsella sp.
GGCCGGGTTGGTGATGAAGTCCACCAGCAGTTTAATGCCGGGCTTGCGGTAGAGCGCGCCGGCGTCATAGGTGCCGTCGGCGTAGAGCTGCTCGACCTGTTTGGACGAGGCACCAAAGGTATAGATGTTCTCGTCGCCCACGAGCTCGGCGATCTCCACGTTGGCACCGTCGAGCGTGCACAGGGTCAAAGCGCCGTTGAGCATGAACTTCATGTTGGAGGTGCCGCTCGCCTCCTTAGAGGCCAGGCTGATCTGCTCGGAGATGTCGGCAGCGGGAATCACGCGCTCGGCAGCAGTGACGTTGTAGTTTTCGATCATGACAACCTGCAGGTAGGGAGCCACGTCGGGGTCGTTTGCGATCCACTGGGAAAGCGTCAGGATGAGGTGGATGATGTCCTGAGCGATGGTATAGGCAGGCGCTGCCTTGCCGCCAAAGATGATGGTGACGGGGTGCTTAGGTCTGTTACCGTTCTTGATGTCGAGGTACTTCCAGATGATGTAGAGCGCGAGCATCTGCTGGCGCTTGTACTCGTGGATACGCTTGACCTGAACATCGATGATGGCGTTGGAGGGGATCGTCACACCCTGCTCGAGCGCCATGAACTGGCGCATGATGGTCTTTGCCTCGGTCTTGGTGGCGGCCAGGCGCTCAAGAATACTCTTATCGTCGGCGAAGTCGGCGAGCTTGCTCAAGTCGCCGGTGCTGCGCCAATCGGTACCGATCACATCGTCGAGCAGGCTGGCGAGCGCGGGGTTGGCTCCCTGGATCCAGCGGCGGAAGGTGATGCCGTTGGTCTTATTGGAGAACTTCTCGGGGTAGATTTCGTAGAACGGATGAAGCTCGGTGTCCTCCAGGATTTTGGTGTGGAGTGCTGCGACGCCGTTGATGGAGAAGCCAAAGTGGATGTCCATGTGGGCCATGTGGACGGTGTCGTATTCGTCGATGATGGCGACGCGCGGGTCGTCGTGCTCGGCCTTTGCGATTTCATCGAGCTTGACGATAATGTCGGCGATGGCAGGGGAGACCTTCTGCAGGCTGGTGAGCGGCCACTTCTCGAGCGCCTCGGCAAGAATCGTGTGGTTAGTGTAGGCGACCATGGAGCGTACGATGGTCACGGCCTCGTCAAACTCGATGTCGTGCTCGGCGGTGAGCAAGCGAATGAGCTCGGGGATGACCATGGTGGGGTGCGTGTCGTTAATCTGGACCACGGCATAGTCGGCCAGATCGTGCAGGTTGCTGCCGCGCTCGATGGCCTCGTCGATCAGGAGCTGGGCGGCGTTGCTCACCATGAAGTATTCCTGGTAGATGCGAAGCAGGCGGCCCTGCTCGTCGGAATCGTCGGGGTAGAGGAACAGAGTGAGGTTCTTGGCGATCTCGGTCTTGTCGAAGTCGATGGAGCTGCCGGGTACCAGGCCGTCGTCGACGCTTGCCAGGTCGAACAGGCGCAGGCGATTCTTAGCGGGCCGGCCGTAGCCGGGCACGTCGATGTTGACGAGCTTGGAGGTAACGGCAAAGTCGCCGAACTCAACAGTGTAGGAGCGGTCGTCATCGATTAGGATATCCTGCTCGCCGAGCCACTCGTCGGGGACGGCCTTCTGCTGATTGTCGACAAAGCGCTGACGGAACAGGCCGTAATGGTAGTTGAGGCCCACGCCGTCGCCGGTCAGGCCCAACGTGGCGATGGAATCCAGAAAGCATGCGGCCAGGCGGCCCAGGCCACCGTTGCCGAGCGACGGCTCGACCTCAAACTCCTCAATCTTATTGAGGTCGTGGCCCGCGGCGGTGAGCTGGTCCTTAACCTCGCCATAGATACCGAGGTCGATCATGTTGTTGATGAGCAGCTTGCCGATCAAGAATTCGGCGGAGATGTAATAGAGCTTTTTCTTGCCATTGTTGAGCGGGCAGGCGGCTGAGCGCTCCTGCACGAGCTTAACGAGCAGTTTGTAAATGCGACGGTCATCGAGCTGCTCGAGCGAGATGCCAAAAGACTGCTCGGCGAGTTCTGCGAGATTGATACGGGGCATGTTTCCTCCTGTAATGGGTTGATTACATGTCTGCAATTCATAAGAAACCCGCGCGAGGGGATTGGGGTGGCCTCGCGCGGGAAAAGCGGTCGCGTCCGCACGGTGGGGTGGGGTCGGGCGCGGTGGCTCCTATTGGGGAAGCTCGATTTCGGCTTCCGACGGGATACGGAAGTAGGTCTCGGTCCAGTCGGTAAGCTTGTGCTCGAGCTCACGGGTGATGGCGCCATCGAGCATGCGCCAGGTCCAGTTTCCGCCTAGGGTGGCGGGGGTGTTGATGCGCGCCTCGTTGCCCAGATTGAGCAGGTCCTGCATGGTGTAGATGCAGGTATCGCTCACGCTGGCGGCGATGGTTCGGTTGAGCGCGTCGGCTATAGACTCGCCTGCCTGCTGGTGGGTGTACAGGGCAGCCTGCTCGCGCTGACGCGGAGTGGCCGTACCCTCGAACCAACCGCGCGCCGTCTCGTTGTCGTGCGTGCCTACATAGGCGACGGTATTGTCGATGTAGTTATGCGGCAGGTAATACGAGTTGGTGCCCTCAAAGGCAAACTGCAAGATCTTCATGCCGGGGAAGCCCGAGGTGTCGCGCATATCGATGACGCCGGGGGTAAGGAAGCCCAGGTCCTCAGCGATAATAGGCAGCGTGCCGAGCTTTTCCTCGAGCGTCTTGAAGAACTTGAGGCCGGGGCCCTGCGTCCACGAACCGTAGGACGAATCGGGTGAGGAGAACGGCACCTCCCAATAGGCCTCGAAGCCGCGGAAGTGGTCCAGACGGATAACGTCATACATGTTGAGTGCGGCGCGGATGCGGCCTTCCCACCAGGAGAAGCCGTCTGCTTCCATGGCATCCCAGTCATAGATGGGATTGCCCCAGTACTGGCCGGTGGCGGAGAACTGATCGGGCGGTGTGCCGGCGACACTGACGGGGTTGCCGTCGGCGTCGATCTTAAAGAGCTCGGGGCTTGCCCACATCTCAACGGAGTCGCGCGAGACGTAGATGGGCAGGTCGCCGATGATCAGGATGTCGCGCTCGTTGGCGTATGCCTTGAGTCGGCTCCACTGACGGTCGAAGAAGTACTGCGTCATCTGGTGGTAGAGCATGCGCGCGGGATGGGCGGCGCAGACCTTGGCGGATGCTTCGCCGCGGGTACGGAGCTCTGCGGGCCACTCCCAAAATGCCTTGAGACCGCACTCCTCCTTGACGGTCATGAACTCGCAGTAGGGAATGAGCCAGTCTTCGTTGGTTTGGACAAAGTCGTCGAAATCGGCTGGCTTGTTGGAGGCGAAACGTTCGGCGGCACGGTCGAGAATCTGGCGGCGACCGCTAAAAATCGCGCCATAGTCAACGTTGTTGGGGTCGGAGCCCAGATACACACCGTCGATATCGCGCTGTTCCAGATAGCCGGCCTCGATAAGCTCGGCAAAGTCGATGAAATTGGGGTTGCCCGCACGGGCCGAGAACGACTGATAGGGTGAGTCGCCATAGCTCGTCGTCGTAAGGGGCAGAATCTGCCAATAATGTTGTTTGCACGAGACGAGGAAATCGACAAAGTCGTAGGCATTCCAGCCAAAGCCGCCGATGCCGTACGGTCCGGGCAGGGACGAGATGGGCATGAGAATACCGCTTGCACGCTCCATGGATGTGCTCACCAACCTTCTTGTTGTGGGATCGGCCTGCAGATGGGTGAACAGCCCGTCCCGAGTTTTAGAGTCGATGTCCCTATTGTAGAACATGTTGTTTAAACATGTATAGGCGAGATTAAAAAGTTGGCCCATTTTCGGTAAATGGTTACGCGTCATGAAAAAGCCCCGGTCTCACATCGTGAGATCGGGGCAAGAGCGGTGTGTAGGTTTTTGCTACTCGGCGTCGGCGAAGCCGTTGGGGTTATGGCTCTGCCAATTCCAGCTGTCGCGGCACATGTCCGCGATATCGTACTGGGCCTTCCAACCCATCATACGCTCGGCCTTGGAGGCATCGCACCAGTTGGCGGCGATATCGCCGGCACGGCGCTCGCGAATCACGTAGGGCAGCTCCTTGCCGCATGCCTTGGAGAAGGCGGCGACGACCTCGAGCACCGAGGTGCCGGTGCCGGTGCCCAGGTTAAAGATCTCGACGCCGGTTTTGCCATTCATCCAGTTGAGGGCGGCAACGTGACCAGATGCCAGGTCGCACACGTGGATGTAGTCGCGCACGCCGGTGCCGTCGGGGGTGGGGTAGTCGTTGCCAAAGACCTGAACGGCCTCGAGTTTGCCCACAGCGACCTGGGCGACATAGGGAACCAGGTTGTTGGGGATGCCCTTGGGATCCTCGCCGATCAAGCCTGACGGATGGGCACCGATGGGGTTGAAGTAACGGAGCAGCACGACGTCCCACTCGGGGTCGGCGGTGTGGACATCCATGAGGATCTGCTCAATCATCCACTTGGTCCAACCGTAGGGGTTGGTCGCGGGCTTCTTGGGGTCTTCCTCGGTGACAGGCGGATTGTCCGGATCGCCGTAGACGGTCGAGGAGCTCGAGAAGATGATGGACTTGCAGCCATGGTTGCGCATGACGTCAATGAGCACCAGGGTGTTCTCGATGTTGTTGTGGTAGTACTCGACGGGCTTGCTCACCGATTCGCCGACGGCCTTAAAGCCGGCGAAGTGGATGACGCGGTCGATCTGGTGGGTATCGAAGATCTTGTTCATTGCATTGCGGTCGAGTACGTTGGCCTCGTAGAAAGTGAGGTTCTTGGCGGCCTCGTCGCCCACAATGGTTTTGACGCGGTCGATGGCGACGGCGCTGGAGTTGGAGAGGTCATCGACGACGACAACCTGGTAGCCGCCCTCGAGCAGCTGAACGACGGTGTGGGAACCGATGAAGCCGGCACCGCCGGTAACGAGGACGCAGGTGTCTTTGGGGTCGAGTGCTTGGGACATGTAGTCTCCTATCGAATCAGGAACACTTCTTGAGGGGAGTATAGCGCAGCTAGGTGCGGTGCAACTGTTTGACACAATGAAGAGCAGAGCAATGATAACGTGCTCATAGGACGGGAATGCATAACGGTTCATGGTAGTTCCAGGCTGTGCGCATGCCGCCGGCCGTGCGGTTTTCTGCCGTTCGTGGAAATCGTTGGGATGCGTCGGATGTACGGTAATATGTATGTCTTGAGCGACATATAAACAAAACATGTAACGGAGTACATATGTCACCAAACAGCGATTCCATCTTTACTCAGGAGCTCTCGCGCCGCACCGCCCTCAAGGCCCTGTTCGGTGCCGCTTCTGCTGCAGTTCTTTTTGGCCTGCCTGCCCGCGCCCATGCTGCCGAGGCCAGCCAGGAAACCACCGACAAACTGAATGCCGCCCAGGCCAAGCTCGACGAGGTCCAGGCCCAGCTTGATAGCATCGCTAACGAGTATGCAGCGCTCGCTAACAAGAACGCTCAGACACTCAACGATATCGAGGGCGTTCAGGGTCAGATCGACGACACCCAGGAGCAGATCGACACCAAGAAGTCGGAGCTCAAGAAGAAGCGTAACGAGCTTTCCGATCGCGTGGCGGCAAGCTACAAGTCGGGTGGCACCAATATCCTGTCGTTGCTGCTCGCTTCTGGTTCGTTTGAGGAGCTCGTCGCCAACGCACATTACGTCGAGAAGATCAATAAGAGCGACCGTGACGCCATCGAGGACATCCAGACCATCCAGCAAGAGCTCGATACACAGAAGTCCGAGCTTGAGTCGCAAAAAGCCGACTTGGAGAAGCTCAAGGACCAGCAGACTGCTCAGATGCGGGACATGCAGGCCAAGCAGCAGGAGGTCCAGACGGTTCTGAACGGCCTCTCCGACGATGTCAAGGAGCTCATGGCCCAGCGCGATTCCGAGATTCTTGCTGCCGCCCAGGCCGAGGAGGCTGCCAAGAAGGCTGCCGCTGCCGCGGCTGCCGCAAACAAGAACAATTCCTACTCGGGTGGTTCAAGCTCGGGTGGCGGTTCGTATGCGCCCGGAACTCCGCAACAGAATGCCGGCTCGGGCAAGCAGCAGGCCGTCGTCAACGCGTGCTACTCCACGCCCTCGCCTGGCCAGAACTGGTGCGCGGCGTGGGTCACCAATGTCTTCCGCAACGCCGGCGTTGGTTACTTTGGCGGTAACGCGTGCGATATGTTTAACGCATGGTGCTATAGCTCCGATCGCTCGGCGCTGCAGGTGGGCATGATTGTTGCCGACTCATCGCATAGCGGTACCGGCATGCCGGGTCTGATCTATGGCCACGTGGGCATCTACGTTGGCGGCGGCATCGTTATGAGTAACGAGGGCGCCATCACGTCGAGGTCGCTTGATTCGTTCATTGGGTTCTACGGCACTGGCTCTGGCGTGCGCTGGGGCTGGCTTGGCGGTATTGCGCTGTCGTAACGGCGGTTTGAAGTAAGTTGGTCCGTGGCTGCCCGAAAGGCATTAGGTTGCCTGCTCGGACAGTCCTGCTCGCACGGAGAGCACATTAGGTGCTCTCCGGCTCGTGCGGAACTCGCGATCAACCTAATGCCTTTCGGGCAGCCACGGACCTCTCGGGTCCAATACGTCACACACCGGATTGGTTTATCTGAATTAATATGGCGAAGGCCCCTTTCGGGGCCTTCTTTTTTATAAAAATTCGCCTACTCGGTGGACTTCGGGTTGTAGGTCTACGCCGAATTGGTCTTTGACGGCTGCTTGGATGTGGCGGATGAGTTCGTCGACGTCGGCGGCGGTGGCGTGGTCGGCGTTGACGATGAAGCCGCAGTGCTTTTCGCTCACCTGCGCGCCGCCGACAGCATGGCCGCGCAGGCCGGCATCCATGATGAGCTTGCCGGCAAAGTGGCCCTCGGGGCGCTTGAAAGTGGAGCCGGCACTCGGCATGTCGAGCGGTTGCTTGTCTTCGCGACGCTGGCGGTAGTCGCCCATGTCGGCCTTGATCATCGCGGTGTTGCCCGGGGCGAGATTGAAGGTGGCCGAAAGCACGATAAAGCCGTCGTCGGCAATACGGCTCTTGCGATAGCCCAGGTTAAGCTCGTCAACATCGAACTCGATAATGCTGCCGCTGCCGCGGGTACCGTCGTCGAGCATGCGGGCGGGCTTGTAGACGCGCACAGACCCCAGCACATCGGCCATGCAGGCACCGTAGGCGCCGGCGTTCATGTAGCAGGCGCCGCCGACCGATCCGGGGATGCCCGAGATGGGCTCCATGCCGGTGAGACCGGCCTCGGCTGCCGCAGCGGCGACATCGGAAAGCAGGGCGCCGGCTGCTGCCGTGACGTGCGTGCCGTTGACCGTAATGTCGGAGAGGCCCTCGCCAAGCGCCACGACGACGCCGCGGATGCCCTTGTCACCGACGAGTAGGTCGGAGCCGTTGCCCACGACGGTGAGGGGCAGATCGCAGCGATAACAGGTATCGAGCGTGGCGACGAGGCCCTGTTCGGTGTCGGGCGTGACAAAGACGTCGGCCGGGCCGCCGATCTTAAACGTGGTGTGCTCGCGCATGGGCTCGCTCATCAGTACGTTGTCCTCGCCGGCAACGCCAGCAAGCGCGCACAGCAGGTCCTCGTTAAAAAAGTCGTTCTCGTGCATACGAATATCCGCCTTTTGGTGGTCGTTGTCATCAATCGATTGCAATATACCCCACCCGGGCGGATTTGGTGCGCTGGCGGCGATAAAACAGCCGTCCACCGGATTGGTAAAGTGTTTATCATCGAGGTAGAGGGGCGGTCGCTATACTTTCAAGAGATTGCGCGTAAACCTGGAAGGAGCGAGATGGCCAACAAAGTCACCCTCAAGCAGATCGCCCAGGAGGTGGGGCTTTCCCCCTCGTCGGTCTCGCTTGTTCTCAATAATCGGCCTTGTCGCATCTCGGAAGAAAACCGCAAGCTCATCAAGGAGGTTGCGGCGCGCAACCACTATGTTCCTAACCAGATTGCGCGTAGCCTGGTTATGCGCGAGTCGCGCACGCTTGGCCTTATCGTCCCTAACATCGAGAGCCGCTTTTTTGCTTCGCTCGCCGGCAGTTTGGAAAAGCGCTGCCGTGAGGACGGTTACGCACTCTTTATTACCAGCTCGGGCGGAAGCGCCGACGATGATCTTGAGCTGCTGCGCCAGCTGGTGACGCGCGGCGTCGACGGCGTCTTTCTGGTGGTGGGTGACGAGTTCTCCGACGACCGCGCCCTGCGCGAAGAAGTCAGCCATCTTCCTATCCCGGCGGTAATGGTCGACCGTGCCATTGAGGGACTCGAGTGCGACAAGGTGATGTTCGACCATGAGATGGGCGGCTACATGGCCACCCGCTATCTGATCGAGCAAGGCCACTGTCGCATTGCCTGCTTGGTTAACGCGCGCCGTTCCAATACGGGTCGCAAGCGACTTGCCGGCTACGAGCGTGCGCTGCGCGAGGTTGGCCTGCCGATCGACGCACGTTTGGAGTTCGAGAGCGAGTACTACATTCCGAGTGCCTACGAGGCGTCGGAGGCGGTGCTCGCAACTGACGCCACCGCCGTGTTCGCAAGCTCGGATAACATTGCCCTCGGTCTGCTCAAGCGCTTGCACGAGATGGGGAAGAGCATCCCGGGCGATATCTCGGTAGTGAGCTATGATAACTCGGCGGCCGACGTTCTCTTTGAGCCGGCGCTGACCGCGATTGAGCAGGATCCTGGTGTCCTCGCGGAGCATGCTTTTGGCTGCATGTCCAAGCGTCTTGCCGGCAGGGGCGGTAGGCGTGCCGAAGAGGTCGTTTTGGAGCCGGCGCTTATCGTTAAGGGCAGCGTGCTCGAGCTTACTAAACGTAACTAAACACGTTTATCAATTTACAGAAACCGAATGTGGAGTACCTGTGACAGACAATGTCGCAGGTGAATATCGCGTTTTGTTGATCGATGTGATTGATAAGAATGATAAAACGTTTTTTCACCATGATAAAACGTTTTAGCAAATATACTAGTCCCAACGAATGGTTGCCGTATCGGAGGGTGACCGCACAGCGAAGGGACATAAACAATGGCTAAAACACTGGGGACGCCGTGGCAAAAGCTGGGCCACGAGGTGCCGGCTTCCGAGCTCGAGGGCGTCGACCTGTATTGGCGCGCATCGAACTATCTGTCCGTCGGCCAGATCTACCTTCGCTCCAATCCGCTGATGCGCACTGACTTTGTCGACGAGAAAACCGGTGAGGTGCGCGACTTTGGTCGCCCGGACGTTAAGCACCGTCTGGTCGGTCACTGGGGCACCACGCCCGGCATCAACTTCCTGTTCGGTCATGTCAACCGCCTCATCGCCGATCACAACCAGAACGCCATTTTCTTGATGGGCCCGGGTCACGGGGGCCCCGCCGGTACCGCCCAGTCGCTGCTCGATGGCACCTACCGTGAGATCCGCCCCGACATCACCAATGACGAGGCCGGCCTGCAGAAGTTCTTCCGCCAGTTCTCCTACCCCGGTGGCATCCCGAGCCACTTTGCGCCCGAGACGCCTGGCTCCATCCACGAGGGCGGCGAGCTCGGCTACACGCTCAGCCACGCCTACGGTGCCGTCATGGACAACCCGAGCCTGTTGGCCGTGGCTGTGGTGGGCGACGGCGAGTCCGAGACCGGTCCGCTTGCGACCTCTTGGCAATCCAACAAGCTCGTGAACCCGGCAACCGACGGCATCGTTTTGCCGATCCTGCACCTCAACGGCTACAAGATCGCCAACCCCACCATCCTCGCCCGCGTGTCCGACGAGGAGCTGACCAAGTTCTTTGAGGGCATGGGCTATAAGCCGCACTTCTTTGTCGCGGGCTTTGACGACGAGAGCCACGCAAGCATTCACGCGCGTTTTGCCGCTCTGTTCGAGCAGGTCTTCGATGAGATCTGCGACATCAAGGCCACCGCTATGGCTCAGGCCGCCGCGGGTGAGACCGTGGTCCGTCCGGCCTATCCCATGATCGTGTTCCGTACGCCCAAGGGCTGGACTTGCCCCAAGCACATCGACGGCAAGAAGACCGAGGACTCCTGGCGCGCGCATCAGGTGCCGCTGGCGAGCGCCAAAGACACCCACGAGCACTTCCGCGTGCTGCGCGAGTGGCTGCGCTCCTACAAGCCCGAGGAACTCTTTACGCCCGAGGGCCAGGTGCGCCCCGAGGTAACGGCCTTTATGCCGACCGGCGAGCTGCGCATCGGCGCCAACCCCAATGCAAACGGCGGCAAGGTGCGCCGCGAGCTCGAGCTGCCCGATATTCATGCCCACGAGATTCCCGTCGCAAGTAAGGGTCACGGCTGGGGCTCCACCGAGGCCGCCCGCGTCTTTGGCGAGTACACTGCCGACGTTCTGGCCAAGAACATGGACGATTTCCGCATCTTCGGTCCCGACGAGACCGCGTCCAACCGCCTGCAGGCTGCCTACAAGGTGACCAAGAAGCAGTGGGATGCCGGCTTTTACGAGGACGACGCCAATGACGAGCTGCTGGCAGGCTCCGGTAAGGTTGTCGAGCAGCTGTCCGAGCATCAGTGCGAGGGTTTCCTCGAGGCCTACGTGCTCACCGGCCGCTCCGGCGTGTGGAGCTCCTACGAGAGCTTTGTTCACGTGGTCGATTCCATGGTCAACCAGCACTGCAAGTGGCTCGAGGCCACCAAGCGTGAGATTCCGTGGCGTGCTCCCATTAGCGGTCTCAACATTTTGCTGTCGAGCCATGTCTGGCGTCAGGACCACAACGGCTTCTCGCACCAGGACCCCGGCTTTATCGACCTGCTGCTCAACAAGGCCAACGACACGCATATCGTGAATGCCTACTATCCGGCCGACGCCAACATGGCCCTTGCCGTTGCCGAGCGCGTCTACCAGTCCACCGACTGCGTCAACGCCATCTTCTGCGGCAAGCAGCCCGCCCCCACCTTCCAGACGGTCGATGAGGCCAAGTCCGAGCTCGCCGAGGGCGTCGCGATCTGGGAGTGGGCATCGACTGCCGACTCGCTCGCCGAGGCCGACGTCGTGGTCGCCACGTGCGGCGACGTGCCGACGCTCGAGGCCCTGGCTGCAACCGATATGCTGCGCAAGCTGGGCATTAAGGTGTGGTTCGTCAACGTGGTCGATCTGCTCAAGATTCTGAACGTCTGCGAGAACGACCAGGCCATCAGCGATGAGCGCTGGGCTGAGCTGTTCGGTTGCGGCGAGAAGCCCGTGCTCTTTGCATTCCACGCCTACGCCGGCACGATCCGCCGTCTGATTTGGAACCGCCCCGGCCACGATGCCTTCCGCGTCCACGGCTACGAGGAGAAAGGCTCCACGACCACGCCGTTCGACATGCTGCGCCTGAACAACATGGACCGCTGGGCCCTGGCCGCCGACGTGCTGCGTATGGTCGACGCCGATAAGTTTGCCGAGCAGATTGATAAGTGGGAGGCTTTCCGCACCGAGGCATTTGAGTTCGCGTGCGACGAGGGCTTCGATCACCCGGCCTTTACCGACTGGGTCTGGCCCGACGCCGCAGCCGCAACTGCTGCCGACGGTGTACTCTCCGCAACGCAGATGACTGCCGGCGACAACGAATAGCATCCGGGACGGTTTCGCGCTGGGGCCGCCTCCGGGCGGGTGCCTTCCTCTGAGAAGTTCGCGAAGCCCACTTCTCAGCTGTCTCTTATACACATCTGACGGAAGGCACCCGCCCGGAGGCGGCCCTCTCGACCGTTTCGATATGCGGGGGCTGATATTTTTTAATGCAATGGGGGCTTTGCTGTTGCGGCCTTGGAGGCTGCGGGCCTAACTTTGGTCAGCCAAGATTACATTGCAGGCGCCCCGGCCCTCGCGGAATAAATAGGGGGGATGCATGAGCTTTACGAGTGTGGCGCTTCAGATGTTGACGGTTTCGTTGCCCATTTTGTTGGGGTGGTGTATCGCCAAACTGGGGTTTATGAAAGCGGAGTTCGAGCGCGAGCTGTCGCATCTGCTATTGCAGATGGCGCTACCGTGCTTGGTGCTTTCGTCAGCGCTGGGCGATGGTGTGAAGCTTCCGAGCATTGCCGATACGTTTTCGCTCATGGGTCTGTCCTTTGTGATGTATATGGTGGCGATCGTTATCGCGTTTGCTGTCACCGCTGCTCTTCGCGTTCCCAAAGGGACGGAATGCTCGTATCGCTTCGCCGTGCTTTTCGGTAATGCCGGGTTTATCGGTTTTCCGGTTATTTCGGCGGTTCTGGGAAAACAAGCGCTGTTGTATGCATCGATTGCGCTTATCCCCCTAAACTTGCTTATGTTTACCGTCGGCGTCATGGTATTTAGCGGAATGGATGGTGGCCTCAAAAAGCAGATGCGCAATATTGCCGCCTGCTGCAAGAGTCCCGGTCTCATTGCAAGCGTTGTTGTGCTTGGGATCGTGCTAACCGGATGGACCGATTGGGGCGTGTTGGGCGACTCGATTTCCATCGTTGGCACCATGACCACTCCGGCGGCATTGTTGCTCATGGGGTCGTCTATCGCCAAGTATCGTCCGTTCGAGATGCTCACCAACTGGCGCGCCTATGTCGCCGTGGCATTTCGCCTGGTTGTCGTGCCAGTGGCATGTCTTGCCGTCGCGCGCCTGTGGCCGGGCATGACGCCCATGTTTATCACGACGCTTGTGCTCGAGATGGCAATGCCGGTGGGCAGCAACGGTACGCTGTACTGTCTTCAATACGGTAAGGATGCACGCCCCATGATGCAGTGCACGTTTTTGTCGATCATCTGCTCCATTCTGACTATCCCGCTCGTAACCACGCTGTGCGGGTAGGCGTGCGGGACGGCCTCGCGCTGGGGCCTGCTCCGGGCGGGTTGCCTTGCTCCGGGAAGTGGGCTTCGCGAACTTCCCGGAGCAAGGCAACCCGCCCGGAGCAGGCCCTCTCGACCGTTTCGATATGCGGGGGCTGATTCTTTTTTTATGTAATGGGGACCTTGCTTATGCTGCCTTAGAAGCCGTGCATCTAACTATGGTCAGCCAAGATTACATTGCCGGGGCGGGGCCGGGGTGCTTGGTTTTGGAAGTTCGCGAAGCCCACTTCCAAAACCAAGCACCCCGGCCCCGCCCTCGTTTGTGAACTTTTCCGCTGAGCGAGCGGGACCTCGGACGTTTTTTCGGATGGCTGTCGATACCCTTCGCTGTAGAGGTGGGTCGCGGGCAATCCGCTCCTATGTTTCCAAATGAATACGCTGTGAGCCGAGAGGGACGATTTTCCCCGCAAGCACTCTAGTATGCTAAAGTACCCAGAAGACCGGCGGAGCTATGCCGGTCTTTCGTTCTATATGAAACACGGCATGAGGAGGCTCACCAGATGACGGCCACACCGTGGGGATTCCGGGACATATTGCCCGAGGAGGCTCAGACGCGCGAAGAGATTGCGCTGACGGTGAAGGGCTGCTTTAGGGAGCATCATTACCTTCCAGTCGAGACGCCGTTGCTCGAGGACAAGGGTTCGCTCGAGGAAGGCGGCCGCATTGCGGACACGCCGTTTAAGCTCTTTGATGACGACGGCCGCCTGTTGGTGGTCCGTCCCGACAACACGCTGCCGATCGTACGCCTGGTTTCGACCCGCATGCGCGCGGCCGACCTGCCCCTACGCCTTCGCTACGAGGCGCCGGTGGTTCGCGAATGCCAGCGCAATGCCGGTGGCTCGCGTCAGTTTACGCAGTTGGGCTTTGAGCTCATCGGTGCGGGAGATACCGCGGGCGATGTTGAGATTGTCTCGCTCGTTGCCGAGGCCGTACGCGAGCTGGCGCTTCCTGATGCGCGCATTATCGCAGGCAGCGTGCGTCCTTTTAAGGAATTGCTCGCGGTATGCGAGGATCGTGAGCTGGCTGCCGAGGCCCTGCGCTGCGTGCATGCCAACGACTTTGTTGGCCTCGATGCCCGCGTGGCTGCCAGCGCCGAGTCCGATACCGTCAAGGCTGCCGTTAGCGAGCTGCCGCGGTTGCACGGTGGTGCCGAGGTGCTCGACCGCGTGGATGCGCTGCTGGAGGCCGCCGGCATCGTCGCGCCGCTGACGCGGGAACTGCGTGCCCTGGTTGATGGTCTGGCTCCCGAGGACGCCCAGGTGCTGTCCTTCGACTTCTCCATCATGAACTCTTTTGATTACTACACGGGCCTGGTCTTTAAGGCCTATGCCGGCGGCCTGCCCGATCCGGTCGGTTCGGGCGGACGCTACGACTCCATCTTTACCGGCGCATTTGGCGACGGCATCGAGGTGCCGGCGGCGGGTTTCGCTTTTTCGCTCGAGCGTCTGGAGGCCGCGCACACCTCGGCCGAGGACGCTGCTTCCGATGGCGATCACGCCGCGGGCCGTGGCGCCGAGGGGCCACTGCGCATTGCCGTGCCCAAGGGCTCGCTCAAGGCCGACACGCTCGACGTGCTCGAGGCCGCGGGCTTGGATGTCTCGGAGCTGCGCGATCCCGGCCGTCACCTGATCGTGCGCGGCCGCGACACGCGTGCCGGCAAGGGTACGGTCGGAGATATCGAGTTTGTCATTGTGCGCCCCAGCGACACGCCCGCCTTTGTGGGCTGCGGTGGTGCCGATTGCGGCATCTGCGGTTGGGACTCGCTCATCGAGGCAGACCTCAACCTGCTGCAGCTGGTCGACCTGGGCTATGGCCTGTGCACCTTTATCGAGGCAGAGCCCGCATGGCGCGCCGGTCAGGCCGAGCGCAACTATGCCCGCCGCGGTTCGCTTCGCGTGGCAACCAAGTACCCGCGCATCGCGAGTGCCTGGTATGCCGAGCGCGGCGTGAACGCCGATATCGTCTCGCTGCACGGCAACATCGAGCTGGGCCCCATTGTCGGCATGACCGATCGCATCGTGGATATTACCGCCACGGGCGCTACGCTGCGCGACAACGACCTGGTCATCACCGGTCGCATCATGGACTGCACGGCCCGCTTCTTTGTCAACCCGGGCGCCGCTCGCTTGGATCCGCGCGTACGCAATCTGGCAGATCGCTTGGCGGCAGCCGTGAAGGACAAGCATTTTGAGCCCGTTGCGGGCTCGGCACAATAGCGCGAGCACGCACGGGCGCCCCAACGTCTGGGCTGCGGGCCGCCTGGCGCCGCCGCCTGGCCTCTCGTTTTTCGAACATAACCTCGACCGATAGGGGATACCGATATGAAGACTATCAAGCTTGCTCCCGGCGAGCGTCTCGTTACCAACCAGCTCAACCGCAAGGGCGTGCTGCCGCGAAACATCGTCGACGCCGCCCGCGATATCGTGGCCAACGTGCGCGCCAACGGCGATGCCGCGGTGCGCGATTACTGTCGGCGTTTTGACGGTGTCGAGCTGCAGAGCTTCCGCCTGCCGCAGGAGCAGATCGATGCCGCGCTCGAAGGTCTTGATCCGGCCTTTGTCGCCGCGCTCGAGAAGGCCGCGCGCCAGATCCGCGAGTTCCACCAGCGCGAGGTCGAGCAGAGCTGGTTTACCACGCGTGCGGACGGCACGATGCTCGGCGTTAAGGTGACCCCGCTCGCGGCGGCCGGCATCTACGTACCGGGCGGTCGTGCGCAGTACCCCTCCACGGTGCTCATGAATGCCATTCCCGCCAAGGTCGCCGGCGTCAAGCGCGTGGTCATGGTGACCCCGCCGCAAAAAGACGGCCTGATCAGCCCCTACACGCTCGCCGCGGCAAAGCTCGGCGGCGTGGACGAGATCTATATGGTGGGCGGCGCCCAGGCCGTGGCCGCGCTGGCATACGGTACCGAGACCATTCCGCGCGTCGACAAAATCACCGGCCCGGGCAACGCCTTTGTTGCCGCTGCCAAGCAGATCGTCTCCGGCGACGTGGGCATCGATATGGTCGCTGGCCCCTCCGAGGTCTGTGTGCTGGCCGATGCTACGGCCAAGCCCATGGTGGTCGCGGCCGACTTGATGGCCCAGGCCGAGCATGATCCGCTGGCGGCCTGCTATCTGGTGACCTGCGACGAGCAGTTTGCGCGTGAGGTCGAGACGGGTATCGGCATTCTGGTAGCGCAGTCTCCGCGTGCCGAGATCACGCGCGCCTCACTCGATAACGAAGGCACCATCGTGGTGGCCGCCGACATGGCTGCCGCCGTCGAGGCGGTGAACACCGTGGCGCCCGAGCACCTGGAGCTGCACTGCAAAGACGCGATGGGCCTGCTTGGCGGCATTCGCAACGCCGGCGCCATCTTTGTGGGCGCTTGGAGCTCCGAGCCGCTCGGCGATTATGTTGCCGGCCCCAACCACACGCTGCCGACCGGCGGTACGGCCATGTTCTCCAACCCGCTTTCGGTTGAAGAGTTCGTCAAGCGCTCGAGCGTCATTTGCTATACGCCCGAGGGCCTGCTCTCCGACGCTCCCGCAACACAGCGCCTGGCCGAGGCCGAGGGTCTGTGGGCACACGCGCTTTCCGCCGCGCTACGTCGTCGCGTGTTGGAGCAGGGCGAGGATGCCGTGAGTGCCGAGTCGCTGGCCGCGGCCGATCTGACCAAGGTTGCCTGGCCGGGCGACGCCGTGGCGACGGTCGCCGAGGGTGTGGACCTGGCGGCTGCAAGCGCGGATGGTGCTGGCCCGACCGGCGAGGAGGCCTAAAATGGCCGAACTCACGCCCCGCATGAAGGAGTTCGTCCAGCCCTACTTGGCCGGTATTGAGCCCTACGATCCCAACTTTACGCCTACGCGCATCAACCTTTCGGCCAACGAGAACACCTATCCCGTGCCGGCCGGCGTGCGCGAGGCGATCGACGCGGCCTTGGCTGCCACGCCACTCAACCGCTATCCCGATCCCATGTCGAACGACCTGCGCGACGAGCTAGCCGCCTGGCATGGCGTGACGCGTGAGAATATCTGCGTGGGTAACGGCGGCGACGAGCTGCTCTATAACTACCTGCTGGCGTTTGGCGGCGCGGGGCGGACCCTGCTCAACTGCCCGCCGTGCTTTAGCGAGTATGCGTTCTTTGCGTCGCTCTGCCAGACCGAGGTGCGCGACGTGTGGCGCGATCCTGCGACCTTTGAGCTCGACCAGGCAGCCGTGCTTGCGGCGGCGCCGGAGTGCAACCTGGCGATCGTGACCTCGCCCAACAATCCCACGGGCGATGTGGCGCCGCTCGACTTTGTTGCGGCGCTGTGCGATGCGTGCCCCGGCATGGTGATGATCGACGAGGCCTACGTTGAGTTTGCTGACGATTCGTTTGGCGCGGCCACCACGGCGCAGGGGCTTATCGCCGAGCATCCCAATCTGGTGATTCTGCATACGCTGTCCAAGGCGTTTGGCGCCGCCGGAACGCGTCTGGGCTATGTGATCGCGGCGCCCGAAGTCATCGATGTGTTCGCGGCGATTCGCCAGATCTATTCGGTCAATGTGCTGAGCCAAGCCGCCGCGCTTGCCTGCGTGCGTGCCCGCGATGCGTACGCGCCCGTGGTGGCACAGGTTGCATCCGAGCGCGAGCGCGAGCAGTGTGCCCTGCGCGCGATGGCTGCCGAGGGCATGCCCGTGGAGGCATGGCCGAGCGCTGCAAACTTTGTGCTCGTGCGCACGCCGCATGCCACGCGCGTGCGCGAGCGTCTGCGCGACGAGTATTCGATTTTGGTGCGCGACTTTAGCTATGCGCCGGGGCTCGCGGACTGTCTGCGCATTACCGTGGGCACCCCGCAAGAAAACGATGAGGTGCTGGCTGCGTTTGCCGCGCTGGTGAAGGAGGAGATGTAGATGGGCCGTTATGCCGAGGTGACCCGCAAGACGGGCGAGACCGACATTGTCGTAAAGCTCGACCTGGACGGGAGCGGCGTGTGCGATATCTCGACCAGCGTGCCGTTTTTTGACCACATGCTCAACGCGTTTGGCCGCCATGGCCTGTTTGATCTGACGGTAAACGCGGTGGGCGACGTTGAGGTCGACGCACATCACACCGTCGAGGACACGGGCATTGTGCTGGGCGAGGCGTTTTGCCAAGCGCTGGGCGATAAAGCGGGCATTACGCGCTTTGCCGACGTGGCGATTGCTATGGACGAGACGCTCGTAATGGCCGCAGTGGATATCTCGGGCCGCGGGCAGGCCTACTGCGAGCTGCCCGTGCCGACCGAGCGCGTGGGCACCTTTGATACCGAGCTGGCCGTCGAGTTTTTCTACGCCTTTGCGCACGACGCCAAGCTCACGCTGCACGTGCGCGAGCTGGCGGGCGGCAATTCGCACCACATTATCGAGGCGGCCTTTAAGGCCGTGGGCCGCACGATGCGTCATGCCTGCGAGCTCGATCCCCGCGTGCAGGGCATCCCCAGCACCAAGGGCTCACTGTAACCGCAACAAAGACAAAAACCACCACAAAGGTGCCTGCCCCCTTTGAGGTGGTTTTGGAGGATGGGAAAAGGGAGGGTCGCGTGGGCGAACCGAAGATCGTGGTGGTCGACTACCACAAGGGCAACTTGTCGAGCGTCGTGCGCGGGCTTGCGCGCGCCGGTGCCGCCGTCTGCACGTCGGACGATCCGGAACAGATCCGCAACGCCGACGGCCTGGTCATCCCGGGCGTGGGCGCGTTCTATGACGCGATCGCCTTTATGCGCCAGAGCGGCGAGGCGGACGCGGTGCTCGATGCCGTCGCCGCCGGAACTCCGCTGCTCGGCGTCTGCCTGGGTCTTCAACTGTTTTTTGAGCGCGGCAACGAGGGCGTGCCTGCGGACGAGGGCGCGGTTGCCGACGGCAACGCCTCCGAGCAGGCCGGCGGCCCCTGGGTCGATGGCCTGGACATTATGCGCGGTTCGTGCACACGCTTGGAGTCGAGCCGCCTGAAGGTGCCGCACGTGGGTTGGGACCAGGTGCACATGACGCCCGCCGGTGCGGCCGACCCGCTGCTCGCCGGTTTTGCCGAGGGTGCCAACATGTATTTCACCCACAGCTATGCGGTGGCCGACGATGCCGATGCCGCCGATGTGCTGGCGCGCACGCACTATACACGGAGCTTCCCGTGCATCGTGCGCCATGGCAACGTGTGGGGCTGCCAGTTCCATCCCGAGAAATCCTCCGCGCTGGGTCAGCGCATCCTTAAGAACTTCGTCAACATCGTCGAGGAGGTTGGCCGATGATCCTGTTTCCCGCAATCGATCTGATCGGCGGCAAGGTCGTGCGCCTGGAGCGCGGCGACCGCAGCCGCTGCAAGGTATATTCCGACGACCCCGTGGCCGTCGCCCACTCGTTTGCCGAGCAGGGCGCAAGCTGGGTGCACGTCGTAGACCTGTCCGCTGCCTTTGGCGAGGACGAGGACGCGTGCGCTGCCAACTCGGCGGCGATAAAGGCCATCTGCGGCGTCGACGGTCTGTCCGTGGACGTAGGCGGCGGCGTCCGCTCGCTCGCGCGCATCGACGAGTTGGCCGGCTACGGTGCGCGTCGCATTGCGCTGGGCACCGTGCTGGTGACCGAGCCGGGTTTTGCCGAGGTGGCGGCCCAAGGCTTTGGCGAGCTGCTGGTGGCAGACATCGCCGCGCGCGACGGCCAGGTCAAGGTGAACGGCTGGCGTGATGGCGCGGGCGTGGCACTCGACGATGCCGTGGCACAGCTCACCGAGCTGGGTTTTAAGCACCTGGTCTACACCGACATCGCGCGTGACGGCATGCAGACGGGCGTCGATGTGGCGGCGTATCGCCATGTGGCCGAGGTCGCGGGCTTTCCCGTCGTGGCATCGGGTGGCATCTCGACGCTCGACGACATCCGTGCGCTGGCCGCAGTGGGTGAGGGCGCGATTGAAGGTGCTATTACCGGTCGCGCGCTCTACGAGGGCAACTTTACGCTGGTACAGGCGCTGGCCGCCGCCCTAGGGGAGGAGTAGCCCATGCTTACCAAACGTGTGATTCCCTGTCTGGACGTCAAGGACGGCCGTGTGGTCAAGGGCGTCAACTTTGTGAGCTTGCGCGATGCCGGCGATCCGGTGGAGCTGGCCCGCGCCTACGACCGCGAGGGTGCGGACGAGGTCGTATTTTTGGACATTACCGCGACGAGCGATAACCGTGCGACGACTATCGAGATGGCGGCGCATGCGGCCGAGGAGCTGGCCATTCCCTATACCGTGGGCGGCGGCTTTCGCGACCTGGCGGGCATGCGCACCATGGTTGCCGCCGGTGCCGACAAGGTGTCGCTCAACTCGGCGGCTGTGCGCGACCCGTCGCTGATTAGCCAGGCTGCCGCGGCGTTTGGTAGCCAGGCCGTGGTCGTGGCGATCGATGCCAAGCGCGTCGGTTTGCCCGGCGCATCTGGTGCCGACAAGTGGGAGGTCTTCACGGCGGGCGGCCGCAACGCCACGGGCATCGACGCGGTGGCGTGGGCCGAGGAGGCGGCTCGTCGCGGCGCCGGCGAGATCCTGCTCACCAGTATGGACCGCGACGGCACCAAGGCCGGATTTGACCTGGCGCTCACCCGCGCCGTGGCGCGCGCGGTGCCGATTCCGGTGATTGCGAGCGGCGGTGTGGGCGCGCTCGAGCATTTTGCCGAGGGCGTGATTGAGGGCGAGGCCGATGCCGTGCTGGCGGCGAGCGTCTTTCACTTTGGGACGTTCAGCATTCGCGAAGTCAAAGAGTATATGGCCTCTCAAGGTATTCCTGTGAGGCTGGACTTCTAATGCTGCGGCTTGCCCAGGCACCCGACCTTCCGGCTCCAACCCTCCTCGCGTACTTAAGTACGCGTCGTCGGGCTTGTCGCTCGGAATCTCGGGCACCTGGACAACCCTCACCGACCTGCGAAGTTTGAATTTGGGAAGAGAAATGGAAGAGATAACCGATCCTTCAAAGCTTACATACGACGCCAAGGGGCTGATTCCTTGTGTGGTTCAGCAGTATGACACCGGCGAGGTGCTTATGGTTGCTTGGATGAACGAGGAGTCGGTGGGGCTGACGCTCAAGACCGGTACCACGTGGTTTTGGAGCCGCAGTCGCCAGGAGCTCTGGAACAAGGGCGCGACGAGCGGCAATATGCAGGAGGTCAAGGAGCTTTGGGCCGACTGCGATAGCGATACGCTGCTGGTCAAGGTTGACTCGCCGGGTCCGGCCTGCCATACCGGCAACCGTACCTGCTTCTTTAAGAAACTCGCGTAGGGCGGGCGCTCGATTAGACGCTCGGCCAACCAGAAAGGATTGAACTATGGGTGTGCGCACCGCAAACGTTCAGGATGGAAATATCGGTGAGACGCTGACGGGGCTCGCCGAGGTGATTCACGGTCGTCGTGATGCATCGCCGCAGGAGAGCTATACCGCGCGTCTGCTGACCGACGTCGAGGACGAGCTGCTCAAGAAGCTTGCCGAGGAGGCGAGCGAGGTGATCATGGCCTGCAAGGATAACGATCACGATCACATCCGCTACGAGGCTGGCGACCTGATCTACCACCTGCTCGTGACGCTCGAGCGCTACGGCATCACCCTCGACGAACTGGCCGGCGAACTCAACGCCCGCCGCCACTAGTCATTGGGGACGTTCTTAAACGACTAGTCGTTTGGGACAGTCTTTGTTGGTGTAACGGGGTCATGGAAGTTGCGGTGAAATAGGGACTGTTTAAGCGCTTCATCAGGCAAAACAATCCCTATTCCACCGCAACTTATGAAGGGATGGCTAGTCGAGGGGTGTGGGTTCCCATTCGCCGGTGGGGTGGGGGATGTCGAAGGTTCGATAACCGCAGTCGTAGGCGTGGGCCTGGGCCTCGCGGATGTTCCAGCAGATGTCGCAGGCGCGGTGTGCGTCCGAGCCAAAGGTGATGGGTACCTCGGCGTGGGCGAAGCAACGCAATAGCCCGGTCGCGGGATAGTAATCATCGAGCCCCTTGCGCGGCGCGGCGGTCGAGACCTCAACGCGGCGGCCCGTGTCGTGAGCGCACTCGGCCATCTGCCCCCAGAACGGCGTCGGGTCAAAGTCGGGCGCAAAGCCTTCCTTCGAAAAGCGCATGACCAGGTCGGGATGGGCCATTACGTCAAAGTTGAGTGAGCTTTCGCAAGCGCGGCACCAGTCGTCGACGTAGCGCTCCCACACGCCGTGTACCCCCAGGTTTTCCCAAACATGCAGGTTGGTGTCATCATCGATCCAGCCGCAGCGCGAATCGGGTGTATCGGGGCGAGCGACGTCTTCCGTTCCCGCCGCACCCGCGGCACCGGCCATGATATCGCCCGGATAGCCAATCCAGTGCACACTGCCCAAGCGCACTATGGCACTCGCGGACCAGCGCTCAACCAGAGGCTCGCAACCTTCGTACCAGTCGCATTCAAAGCCATAGATAAAGCTGAGCTCCGGCGCGATCTGCGCAGCGAGCTTGCGGGCGTCCTCAAAGGCCAGACGATGTGCCGTCAGGTCACCCTCGACAACCTGTACTTCGCAGTTGGCGTCCATGCTGACGGGCAGGGTGAGGTGATCGGTCGAGACCATGACGCGGCAACCGGCCGCAGCAGCGGCGCGAACGTTGTCCTCAAACGAGGCATGTCCGTCCGAAAACGAGGTGTGGGTGTGGCAATCGACCAGCGGGCATGCGGGCATGGCGACTCCTTTGCATTTGGCGAATCCGCTCCATTGTAATGTTGCAGCTCTCAACACGCCGCGCGCGCCGGAGCTCGAAATCGATTGGAAAGGCTGCGCGGCGCGGCCTCGCTTGCTCCAATACATGTACATCAGCCTCCAAAAGCTGCAAATAATGACATGTTTGGCCGGGGCGGTGGAGTGTCGGTTTCTTGTCGACAAGGAAAATCGCGCTCATCACGCGCCGTCACACTCGCGCAGCCTGCGATGTGCTAGCGTTTGGGTGAACAAAACGAGCCCGCGCGGAAAGGATCCAGACCGTATGCAATGCGATACCACATCCCCGCTGTCTCGCGAGACTGATGCGCCCGAAACTATCGTCAAACTGGAGTGCGACATCGATGATGCGTCGCCCGAGGTGCTTGCCTACGCTGCCGATTGCCTGCGCAAGGCCGGCGCCCGCGAGGTGCATTGGTTGCCGCTTTACTGCAAAAAGGGCCGCCCCGGCTGGCAGCTGCAGGTAATCTGCTCGCACGATGATATCGAGCGCTTGCAGACGATTATCTTTTTGGAGACCACGACCAACGCCATTCGTCGCCAGGTGATGGAACGCGTTTGCCTGCCACGCCGCTTTGAGCGCGTAACGACGCCATGGGGCGAGGTATCCGTTAAGGTGGCGACCCTGCCCGGCGGCAGCGAGCGCGCGGCTCCCGAGTACGAGGATTGCGCCCGTCTTGCCCGCGAACATGGCGTGCCGCTCCAACGCGTCATGCAGGCGGCTCAGAGCGCGGCGCTGCGATTCGAGTAACACGGCAGATGGGCTCCGCATCCGCCGGACCCCGTATTCAGCCCCCATCAACCCCATTCGAAAGGATCTCCCCATGAAATACCTCATCGCCTCCGACATCCACGGCTCGGCATATTGGACCGAACGCCTTTGCGCCGCCATCGAGTCCGAGCAGCCCGATCGCATTGTGCTGCTGGGCGACCTGCTCTACCACGGCCCGCGTAACGACCTGCCGCGCGACTACGCTCCCAAGCGCGTGATTCCGCTGCTCAACGCCCTGGCCGACCGCATCATCGCGGTGCGCGGCAACTGCGACGCCGAGGTCGACCAGATGGTGCTCGACTTTCCCATCATGGCCGACTATGCCACGTTATTCGATGAGAACGGCCGCGAGCTGTTCCTGACGCACGGCCACGTTTTTGGCGCCGGTATGCACAACAGCGTCGACCACGCGCCCGTGCTGCCCGAGGGCTCCGCGCTCGTCTACGGTCACACGCACATCAAGGTCAACGAAGCGAGCGAGGAGCATCCTGGTCTGTGGCTCTTCAACCCCGGCAGCGTGAGCATCCCCAAGGACGGTACGCACAGCTACGGCATCTACGAGGGCGGCGCGTTCCGCCACGTGATCATGGAGGAGGACTAGCCATGGCCGAGCGTATGACTCAGCAAAATGCCGAGGGTTCGCGTGACCTGTCCACGCTGGTAGATGCATCGGCCGAGCTGCAGCATCTGGTGCAGACCATCTGGCGTCTGCGTCAGCCCGACGGCTGCCCGTGGGACCGCGAGCAGACGCACCGCAGCATTGGCAAGAACATGATCGAGGAGGCCTACGAGGCGCTCGACTGCATCGAGGCCGACGACGCGGCGCACCTGCGCGAGGAGCTGGGCGACGTGCTCATGCAGGTAGTGTTGCATGCGCAGATCGCGGCGGACGCCGGCGAGTTTACGCTGGCCGATGTGGCGCGCGATATCGACGCCAAGCTCATTCGCCGTCATCCGCACGTGTTTGGCGATGCGGACGCCGAGAGCTCCGACGAGGTGCTCAAGATTTGGGACGAGGTCAAGCTTGCCGAGAAGGCCGCCAAGGACAAGGCCGTGGCGGCGGGCGAGGCTGCGCCCGAGGGCCTGCTCGACGGTGTGCCCACGCATCTGCCGGCGCTGATGCAGGCTCAGAAGGTGTCGCGCAAGGCGGCTGCCGTGGGCTTTGAGTGGGAGACGGTCCAGGACGTGTGGGACGAGGTTGCCGAGGAGCGTGCCGAGTTTGAGGCCGAGGCCCCCGGAACGCCCGAGCGCGAAATGGAGTTTGGCGATCTGCTCTTTGCTCTAGTCAACGTGGCACGCAAAGAGGGTATCGACGCCGAGAGCGCCCTGCGCGCGAGCACGGCCAAGTTTCGCCGTCGCTGGGCTGCGATGGAGCAGATGGCGGCCGATGCCCACGTGGATCTGGCCGAGCTTTCGACCCACGGCCTCAACGACCTGTGGGATGCCGCAAAGGCGGAGGAGTAAGACTGCGGGAACGACGGGCTGACATGCCTCATCGTTCCCGCTATATTTTTCGAAAATCAAGTGTATCCCTCGGCTAACTTAGGGCATAATGCAAAAAGTGCGACATGGCTAACTTGCAAACCAAAGCGCCACATTGGCGCAATGCCGCGTCGCCAAGCATTCAACCCGTTTCCAAGTGAGAGGGAGACAACATGAGTGACATTTTGGACGTCTATGGTCGTGAGGTGCTCGACAGCCGCGGCAACCCCACCGTCGAGGTCGAGGTCGTGCTCGAGGACGGCAGCTTCGGTCGCGCGATGGTGCCTTCGGGCGCTTCGACCGGCGCCTTTGAGGCATGTGAGCTGCGCGACGGCGACAAGGGTCGCTACCTGGGCAAGGGCGTTTCGCAGGCCGTCGAGCATGTCAACAACGAGTGCGCCAATGCCGTCGTGGGCCTCGACGCCTTCGATCAGCGTGCCATTGACGCCGCGCTGATTGCCGCCGACGGTACGCCCAACAAAACCAAGCTCGGTGCCAACGCCATCCTGGGCGTATCGCTGGCAGTTGCCCGCGCCGCTGCCGAGTCGGCGGGCCTGTCGCTGTACCAGTACCTGGGCGGCGTCAACGCCCACCTGCTGCCCACGCCCATGATGAACATCCTCAACGGTGGCGTGCATGCCGACAACAACGTTGACTTCCAGGAGTTCATGATCATGCCCGTGGGTGCTTCGAGCTTTGCCGAGGGCCTGCGCTGGTGCGCCGAGGTCTACCACACCCTCAAGGGCGTGCTGCACGAGGCCGGCCTGGGCGGCGGCGTGGGCGACGAGGGCGGTTTCGCGCCCAACCTCAAAACCAATGCCGAGCCGTTCGAGTACATTACCAAGGCCGTCGAGAAGGCTGGCTTTAAGCCCGGCGTCGACTTCATGTACGCCATGGATCCGGCTTCCACCGAGTTCTACAACGCCGAGACCGGCATGTACGAGCTCAAGGGCGAGGGCGTTGAGTATACGAGCGCCCAGATGGTCGATTACTGGGAGAAGCTCGTCGACACCTATCCCATCATCTCCATCGAGGACGGCATGGCCGAGGAGGACTGGGACGGCTGGGTTGAGCTTACCCGTCGCATTGGCAACAAGGTGCAGCTTGTAGGCGACGACCTGTTCGTCACCAACACCGAGCGCCTCAAAAAGGGCATCGAGCTGGGCGCCGCCAACGCGATTCTGGTCAAGGTCAACCAGATCGGCACGCTCACCGAGTCACTCGAGGCCATCGAAACCGCCAAGGAGGCCGGCTATGCTTGCATCGTGAGCCACCGTTCCGGCGAGACCGAGGACTCCACCATCGCCGACCTGGTCGTGGGTGTTAACGCCGGCCAGATCAAGTCGGGCGCCCCGTGCCGCAGCGACCGTATCGCCAAGTACAACCAGCTCATCCGCATCGAGGACGAGCTCGAGGGCAGCGCGCGCTACGCCGGCAAGGCCGCGTTCTACAACATTCGCTAAACAAGTGGTGCTCGCGGGGGCGGGGTTGACTCGGATTCGCCCAGCCTTGGCTGGATGCCGCAAAGCGCTAAGGGCGCTGAGCCATACGGCTCAGCGCCTTTTTTATGACGAGCAAAGGCTGGCGAAGGCGGTGCGGGCGCTCGTGCTATAACTAAAAGACTTAGCGCAAACAGACCTCAACCGCACAAGGCGCACATGGATCAGATTTACGACAACAGGCATTATTCCGCCGGTTCGCGCGAGCCGTCGCCTCGCCTCGCACCTACCGTGCAGCTCGGCGGGTCCGACTACGCCGGCGCCGATCGACGCGCACAGCGTCCGACAAGTGCCTCACACCCCCGTGCTCAAATGAATATGCCGACGGACTGCCCGTCACGTTCGGCGCGCCCGACGCATGCTTCGCGTACGCAGCGCCCCTCGGCTCAAACACACGAAAAGTCGACCAGGCCCTCGAACCGTCTTTCGGGTTCGGACTTCATGCACTACGCCAACGACAACGCGGTGGTCAAGGCGATCTACGACTTTACCCATGGACCCCAGCGCGGGCTGTTTATTGGCATTGTCGTCGTTCTGGTACTCGTGAGCCTGTACTTTCCCGTGCGCGACCTCTACGTCGCCAAACGCTCGAACGATATTTTGGCCAAGCAAGTAGAGATCCGCCAGCAGTACAACGACGAGCTGCAGAAAAGCGTCGACAAACTGCTCTCGGAGGAGGGCATTAAAGACGCGGCGACCGAGGACCTGGGCCTGGTGATGCCCGGCGAGACCAAGATTGACGTGCTAGGCCTGGACGACGATTCGGACGCGTCGTCGAGCAAAAAGTCCTCGAACGCCAAGAAGGCCAGCGAAGTCGCCAAAGAGATCGAAGAGGTCGGCAAGGACGCGCCGTGGTACATCCAGGCGCTCGACATACTGTTTGGGTTTAACGGTGTCGAGGGCCAGACGGTCGTGTCCAACGGCAAATAGCGCCCGGAGGGGAGCCCGCAATGGCAGATTGCAAACGATATAAGGTGGCGGCGATCGACCTGGGAACGGTGTCGTCGCGCCTAGTGTTGGCCCAGGTCGAGGGCGGGGCGATCGTGGAATCGTCCAAGCATACCGAGATTACCGACTTGGGCGAGGGCGTGGATGCGACGGGACGCTTTTGCGAGGCGGCCGTTGAGCGCGTGCTCGCTGCGTGTCGCATGTTTGTGGACGAGGCCCGTGCCTTTGGGGCCGCGTGCATCTGCACCACGTGCACGAGCGCCGCGCGCGATGCGTCCAATGCCGCGCTGCTGCTGGACGGCCTTCGCGAGCTGGGGCTCGAGCCGCAGGTGATTCCGGGCGAGGTAGAGGCGCGCCTGACGTTTTTTGGCGTGGCACACGACTTTGCGGGCGAGCGCATCATCGTTGCCGATTCGGGCGGCGGATCCACGGAGCTCGCGACGGGCGTCTATGCACCGGAGTGCGGCGTCTTTGCGCTGGAGGGAACGCGCTCGCTGGACATCGGTTGCCGTCGCGTGACCGAGCGGTTTTTCTCGGCGCTGCCGCCGTCGACGAACGAGCTTGCGGCTGCTGCCAGCTGGGCAAACGAGCAGTTTGCGGGCTATTTTGAGAGCCTGCCTGTCGACTTTGAGCGCGCCGAGCGCCTGGTCGCGGTGGGTGGTACCGTCACCACGCTCGTGGCACTCGTTCACGAGCTGGAGCCGTATGATTCGAGCTTTGTGCACCTGCGCGAGCTTTCGCTGGAGCAGGTTTCGGCCGCTATCGAGCGCATGTCCGCGCTGGATGTTGCGGGTATCGCCGCGTTACCGGGCGTGCAACCCAAGCGCGCGGGCGTGATCTTGGCAGGTGCCGTGGTGATTCGCGAGCTTATGCGAGCCGGCGGCTACGACACGCTCACCGTAAGCGAGAACAGCCTCCTCGCCGGTATGGCCGCCACCATCAACGAGGTTCTCGACGGCGCGACTCCCACCATCGCCTGGACCCCCAGCCTCAGCGCCCTCTAAATAAGTTGCGGTGAAATACGGACTAAAATCGCCCTTTCGGGCACCAAACAGTCCCTATTCCACCGCAACTCAACAGCCGGCACCTGGGGACAGTCCTTGCGGGGCGTCCCCACAGCGCCTATGCCAGCTTGTCGATCTGCCCAATCTCCCAAAGCGGAATATTGACGAGCATGCCCTCGTCTCTATATGCCGCCAGGGAGCTCCTCACGCAACGCTCGAGCTTGAATTTTTCGCAGGCTATTTTCAGGCTCTTCGCTTTAAGGTTCTCTGCCGCCTTGACCTCAAGCGGAAGCACGGTTCCCGCATGGTCGATGGCAAAGTCGGTTTCGGCATTGCCGGAGGTAGAGGACCAATACGCGGGAGTTTTGTCCTGGAGCAAAAGCTCCTGCGCGACGTATTGTTCGGTCAGCGAACCTTTGAACTCGGTAAAAACAGCGGATCCGTTAAGAACGATGGCCGGAGAGAGACCGGAGAGCGCTCCGAGGATGCCGGTGTCGATGCAGAACAGTTTGAAGCCCGAGAGGTCTTCGTAGCTCGAGAGCGGCGCCTTTAGAGCGGAAACACGTGGCACCTTATGAACGATTCCGTAGTCCGTGAGCCACTGGAGGCTTTCCTCGAAATCGCGTGCGCGCGCTCCGGGACGAAGGGCGCCATAGACAAACTTCTTGTTCTCCTTTGCAAGCTGGCCGGGAAGGGATTTCCAAACCAACCTCATGCGCTCGACGATGCGGGCGGGTGCATGTTTGCCAAAATCGGATTCGTAAGCCTCGATGATTTGCTGTTGAAGCCTTCGGGCTTCGATGAAGTCGCGTGTCTCGGCGAAAGTGGAGACAACTTCGGGCATACCGCCGACAACAAGGTATTCCTTGAGCAAGTGCTCGAGCTTTTCGGTAACGTTTGCTAGAAGGTTCATGTCTGCGGCAAGGATGGCGTCGGCGAGCGGGTTGCCGTCGACGGCACGAACGAACTCAGCAAACCCCATGGGACGCATGGTGAGCTGGTCGATTTTGCCGACGGGAAATGACTCGTTTTCGCGTCGGAGCGCGAGGCCCATATAGGAACCGGCTGCTACGATGTGGTATTCGGGCGCAAGCTCGTTGAAGTACTTGAGCGAGGTGATCCCGCGTGGCGCTTCTTGGATCTCGTCGAAGATGATGAGCGTGTCTTCCGGCGTTACGGTTTGGCCACGTAGGAGTTCTATCTGGGAGATGATGCGCTTGGGGTCGAGGTTCCCATCGAACAGCGAGCGTGTGCTCGGCTCGAGCATAAAGTCAAAACGAATGACGTTTCGATACTGCTGGCTTGCGAATTCGTTAAGAAGCCAAGTCTTTCCTGTCTGGCGGGCTCCCTTAAGCAAGAGAGGTTTGCGATTCGCCCTTGATTTCCAAGCGATAAGTTCACTCATAAGCTGTCGCTGCATATTGCCTCCCAACCCTCTCGGCTAGTATAAGGCCATTTGAGAGTTTCCATCGGAAAATGTGGGAGACAACCACGTTTTTCCATCGGAAAATGTGGGAGACAACCACGTTTTTCCATCGGAAAATGTGGGAACACCAACCTAAGTCGCGGTGGAATAGTTCCTAAATGGGCTGATAAACTGCCAAAACAGGAACTATTCCACCGCAACTTAGAGCCCCGCCGGCGTCCAAAAGAAACGGGCACGCATCCCTGGGGGACACGGGCTCGAAAGCTCCATATGGTAGGGGCGGTGGGACGTCTGCGTATTTGCTGCGCAAATACGCACCGGCTTCGGCCGCCTGTCGGCACCCTCGCCGGCTCGCTACGGACGCTGCGCGTCCGCTTAACGCTCGCCCCCTCGCGGGTTCGAGTCCCGCCGGCATCTTAAAGAAACGAGCCCGCATCCCCGGGGGACACGAGCTCGTAAAAGCCAAATGGTAGGGGCGGTGGGACTCGAACCCACAATCCTTGCGGCGAGAGATTTTAAGTCTCCTGCGTATGCCAATTCCGCCACGCCCCCGTGAGACTAGAAGTCTAGCACAAGCCGTCCGTTACGCGTTGACAGCTATCGAGTGCCGGCCCGACTTTTCCAAGTACTCGGCAAACTTGGCTTCGTCGCCCTTGTTCTGGTACTGCAGGGCTAGCAGGTACTCCAAGCGGCAGCGCTTGACCGGGTCGTCGCCGACATCCTCGAGCATGCGCTCCAGCTCGGGAATGTCGTTGTGGCGCTTGAGGATCATCGTGTCGTACATCAGCTGACACTCGTGCGCAACTGCCTCGGCCTGACCGCCCTCAAAGCCCTTGATCTCGTGCAACAGCTCTTTGGACTTTTTGCGGTCCTCCTGGCCAACATAGTAGTTAAAGGCCTTAATCACCAAGTCGACGCGCTGCATCTTGGGGAGGTTGAGTCCCAGCAGTAGGTCGAACATCTCGCTGGCGCGCTCGTGGTCCTCGCGCAGCAGATAGGAGTTCAGACGCAGGTAGTCGCGGTTGTAGCGCGGGTACAGCATGCTGGTGAGTTTGCCGTCGAGCAAACGATCGAACTCGTCCCACTGCTTGGCAGCCATAAGCTGCTGCAGGCGCTTAAACGTGGTGCGTTTTTTGACGCTAAAGAACACCGACACGGCGATGCAGATGATAACGACGGCGGTCCAGAGGGTGCGGGAATCGGGCATATTAGGGTCCTTAGTCGCTCATAAAGCGAGCGGTATGACAACACGTACTAGATGTATTATACGCAGCGCGCAAGCAAACTGGCATAAAAGCTCATCGAGGCCGAGTGCCATCGCTCGCTGCGGTACACTTACCTAAAGTAAACCATGAAGGGAGACATTACCTATGAAGAAGATCGTTTTGGCTTGCGGTGCTGGCGCTGCTACTTCCACGCTCGTTGCCCAGAAGGTCGCTACTCTGCTCGACGCCAACGGTTATGCCGACAAGTACGAGATCGTGCAGTGCGCCATCTCCGAGGCCAAGGATTACTGCGACGAGGGCGCCGACCTGCTGATCGCCACCACCGTTGCCCCCGAGGGCCTCACCTGCCCGTACGTGAGCGGCGTGCCCTTCATGACTGGCATGAACCGCGTCGCTGCCGAGAAGGCCGTTCTCGACGTCATGGCTCAGTAGGCGCTGACTGTATGAATGAGCAGAACGCCAATCCGGTCGAGCTCTTTGGCATGCGCGTTGCCCATGTGGGCATTAACGCCACCGACCCGGCAGACGCCCTGGAGATCGCGGAGCTGCTCTCGACGATGATGGGCCTGCCCGTCATCGAGACCCCGGTTTCGTACTTCAACGATTCGCTGGTCGAGATCATGAAGCAGAACGGTCGTGGCACCAAAGGCCACATCGGCTTTGCCGTTAACGACATCGATGCAGCTGAGAAGTGGTTTGCCGAGCGCGGGCTCGAGGTCAACGAGGAGTCGCGCGTGCTGCTGCCCGACGGCGGCACCAAGCTCGTGTACTTTAAGCGCGAGTTCGCCGGCTTTGCCGTGCATCTGTGCCGCGAGTAGCGCACAAGCTGCCATAGCTGGCAAAAAGGGATAGGGCCGCATGGCCTTATCCCTTTTTTATGCCGAGGGGCTTCCTACCGCGGCAGGCGAATCGTAAAGCGGCTGCCGACGCCCTCGACCGAGGTCACGCCGATGACGCCGCCGTGGCTATCGACGATCCACTTGGCGATGGCGAGCCCCAGGCCCGAGCCCTGCGCTCCGGCATCGCGCGCGTTGTCGGCGCGGTAGAACCGCTCGAACGCGTGAGCTGCGGATTCCTGATTCATGCCGATGCCCTCGTCCTCAACGCTTATGTCGATCGTGCCCGCGCCCGCATCCGGCGTCATGTCAAACGAGATGGATGCGCCCGCGTCCGAATACTTGGCGGCGTTCTGCACGATCACGCGCAGGGCCTGCTTTACGAGTGCCACGTCGACAGGCGCGTCGCAGCGTGGGTCGCTGGCGAGCGCGGCGTCAAACGCCAGCCGATACGTGTGCGCGGCATCGATCATCTGCGATTCCTCGCAAACCTCGCCGACCAGCGCGGCCAGGTTGGTATTCGCGCGCCGCAGTACGGTGCGTCCGGCATCGCCGCGTGCCAAAAACAGCAGCTGCTCCACAAGCTCTTGCATGCGCTCGCTTTCGGCTTTAAGGGACGCGATGGATTCCGCCAGCACGTCCGGGTCGTCCTTACCCCAGCGGTCGAGCATGTTCACGTAGCCCTGAATCACCGCGATGGGCGTGCGCAGCTCGTGGCTCGCGTCGTTGACAAAGCGCATCTGCTGCAGCTTGGCCTCTTGCATCTGGCGCAGCAGGCGGTTGAGTGCGACCTCGATGCTTGCCAGGTCGGCGTCGCCGGTAGTGACGCTCGGCGAGTCGACGCTTGCGCGCTCGATGGCCTGCTCCAGTGTTTCCATTTTGCCGCCGGCGAGTTGCATGCGGCCGAGTTCGTCCACGCGCAGGGCCAGATCGTTGAGCGGCGCCATGGTGCGGCGCACGCGGCGGGCGCCGCCGAGCATGTTGAGCACGCTGATGACCTGCCAACCCACAACGACAAGGTAGAGAGGCCATAGCGCGACGAGGTCCTGCGCGAGGGGGAAAGTCTTGGTGGTGCGCGCAAGCTCGACGGTATAGGTGAGCGTTGCCAGGTCCCAGCCGCGCGCGGGCGTCAGCGACATGCCGTGAACGGTGGCGCTGGGGATCCATCCTGCGGTAAACGCGCCGTCGGTCAGCGTCTGGTTGTATCCATAGACGAGGACCGCCACCGCAATAACCAACAGCAACAGATCGAGCCAGACGTAGCTCATCAGGCGGCGCCACATATAGCTCCAGTTGATGGCGCGGGCGATGGAGGTGACGCGCTTGGTCTCGGCGTTACGCACGGCAGACATAGCCCACCCCGCGCACGGTTTGGATGATGCGGGCGCCGCCGGCGTCTTCGATCTTGGCGCGCAGGTGCGCAATGTGCACGTCGACGTTGTTGGTGTCGCCCACGTATTCGTAGCCCAGCGCCTCGTGCGCGATGCGCTCGCGCGTGAGCACGGTTTCGGCATGCGCCATAAGCAGGGCGAGAACGTCGAACTCGCGGGCCGTGAGCGCGATGGGCGAGCCTCCGACCGTGACTTCGCGGCGGTCGGGATCGAGCACAACCGAGCCAACGGTGAGCGTAGCGGGGGAGGGCGAGGCGGAAGCCTGGGCCGAGTCGCTGACCGGGGGTATCGCACCGGCGCCGACGCCCGCACCGGCCGCCATGCCCGTCCCGGCGCCGCCAACGCCCGAAGCCGCCCGCACGGCCTCCGAGCGCTTCAACGCCACGCGGATCCGTGCGAACAGCTCCTCAATCGCAAACGGCTTGGTCAGGTAATCGTCGGCGCCGGCATCGAGCCCGGCCACCTTGTCCATCACGGCATCGCGCGCGGTGACCATAATCACCGGCACATCCTTGTGCTTGCGGACACGTCGCAGGACCTCCATGCCGTTGAACTGCGGCAACAGCACATCGAGCAGAATCAGATCGTAGTCGCGCTCCAGCGCCAGGTCCACGGCGGTGCGGCCGTCAGCGGCGTGCTCCACCTGGTAGCCCTCGTGCTCCAGCTCGAGCGTCACAAAGCGGGCGATTTTCTCCTCGTCCTCTACGATCAGGATCCGTGCCATGCGTGCCCCCGTCTGCGATTACTTGTCGTCGTTGAGATTTTGCTTGATGTCGTCCGCGGCGTCGGCGGCGTGATTCATAAGGTTGTTGATGCTGCCGGGCACGTCGCCGTCGTTGTCGATACGGTAACGCATGCCAAAGAACAGGCCAATCAGCATCAGCCATATCGTGGCACCCCAGGCAAACAGCGCGACGATGGGGATCAGGATGGGGATGTTGAGGATGATCGCATCGCGGCGCGTGGCGATAAACTTGGTGTCCAGGCTCAGGCGGAAGAGCTTTTTGAGGTACTCCCACACGCTGTCCATCTTCTTGGAGAAGTCGGTCTTTTCGCTCGATTTTTCGTAGGCGGCCTGCACGGCGACCATCTCGGCCGAGGGCTCATCGACCGGCTCAGACTCGGTGGCGGCGTGCGCTGACGTGGTCTGGGTCTTGCCCTGCGACTCGAGCCAAATGATGGCATCCAGAACGTTGCCGTCGGCGGCGTCGAGCGCAGCTTTGGCATCGGTGTAGCTCACGTTGCACTTGGTGCGGATGGTTTCAACTTTTTCGAGGTCGTCCATGACCTGTCCTTTCGTTCGATGGGCGCGACGCCGGGCGATCTGCCCGGGCGCGAGCGTTGCGTTCGGCGGCCTGCGTTGCGCGGCGCCGCCTCGCCATTGGTCGAACTCTATAGTGCAGGTTATAGATTAAGCGATTCTTGAGCCAAGATTAATGTTGGATGAGTTTTTGGGTAGCGGTGGGAAAAGTATTAGACCTCGATAGCGGGGGATGGGGTGCCGGTGCAAAACGGCGTCAAAGGTTGGTCGAGCAGGCGGTTTCTCCATTGATGTCCGCACGGCATGGGACACTTACCCTGCCGCCCTGCTCTGCCGCGGCGGCATGTACCCAAACAACGACCCTCTAAGGAGTTCGATACCAATGAGCGATAACACCAAGCATCTCGCAAAGAAGTGCGTCAAGGACGCGGGGCCGTGCCTCGCGTTGTGCCTTGCCGGCGCAGCGGTCGCGCTGCTGGCTGTTCTGGGGCCATTCGACGTGCTCCGAAGTGCCAGTTCTCTGCACGTTTGCATGGCCCTTGCCGGCGCCATGATGACCGGCGGCGTGCTCGATCTGGTTTTTTGGGTGCTTGACCCGTTTGGATGGAAGAACGAAGGGTAAGCCCTAAGGGATGGAAGGGCTGGAACGGTTGGCTTAGTGATCGTGCAGAATGTGGGCTAGCGACTTACAGGGAAGTGGTAATCCGATGACGGTCTATGTAACAGGCGATATTCATGGCGGCGCTGACATGCAAAAGCTCCGCGATTGGGAGCTTGGGGATAGCCTGGCGAGCGACGACTATCTCATCATCGCGGGCGACTTTGGCTTTCCCTGGGACTTTTCTACCGAGGAATGTGCCGATATTGCTTGGCTGGAGTCGCGCCCCTACACCGTGCTGTTTGTCGACGGCAACCACGAGCGTTTCGATCACTGGGCGGAACGCCCCATGGAGTTGTGGCACGGTGGGCTGACGCAGCGCCTGTCGGATACCTCGCCCATACGGCGCCTGACGCGCGGCGAGGTTTTTGAGCTCGACGGCTCAACGGTCTTTACCATGGGCGGCGCCACGAGCGTGGACAAGGAATACCGCATTCCGTATTCCAGCTGGTGGCCGCAGGAGCTGCCGGACGAGCGCAACTTTGAGGAGGCGCGGGCAAAGCTCGACAGCGTGGGCTGGACGGTCGACTACGTGATCACTCACACCTGCTCTACGCGCATGCTTTCGTCCACGCTTTATCCAGCGTCCGGCTGGAATTGCCCCTCCGTTGATCGGCTTACGGCATTTTTCGATGAGCTGGAAGACCGCTTGGACTACAAGCGCTGGTACTACGGGCATTTTCATCGGGATACCAACCCGGCCGAGCGTCACACCGTGCTCTACGACTGCATCGTTCGCTTGGGCGACGAACTCCAGCCCTGGGATGTTGCGTAGAGGCGGGGTGGCTGGCTACTCGACCGTTACAGTGATGTTCTCCCGATGCGCGCGGATGACGTCCCAGCTAAAGTGCTCGACCAGCTGCTCGGCGGTACGCGGCGTGGTGTCCGGCGCGATGCCTGTTTGCCCGGCGAGCCATCCCAACAGTGCCTCGGGTGTGCCAAAGCGGGTGCGGAGCTCGCCCAGGTCCAGATCGCGATCGCGCTTGGAAAGGCGGCGGCCGTCCGGTGACATGAGCAGCGGAATGTGCGCGTAGTGCGGCGTGGGCAGTCCCAGCAGATGTTGCAGATAGATCTGGCGGGGCGTGGAGCCCAGCAGGTCGCATCCGCGTACGATCTCGGTGACGCCCATGGCAGCGTCGTCGACCACCACGGCCAGCTGATAGGCAAACACGCCGTCGCTGCGGCGCACCAAAAAGTCACCGCACTCGGTGGCGAGTGCTTCGCATTGGGCTCCGTACGTGCGGTCCACGAATTCGATCACGTCGCTGGCGAGGTCGTCGACGGTGGGCACGCGCAGGCGCGTGGCCGGAGCACGCAGGGCACTGCGGCGGGTGATTTCATCAGCAGAAAGACCTCTGCAGGCGCCGCGGTAGATGGGCGTGCCGTCGCTGGCGTGCGGCGCGCTCGCGGCGTGGAGTTCGGCACGCGTGCAAAAACAGGGATAGGTGAGGCCGGCGTCTTGCAGCTGGCGCAGGGCGTCCTCGTACAGATCCAGGCGATCGTGCTGGTAGTAGGGGCCTTCGTCCCACTCGAGCCCCAGCCAGGTCAGATCGTCAATCAGTTGAGCGGCAAGTTCCGGGCGCTTGCAGCGATCGTCCAGGTCCTCGATACGCAACACGATGCTGCCGCCCTGGCTGCGGGCCGAAAGCCATGCGCACAGGCAGCTGAACACGTTGCCCAAGTGCATGCGGCCCGAGGGCGACGGGGCAAAGCGGCCCACGACGGGGGTGGGCACTGCCGTTGCTGGTGCGTCCGCGGCGGGCGTTGCTATGTTGCGTGTTTTGATATCCATGCGGATGAGTATAGCGCGGGGCTTGGCAGGGAAGGCGTTGCCGCGCTCACAAGTTGGCGGCGGTGTGCATTGCGCACGGTGGGTTTGCGGCTCAAGGTCTCGATCGCTGCGTACCGACTTAGCCTCACAAACGACAGAAACCCCGGCAGCTCTTCGCAACTGCCGGGGTTTCCGCGGAAAAGGGGGACATGATCCTCGAGCGAACGGCAAAGGGGCAAACCGTTTTCGCTCAACTGCTTTATGCCCCTCGGCTGGCGGCTCAGTCAGCGCATGCCGCGCCCACACAAAGCCGCTACACCTGTGACGGAGCTGTGAAGTGGTATCTATTGCTGGCGCAGGCCATGCCAAGGGTGTCCCTAATGACTGGTCATTTAAGAACGTCCCCAATGACTGGCTGTTGGGGTGCGGGTGTGACTTTCATCCCGTTTGGCGCTCCGGTCGCCTAGATGTTCGTCATGCGTACCCGCAAACGTGGGACAATGGCGCTGTTGGTTTTACAGACAAAGGATGTGCCTATGAACACCCTCGCCGCCAAAGTCAGCCGGCAGCGCCACCTGTTTGCGCGATTCGCTTCCGTCTGCGTGCTCGTCGCGCTTGCGTTGTTGCTGCTGCCTGTCGCCGCGCACGCCGACGGCTACTCCATGACCCAGACCTATATCAGTGCCACGGTCGAGGCCGATGGATCGCTGACCGTTGTCGAGGGACGCCAGTTTGATTTCGACGACGACATCAACGGCGTGTTTTGGGAGATTAATACGGGCTCCAACCAGCAGGGCGGCACGGCGGGCGTCGACGTGCTGAGTGTCGAGGAAGAGGACACCGCGTTTAACAAAGTCGATAGCGCGAACAAGGGCGATTCTGGCGTCTACACGGTCGAGCAGACCGGTGACGGCGTAAGGATTAAGGTGTTCAGCCCTCACGAGAGCGGCGACAGCGCAATCTACTACGTGAGCTACACCATGACCGGTGCGGTTATGAACTGGGCCGATACCGCCGAGCTCTACTGGAAGTTCGTAGGTGACGGCTGGTCTGCGGATTCCGATGACGTCGAGATGGAAGTGTGCTTCGCGAATGCCGCTGCCGGGACGGTGGCCGTCAAGGGCGATAACTTCCGCGCATGGGGCCATGGTCCGCTGACGGGCGACGTGTCGCTCGATGAGGACGAGCCCATGGTCACCTATACCATTCCCTGCGTGCACCAGGGCGAATTCGCCGAGGCACGCATCGCCTTCCCTAGCGACTGGGTGCCGCAGCTTGCCGCTTCGGGCGAAGAGCGCATGTCAACGATCCTGAGCGAAGAGAAGGAATGGGCCGACGAAGCTAACGCCCGCCGCGCTCACGCTCGCATGATTGCCAATGCACTTGCCGTGCTAAGTGTTGTTGCGGCGGTGGCCTTTACCGGCACAATCGTTATGCTCAAGCTGCGCAAGCGCAAGCCCAAGCCGCTTTTCCAGGACGAATATTTCCGCGATGTGCCTTCGGCCGACCATCCCGCCGTGCTTTCGGCCCTCATGAGCTGGAACGAGGTGCCCGATCAGGCATATATCGCCACGCTCATGAAGCTCACTGACGACCGTGTGATCAAGCTGGAGCAGGCGACCGTGACCAAGGCCAAGAAGGGTCTGTTGGGGCGTGAAAAAGAAGAGCAGACGTATCGCGTGACGGTGAGTGATGCGGGCTGGAAGTCGGCCAAGGGCATTGACCACACGGTGCTCAAGGTCTTCTTTGCCGGTACTAAGCCTGACGAGAACGGCGATCGCTCGCGCACGTTCGACGAGCTGCAGCACTACGTCAAGCAGCACGCTACACCCGTGGGCGACAAGCTCGAGGACTATCAGAACACCGTTAAGGGCAAGCTGGCCGATAGCGAGTACGTTGCCTCAGACGGCATTGTTGCAATGGTGTTTTGCCTGGTTCTTGGTATCCTGATTGCCTTTGTTCCCGTGGGATCCATCTTCTTTACCGATGGCGCACAGGCGAACATTACCGCCGCGGTTATCTCGGTGCCGATTGTGCTGGTGGGTATCGGCGTGGGCCTTACGTTCCGCCGCTTTACGCCGGAGGGCGCCGAGGTGGCGGCTCGCTGCAAGGCGCTCAAGCATTGGCTCGAGGATTTCACACGCCTAAAGGAAGCCGTCCCGGGCGATTTGGTGCTGTGGAACAAGCTGCTGGTGATGGGCGTTGCCCTGGGCGTTTCGAAAGAAGTGCTGCGACAGCTGGCCGAGGCCGTGCCTGCGGACCTGCGCAACAGCGACGATTTCTACGACAACTACCCCTGCTACTGGTGGTATTACCATCACTACGGCAACGAGTCTCCGCTCGATTCGTTCAACGATGTGTATCACGAGACCATCCGCGAGCTGGCTTCGAGCTCCGATAGCTCGAGCGGCGGCAGCGGCGGCGGCTTCTCTGGCGGCGGTGGTGGCGGCGTCGGCGGAGGCGGCGGCGGAACGTTCTAACGGTCGTAAATTATGGGATGGGCTTTTCTCGACAGCCGTCGGGGAAAGCCCATCCCCTTTTTACGCGCTACCTACGAAGACTGTCCCCAGCGACTAATCATTTAAGAACGTCCCCAACGACTAGGTGCGGTTGCTGTCAAGGAGTGTCCCGGGGTGCCGGCACAGACGATATGAGCAGGACATAAAAACATTGAGAGCCCCTGCTGCATGAAATCCGCGGATTAGGCCGACAATGGTGAGTGTCTAATTCAGCCGCGGCGGCCGCGCCGCATTCACGGAAGGGGCTCCCATGCTCGATACTACCACCTTCGTCGGCCTCGACGTCCACGCCCGCTCGATAAAGGCCGTCTCCCTCGACGTCATGACCGGGGAGGTGCGCGCCGCGACCTTCGGCTACGACGCCGGGGCCGTCGCGGAGTGGGTCCGCTCCGTGGACCCCGGGGCCAGGTGCGTGTACGAGTCCGGGGTCACGGGCTTCGACCTGCAGAAGAGGCTCTCCGGCCTGGGGGTCGACTGCGCGGTCGGCGCCGTCTCGAAGATGATCAAGCCCAGCGCGGACAGGCGCAGGAAGAACGACCGCAACGACGCGGAGTTCCTCGCCCGCATGCTGTCGGTCGGCAACGTGGTCGAGGTGTGGGTCCCCGACGACGAGTGCGAGGCCGCCCGCGACCTGACCAGGGCGCTCGAGGACGCGAGGGACGACCTCTCGCGCTCGAAGCAGCGGCTCTCCAAGTTCCTGCTCAGGCACGGGCTCGTCTTCGACGAGAGGACGCCCACCGGCCGCAGGAAGGTGTTAGCGTCAATCTATTTTTCACCAGTTTCGCTAAGCAGGCGCGCCGTTCGCGCAAAAGCGGTTTCGCCGGTTGCGCTAACGTATTTTCACCGATTCCGGTCACGGCTTGACGGGGCCGTCCCTCGGCAGGTCCTTCAGCCTGTAGGACCTGCCGGTTATCTTGACCAGGTGGCAGTGGTGGCACACCCTGTCCGCGATCGCGCTCGCCGCCACGTCGTCCCCGAACACCCTGCCCCAGCCGCTGATCCCCACGTTGGTGGTGATGATCGTCGAGCGCTGCTCGTAGCGCGTCGATATCAGCTGGAACAGCAGGTCCGCGCCCGCGCTTCCGACGTCGAGGTAGCCGAGCTCGTCGATGATCAGCAGCCTCGAGTGGGCGTAGTACTTGAGCCTCTTCTTGAGGATGCCGCGCGACGAGGCGTCCTCGAGGTCCTCGACGAGCCGGGCG
>CABSNM010000018.1 GCA_902479065.1 uncultured Collinsella sp.
CTTTGCATTTTCAAAATACGATTGGGCTGAATGTCGATACTGGTCTAACAGAGCCTTTTATTTCTAGTCCGTACCGCGGAGAATCGAACTCTATGCAGGGCGCGGGCGTAAAGAAAACGCGTGAGCGTTTTTAGCCCGCGGGCGAGGACGCCGGCAGGCGGCCGAAGCCGGTGCGGATTTGCGAAGCAAATACGCGGATTCTCCGCGCAATGCCTCAACCCTATATAGATGCGATGTTATCGAATCTCAGCCTGCCATGCGCCGCATCAACGGAACCCCAAACCCGTGGAGAATCGAACTCTGCGCAGGGCGCGGGCGTAAAGAAAACGCCTCAGTGACTCAGACCGGGACGCGCTTTCCCGCCGACCGTCCCGCCCCCTCATCTCCAAAACCCGTGCGCTCTCCTCCGTAAAACTGGGTAGAAGAAAGCCAAAACGAAACAGCAGGAGGTCAACATGACTGCAGAAGATAAGGCAAAGAACGCCGGCAAGGTCGCGCTCGTCCTGGAGGGCGGTAGTTTTCGCGGGCAGTTTACCGCGGGCGTGCTCGACGTCCTCATGGAGGCCGGCGTCGAGATTCCGGCGGTATATGGCGTATCGGCCGGCGCCCTCAACGGCGTGAACTACAAGTCGCACCAGATCGGCCGTGCCAACCGCATCAACCTGGCTTTCTGCAACGACAGCCGTTTCATGGGCGCCGCATCGTTTGCGTCCACAGGCTCCATCGTGGGTTACGACTTTATCTTCAATGATGTCCAGGACCGCCTGGATCCCTTTGACAACGAGACGTTCGATGCAAGCCCCATCGAGATGTACGCCGTCGCGACGGACATGCTCTTTGGAACCGCCACGTACCTGCCGATCGAAAGCGCCGTGCTCGACCTCGACGCCGTGCGCGCCTCGACCTCGCTGCCGCTGGTGACGCCGCCGGTCGAGATTGACGGGCACAAATACGTCGACGGCGGCGTAGCCGATTCGATCCCTATCGAGCATGTGCTGGAGGAGGCGGGCTTCGATCGCGCGGTTGTCATTGTCACGCAGGACCGCTCCTACGAGAAAAAGCCCTACGAGTTTATGCCTGCCGCGCGCGCCCGCTATGCCGACTACCCCTACCTGCTCGAGGCTATCGAGACGCGCCACGACTGCTATAACATCCAGCGCATGCATCTGTGGAAGTATGAGCGCGAGGGCCGTGCGCTGGTCGTTGCTCCGCAAAAGCCGGTCGAGGTCAGCCACGTTGAGCACGATTCGGCAAAGCTCCTCGACCTGTATATTCAAGGTCGCCAGGAGGCAAAGCGTTTGCTGGGAGATATCGAGGAGTTTGTCGAGCGCTAGCGTCGCGACGTCATGACCCATGGACGACATGTGCAGAAAGTCTGGTCAGAGCCAAAATACCTGTTGACTCGTACGGCGAGCGGGGTAATATGGACGGGTTACTTGCAGAGCCCCGTGAATCTCTGTAACAACACGTACTGTACATGGAGGAGTCTAAGTGATTTCGAAATCGACTCACTACGCCAAGCAGGGCGAGGTCCAGCGCAACTGGGTTCTCGTCGACGCCGATGGTGCTGTCCTGGGCCGTCTTGCCACCCAGATCGCAATGATCCTGCGCGGTAAGAACAAGCCCCAGTTCACGCCCAACAGCGACTGCGGCGACTTCGTTGTCGTCATCAACGCCGATAAGGTCCAGCTTACCGGTAACAAGGCCGACACGAAGACCTATTATCGCCACAGCGGCTACAACGGCGGCCTCAAGGCTGAGAGCTTCCGCCAGGCTATGGAGAAGCACCCGGAGAAGGTCATCGAGCGCGCCGTTCGCGGCATGCTGCCCAAGACCACCCTCGGCCGTGCCCAGATGACCAAGCTTAAGGTCTACGCTGGTGCCGAGCATCCGCACGCTGCCCAGAACCCCACGAAGATTGAGCTGGAGGCTTAAAGATGGCTGAGAACACCGTTGTCTACCAGGGTACCGGCCGTCGTAAGAACGCCGTCGCCCGCGTCCGTCTCGTCCCCGGCACCGGCAAGGTGACCATCAACAAGCGTGACGCCGAGCAGTATTTCGGCCGTCATCAGCTCGTTGAGAACGCCCTTGCTCCCTTCAAGGTGACCGACACCGCCGGTCAGTTCGACGTTATCGCTCTGTGCGATGGCGGCGGCATCTCCGGTCAGTCCGGCGCTCTGCGCCTGGGCATCGCTCGCGCTCTTCTGAACGCTGGCGACTACCGTGCTGACCTCAAGAAGGCCGGTTTCCTTACGCGCGATGCTCGCGTGGTCGAGCGCAAGAAGTACGGCCTCAAGAAGGCTCGCCGCGCTCCCCAGTTCTCCAAGCGCTAAGGTTTTATCTCCTTACGAGATACAATGTACAAGCGGGGCCTGCCGATTGCTCGGCGGGTCCCGCTTTTCTTTTTCGACTAGGGTGGACGACTGCGTTTTGTCCACTTGGGAAGGAGCGATCCTATGCCCCAGAACATCTTCGGTACCGATGGCGTCCGTGGCGTCGCCAACGCCGACCTCTCGTGCGACCTCGCGTTTCGCCTTGGCCGTGCGGCGACCAAGTTCCTTGGTCCGGACATTTGCATCGGCCGTGACACGCGTCTTTCGGGCACCATGCTCGAGAGTGCTCTGACCGCCGGCATTATGGCCGAGGGCGGCCGTCCGCACTGCTGCGGCGTTATCCCTACGCCGGCCGTGGCGCTGCTCACCGTCCAAAACGAGCTCGACGGCGGCATCGTCATCTCCGCTTCGCACAATCCGCCGGAGTTCAACGGCATCAAGTTCTTTAGCCGCAAGGGCATGAAGCTTCCCGATGCTGTCGAGGAAGAGATCAGCGCCTGGGTCATGTCCGAGGAGGCCATGGCTGCCGATACGCTGCCGACCGGTGCCGGCGTGGGTCACATCATCAAGATGAAGGACGCTCGCAAAGCATATGTCGACCATGCTATTAGCACCCTCGACGGCCTTAAACTCGACGGCCTGGTTGTTGCCGTCGACTGCGGCCACGGCGCTTCTTGCCAGACCACGCCCGCAGCGCTGCAGCGCCTGGGCGCCACGGTCCATGCCATCAACACCGACTACTGCGGCACCGACATTAACGTCGAGTGCGGCTCCACTCACCTTGAGCCCCTGCGTGAGCTCGTACTGCGTACCCATGCCGACATCGGCCTGGCCCACGATGGCGACGCCGATCGCGTGCTGTTCGTGGACAGCGAGGGCAACGAGATCGACGGCGACTACATCCTGGCCATCTGCGGCTCCGACCTGGCCGCTCGCGGTAAGCTCGCCAACTCCGAGATCGTCTCTACCGTTATGTGCAACCTAGGCTTCTCCATCGCCATGAAGGAGCAGGGCTTTGAGATGGTGCAGACCGCCGTGGGCGACCGCTATGTTCTTGAGCGTATGCTCGAGGACGGCGCTGTCATCGGCGGCGAGCAGTCCGGCCACATCATCTTCCTGGAGCACAACACCACCGGTGACGGCTTGGTGACGGCCCTGCAGCTTCTGGCCGTGCTCAAGCGCACCGGCCGCACCCTCACCGACCTTGCCGGCATCATGAAGAAGTACCCGCAGGTGCTCGTCAACGTGCATTCGGACAACAAGGCCGGCCTGGACGATTGCCAGCCCATTTGGGACGCCGTCGCTGCCACCGAGAAGGAGCTCAACGGTCGCGGCCGCATCTTGGTGCGCCCGAGCGGTACCGAACCGCTGGTTCGCGTGATGGCCGAGGCGGAGACGCATGAGCTGACCCAGCGTATTGTTGACGATATCGTCGAGGTTGTCAAGCGCGAACTTCCCTAATGGCCAAAAACGGATGCCAAGTGGTAAACTGGTACGGTTATTTTGATTGATTGGCATGTCCGAGGGGGAGCATGTTCACTAAAGTCCTAAGGTCTTTTGGTATGCGTGGTCGAGTCCTTACGCTGGATGCTCCCATCTCGGGCGACGTCATTCCGCTTTCCGAGGTCAATGACCAGACGTTTGCCACCGGCCTTTTGGGCCAGGGCGTGGCGATTCAGCCCACGGGCACACGTGTGATCGCGCCGGCGGATGCTAAGGTCGAGGCGATTTTTCCCACGGGTCATGCCGTTGCGCTTAACACGGTTGATGGCCTGGACGTTCTGATTCACGTTGGCCTGGACACCGTTCAGCTCGAGGGCAAGCATTTTACTGTACATGCGCAGGTGGGCGATATTGTCCATAAGGGCGATGTACTCATCGAGTTCGATCGCGAGGCAATTGCTGCCGAGGGCTACGATGTGACGGTTCCCATCTTGGTGTGCAATTCCGTTGAGTTCTCGAGCATCAAGGGTTCCGTTGGCGAGCATGTCGAGGAGATGGACCAACTCATCGTCGCTCGCGAGCGCTAGTTGGTGCTTTTGGCCTTTAGCCTACAATTCAAACACGTTTACGGAGGGCGCCCTTGAAAGAGGACGCCCTCCGTGGCAAGATGGGAAACGTCCGAGGCTAAACAGCTTTGGGTCACCGTGGACGGGCAGGGGCCTCGACGCGGCTAGACACGAGACACATACATTACGCGACCTCGCCCTGGTGGCCGCACACGTTGGTTGCGGCCGACGCGGGCCGCGGGCAAGTGCTTGTAAGGGGAGCCTTGCCTCTCTTGTACGAGAAAGGACGCGTAATGAAAATCATTAAAGCTAAAGACTACGAGGATATGAGCCGCAAGGCCGCCAATATCATCTCGGCCCAGGTTATCCTCAAGCCCGATTGCGTGCTGGGTCTTGCCACCGGCTCCACCCCGATTGGCGCCTACAAGCAGCTCGCCGCTTGGTACGAGAAGGGCGACGTCGACTTCGCCGAGGTCAGCACCTATAACCTGGACGAGTATCGTGGTCTTTCGCACGACGATCCCCAGAGCTATCACTACTTTATGCGCGAGAACTTCTTCGATCACATCAATATCGATCTGAACAACACGCACGTGCCCGATGGCTCCAACCCCGATGCCGCTGCTGCCTGCTCAGAGTACGACAAGATCGTCGCTGCCGCCGGTTACCCGGATCTGCAGTTGCTCGGCATTGGTAATAACGGTCATATTGGCTTCAACGAGCCCGATGACCACTTCTCCAAGGGTACGCACTGCGTCGACCTGACCGAGAGCACCATTCAGGCCAACAGCCGCCTGTTCGACAGCATCGATGATGTGCCCCGTCAGGCTTACACCATGGGCACCCAGACCATCATGTATGCCCGCATGATCTTGGTTGTCGCCAACGGCGAGGCCAAGGCTCAGGCCGTGCACGATATGTGCTATGGCCCGGTTACGCCCAAGTGTCCGGCTTCGATCCTGCAACTGCACACCAACTGCGTCGTCGTTGCTGACGAGGCCGCTCTTTCGCTCTGCGAGTAACGCGACCAAGCGATCTTGCATAGCTTTCCAAAAGGCCCTCGCTTTGCGGGGGCCTTTTTAGTGGACATAGGCCGTGGCGCATGCATGACGGAATCCTTGCCGCATGCTTGACTGGTGGGTTCTAAATCACGCGATACATTCTATAGCAGATTCTATGCACATTTGCCACCATAGAGTCGCAGGCGGTAGCAAGGAGTAGGCGAGTTGCGCAACTCAAATAAAAACAGCGGACTGCGCTACACTGCAAATGGGATGGGACATGCTGGCAAGCGCATTGACCTGCGCAAAGACCTATTGGTCGAGGGATAAGTTACCATCGGGCCTCGCTGTACAAAAACTTGCCAAACACGTAGCGGCAGACAACCAAAAACTCTAAGTCGCGCTATTCACGGAGTGGCTCATATGGTCCTGCAGCTACGGTGTCCATATGGTCGAGTTGAGGAGCAGGCATGGTAAACGATTTGGGCAATACGGACGACCTCGAGTTGATGCCGACGGGCGGCGGCTATATGGTGCGGCGCGATCGCTTGATGAACGAGCTCATCGTTAAAGGGCGCAAGGCGGGAATCGTTCTGCTTTACGCGCCCGATGGGTTTGGTAAGACGTCGGTATTGCTGCAATACGTGCAGGAAGTTAAATCGGACCCCACGCGAGGGCCGGTTCGGATTATCGAGGCCGACCGCGCGATTGGACGCGAGCTCTTTATGCAGCTCGAGGTTGTCGCTGATGAGCTTAAGGACAAACCCCATTCGCTCGTTGCGATCGACAACGTGCCCAATCTCGAGCAGCACGAAACCGAGGACCTCATCGATCGAATTCGCAGCTTACGTGCTACGGGGACGGGGGTCTTTATTGCCTGCCGCCCCTCCAACCGATTGCTTATCCACGGGCTGGGCGATTCGGTAAAAGTCAATGCGCAGATGCTCAAGGTGCACGCTTATGAGTATTCGTCATGGGCCACGGCGTTCTCGATCAGTACATCGCTCGATTTTTATCGGCTCACGCAGGGTGTGCCAGAGCTGGTATCTGCCCTGCAGACGGGAATGTATGGACAGGGCGATGTTGCCGGGTTGCTCGAGAACGAAATCGTCAACGTATACGGTGCGGCGCTGGCCGATCTCGCATCGCTCGAGAACAACCTGTTGTTTAGCGTTGCCTGCTTGATGGTACTGATGGGCGAGGGCCGCATTGCGGAGCTAGAGGCGTGCGGTGTGAGGCTTTCGATGGTCGACCAGTCCATTTTTGTGCGCGATTATCCGATTTTTGGCGTGGATCCGTCTGATCGCACCTTTAGGTGTTTGGGCGCTAAGGACAACGCGCGCCTGAGGCTGCGAAAGCTTGTTGCCGAGATCCGTCCCGAACTTGTATCGCGGGCTGCTCGCATTTTGATTAAGGCAGGCCGATGCGATTTGGCCATGGACCTGGCCGATGCGTTCTTGGACCGCCGTGTGGTGTTGGAGCTTGCCGGGCAGTATGGGGCCGATCTTGCCCTGACCGGGCATGGAGGGGATATTTGCCGTGCAGCATCGGCGATGATCAATGCGGAAAGGCAGGAGCAAGAGCCGGCACCCGCCGAGGCACTCGGCGTGTATCTGGCGGCTGTCAGCGTGTGCAATACAAAGCTAGCAAGGTATATGGCGTCCGTTATCGAACGTGCGGGTGACCAGGCAGCCCGCGAGGTCGACCCCGCTACCTGGAAAATAGCCCAGGCGCTCACTATCGCCTTTTACGGCGACAATGACCTGGGGCTTCCCGCCAACCTCGTTGTGCAAGAACAGACATCCTGCGAGGTACTCGACATGCTGTCTGCGCATATCGAGGTCAAGCGCCATCTAACCGAGCGAGCGGAAGACGGCGATGTTCTTGCGAAGCTCAAGGCGTGCAAAGCCTATGATTGCGAGCTCGATATCGCGGGGATTCTCATACAGGCCGACCATATGCTAGTGGAGCTGTTCGACGGCTCGTTTGCTAAACCCGACGAGCGCGATGACAAGATGACGCAGATACTCGAGGCGCTCGATATCCGCGGGCTTAAGGCGCCATCCATATGGCTGCGTATGGTGCTGGCGGCGCGGCGTCTGCTCGCGGGCTTGCCCGTGACCGACGATGTGGCGTTTGGCGAGCTCGACCGCTTTGCGGTGCGTGTTCGCGACAATCAAATTCAGCTGTTTGGGCTATTGCTGGAGGGCTGGCAATCGCTGGCGGAGGGGCGGCCGGTCAATGCGAAGTTCCGCGCGGTTCAGGTGCTCAAGCTCGCTGATGAATCGATTGCGTACATGCGCGAAAACGCTTTGCTGCTCGAGCGCGTGGCGTATCTGCGCAATACGTCGCTGGTATCGGTTCGCGAAGAGGCGGAGCTGCTCGATATTAGCAAGACGCAGGTCGGTGGCTCAGAAGCCTGGGTCGTGGCGTTGCACCTGGCCGCTGCGGGCCGCGATAGCGATCTTGCCGCTTGGATGTCTATGAATCGCTCGGGGATTTTAGATCCATCGTATCGGCTATTCGCGCGTCTTGCGATGCATTGCCTGGGCGAGCCTGCCGTCAGGATTCGCAAGAAGCTTCCGGTGCGCGAGCTGTCGCGGTATTCACTACGCGATGACTTTGAGGGCGAAAGTGAGCACCTATTCCAGGCGGGCGAGGTTGAGGCTGTCGATACCATCGGCCATATTGAGATACGCATGTTTGGCGCGTTTCGCGCCGAGCGCGACGGTTTTCCCATCACGGATAAGATGTGGCGTCGCAAAAAGGCGGCAACGCTTGCCGAACGCCTTGCGTTGGGTATAGACGCCATGGTCGACCGCGAGACAATCGCCATGGAGTTGTGGCCCCATGCCGAGTTTAACGCCGCGCGCAATAATCTGTATTCGACGGTATCGCGCTTGCGCTCGGCTTTGGGTCCAACGCCGGATGGCAAGTCGTGCGTGCTCATCCAAAACGAGTGCATAGGGCTCAACGGCGACTACGTTAAGACCGATGTAAGGCTCTTTGACCAGCTGAGCCGCGAGATCCTGGGAAACCGCATGGGTGCGAGAGGGCCTCACCTGGTTGAGTTATGTCTTAAGGTTGAGCAACTCTACGCGGGCCCGCTGTATGTTCCCACCGGTTGCAACCCCACGTTCTTTACGCGCATGCGCCACATTATGCAATCCAAGTACATCGACTGCATGATCAGGGGAGCGAATGCCGCTCTCGAGGAAAATGACCTGCAATCGGCAATTTGGCTCGTGGAATCGGGGCTTCGCCAAGAGACGGCGCGCGAGGACATGGTTCGCTGCGCCATGCGCGTTTACGGCGCGGCGGGACGACGTCGCGATGTCGTTGAGCTGTACAGCGGCCACATGCACCACCTGCGAGAACAGGTTCAAGGCGTGCCCGAGCCCGAGACAAGGCGTTTGTATGAGCGCCTGGTCGAAGGCAGGCTCAAGCGCGTGCTTGTCGAGCGATAAAAAACGGGCGTCCGAATCGATCGGACGCCCGCAGACTTGCTCGGCATGACCAGCCGGTATTTAGACGAGCTTGATCTTCTCGATATCCTTGCGCGAGGACTCGCGATACAGCGAGAACTTGCGGCCGATAACCTGAACGACGTCGGCGTGGCAGCGCTCGGCGAGCTCCTCGGCGGCCTCGCGGGCAGAAAGGCTGGAGCCGTCCAGCACGGAGCACTTAACGAGCTCGTGCTTCTCCAGGTAGGCAACCGTCTGCTCGACGGTGCCCTCGTTGACATCGGACTTACCGATGATGATGGCGGGGTTGAGGTGATGGGCCATGCTGCGAAGCTGCTTGACCTGGGCTCCTGTCAGTGCCATGGGTTCTCGCTTTCTATGTATGGGGCGCCCCGCAATGGGGCCTTAATCTACGTGAGCTGTCCCACGATAGCGCAGGAACGGCGCGGTGTGGAGCGCGTTTGCCCAGTTCGCAAAGAATGCGGATGCCGCGCGGGAAGACGATGCAAGCTTTAGATGGGCTACGGGCGGGGTACGGAGACCGGCTCCCAGGCGATAAACGCCCATCGGACTTTGCGGATGTGGTCAAGCATGTAGCGTCCCTGCGGAACGCCCTTGGATCCCGGCTCGCCGGCATGGGGGTTCTCGATCATGTGCTGGGCGATATAGTCGTGCAGGCGGTCAATCTTATCCTCGTTGCCATGCTCGAGCATGCGAGAAAAGTCTGCCACGCCCGCCTCGAGACTATCGAAGGTGTCGCGGCGGGGCGATTCAAAATACGTGACCTGCGGCAGTGCACCCATCTGAATAAGGATGTTAAAGGCGTACACAAAACCATTGCTACAGGTAACCGAGGCGCCGATGGCGTTCATCAGCTGCAGGTCATAACGCGGACTCGAGTTGGCGACCATCGTGACAGCACAACGCCGACGAGCCGTACGGTCAAGCTTGGCAAGTGCACCTTTTAGATTGGTCGTCGTAACCGACCGACTGGCAAAGGCAACATCTACCGCTTTCACAACCGGTCCAACCAAATCCCAATCATCATCCCAAGCAAGCTTAAGCGGCGTAATGCGATCCTCGAGCCCATAGTACTCAATACCAGCATCAAGCGTGCCCAACATAGCAGGAGAGAAGTCGGCAGCAATCACGGAATGCCCAGCCTGAGCAAGCGGGATAGCAATCGACCCAGCCCCGCACCCCATATCAAGCACCGACTCACCAGGCTCGAGCGCCAACAGCTTTATAAAATCTCGAGCATACGGGGCAGTTTCCAATGGCCGAAAATGCCGAGCCCGCTTATCCCACTCAAAAGGATCATCAGCCCGATGCCGAGTGGCCTGCAGACGCATCCATTCGCCATTCCAATCAGCAGAAAGCAGCTCAGAACGAATCAAATCATCAGCCACGGGCCATCCCCCTCACAACAAAAAAGCGACTCCTCCCAAAAGAAGAGCCGCAACCAGCATATATCAGAAAGAACCGTTCCAACGCCAAACCGCCGCACCAGCCAAGTGGTGCAGGAGCGAAGCAACTGCAACCGGGATAGAACCCAACTGAGGTCCCGTTGTGCGGGAGCCCCGGGGAGGGCAAATATATAAGGTCGATCGCGAGTTCCGCACGAGCCGGAGAGCACTTAATGTGCTCTCCGTGCGAGTCAGGACTGTTCGAGCAGGCGACCTTATATATTTGCCCTCCCCGGGGCTCCTCGCCAGTCCCCCTCAGCTAGTTCTTCAGCGAGTTCAGCGGCGCCGGGAAGCGTCCACCACGGTGGGCAAGCACGGTGCCGGCGTTGGGGTTCACCGGCATGATGGGCGCACGGCCGAACAGGCCGCCGTACTCGACGCAGTCGCCCACGCCCTTGCCGATGGCAGGAATCACGCGGACGGCCGTGGTCTTGTTGTTGATGACGCCGATGGCCATCTCGTCGGCGATGATGCCGGCGATGGTCTCGACCGGGGTGTCACCGGGGATAGCGATCATGTCCAGGCCAACGGAGCACACACAGGTCATGGCCTCGAGCTTCTCGAGCGAAAGCGCACCGGCCTCGACGGCGGCGATCATGCCGGCGTCCTCGGACACGGGGATAAAGGCGCCGGAGAGACCGCCCACGCTGGAGCTGGCCATGACGCCGCCCTTCTTGACGGCATCGTTGAGCATGGCGAGCGCGCAGGTCGTGCCGGGGCCACCGCAGGTGCCCACGCCGATGATCTCGAGGATACGGGCAACGGAGTCGCCGATGGCAGGCGTGGGAGCCAGTGACAGGTCGACAATGCCTTTCTCGACACCCAGACGGCGGGCGGCCTCGCGGCTCATGAGCTCGCCGGCACGGGTGATCTTAAAGGCAGTCTGCTTAATCTTTTCGGCGACTTCCATCATCGAGGCGGAGTCGGGGAGCGTCTCCAAGGCAGCAGCCATAACGCCGGGGCCCGAGACACCAACGTTGATGACGGCGTCGGCCTCGCCACCGCCGTGGACGGCGCCCGCCATAAACGGGGAGTCCTCGACCATGTTGGCAAAGCAGACAAACTTGGAGGCGCCAACGGAATCCTGGTCGGCCGTGAGCTTGGCGGCATCGATGATGGTCTGGGCGGCCATGAGCACAGCGTCCATGTTGATGCCGGCGCGTAGGCTGGCGACGTTTACGCTGGAGCAGACGCGGCTCGTAGTGGCGAGCGCCTGGGGGATGGACTGGATGACGCGGCGGTCGGCGTCGCCGATGCCCTTCTGGACGAGTGCGGAGAAGCCGCCCAGGTAATCGATGCCGAGCGTCTCGGCCGCGCGGTCGAGGGCATACGCGATGGGGGTGAGGTCCTCATCCTTGCAGCACGCGGCGATCTGCGCCACCGGGGTGACGGAAACGCGCTTGTTGACGATGGGGATACCGTACTCGCGCTCGAGGTTCTCGGCGGTCTCGACCAGATGCTCAGCCGTGTGCGTCACGTGGTCGTAGATCTTCGTGCACATGCGGTCGAGGTTCTCGTCGCCGCAACCCATGAGCGAAACACCCATGGTGATGGTCCTGATGTCGAGGTTCTGCTCCTCAACCATGCCGCGGGTTTCCGCGATTTCTGCGGGCGTGATCGCCATCCTTGCGCTCCTATCTGCCAAAACGAGCATAGTCTTATCTATTCTAACGTGCCGCACGTGCCAAGTGGCGCATGCGGCACGTTTTGGTGCTCGGTTGTTTCCGTTGTGTTACTGCCCAAAGACCTCTTCGGCAATACGAGCGCTTTCGGCGGCGTCCTTGGCGTAGTAGTCCGCGCCGATCTGCTTGGCGTATTCGGGGGTGAGTACGGCGCCGCCTACGATGATCTTGACGCCCGGAACCTCGGCATGGAGCAACTTGATGGTCTCTTCCATGGCGACGACCGTGGTAGTCATAAGCGCCGAGAGGCCGACGAGTTTGATATCGCGCTCCTTGACGGTCTTGAGTACCTCCTGCGGATCGACGTCGCGGCCCAGGTCAAAGACGGTATAGCCGTAGTTGTCGAGCAGCATCTTGACGATGTTCTTGCCAATGTCGTGGATGTCGCCCTTGACGGTGGCCACGCAGATCTTGCCCTTGTCGGCGATCTCGCCGGCGGGCATCAGGCGCTTGATGGTGTCGAAGCCCACACGCGCTGCCTCGGCCGAGGCCATAAGCTGCGGCAAGAAGAACTTGCCCTGGTCAAAGAGAACGCCAACCTCGTCGAGGGCGGGGATAAAGTGATTGTTGATGAGGTCCATGGCGTCGTGGTCTGCCAGCAGACGCTCGGTCTCGGCAGCGATCTCGCCTTTGCGGCCCGAGACGACCATGCGACGAATCGGGTCGTCGTTGCCGTCGGTGCCGGCGGTGCCCGCGGCAGGCGCGGCATCACTCGATGCGGCCTGAGCTGCTGCCGGGTTTGCGGCGATCTTATACGGATCGGTCCAACCGGCGTAGCGCTCGATGTATCCGGTCGAGCCCTCGTCCTCAACGCTCAGGACGCGATAACTGTAGACGGTATCCATAAAGCGCTTGGAGCCCGGGTTCATGATGGGGGCGTCCAGACCCGCGCCAAAAGCGGCAGCCAAAAAGACCGAGCCCAGCAGCGGGCGGGCAGGCAGGCCAAAGCTGATGTTCGACACGCCGAGCGCGCATTTGACGCCCAGACGCTCCTTGCACAGGGACATGGCGCGTAGGATCTGCTCGGCCTGGCGTTGATTGGTCGAGGCGGTCATGACCAGGCAGTCGATGAGGATGCGGTCCGGTCCGATGCCATAACGGGCGGCCTCGGCCACGATGTGCTCGGCGATGGCGAAGCGAGCCTCGGCGGAATCGGGGATGCCGCCTTCGTCGAGCGTAAGGCCGACAACGTTGGTGCCGTAGTGGGCGACCAGCGGGAAGATCTCGTCCATGATCTGCTGCTTGCCATTGACCGAGTTGATGATGGGCTTGCCGGCGTAGCGGCGCACGGCGGCCTCGACGGCTGCGGGGTCGGTGGAGTCGATCTGCAGCGGCAGCAGCGTGGACCCCTGGAGCTGTTCGGTCGCCTGTTGGATGATCTTGACCTCGTCGATCTCGGGCAGGCCCACGTTGACGTCCAGAATGTCGGCGCCCTGTTCCTGCTGGCTGATGCCCTGGCTCACAACGTAGTCCAGGTCGCCGTCGCGCAGGGCCTGCTGCAGGCGCTTTTTGCCGGTGGGGTTGATGCGCTCGCCGATGACGGCGATCTTGTGGCCGTCGCAGGGAAGGTCCACGACCGTTTGGGCGCTCGTGACCGACATACTGGGCTTGCGGTGGCGCGGGCTGGGCGTGTGGTTATCGATAAGCGTGCGCAAGGCCGCCATGTGCGCCGGCGTGGTGCCGCAGCAACCGCCCACGACGCTCACGCCGTCGGCGATCATGCCGGCGACGGCCTCGGCGTATTCGGGGGCTTGGATATCAAAGACGGTGTTGCCGTCGTCGTCCACATGGGGGAGTCCTGCATTGGCCTGCACCATAACAGGCTTGTCGGTAACGGTGAGCATACGTGCGGCGAGTCCCCGGAGCTCGGCCGGTCCTTGGCTGCAGTTGATGCCCAAAACGTCGGCGCCGATGGCGTCAAGCGTGATGGCGGCGACCTCGGGACTCGTTCCCAGGAAGGTGCGACCGTCTTCCTCGAAGGTCATGGTGGCAAAGACGGGCAGGTCGGAGTTCTCGCGGCAGGCGAGGACCGCCGCCTTGATCTCGGCCAGGTCGGTCATAGTCTCGATAATAAAGAGGTCCACACCCGCGGCGACGCCAGCGCGCACTTCCTCGGCAAAGAGGTCGTAGGCCTCGTCAAAGCTGAGGGTACCCAAGGGGCGAAGCAACGCGCCGATGGGGCCGATGTCACCGGCGACGTAGCGGGCGCCGGCCTCGCGGGCACAGGCGGCAGCGGCGGCAAAGACGTCTGCCACGGTGGCGGCGCCGTCGAGCTTGTGGGCGTTGGCGCCAAAGGTGTTGGCGGTGATCACGTCACAGCCAGCCTCGACGTACTGACGCTGGATATCGGTGATGACCTGAGGCTCCTCAAAGTTGAGCAGCTCGGGCAGGGCGCCGGCCTTCATGCCGGCCGCCTGCAGCATGGTACCCATGCCGCCGTCGAACAGCAGGTGCCCCGTGCCCTCGATGGCGGCGCGCAGGCGATCGTCCTTAATGCGCAGATCGTCGATCGTGCGCGTCTTGTATGCAGCGCCATTGCGGCGTGCGGCGTCAACAGGCGCCGCCAGCGCGGCACCGTCCAGATCATGAGTGATAAGTATGTTTGAGCTATTCGCCATGTGCATCCATTTCGTCTAGAGCCCACTGAGGAATTTCTATTTGAAGAGATTTGTCGGGCTCGATATCTTCGATTCGCTTGTTGTAGTGGGCAAGAAGCCGTGCGACATTTAATCGAATTAGGCCTCGCTTGTAGAACGATAACTCTTCAATATTGATGCCGATAAACGATTCGAGCGCGATAACCTGTACGCGATTGCCGAGTCCCTCACTTTCGAACAGTCCGTAAGCGAAGGAAACTTTATCGTGGGGGACAACGACGATGGGCCGAATGCCATTTCGAATGTTATCTCGGCATCGATCGGTCAATTTGGCCATTGGCGATACAGTCACATGAAATGCAGCATCATTGATTTGGAAATCGCCAGAACGGTCTGTCTGCTGGTCGGCGGCGTTTGAGTTGTCCTTTCCGATTTCTATGGTTGGAAATAACATCTCTAGTTTTGCACCTACCAGGTGCTGTGCGACGGTACCCGTTGGCTTATCGGACCGTAGGCTTGCTTCGGCTAGGATATCATCGACAATGACAGAAATTGGTTTTTGAAGATCGATTTCGACTTTGATTCTCTGCCGGTTAAAGAAATCGACCTGGATTCGCTCGACGAAGAAATTGGCGATTGCATTCGCAGCTTCAAGACGAGTGTCTTCGCAAGTGTCACTGGGTAGGGCAGAGTTGATAATTGTGGCAAGCTCAAGCGCCATCGGGAGTGTGCCGCGTGAGGTTCTGCCGCCCTCTGATGCGAAGGCACGCGTTTCCCCATGTCTGGCTAAAACTGTTTTGATGCATGCTCCACTTAGGCCTCGTACTTGGCTCCCCTTGTCCGATTGCACATAATCGTCGGTGAGCGGAAAACGGTTTTGCAACAGCTCGCTTATGCCTATGCCAACCGCCATGACGTTACGGTTGACGTTGCCTCGCTTGCTGCGCTTGGATTCGTACCAGAGTTCAATGGCATCCAAGATGTCTTTATCGGGCTCGCTCAAGGAGCAATTGGTCATTTCCATTATTGTCCACTCCGTTCCTTGAAGACATAAGCGCGGGTTTGACTGCATTTTTTATAAGCCAAGTGACAACTGGCACGGCAACTGCATCGCCGAATGCGTAGCGAATCTGAGCATCCGAGAAGCCGCTAAACTGACATGAGTCAGCACCTTGGAGACGGGCATATTCAGTTCCAGTCATCCAGCGAACTTCTATCTTTCCGTTTTCGCATATAACGACTGCCTGTCTTGATGAGCCGCCGCGAGCCGTTCTTAGACATCCGGCAATTTCTTCTTCACGGATTTCCCAGCGCACAACGCCCGATCGCGTGCGACGGTAAGCAGTGCGAACAATTCTTTCTTTGGCATTTAAGAAGCGCTGAAGGCGCTCTGCTTGATGCGGTGCAAGTGAGTCGATAAATGCTTGTACTTGGTTTTTGTTCCACCAACGCTTGTCGTTCTCGGGAATATTTTCAACAACCGTTGCAAGGCCCGTCATGCGAAGTGGACTTGGCTCGTTTAGGTGAGAGACGTGCGTAATGAGTGAAGGGTCGGAGTGAATCCAGGAGACCTTTTCAGGTCGAAGCGAGGAATCGAGTCGGCTGTTGGGAAGAGGGTTTTTTAATCCGACGACAAACATGCGGGGGCGTGACTGGGGAAGCCAGTGCCGTGCATCGATAAAATAAGCGTCGCATGAATAGCCTAAACGATTAAATTCCTGGCAAACGAGTCTAAAGTCATCACTGTTATTAGACGTGGCAAGGCCGATGACATTTTCGAGAACAAGTGCCCTCGGGGCACGATCGCTCATTCCTTCGATGGCCTTAATAAAGCCAAAGAACGCGCTGGACTCTTTGCCAGAGATAAGTCCCTCCCTGTTTCCCGCGAGAGATAAGTTTGTGCAAGGGCTTGACGCCCATGCGATGTCGGCTTGAGGTATTAGGTCGGGGTCGAGTGTGTGGACATCCTGCTCGACTAGATGTTCATCGCCCCAACACTGGCTGTACATGGCGCATTTAGTATGGTCTATGTCATTTGCCCAGATTGTTTTGATTCCGGCTTTTGCCATGCCGGCACGAGCCAAGCCAATGCCTGAAAAAAACTCAAGCGCGGTTAGTTGTGGCGAGAACTGCAGAATGTTGTGCATGTACTGGCTTTCAGATAGTTGTTATTTGGCATCTTATGGTACTTGTTTGTGAGGACATTCGCTTACATACGGATGAGATTCCCTCGATACCGTGCCATCATTGACATTTTATTCAGAATGCGAATAGCAGGTGGTATGGGTGGCGCGGAAGCGGCAGTGCTCGCGCATGCGGCAGATATTGCAGGTGGGGCGGCTCTGGGCGTCGTGGACTTCGCCGTCGAACAGGCCGATCACCGCGGTCACGCTCTTGGTGGGCATGAGCAGGCTGGTCGGCGTGACGGTAAGCCCGATGAGCCGCGTGGCGTTGAGCGCATTGACGATCGAGCGCTGGGCCGAGAGCGGGCAGTCGCCGTAGCCGGGGCTAAAGCGCCAGTTGCCGGCGAGTCCGTGTGCGGCGGCGTCCGTCTTGACCTGCTGGTCCATTTGCTCAACGGCGGCTTCCACGTAAGCGGAGCACGCGGCGTCGAGCACGGCGCCCTCCAGGGGATGTTGGGCTCCCGTGGTGCGCAGGCGACGCTCGGCGTCCATGCCGAGGGTACATGCCATGAGCGCGGCAAAGCGGGCATCTTTGAGATGTCGATAGATATCGCGACCTCGCAGCTCAACGTTGGTGCCGACCAAGCGAATGCAAGGCTCACTTTGTTCGTCCACGCCCGTGGCATCGACGGCAAACACGCGGCGCACGCCACGGGGCTCAATGTCAAGTTCCAGACGCTCGACCACAAGCTCAATACGTCGTGACAGCTCGGGCTCGATCTGCTGGCCGCCGTAACCCAGATACCGCAGCATCTCGGCACGGTCGACACGGGGATGGTGCGCAGCATCGACACGGTAAAGCGCCGGCGACGCAAGGTCGGCCGGCACTTCGATAGCAGTTGTATCGATGTGCGGTTTTTCCATTACCCCAGGCGCTCCATAATGGTCGCGGCGATCGCAGGACGGTTCATAGTGTACAGGTGCAGGCCGTCAGCGCCGTGCTCCTTGAGGTCGCAAAGCTGGCGGGCTGCATAATCTACACCAGCTGCCTGCAGGCTCTCGGGGTCATTCTCGTACTTGGCGAGGATCTTGATGACGGGGGAGGGCAGCGAAGCGCCGCACATAAAGACCATGCGGCTGATCTGTGACTTGCCCATAAACGGCATGATGCCCGCGGTAATGGGCACGGTGATGCCGGCCTTGTCGGCAAGCTCGCGAAAACGGTAGAAGCACTCGTTATCAAAGAAGAGCTGCGTCACAAAGAAGCTCGCGCCGGCGTCCTGCTTTTGCTTGAGGTGTTCGACCGAGAGGTTGAGATCCTCACAGGCAATGTGGCCCTCGGGGTAGGCTGCGGCGCCCACGCAAAAGCCGGCGTCGACGAGCTCGGGGATGAGGTCGCGGGCGTAGGCGTAGTCGGAGGCGGGCTTGTCGTCCTCGGTTGCGCCGGCAGGGAGATCGCCACGCAGGGCCAGGATGTTTTCTACGCCGGCGGTGCGATACTCGTCGATCTTGGCGGCGATATCGGCATGCGAGCGGCCCACGCAGGTAAGGTGTGCCACCGAGGGCGTGTCGAATTCGCTCGTAATCATATGCGCGATGGGGGCGGTGGCGGCACCGTTGCCCGAGCCGCCGGCCGAGCAGGTGACCGAGACAAAGCTCGGCGAAAGCTTGCACAGATTGCCTGCCACTTCGCGAGCCGTGTCGAGGGTCAGCTCGCCCTTGGGCGGGAACATCTCAAACGAAACGGGTGCGGTGCCCTGGGATGCTGCCTGCTTAAAAACCTCGTCGACGCGCATATCGTGCTCCTCTAGATACGTAATAGTGTGATGTGTTGTAAGGATTCTACAGCACCACTGTGCCACGGTGGAGTTTCACTCGCTATTTGAGGATACCAATCAAAGATGCCTTGCTATCGGCTTTCTCTATAACAGAGCGGCTAATCTAGGCACGGACTGTAAAGACTGGTATCTGATGCAAAATACCAGTTAATAGAGCTCCATCCCAAATTGACTACCCTTAAACCATGGAGAGAGGTCTGCAATTTATGCAGTTGATTGGCTGTTGAGGGTGGCAACGCCGCCTCGATAGGGTAACCTCATTGATTGGTTTCGCGACAGCAACATAACGGTAATGTCGCGGAAACACGGCGAGTCTAAGCTATGACTCGTTCGTTAGTAATCAACACCGCTTCTCACGCGGTGCCGATACGAAGGGAGTTCCGTATGGCCGAACTTACTGACCGCTTCGGGACCATGGTGTTCTCTGAGGAAGTCATGAAGGACTACCTCCCCAAGGACATTTGGAAGCGCCTTGCTGCAACCCTCGAGGGCGGCGAGCCGCTCGACCTGGATGTGGCCAACGCCGTTGCCCATGCCATGAAGGTCTGGGCCATCTCCAAGGGCGCGACGCACTACGCGCACTGGTTCCAGCCGCTTTCGGGCATTACTTCCGAGAAGCACGACAGCTTCCTGGAGCCCAACCACGACGGCACCGCCATTACCAAGTTTACGGGCAAGAACCTCATCCAGGGCGAGCCCGATGCCTCCAGCTTCCCCAACGGCGGCCTGCGCGCCACCTTCGAGGCCCGTGGCTACACCGCTTGGGATCCCACCAGCCCCGCCTTTATCAAGGACGACGTCCTGTGCATCCCCACGGCTTTCTGCTCCTACACGGGCGAGGCCCTGGACAAGAAGACCCCGCTGCTGCGCTCCATGACCGCGCTCTCGCGTGAGTCCAAGCGCGTTTTGGCGTTGTTTGGCAAGACCCCCAAGAAGGTCGTTCCTTCCGTGGGCGATGAGCAGGAGTACTTCCTGATCAAGAAGGACGCCTATCGCAAACGCAAGGACCTGGTCATCACCGGCCGCACCCTCTTTGGCGCTGCTCCCTGCAAGGGCCAGGAGCTCGAGGAGCACTACTTTGGCGCTATCCGCCCCACCGTCTCGGCCTATATGAAGGATCTGGACGATGAGCTGTGGGCGCTTGGCATTCCCGCCAAGACCAAGCACAACGAGGTTGCTCCCTGCCAGCATGAGCTCGCCCCCGTCTATGGCGAAGTCAACGAGGCCATCGACCAGAATCTGGTCATGATGGAGAAGATGAAGCTCATCGCCTCCCGCCACGACCTGGTCTGCCTGCTGCACGAGAAGCCCTTCGAGGGCATCAACGGCTCGGGCAAGCACAACAACTGGTCGCTTGGCACCGAATCCGAGAATCTGCTCGATCCGGGCGACACTCCGCTCGACAACCTGCAGTTCATCGTCTTCCTCACCGCGGTAATCGAAGCCGTCGATAACTATCAGGAGCTCCTGCGTGCCTCTGTTGCCTCGGCCGGCAACGATCATCGTCTGGGCGCCAACGAGGCTCCTCCGGCGATTATGTCCATCTTCCTGGGCGACCAGCTTACCGAGGTCGTCGAGAAGATCATCGATGGCAAGGCTTCCGTCCATGCCACGCGCGGCGTGCTCGACCTGGGCGCCGATACCCTGCCCAAGCTGATGCAGGACAACACCGACCGCAACCGCACCTCCCCGTTCGCCTTCACCGGCAACAAGTTCGAGTTCCGTGCCTGCGGCTCCGAGCAGAACGTCTCCGACTCCAACCTGGTGCTCGATGCCGCCGTGGCCAAGTCGCTCAAGTCCTTCGCCGACGCGCTTGAGGGTACGCCCGAGGATGAGTTCCAGGATGCCGCGCTCGAGTACTGCAAGAAGGTGCTGACCGATCACCAGCGCATCCTGTTCTCCGGTGACGGCTACTCCGATGAGTGGCCCGTCGAGGCCGAGAAGCGCGGCCTTGCCAACAACAAGACCACGGCCGACGCCCTGCCCGCCTTTGTTTCCGATAAGGCCATTGCGCTCTTTGAGGAGACGGGCGTCCTGACCAAGGCCGAGGCCCAGTGCCGCTACGATTGCAAGCTCGAGAAGTACAACAAGCTCATGAACATCGAGGCCACCACGATGGTTCGCGAGGCGCGTCGTACCTATCGCCCGGTCATTACCGCCTATGCCACCAAGGTCGCTAAGGGCCTTGAGACTATCCGTGCTGCCGGTGCTGAGGCCGCCATGCAGTGCGAGCAGAACACGCTCAACAAGCTCTGCAACGGCATCACCACCATCAACGACTCCATCAAGGCGCTTGACGCCGTGCATCAGAAGGCTGAGGCCCTCGATGGCCAGGAGCAGGCCAACGTGTATGCACACGAGGTCGTCCCCGCTATGGATACGCTGCGCGCCGCCGTGGATGCCATGGAGGAGATCGTGGCCGCCGACTACTGGCCGGTCCCGACTTACGACGACATCCTGTTCTACGTGTAGAGCGTAACTGACATATCGTCACGGTATTGAGCCGGGGTCCGCATCATGCGGGCCCCGGTTTTTGTTTGCGAAGGGCGCTTTGAAGCCCGTTTTGCCGCCGATTTGCCTAGGTATAAAGGGTTGTGGACAAAAAACGTCAAATATGAGTACTGTCACAAGTCCTGTAGCATTATCTATTTACAAAATATGGGTTGTTACGCAACATATGTCCAAGTACATAGCTGATAAACGCCTGCAATTCTTCCGCCGTAGGCCGCCTGACGTCTAAATCGACTTCTAAAGGCATGAAATCGCTGTTACTAAATTGGTAACAGTACTCATATTTGCTATTTTTTGCCCACAGGCCCTTGGACGACAGTGTGATTTAATGCCCTCGGGGTTCGAATCCCGGCGTTGGGGAAGAAAAAAGCCCGTCGCCGCGAGGGCAACGGGCTTCTCGATTTAAATGGTGCCCCCAGCGGGATTCGAACCCGCGATATCCACCTTGAAAGGGTGGCGTCCTTGGCCGCTAGACGATGGGGACAGCGGGAAAGAGTATAGCAGACTTTTTTAGCCGTTCACATATCGTTGGCAAACTGAAAAACCACCACAAAGGAGTAGGCTTCTATTCCGATTTTCAAATATCTCAATCTGTAACATCTGGGCGGGCAAATCGGCTCTATCTGTTACAGATTGAGACAAAAGGCAGGCGTCGGGACGAACATCTCATTCTGTAACAGTAAGACGACTTTTAACGGTCTAGATGTTACAGATTGAGACAAACCGCTGGGATGGGTCAAAACCACCACAAAGGTGCCTGTCCCCTTTGTGGTGGTTGGGGCGTTAGGGGAGGAGCTTCATGGCGGCGTCGTGGGCGGCGTGCTCGTAGGTGTCGTCGAGGGGCTTGAGCGGCAGCAGGGCTGTGGCCTGCGCGTCGCCACGGCGCTCGAGGGCGTGGGTAATGAGCCAGTCGGCGAGTTCGGGGTTCTTGGGCAGTGCCGGTCCGTGCAGGTACGTGCCGATGACGCCCTTGTAGATCAGGCCCTCAAAGCCATCATCGCCGTTGTTGCCGGTGCCCGTGACGACGGACGTTCCGAGCGGCGTGGCATCGGCGTCCAAAAGCGTGCGGCCGCCATGGTTCTCGAATCCCACAAAGGGCTCAGGTGCCAGGTCGGTTTTGACGGCTACGTTGCCGATCAGGCGGTCGGAGCCGCGTACGGTTTCGGCGGCAATGACCCCCAGACCCTCAATGCGATCCTCGCCCATATAGTACGAACGGCCGAGCAGCTGATAGCTGCCACAGATGGCAAGCAGCGAGCCGCCATCCTCAACATAGGATGCGACCTTGTCTTTTTGGGCGAGCAGCTCGTGTGCCACGGCTAGCTGGTCGCGGTCGGAGCCGCCACCCATCATGACGATATCGGCATCGGTCAAATCAAGCGTTTCGCCCATACGGACCTCGTCCACGCGCACGGGAATGCCGCGCCAGACGCAGCGGCGCTCGAGCGCGATAACATTGCCGCCGTCGCCGTAGAGGTTAAGGGCATCGGGATACAGGTAGACGATGCGCAGCGGGCGCGAAAGCTCGACCGGCGCGACGGCGGAAGGGATGGTGTTGCCATCGGCACGGGCTACGGCGCGCCCGGCAACAGCGTCGGCGGTGGCGCCTTTCAGCCCGTCGAGCTCCTTGACCAGCGGCGGGAAGGCCGTGTAATTGGCGACGGCGTAGAAGGTGACATCGGCGGCCTCGTCCGCCACGGCGCCGATCGCCTGCTCGATATTCGAGATGATAGCGGCATTGATGCCGGCGTACTTGAGACGAACCTGCATATCGTGTGCACGCGTGCCGCCGGCAAAGGCGACAAGCCCTGGGGTATCGGCGATGCGCTCGAAGTCGACGTCGTAGATCCACGATACATCGTGGCCGTCGGCATCGTTGTCGTTGAGGAAGAAGGCGCAGAGTCTGCCGCCCGCCGTCTTAATGGACTGGATCTGTCGATCGAAGCCCACGGGATTCTTGGCCAGGTTTGCCTCGACGGTGCGACCGGCAATATCCCAGCGGCCCATGCGTCCGCCGGCAGGCACGTAGGCATCGAGCGTGGGCTGCAAGTGCGCCGTATCCACGCCTAACTCATGTGCGGCAAAGAATGCGGCGGCAACGTTATAGACCATATATAAGCCGTTGTAGCGCGTGGCGATGTGCGCGGCTGGCGCGCTGGAATCAGATCCAAACACCAGGTCAAAACCATAGCCATCGCGACTGAGCTTCACATTCGTTACGCGGCGGACCAGTGCGGGGCGTGCCCAACCGCACGAGGGGCAATGGTAGGCGCCGAGTTGACCATACTGTACGTAGTCGTACTCCAACGGGGCGTTGCACTGCGAGCAAAAACGCGAGTCGCTGATGCGGTCAGACTCGGTGTCGGTGGCGCCATCGATGCCAAAGGCAATACTCGCGTTGGGAACGCGCGCGGCAATCGAGGCGCACAGCGGGTCGTCGGCGTTGTAGATGAGCGTCGTTGCCGGCGAAAGCTCCAACGCGTGGGCGATGACCTCCTGGGTGTGATCGATCTCGCCATAGCGATCAAGCTGGTCACGGAACAGGTTGAGCAGCACGAAGTACGTCGGCTTGAGCTTGGGCAGGACGCGCACGGTGTAGAGCTCATCGCATTCAAAAACGCCCACGCGCTTGTCGCCGGCTCGCTTGAGGCCGCTGCGCGCCTCGAGCAGTGCGCCCACCACGCCCGGCTCCATGTTGTTGCCGGCGCGGTTGCATACCACGGTGGCGCCGCTGGCGGCAACGGCGTCGGCGATCAGGTTCGAAGTGGTGGTCTTACCGTTGGTGCCGGTGATCACCACGCTGCGGTCGACAAGACTCGCGAGGTCGCTCAGCAGCTCGGGGTTGATCTTCATGGCGATGCGGCCGGGGAGTACGCCGCCCTGGCGCTTGAGGACGGAGCGCAGTCCCCAGCGAGCGATATCGCTCGAGGTGCAGGCAAGAGATGAGCGGAGGTTCATGAAACCGTTCCTAACGTAAACGACATGGTCGGGTCGAGTGCGTCACTAAAATCCGTAGCGGCGCGCAAATTCGTGGGCAAGCTGCGACACGTCTTCGCAGGCATTGGCCCAGGGGGCAAAGTCGGGAGTGTCCGAGATAATGCCGTCCGCTTCCCAAACGGCCTGGTGCGAAAGATCCCAGGGATCGCGTGGCTCGGGCCGGCAGGGAAGGTACGGTGTCTGGTACATGGGATTCAGCAAGAAGAACGCGCCGCCCTCGCAGCGGTTAGCGAACTCACGCAGCGCACGCGCCGCCGGACGCATTTTGTTCGTTTTGAACAATAGGATTGTGCGGGCGAGCAGGTACCAGGGGGAGTTCTCGAGTGCATCGGCTCCCACCTGTTCCTCGAGCTGGTGAGCCAGGGCAAAAAAGCCGTCCTGGTCTTCCAAGCGAGCGAGGGCGAGCAACACGGTGCCGGCAGCTCGGGTGGGATAGCCTTCTGCTTTAAGGACGCGGCGGGCGTAGTTGGCAGCAGCGCGGTAGCGGGCGCTCGCCATGCACAGCTGCGAGATGGCCTCGAGCGTGTGGAGCCACCCGATAAGTGCCGGCTCGCTCACGGTGAGATCTGCCGCCGTCACGCCGTCCGTCAAAACTTTGTTGGCCCAGTAATGTGGGGCCTCCATATCGAACCCGGGCACGCTTTGCTGCAGGTAATCGGCCGTGGTCGCTTCGAGCTTCATCAGGTCGCCCAGGCAGGCGTCAACGGGCGTGTCGGCCAGGATGATGGCGAGCAGCTGCGCGTCGACGGCAAGTGCATCGACGCGGACAATCTTGAGCAACTCGTCGCGCATGTCGTCGAACAGGCGATTGCGCGTCTGCTCGAACTCCTCGTCACTGCCCATGTCCTCGATGCGATGGAGCTCGTCGAGCAGGTGGCGATGAGCACCGGCATAGGACAGCAGCGCCTGGGCATGCTCGGACTGCGCATACTTTTGGGGATTCGCACTAATGTCGTTATGGACAAGCTCGCGTGCTGCATCGGTGAGCTCGGGGTGCGATGCCAGATAGGTGCGCTCCAAGTAGGCGGGGATGTAGACGCTCGGATCCATTAGAGGTCCCCTCCCTTAAATGGGAGCCCCTGCTCGGCTGCGCGCAGGATGCGCTCGTCGATCTGGGAACGCACGATGTCGTTGGTGGCGACCCAGGCGGCAAAGCTGGCGTTGTCGGGAGCGCCCAGGCCCTCCTGCAGTACCGGCGTCGCTTCGGACAGTGCAAGGACGAGCTCGTCGGTGGAGCCTGCACCCACGTTGACGCGGGCATAGACGCCATCGGGAAACTCGGTTTGGAAGTAGAGCGCCTCGGCTGCGTGCGGGCACGAGCGTGCAAGGATGCGCAAGTAGTGCTCGGCGCCCTCGTAGTCCAGCTCGCGCCAGGCAGCGCTCATCAGCGCGATGAGCGTCCACGGGTCCAAGTCGCGCTCCGCGTCCTTGGGACGACGGCGCAGTGGCGTGTTGGCGAGATAGGGTACGGAGTGGGCAGAGCGAAAACGCTTGAGCTCCTCGGCAGGGTATTCGAGCTTTGCCATGGCAAGCATCGCGGTATGGCGGACGCCAGCGGGGTCGTTGGGCGCAAAGTCCAGGCTGCGATTCGCGGCATCCAGCGACATGCGGTAGCGGCCGCTAATGAGCGCGCGCGATGCCAAGGCGGCAAGCCAGCGCAGGTAGGGACGGCGGGTCAGGTCGCCTGCGGCCTCACGCTCGTAGGGGTCCTGTGCCGAGGCAATCTTGAGCGCCAGGTCGTGCTCCACCTCGTCGCACTTGGACACCAGATACTGTACGTATTCCTCGTTGGATTCGGCGGTGAGCGCCGTCAGCATGCGCTGGGCATCCCAGTTGGCCGGATCGAGCGCGGCTGCCTCGCGGAGCATGTTCTCGGCGGCTGCCTCTTCCTGCTCGGCTTGGGCATCGTCGGGGATAAAGGGAATGCGGTAGTCGACGGCCTCGACCACCTTGGCGATCAGATGCCCAGCTCGGTCGCGGTCGTGCACGATGAGCGGTGCGGGGTTGCGGGTGAATTGCTCCATCAGACGCTCTACGGCGGGGCCGTCGGTGAGTGGAATATTGTTGCGGCGCAAGGCCTCAAGAACGAGGCGATGGCAATCCTCTTGAATGGGATCGAATGCCATGGGGCCTCCTTTGCTGCGGTTAGGGTTCAAATATCTCTATATAAGGTTCTAGTTTACCCGCATGTGGCACACCGGGGGTGCCGCACTTGGACTTGCACCTTTGCACCACGAAGACGGATGTCGCACAAATGTCGGCACCTCGGTTGCGCGGGTGGTATCACAGTGCCGTAAACGGTCGATTTTTGGCGGCGAACGGGGCACATTTTGGAGGGGCACAGTCCTGCCCGGGATATGTGGTCAACCCTGATAAAACGTTTGCCCAGCTTGGGAGTATGAATGCCCCACAAGGGTCTTTAGGGATAGAAAAAACGTTTCATCATTATCGGCTTTAGGTGAATAACTGACCAACCAGAACGGTAAAATAGTGTTTGTCTGAGCGTTGAGGCGTTTAGACATCGCGCATTGTCATCGCCGGCAACGCGCAAACCGGTCCTAACGGAGCCAATTGGGTGCTCCGTTATATACGCAAGTCTAAGAGGGGCTTGTTTAGGAGGCACAGTATGGGACGTTTTACCAATCCTCGCGATCTGTACTTTGGTGAGGGCGCTCGCCACGAGGTGAAGAACCTCAAGGGCAAGAAGGCCATCATCGTTTCTGGCGGCAGCTCTATGCGCCGCGGCGGGTTCCTGCAGGACGTTGAGGCCGACCTTAAGGAAGGCGGTTTCGAGGTCAAGCTGTTCGAGGGCGTCGAGTCCGACCCGTCCATCGAGACGGTCATGAAGGGCGCCGAGGCCATGCGCGAGTTCGAGCCCGACTGGATTGTCGCCATCGGCGGCGGCTCGCCCATCGATGCCGCTAAGGCCATGTGGGTCTTCTACGAGTATCCCGAGGAGTCCTTCGATAACATCATCCAGCCGTTCAGCTTCCCCGAGCTGCGTCAGAAGGCTCACTTCTGCGCCATCTCCTCTACCTCCGGCACCGCTACCGAGGTCACTGCCTTCTCCGTCATCACCGACTACGCCAAGGGCATCAAGTACCCGCTGGCCGACTTCAACATCACTCCTGATGTCGCCATCGTCGACCCCGAGCTCACCTACACCATGCCCGCCAAGCTGTGCGCTCATACCGGCATGGACGCTCTGACCCACTGCATGGAGGCCTACGTTTCCACCTGCGCCTCTATGTTCACCGACGCCAACGCTCTGCACGGCATCCGCGAGATCGTCGAGTGGCTGCCCAAGTCCTATGCTGGCGACCATGAGGCCCGTCAGCACATGCACGAGGCTCAGTGCATCGCCGGTATCGCCTTCTCCTCGGGTCTGCTCGGCATCGTTCACTCCATGGCTCACAAGACCGGTGCTGCCTTCGAGAACGGCCACATCATCCACGGTGCTGCTAACGCCATGTACCTGGGCAAGGTCATCCAGTGGAACTCCAAGGATCCCCGTGCTGCCGAGCGTTACGCTTACGTGGCCAAGGAGATCCTGCACCTTCCCGGCGAGACCAACGAGGAGCTCATCGCTGCACTCGTCCAGAAGATTCGCGACCTCAACGACCAGCTCAACATTCCGCAGTCCATCAAGGATTACGCGAATGGTGGCGTGAAGGTCGACGCCGAGAACCCGCAGATGGTTTCCGAGGAGGAGTTCCTCGCCAAGCTGCCCGAGATCGCCGCGAACGCCGAGCAGGACGCCTGCACGCCCGAGAACCCGCGTGAGACCAAGGCTGCCGACTTCGAGAAGATCCTCAAGGCCTGCTACTACGACACCGACATCGATTTCTAATCGACTCTTGTTATCGTAACAAGGGGCTCCGCACGTATCTGTACGGAGCCCCTTTCTTTTTTCTTTTAGAGAATGGGATAGTTATGGCTGCAATTTTCAATAGCCCCAGCAAGTACATCCAGGGTCCGGACGAGCTCGCCAAGCTCGGCTCTTACGTTGAGCCGCTCGGCGCTAAGGCCCTCGTCATCGTGACGCCTTCGGGCAAGAAACGCGTCGGTGCCAAGATCGAGGGCGGCTTTGCCGAGGCCAAGGCCGAGCTGCTGTTTGAGGACTTTAACGGCGAGTGCTCCAAGGGCGAGGTCGATCGTCTGGTTGCGCTCGCTCGCGACAACGGCTGCGACATCATCGTCGGCGTCGGTGGCGGCAAGATCCTCGATACCGCTAAGGCTGTCGCCTACTACTTGGGGTCTCCGGTTATCATTTGCCCCACCATCGCCTCGACCGATGCACCGTGCTCGGCACTTTCGGTGCTCTACACCGACGATGGTCAGTTCGATAAATATCTCTTCCTTAAGGCAAACCCCAACATTGTCCTGATGGATACGACGGTTATCGCGGCGAGCCCAGTGCGCCTGACGGTTTCCGGTATGGGCGATGCGCTCGCAACCTACTTTGAGGCCCAGGCGACGCATGATGCCGACGGTGGCACTTGCGCCGGCGGCAAGGGCGGAATGGCCGGCCTGGCGCTCGCCAAGCTCTGCTACGAGACGCTTATGGCCGATGGCGTCAAGGCCAAGGTCGCGCTGGAGAAGGGTGCGCTGACGCCTGCTGTCGAGCATATCATCGAGGCCAATACGCTGCTTTCGGGCATTGGCTTTGAGAGCTCGGGCCTTGCTGCTGCTCATGCCATCCACAATGGCCTGACGATGCTGCCCGAGTGCCACGGCATGTATCACGGCGAGAAGGTCGCCTTTGGCACCATCGTCCAGCTGGTACTCGAGGATGCCCCGACTGAGAAGCTCGAGGAAGTCTTGGGCTTCTGCATTGAGCTGGGCCTGCCGGTCACGATGAAGGAACTTGGCGTTGCTGAGCTTACGCGCGAGCAGGCCATGATTGTTGCCGAGGCCGCGTGCGCGCCTGAGGACACCATGTGCAACATGCCGTTTGAGGTGACGCCTGAGATGGTCGCCAACGCCATCCTGGGTGCCGACGCACTGGGTCACTACTACCTTATGGATGAGTAAACTAAGGTGAGGAAGGGGCAAAGCCGACAGATGGCTTTGCCCCTTTTTGCTATGGTGCAAAGGGGTCAGGTTACTTTGCACCAATTGTTGTTGATGAAAGGGCGGATTCTCGTATGGCGCTTCCCATGGTTTATGGTGGTCCCGGCCGGTATGTTCAGGGGCCGGGCGAACTTTCGCGTCAGGGCAGGTATTTGTCATGGTTGGGCTGCGCTGCCTATGTCTTGTTTGACCAGGGCACCGAGGATCGGCTGTGCAAGCAGATCGTCGATGGATTTCTGGACGAAGACCTAAGTGAGCCGTTCTTTAAGATTTATGACGGTCCGTGTACGGAAAACGCCGTTGTCGAAATGGCTAAGGAAGCCCAGGCTGAGTATTGCGACATGGTGGTGGGTATTGGCGGCGGCAAGATGCTCGATATCGCCAAGGCCGTTGCGTTTTATGCCGAGTTGCTGTTGTGCGTATGCCCCACGGCGGCTTCGATGGACGGTCCGTGCAGCGCGATTTCGGTGCTGTATCACGAGGATGGGTCGTTCGACCACTATCTGATGCTCGAGAAGAATCCAGATCTGGTCGTGGTCGATACCAACGTGGTCGCGGCGGCCCCGCTGCGTATGACGGTCGCTGGCATGGGCGACGCACTGGCAACGTACTTCGAAGCGCGTTCGTGCGCCGCGGCGCACGGCACCAACGAACACGGTGGTGCGCCGGGGCACTTGGCTCTGGTCGCGGCTCGCGCCTGCTACGACACGCTCATGGAGTGCGGTGTCGCTGCCAAGCGCGATCTCAAAAAGGGCCGTACATCGCCGGCAGTTGAGCGCCTGATCGAGTGCAATATTCTGCTCTCGGGCATCGGCTTTGAGAGCGGTGGCTTGGCGTTGGCGCATGCCATCGCCAACGGGTTGACGATTCTGCCCGAGTGCAGGGCCATGCATGGCGAGGCTGTGGCATTTGGCCTGGTGGTGCAGCTGCGCCTGGAGCGTGCGCCCGAGCTTGATCAGGTGCTCGAGTTTTGCCAGCGCGTCGGTCTGCCGACCACGCTCGAGGAGCTGGGCCTTGGCGAGATTTCCGATGCCGATCTGCAGGGTGTTGCAAATGCGGTCTTTAGAAACGAGCGCAACATGGCCAACGAGCAGACCAAGGTGACCAAACAGAAGCTCGTGCAGCTCATGTGCGAGGCATAGCTTGGCGCTTGATTGACCTTGTGCAATCGAGGCGGCGATAGGCCATAGGCTATTTGCCGCAAAGATGCGCCGCGTGTAATTTGCCCGAGGCGTGGGCCGATAGCGTATCATTATCTCTTGCTTGTTTGCACTGCTCAGGGAGGGGCCGCGCATGGCGCAGGAACACGATCTGTTTGATGACATTATCGAGATCAGCAAGGGTTTCGACTTTCTTAAAAACCCACTTGGTGGCGTGACCGATGTGCTCGATCCGTCGGCGCCGCAGTGGAATCCCGCCGACTACAAGGAGCGCCCGCGCGGCAACACCATTCCGTGCCTGACCTGCAAAAACGAAAAGAGCGGCTGCACCGTGTGCATGGACGTGTGCCCGGTCAACGCCATCGAGGTCGAGGAAGACGCTATCGAGATCCTCGATACCTGCCGCAAATGCGGTCTGTGCGCCGCCGCTTGCCCGACCGAGGCGATTATTTCGCCGCGTTTGGCGCCCAAAAACCTCTATGACGAGATTGTTTCTGCTGCCACAAGCCACGAGACCGCCTACGTCACTTGCACGCGCGCCCTTAAGCGCATGCCGCGCGAAAATGAGGTCGTCGTCGCCTGCGTAGGCGACATTACGGCCGAGACTTGGTTCGCGGTGCTGGCCGACTATCCCAACGTGAGCGTGTACCTGCCGCTGGGCGTGTGCGATAAATGCCGCAACACCGGTGGCGAGGATATTCTGGGCGAGGCGATTGCGAAGGCCGAGGAGTGGTCTGGCACGGGTATGGGCCTGGAAGTCGACCCCAAGAGCCTCAAATGCCATAAACGTCGCGAGTACGAGCGCAAGGAGTACATGGAAAAGATCGCCCGTACCACGGGTCTAACCGTGACCAAGCTCAATCCGGCGACGGCCGCACTTGCCTCGGTAACGCAGAAGCTGAAGGCTCATCGTCACCAGATTACCCAGCTGGAGCGCACACTCAACACCATGTGCGGCACCACGACGACCAAGCGTCGCCGTTCGCTCACGCACGGGCGGCAGCTGGTGCTCTCGACGCTGCAAAACCACCCCGAGCTTGCCAAGAACATGCAGGTGGCGACACCGGAGTGCGATTTTGACAAGTGCACGTCGTGCGGCGAGTGCGTCAACGCGTGCCCCACATCTGCTTGTGACCTGGTGGGAAGTGGTCGCTTTGCGTTGGAGTCCACGTATTGCTTGGGCTGCGGTGCCTGCGTCAAGGTGTGCCCCGAGCATGCGCTCAAGTTGGTCGAGCATGACGCGTCCAATCTGGTCGTCGTCGATCCCGAAGCCGAGGAAAAGGCTGCCCAGAAGGCGAAGGCTCACGAAGAAGCTGTGAAGGTCAAGGCCGAAGCAAAGGCCAAGCTCGACAAGATGCTCGACCAGGTAGAAAATCTCGCGGACTAGCTGAAAGAGCGTACATGATGGCCGGTGGGACAGGTACTGCCCCGCCGGCCAAAAAAGTTGCGGTGGAATAGTTCCCGTCTTGCCCTTAAGCTGGCCATTCTAGGAACTATTCCACCGCAACTAATAGATGGTTAGCTCATACTGCTCTGATGGGTCTCGCTGCCGTTATTGCGGCGGGTGACCGTTTCGTGGAGTAAAAAGAAGCTGGGAACCTGCTTTGTCTCGGTGTATTCCATAAGGATGCCGTCGGCGTTGTAGGTCTGTCCGCGTACAACGGCGAGTGCGTTAAAGTCGTCGAGATCGAGCACGCGTGCATCCTCGGGTGTGGGATGCTCAATCGTTACATCGCGTTTGCCCGTGGCAATCTTAATGCCAAGGCCTTCTTCGAGGTAACGATAGATTGAGTCGTTGACAATCTCGGGTGTCAACCCCGGTACCTGTGAGCTTAGGTAATAGGAGTCGTCGGAGCACACGGCTCGTCCGTCTGCATAACGGATGCGTTTGGCACGCGTGAGCTCACAGCCTTCGGGAAACCCGGTAATCTTGGAGAGCGCCTTGTTACAGACGAGGAGCTCAAAGACAGTGGTAACCGTTTTGAGCTCAAAGCCTCGGCTGGCTGCGATTTCCTTAAAGGTCTCGAGTCCGCCGCCGCCACGACTCGTCTCGTCACTGATGTTGCGAATGACGCGCATGCCTTTGCCTTGCTGGGGGAGCACGTAGCCATCTGCCGCAAGCATCGAGATGGCGCGACGGACCGTCATGCGCGAACAGCCAAACAGCTGCGTGAGTTCAGTCTCCGAAGGCAGATAGCTTAGATAGGCGTATGTGCCGTCGTCAATCGACTGCTTCACGTTGTCATAAATGGTTTGGAAGATGGCTCGCGCCATGACGGTCTCCTAGAGTTGAGTGCGCGAGCGGCGGATGAGGACTGCTCGCGCAGGTGTCGATCGATTTACTTGCTGGGGTCAATTATATATTTGCCCATGGCGCGCAGCGCCGGGTCCGATAGGATGGCACCGAGTTCGTCGAGGGAAGCCACCTTGGCGACCATCGAGGATACGTCGAGCCTGCCAGAGTCGATGAGCTCGAGCGCGCGACGCTGCGTATAAGGGTTGATGTAGGACGAGGTAAGCACAAGCTCCTTCTGGAAGACCTCGAAGGGCTTGACGGTGATTGTCTCATCGGGCTTGGTGAGGCCGAACATCATGACCGTAGCCTTGTGGCCGGCGATCTGGATGGCCTGCTCGATGGTGACGGGCTTGCCAACACACTCGATAACGACATCGACGTTGCCGACGCCCTCCTGCTTCAGGCGGGCCGGGACGTCCTCGTGGATGGAATCAATTGCCAGGTCGGCGCCGAGTTTGAGCGCAACCTCGCGCTTGCCTTCGACAGGCTCGAGCAAGACGACCTTGGTGGCGCCGGCGTTTTTGGCGAGCTGCATCATGAGCAGGCCGATCATGCCGCCGCCGATAACGACAACTGTGCTGCCGGGCTTGATGTTGCACATATCGATGCCGTGCAGGCAGCAGGCGACGGGCTCGGTCATAGCACCCTGCTCAAAGCTGGTGTGATCGCCCAACTTGTAGACTTGCTGCATATCGACGGAGCAGTACTCGGCAAAGCCGCCGTTAACGGTGGTGCCGTAACCGGTCATATGCTCGCAGTAGTGGTTGATTCCGTCGCGGCAGGGTTCGCAGCAGCCGCAGGGATGGTTTGGGTCGATGCACACGCGATCGCCCGGTTTAAAGCCAGCGACGTCGCTGCCTACGGCCTCGACAACGCCCGCAAACTCATGGCCAAGGATCGTGGGCGGGGTAACGTCGGCTGCGCCCTTGTCGCCTTCATAGATATGCACGTCGGTACCGCAGACGCCGCAAGCTTTGACGTTGATCAGAACGTCGCGCTTGCCCACGGCCGGCTTTGCCGATTCCTCGACTCTGAGGTCGTGCTTTCCATAGAAGACCGCGCTTTTCATGGTGACTCCTTAACGTGGCGGTGAATATTGTAATGAAGTATAGGTATGTCTAGAGGAATAGACAAGCACATCTAGACAAGTTGAAAAGAAATATAAAATGCAGCCATCAGATATGTCAGATTTAGCAGGCAAAATACTGGACTTATACCGTTTACGGCCAATAATCGACCGTTTACCGACCGTAGTCTTTACGCTAACTTGTCTAGATAAGTGATGTGATAAAACGTAAGTGCAAGAAGTCAGGGAAGCGGGCCCACCCGTCCTATTGCACGAGGTACACGCAAACGGCGCGTCTGCGGTCTCGAGTGAAGCCAAAACCGCAGCGCTCCGAATGAAGAGAGGGGGATTCCCCGTCATGATGCAAAAGATACAACGTTTCGGCGGTGCAATGTACACGCCTGCAATTCTTTTCGCATTTTCCGGAATCGTCGTCGGCCTGGGTACGTTGTTTACCACCGAGGCGATCTTTGGCGAGATGGCCACAGCGGGTCATCTTTGGTTTGATTGCTGGAATGTGCTGCTCCAGGGTGGTTGGACGCTCTTTAACCAGATGCCGTTGCTGTTTTGCGTAGCGTTGCCAATCTCGCTCGCGAACAAGCAGAACGCTCGCTGCTGCATGGAGGCTTTGGCCATCTACCTTACCTTCAACTACTTTGTAAGCACAATCTTGGGGCAGTGGGGCCCTGTCTTTGGGGTCGACTACTCTGTCGAGGCGGGCAGCGGTACTGGTCTTGCCACTATCGCAAGCATCAAAACGCTTGATATGGGCATCATGGGCGCGCTTATCATTTCTGGTATCGCCACGATGCTTCACAACAAGTACTTCGACACCGAACTCCCTGAGTGGCTGGGCGTGTTCTCGGGCTCCGTGTTCATCTATATGATCGGTTTCTTCGTTATGGTTCCGGTCGCTCTTATCGCCTGCCTGGTGTGGCCGCATGTTCAGGCTGCTATCTCCGCCTTCCAGGGATTCATCCTTTCCGCCGGTACGTTTGGCGTGGGTGTCTTTGCTTTCTTCGAGCGCGTGCTGATCCCTACAGGCCTGCACCACTTTATCTATACGCCGTTCTATTACGACAACGCGGCGGTCAACGGCGGCATCTTTGCTGCTTGGGCCAACATCCTGCCCCAACTGGCTGCCGATCCGAGCATTGCTCTTAAGGATGCCGCACCCTGGGCTGCCTATACCTGCCCTGGTTGGACTAAGGTCTTCGGCTCGCTTGGCGTCGCCATTGCGTTTTATATGACCGCCAAACCCGAGCGCAAGCAGCGCGTCAAGGCTCTGCTGATCCCGGTCACCCTTACCGCTATGCTTTGCGGTATCACCGAGCCGCTTGACTTCACCTTCCTGTTCATCGCGCCCGGCCTGTTCGTCGTCCACTGCGTGCTCGGAGCGCTTGGCTGCATGGCTCAAAACCTCCTTGGCGTCGTGGGCATCTTCGACGGCGGCATCATCTCGATGCTCTCGTGGGACTGGCTGCCCCTTTGGGCCGCACACGGTCTGCAGTACGCCATCTCCATCCTTGTCGGTCTGTGCTTTACCGCTCTTTGGGTCGTGGTCTTCCGTTTCCTGATCGTCAAGTTCGACTTTAAGACCCCCGGTCGCGAGGATGACGATGTTGAGGTCGAGCTCAAGTCCAAGGCCGACTACAAGCAAAAGCAGGGCGGTGCTGCTGCTGGCAAATCGGTCGCCCAGAGTAAAGATGATGAGCGCTTGGTGCTTGCCGAGAACATCCTCGATCTGCTCGGTGGCACGGATAACATCATCGATGTAACTAACTGCGCTACCCGTCTGCGCGTTAACGTCAAGGACAAGAGCGTCGTTGCACCCGAGGCTTCCTTCAAGGCGATCGGTACGCATGGCTTGGTGGTCCAAGGTCAGTCAATCCAGGTCATCATCGGCCTTACCGTCCCGCAGGTTCGCGAGAAGTTCGAGAGTCTTCTGAAGTTCGAGAGTCTTCTGTAAACCATCGTCCATCGAAACAATCGGCCTTGCAGAGCCGGTATGCACCGCAAGGCCGATTCTAGAGATAAAAAACTCCACTTCTAGGTAACAATTCCAAACCGTACAGGCCGCATGCGGGGACGGATTGAGCAAGCGGCCAGAATGAGGAGGACATCATGTCCAAGAAAAACTATGCCGTGACCATTGCCGGCGGTGGCTCTACCTTCACCCCGGGCATCGCTCTGATGCTGCTTGAGGAGCGCGACCGCTTTCCGGTCAACAAGGTGACCTTCTACGACAACAACGCCGAGCGCCAGGAGACCGTGGCCAAGGCCTGCGAGATCTACTTCCACGAGAACGCCCCCGAGGTTGAGTTCAGCTACACCACCGATCCCGAGACCGCTTTTACCGGTACTGACTTCGTGCTTGCTCACATCCGCGTTGGCCTGTACGCCATGCGTGAGCTCGACGAGAAGATTCCTCTCAAGTACGGCTGCGTTGGCCAAGAGACCTGCGGTGCCGGCGGTATCGCTTACGGCATGCGCTCCATCGGTGGTGTCATCGAGATCCTCGACTACATGGAGAAGTACAGCCCCAACGCCTGGATGCTCAACTACTCCAACCCCGCGGCCATCGTCGCCGAGGCCTGCCGCGTGCTGCGCCCCAACAGCCGCATCATCAACATCTGCGACATGCCGATCGACCTTATGGATAAGATGAGCCGTATGTGCGGCATCAAGGATCGTCGCGAGCTGCAGTATAGCTACTACGGCCTCAACCACTTTGGTTGGTGGAGCAAGATCTACGACAAGGACGGCAACGACCTCATGCCGCAGATTAAGGAGCACATGGCTAAGAACGGCTACCTGGACGGCATCGAGCACGAGGCCGGTAAGGAGCAGCATGTCGAGGAGAGCTGGATTCACACCTTCGGCAAGGCCAAGGATGTCTATGCTGTCGATCCCGAGACGATTCCCAATACCTACCTCAAGTATTACCTGTACCCGGACTATGTCGTCGAGACGTCTGACCCCAACTACACTCGCGCCAATGAGGTTATGGATGGCCGCGAGAAGAAGGTCTTTGGCGCTTGCCGCGACATCATCGCCAAGGGTACGGCTAAAGACGGCGGCTTTGAGCCAGATGTACATGCCAACTACATCGTCGACCTTGCCTGCGCACTGGCCGAGAACACGCTCGAGCGCTTCCTGCTGATCGTCCCCAACGATGGCGCTGTGCCCAACTTCGACCCGACGGCCATGGTCGAGGTGCCTTGCATTGTCGGTTCCAACGGCTTTGAGAAGATCTGCCAGGGCCCGATTCCGCAGTTCCAGAAGGGCCTGATGGAGCAGCAGGTTTCCGTCGAGAAGCTCGTTGTCCAGGCTTGGGTCGAGGGCAGCTACCAGAAGCTCTGGCAGGCGCTCACGCTCTCCAAGACCATTCCTTCGGCAAGCGTTGCCAAGCAGATCCTGGACGAGCTCATCGAGGCCAACAAGGATTTCTGGCCCGAGCTTAAGTAAGGACTACTGTCTCGAACCCTCACGCATCTCTGCTTCATTTGCGCCGTCGTGGTGTCCGGATTCGCCCGGATGCTGCGGCGGCGCTATACTTATGCAGTTTGAAGTACCTGTACCAAAAGGAGCTGTCGTGTCCCTTTCCATCGGTATCGTGGGCCTGCCCAACGTGGGCAAGTCGACGCTGTTCACCGCGCTTACCAAAAAGACCGGCCTTGCCGCCAACTACCCGTTTGCCACGATCGACCCCAATGTGGGCATCGTCGATGTGCCCGATAGCCGCCTGCAAAAGCTCGCCGACATCGTCAACCCCGGCCGCATTGTGCCGGCTACGGTCGAGTTCGTCGATATCGCTGGCCTGGTGAAGGGTGCCAACGAGGGCGAGGGCCTGGGCAACCAGTTCTTGGCAAACATCCGCGAGACCGATGCCATCTGCGAGGTCGTGCGCTACTTTAAGGACCCCAACGTCATGCGTGAGGTGGGCCGCACGGGCGAGTTCGTCGATCCTGCCGGCGATGCCGACACCATCATGACCGAGCTCATCCTGGCCGATATGGGAACGCTCGAGAAGCAGCTGCCCAAGCTCGAGAAGGAGGCCAAGCGCGACAAGGAGCTCATGCCCAAGTTCGAGGTGGCTAAGCGCCTGCTTGCCTGGCTCAACGAGGGCAAGCGCGCCGCATCCATGGAGATGACCGACGAGGAGCGTGCCGCCGCCAAGGGCCTGTTCCTGCTCACTATGAAGCCCATCCTGTATGTTGCCAACGTGGACGAGGATATGCTCAACGACGATCTGGCGCCCATCGATGGCGTCAAGCCGTTGCCCATCTGCGCCAAGATCGAGGCCGAGCTTTCCGAGCTCGATCCCGAGGACGCTGCCGACTACCTGGAGAGCCTGGGCCTGGAACAGCCCGGCCTGGACGTGCTCGCTCAGGCTGCCTACAAGCTGCTCGGCCTGCAGTCGTTCTTTACGGCCGGCGAGATGGAGGTCAAGGCCTGGACGGTTCGTCAGGGCGCGACCGCCCCGCAGGCCGCCGGTGTCATCCACACCGATTTTGAGCGCGGCTTTATTAAGGCCGAGGTCATTGGCTACGACGACTACATCGAGCTCGGCGGCGAGCAGGGCGCCAAGGCCGCCGGCAAGCTGCGTATTGAGGGCAAGGACTATGTCATGGCCGATGGCGACGTCGTGCACTTCCGCTTTAACGTGTAAGGACGACGCGCATGTTTAAATATGGCAAAAAAGCCGGCTACATGGGTATTGCGCTGCTCGTGCTTGCAGTGCTTCCGCTGGTGGTAGCGGCGTTTGTGATCCCCAACATTGGCCCCGAGGTGGCAACGAAGTTTAATGCCGCCGGCGAGGCGACGCGCTGGGGCAAGAGCTATGAGTTGCTGGCACTGCCGGTGCTCAACCTGCTGCTGAGCGTGGCGACGTACTTTACGGCAGGACGCCAGGCTAAAAACAATGATGACTCCGCCGCCATGGCGCGCATCGTGTGCGAGCGCTACCTGCGCAACGGCTGTATCACGGGCGTGTTCCTCAACGTGGTTAACGTTTACTTTATGTACTCGGCGATTACCGGAACGGGCTTTGGCCTTGGTTTCTAGCCTTTCTTTTTAGGCAACGAGCCTGCACATATATTCAATGGCTGCTGCGAGGCCGCCGCTCGATCGTGGTTTAAAGACCATATCGGCGGCGGTCTCGTTTTCGTATCCGGCACCGCGAAGGGCGAGTGCGATGCCGGCTTCCAGGAGAAGGGGCAGACCGCGTTGGCTGGTTGCGATTACGGCAGCCTGATTGAGCGAGCAGCTGTGCGCTTGGCATTGGATGGCAAGTTCACCTTGCGCCGGGCAGGGGACCAGAACGGCGGCGATGCGACTTGATAGCAATGCAAATGCTGTGCGCTCATCGGGCGAAAGGCATTCAGCTTCAACGACGACGAGCTTGGGCGGCGCGCTGTTTGTGCGAAGCGTGGCTCGGTACATGCGGACCGAAGAACCCGACATAGAAAACTCCTGTGTATTCGGCAAAACGTAAACTATAGTTTACGTTTATGTTCGGCTCCATTTCAAACTCGGCTGCATGGACGAACGTGCGAAACAGATTCTTGGCAGGCGGGTCGAAGAGACACGCAGGGACCTTGGTATCTCCAAGGTTGATTTTTGTGTGGCGACAGGAATCAGCCGACCCTACCTCGACCGAATCGAAGATGGGACGGCAAATTTCACGCTCAAGGTTCTATTTAAGATCGCGCCCGCACTCGGCATGACGGTGTCAGAACTTCTCGAGGGTATCGAATAGGGCGTTCCCCGCTGCTAATTGACGCTCTTTGGGCGGGTCCCCCTGGTTGCGATGTGCAAAATCGCGAGTATTCAGCACCTGTTCAGCCGTAGATGGTAGCTCGCGCGGCTGGCTTTGCCTTTTTGACAGTAGTTAATCCACATCCTTAATAAAAATGTGGAATAAATATTTACTAGACGGCCTCTTCGCCCTAAAAGTTCGTCTAACAATCGGCCGATTCTATGCCTCCGGCGGAGAAATTGCAGAATACTCCGATTTTTGCACGGCCCGAGGGGGACCACCTGTCGTTTGAGGCTGCGATAAGTGGAACTGCCTTAGG
>CABSNM010000019.1 GCA_902479065.1 uncultured Collinsella sp.
TCCGCACATGTGCGGATGAATGTGGAAGGTGTTCGGATGAAGTTGATAATCAAGGAAATGCCCAGATAACGCCGCGTCTATTTTAATTAACTGCTTTGAGCAAACAGTAAAATGCTAATATCTAACTTGCACGTAAGAAAGCAGATTAACGGCTAAGGCTAAGAAGTGGCAGGTATGTCGGAAGCAACTAGGACTCGCACGCATGCGCCCGAGGTTAGGCAGCGCGCCGTCGAGATCCTCCAAGAGGGGGTCGGTCATCGCGCTCTCGCCGCGGAGCTTGGCATTCCCCAGGCCACGGCTCGTCAGTGGGCCCGCGCGTATGCCGTGGGCAGTGCCGACGCCGTTCTCAATGCCGGTTCGCATCATCACACCTATTCGTACGAAGTTAAGCTCGCCGTGGTTAAGGACCGCTTGGAAAACGGCTTAACGGTTCGCGAGGCCATGATCAAGCACAAGATTCCTAGCGAGTCTTCGGTCAAGGCTTGGTGCCGCCAGTATCGCGAGAGCGGTGAGTCCGCGCTGGTCGATAAGCCGCGCGGTCGCAAGCCGCGCGTTAAAAAGGCGGAATAGCAAACGGGATGGTGCGCCCACAGGGGCGCATTTTTCTTGCCGCCCCTCTGCTCCAATGCGGACAGGCTCCTTGCCCCGTACGCCTAAAACTCCCCAGTTGACCGAAAACCTGCCGCCGCTACTCCTCAATTGAGCTATAACGTTAAACAATTGCAGCGTTTTTGCATGGGGGAGTGATGGTATGACGCTACTGTATTTCCTTACCCTGTTTCCGCTGGTACCGGCGCTGGGCATGCTGCTCGCGCGCGGTGACCGCGCCCGCGATGCGGTGGGGCTCATAGGCTCCGGCATTATTATGGCGGTGACAGTTGTAGTCACCGTCATGTTTTTTGGCACGGGTCCGCAGAGCTTTGAGGTTGCCCCCGGCACCTCGCATGTGCTCTCGATCATCAGTTCCGTTATCGACGTCATCCTATGCGCCGTCATCCTGTACAACGCGTACGAATATAGGAACGCGCTCACCACGGTGCTCGGCATAGTCCAGCTGGTGGGCTCGCTCGCCTTTGCAGCCATGACGCTGCCCGCGGCCGAGGTCGTCACCGCCACGCCGTTCTACCTGGACTACATGAGCGTGATCATGGTCCTCGCCGTCGGCATTGTTGGCAGCCTAATCTGCGTGTATGCCTTGGGTTATATGAAGGACTTCCAGGCCCACGACGAGCACGAGGCCGCGCTGCGCGGGCAGACCGCGCCCGACCGTCGCCCGCAGTTCCTGTCACTTATGTTTCTGTTCCTCTCGGCCATGTTCGTCATCGTGACGAGCGATAACCTTGAGTGGCTGTTCTGCGGCTGGGAAATCACCACCGTGTGCTCGTTCCTTATGATTGGCTACACGCGCACGCCCGAGGCCATCAAGAACGCCTTTACCCAGATCATCCTCAACATGCTGGGCGGCATCGCGTTTTTGGCGGGCCTTATGTTTCTGCACGTTAACGGCATGCCGCTGACCATCTCGGGCATGATCGAGCTTTCCGGCGCCGGCACCGCGCAATCCGCACTGCTGGTGATGCCGGTCGTCCTGCTGTCGCTCGCCGCACTTACCAAGGCCGCGCAGATGCCGTTCCACACCTGGCTGCTCGGCGCCATGGTCGCCCCCACGCCCACGAGCGCCCTGCTGCACTCGTCAACCATGGTCAAAGCCGGCGTGTTCCTGATGGTCAAGCTGAGCCCGCTCTATGCCATCTATCCCGTGACCGGCTTTATGGTCACGAGTGTGGGTGCCATCACGTTTTTGCTCGCTGCCCTTATGGCCATCTCGCAGAGTAACGCCAAACGCGTGCTCGCGTACTCCACCATTTCCAACTTGGGCCTCATCAGTGCCTGCTTGGGTGTCGGCGCGCCCGAGGCCGTATGGGCGGCCATCTTCCTGATCCTGTTCCACACGGTGGCAAAGTCGCTGCTGTTCCTGTGCGTGGGCACGGCCGAGCATCATATCGGCAGCCGCGATATCGAGGACATGGACGGTATGTTCAGCCGCATGCCGCACCTGACGCGTCTGATGATGCTGGGTATCATGGGCATGTTTGTGGCGCCGTTTGGCATGCTCGTGTCCAAGTGGGGCGCCCTGGTGGCGTTCGCGCAGACTGGCAACGTGCTCATGATCATGGTGCTGGCCTTTGGCTCGGCCGCGACGTTCTTCTTCTGGGGCAAGTGGCTTGCCAAGCTTTCGGGCGTCGACCCCACGGCTCAAAACGTTGAGGTCAATGTCCATAAGACCGAATGGGTGGCACTCAACACCATCGCCGCGCTGCTGATTCTGTGCTGCGTGGCGTTCCCGGTTATCTCGAGCGGTCTGGTGTCGCCTTACTTGGCCATGGTGTTTGGCCGCGTGCCGTACGTTATCGGCAAGGACGCCATGTATCTGATGGTGGTTATCGTGGCGTTTATCGCCGTGGTGCTGCTGACTTCATTCCGCGTGAGCAACAAACCGCACGTAAACGTATATCTTTCGGGCGTGGGAACCGATAAATATCGCCATTTCCGCGGCTCGATGGGTCGCGAGGTAAAGGCCGAAAAGCGCAATTGGTACTCGGAGGACGCCCTTGGCGAGAAGCGTATTGGCCCCGCGGGCAGCGTCGTGTGCTGCAGCATTATCTTGTTTGCGCTGCTGTGTTGCGCGTGGATTGGGCCCGAGCGGCTTGCCATGAGCGTGCCCTCGGTGCTGCGCGGCAAGTATTTCGAAGGTTCGGGTGTCGTGGGCATCTTTATAGGCACCGTGGCGTTTGCCCTGCTGGCGCCGCTTGTGGGCGCCCTGATCGACGGCGTTGACCGCAAACTTTCGGCCCGCATGCAGGGCCGCGTGGGCCCGCGCCTGCTCCAGCCATTCTACGACGTTGCCAAGCTGCTGCGCAAAGCCCCTGCCAGCGTAAACACCATGGACGATACCTATATGGCGTGCGCGCTCATCTTTACCGTGGTGGGCGGTGGCATCTTTGTGTCGGGCTCCAACACGCTGCTGTGCGCTTTTATGGTGACGCTCGCCGCGATCTTTGTGGTGCTGGCGTCCGCCTCGACGCAAAGCCCGTTTGCCCAGGTTGGCGCCGATCGTGAGTTGCTGCAGGTTATGAGCTACGAGCCCGCCGTTCTGCTGATGAGCGTGGGTCTGTATCTTGCCACCGACAGCTTCGATTCCATTGCCGTGACGGGGCAGTCGGCCCCCATCATCGTGTACAGCGCACCCATTTTCCTCGCGTTGCTCGCGGTGCTTACCATCAAGCTGCGCAAGTCGCCGTTTGACCTTTCGTACTCGCATCACGCGCATCAGGAGATTGTCCAGGGTGTCGCCACCGAGATGAGCGGCGGCACGCTGGCCAAGATGACCCTTATGCACTGGTGCGAGACCGTGCTGTTTTTGATGTGGGTGGGCATGTTCTTTGTCTGGGACAACCCGGTGAGCTGGGTGGTCGCCCTGGTCGTGATGGCTGCGACGTATTTTGTCGAGGTCCTGATCGACAACACCTTCGCACGCAGCACCTGGCGCAGCTGCTTTAGGCTCGGATGGGGCGTGGCGCTGGTGTTTGGCCTGCTCAACCTTATGCCCATCCTCGTCGACGTATTTATTTAGGAGGCGGCATCCATGGATCATAAAATGTCGCGCTCGCCGTGGGTTATTCATTACGATGGCTCGAGCTGTAACGGATGCGATATCGAGGTGCTGGCCTCGCTCACGCCACTGTTCGATGCGGAGCGCTTTGGCGTGGTCAACACTGGCAACCCCAAGCATGCGGATATCTTTTTGGTGACGGGGTCGGTCAATGCCCAGAACCTGCCCGTCGTGCGCCAGATCTACAACCAGATGCTCGAGCCCAAGTGCGTGGTGGCCTGCGGCATCTGCGCGTGTTCGGGCGGCGTGTTCCGCGATGCCTATAACGTGATCGGCGGCGTGGACCGCGCGATTCCCGTGGACGTGTACGCGCCCGGGTGCGCCATTCGCCCCGAGACGGTGATCGATGCCATCGTGGAGGCGTGTGGCATCCTTGATCAGAAGGAGGCCGTGATGCGTGCTGGCGGTGACCCGCTTACCGTGGGCGGCGCCGCAACCTGGGACGGTGGCGTTGAGCTGGGCGAGGACGGGTTTGTGGCCGCGGGGGCCGGCGACACGGCCGCCGCTGGCGACACACCTGCTGAGACGCCTGCCGCTGCAAAGGAGGCCGAGTAATGCAAAAGGCAATCTACACTACCGTCGGGATCGATGAGCTGTTGCCGCATGTGCAGGCGCTCAAAGGTACCGGCGCGCGCTTTGTGCAGATGCATGCCGAGCGCTGTGTGGACGACGGATCGTATCGCCTGGTCTATACGTTTATCGACGTTCGTGCTGCTCAGGAGCATATTGCGCAGGACGGCAGCTATGCGATCGAGAACCTGATGGTTGAGGGAATTGATCAGTATCAGGAGATTCCGTCCATCAGCTCGTACTATCCGGCGGTATTTCCGTTTGAAAACGAAGCGCACGACCTATTCGGTCTTGCCATCACCGATATGCAGATTGACTTTAAGGGCTTTTTCTACCAGGTTTCGACTGCCGAGCCCATGAGCGTTATCACGCCCGAGGTGAAGGCCGCGCGCGAGAAGGCCATGAAGGTCCGTGCTGCTGCCGAGGCCAAGGCGCGCAAGGCCGCGGCCGAAAAGGCCGCCGCGGCTGCGGCTGCTGCAGGGGAGGGTGCTGCGAGCGCCGGCGACGCCGCGGGCGCCGCTGCTCAGCCCGCTGCGGCTGCCGGCTCCGATACTCAGCATGACGATGCCGCTGCCAAGGCCGCGCTCAAGGCTGCCGAGATGGAGGCAAAGCTCGCCGCCATGGATCCCGAGAAAGCGGCCAAGGTCCGCGCGGCGCTTGCCGCCAAGGCCGCCCGCGACAAGCAGAAAAAGGAGGCGTAAGGTCCATGGCTCATCGCTCCGTAATTCCGTTTGGCCCGCAGCACCCGGTGCTGCCCGAGCCGCTTCATCTTGACCTGGTGATCGAGGACGACCGCGTTATCGAGGCGATTCCGCAGATCGGCTTTGTGCACCGCGGACTCGAGAAGCTCACCGAAAAGCGCGACATGCATCAGTTTGGCTACATCGCCGAGCGCATCTGCGGCATCTGCGCCGTGGGCCATAGCTATGGCTATGCCAGCGCCTGCGAGCGCATGCTCGACATCGAGGTGCCCGGCCGCGTGCAGTATATCCGCACCATTTTGCACGAGCTTTCGCGCATCCACTCTCATCTACTGTGGCTGGGCCTGCTCGCCGATGCCTTTGGCTTCGAAGCGTTGTTCTATCGTTCGTGGACCCTGCGCGAGCAGATTCTCAAGATCTTCGAGAGCACTTGCGGTGGCCGCGTGATTCTGTCGATTAACGAGATCGGCGGCCTTAAGCACGATATCGAGGACTCCGAGCTGGCCGGAATTGTCCAGACGCTCGATGCCATGCGTCCCGACTACGAGGCCCTGGTGCATACGTTTTTGGACGATGACAGCTGCGGCGAGCGCTTGCATGGCGTGGGCGTGATCAGCAAGAAAGATGCGCTGGATCTGTCGATGGTCGGCCCGTTTGGGCGCGCCTCGGGCGTGGATTACGACGTGCGCATGTTTGGCGACGGCGCCTATGCGGACCTGGCCGCGTTTGAGCCCATTGTTGCCACCGACGGCGACTGCTATGCCCGCTGCCAGGTGCGTTGTGCCGAGGTCACGCAGGCCATGGACATTATCAAGGAGCTTGTGGGCAAGATTCCGCACGACGGTATCGGCGGGCGCACCAAGCTCACGCCGGCCGACGGTGCCCGCGGCGAGGTTGTGATTGAACAGCCGCGCGGCGAGGCGTATTACTATGTGCGCGGCAACGGCACCAAGAACCTGGACCGTTTTCGCGTGCGCACGCCGACGTCGCAGAACCTGGCGGGTCTGACGCATGCGCTGCAGGGCGTGCTCCTTGCCAACGTGCCCATGATTATCCTGACCATCGACCCCTGCATTAGCTGCACGGAAAGGTAGGCACGGCATGAGTTTGCTGACATTTGCCAAGACGGCCTTGGGTTCCATGGTCAAGCAGCCGGTCACGGTGTGCTATCCGCAGGAGAAGCTCACGGCGCCCAAGCGCCTGCGCGGGCACATCGTCAACGACATGGACGTGTGCATCTGCTGCGGCATGTGCGCGCGCCGTTGCCCGGCGGGCGCGCTCGCGGTCGATCGCAAGGGTGGAACGTGGTCGATCGACCCGTACGCCTGCGTGGTGTGCGGCGAGTGCATCGAAAGCTGCCCCAAGCACTGCCTGACTATGGACACCGCCCGTACTCCAGTTGCGGCGGATAAGACTCCCACGGTAGAAACCAAGCCGGAATAGCGCTGGAATAGAACTGGAATAGGGGCCGGTGGGGCAAAAATGCTCCACCGGCCCCGCGCTTAAGCGCGCGGTTGTGCCGCCGCGAACAAAACTATGCCGGATTACTACGATAAATCGCCCACTTCCAACCACACCGCATTTGGCAAAATCAAAACCGCAGGTAGACGGCTTATAGTTTTGCGAAAAAATCACGCGTGGTCGGGAATCTCGTTTTTATCGTAGTAAACCGGCATAGTTTTGAAATGACACCATATTCGTAACAGCACTTGATCTCCCGTGGACAGAGGGAAACGGATCATTTTGGCCTCGCGAGGACATCCGTGTGGCCCGTTCGCCATGAAATGGGCCCATCTACTACGTTTGGGCGGCGGCCCTCAACCACGGCAAAAAATGCGAAAAGAAAACCGCAGGTAGAACGCCTGCGGTTTTCTGGAAAACGGGGGTATGGTCAAGGGTATCGAGTCAAACGTAGTAGATGGGCCGATTTCGTGGCGAGCGGTTCCGGCTGATCCCTTGGGGACGGAGGAAAACGGATCATTTTGGTCCAGCGAGGCTGGCGGAGGCACTCGTGCAGGGCCGCCCGAACAAAACTATGCCGGTTTACTACGACGAATTCGACATTCCCGACCATGGCTGCATTTTTCTAAATATTGCAAACGTTCTACCTGCGGTTTTGCAAGCGCGCAATTTGCTGCGGTCGGAGATGTGCGGTTCATCGTAGTAAACCGGCATAGTTTTGAAATGGCATCAAATTGGCGGCAGCCAGCGGCTAGCCTCGCAGATAGGCGATGGCGATTTGGGTGCGGTTGCGTAGCCCCATTTTGGCTAGGATTGAGCTGATGTGGTTGCGCACGGTGCCTTCGCCCATATAGGCGGTGGCAGCGATCTCCTTGTTGTCGAGGCCGCGGGCGATGAGCTCGGCGACTTCGAACTCGCGGTCGGTCAGACCGGCAAAGGCGGCGGGCCGGCGGGTCGCGCCGGCCTCGACGTCCGCCCCATCAAAGTTGATATCTTCGATCGCCTTGCCCTCGAGCACGCGTTTGCCGTCCATGACCTGCGCCAACGCCGGCGGAATGGCAGCGACATCGGTCTTGATCAGGTAGCCGCGGGCGCCCAGCTTGAGCGCCGACACAATGTACTCGTCATCCGAGAACGTCGTCAGAAACACCACGCGCGCCGCAGGGTCGTGCTCAAGGATCTCGCGCGCGGCCGAAAGGCCGTCGCGTCCCGGCATCTGGATGTCGAGCAGCGCAATATCGGGTGCGTGCTCGGCGTAGAGCGCCACCGCATCGTTGCCGTTGGCACCGGTGCCCACCACTTCGATCTGCGGCTGGGCGCCCAAGATAATCTTGAGCGAATCGACCACCAAGCGGTCGTCGTCGACAACGATGAGCCTCATCGGCCCTCATCTCCTTGCTGTTTGGGAACGGTGGCAAACACACGCCAGCCGCCGGCGCCGGCACGCGGGCCGGCGGTGAAGGTGCCGCCAAGCGCCTCGATGCGCTCGCGCATGGAGGCGAGCCCCATGCCCTCCGCGGTGCCGCGGCCGCTTGCTTGGACCTCACCCACGCCATCGTCGGTAACAATGAGCTGGTAAAACGACGGATGCTCCATGCACCGTACGGTGACGGTCTGGGCGCAAGCGTGGCGCATGGTATTGGAGAGCGCTTCGCGCAGGACCGCTGCAAAGCAGTTGGCGACGTTTGCGGGCGCATGTTCGGCCATAACTTCAAGCTCAATCTGCGGGCCGCCGTCCGAGCGTGTGCCTTCGACAATGCGTTCGAGCTGCACGGAAAGGTCGACGGCGTTGTCGTTGAGCGCGCGGACGCTGGTGCGCACAAGCTGGAGCGCCTCGTCAACCGTGCGTTTAACGTCGGCGAAATCGGCGGCGACGCCAGGCTCGTCGGCGTGGACCACGCGTAGGGCTTCGGCCTGCAGTGAGGCGCGCGTGAGCTGGTGCCCGACGTTATCGTGGATCTCGCGCGCGATGCGGGCGCGTTCGGCGAGCGTCGCGAGCTCGACTTCGTAGTCCTGGCGATCGGCAAGATCGCGGTTGCGCGCCTCGAGCGCGAGGGCTCGTTCCTGCAGCTCGTCGCGGGTGCGGCGCATGCGCCGCTGCTCGCGCTCCAACTGGGCGGTGCGTAGCGATAGCAAGGTGGCGGCAACCGAAAGGATGGCGGTTAACAGCAGCGTTCGGGTGGTGAGCACGCCACCACGAAGGTCCGCGACAAGCGCGCAGACAAACACGGCGCCAATCGCCAGCGCGGGCCAGATTCGTTCACGGCGAACGCGTCGCGCGATGTCATAGAGAGCGAGAGGCGCAAACGGCACAAACGGCGGCACGAAGACAGCCGCGATGATGCAGGCGTAGCTCGCGGCCTCGCTCACACGGCGGGCGCGGTTTCCCTGTACGACCTCGGCCAGCGAGGTGGCAATAACGCCAAGGCAAAACGCCGCGACCAGGCGAGCGTCCACAGCAAGACCCATGGCGGCCGCAATACAGCACGCCAGCACGATCGATTTGTCGAAAAGCCTGTTCATACGGGTATTGTACGCGAAGCCGCGCGTGGTGGAGGGACCGCCTGCGCAACCGTGACATTCCTCCCACGCGGCAAAGTGGGGACGTCGGCAGGCCGCACGGCCAAGCTCCGCACTCGTGACAAAGCTCACTGGTGCGCGCCGCTCGCTCCTGCGATGATGCAATCGTACCGGGCCGCAATCAACAGAAGGGCCGCCTCATGACAGACATCGTCCACGTCGAAAACCTCGTCAAGCGCTACGACGACCTTATCGCGCTCGACCACTTTAGCCTGAGCATCGCCCCCGGCGAGATCTTTGGCCTGCTGGGCCCCAACGGCTCGGGCAAGACCACGTCCATCAACTGCATTCTGCAGCTGCTCGCCTACGACAAAGGCACCATCGAGCTGTTCGGCGAGCCCATGACGCCCGCCCGCTACGACCTCAAGCGCCGCATCGGTGTGGTGCCGCAGCAGGTGGCGGTGTTTGACGAGCTTACGGTGCGCGAGAACATCGACTATTTCTGCAGCCTTTACGTCAACGACCGCAAGCGCCGCCGCGCGCTGGTGGACGAGGCGATCGACTTTGTCGGGCTGGGCGACTTTACCAAGTTTCGCCCCGGCAAGCTCTCGGGCGGCCTGGCGCGTCGCCTCAACATCGCCTGCGGTATCGCGCACAAGCCCGAGCTCATCTTCTTTGACGAGCCCACGGTGGCGGTCGACCCGCAGAGTCGCAACGCCATCCTGGAGGGCATCTGCCGCCTGCGCGACGAGGGCGCCACGGTGGTGTATACCAGCCATTATATGGAGGAAGTCGAGCAGATCTGCAGCCGCATCATGATCATGGACGGCGGGCGCGTGCTGGCGCAGGGCACCAACGACGAACTCAAGCGCATGATTCAGATGGGCGAGCGCGTGACTGTCGAGGTCGGCGTCGTCGAGACCGCCACGGTCGAGCGGCTGCGCGCCCTCGAGCACGTGCTTTCGGTTGAGCTGTCCGGCGGCGAGCTCGTCTGCACCTGCGAAGCGAGCCCGCACAATTTGGTCGACATCCTCGACACGCTGCGCGCCGCCGATGTGGCGCTCGGCCGCGTGTGGAGCGAGCCGCCGACCCTCAACGACGTGTTCCTCGAGATCACCGGCCGCGAGCTGCGCGACTAGGGGGCAGTCATGTTCAACACCATCATCACTACGGTCAAGACGCTGCTGCGCCGGCCGAGCACGTGGGTCTGGGGCGCTCTCTTTCCCATCGCACTTTCCACGATGTTCATGTTTATGTTTGCGAATCTGAGCTCTGACGGCACGGTCGACCCGGTACCGGTTGCCGTCATAGCGGACGAGGCCTGGGACGCCTCGACCTTTAAGGACGTGGCGACGTCGCTTGCCAAGGAGAGCGACAATCAGCTGCTCGAGATCCACGAGTGCGACGACGCAGCCGATGCGAACCGTGCGCTCAAGGCCGGCGAGGTCGCGGGCATCTATACGGTCGACGCTGCGGGCACGCCCAAGCTCATGCTGCTTTCGAGCTACGGCAGCTCGCGTGCCTCGTCGGTACTCACCGACCGCAGCATCCTTGAGACGGTGGCGAGCTCGTATACGCAAAATGCTGAGCTTATGGCGCAGATTGCCCAGGACGACCCGGCGGCGCTCGCCGACCCGGAGGCGGTTGCGCGCGCTCTATCGCTCGAGGGCGGTACCCGCCGCGTAAGCCTGACACGCACCACGCCCGATGGCACGGTCATCTACTATTACGCGCTTTTTGGCCTGGTCGCGATGATGTCTGCGGAGTTTGCCGCCTTGAGCGTCGTCGACCTGCAGCCCAATCTGTCGGGCCTTGGCGCACGTCGCTGTGTGGGCGGTCTTTCCAAGACGGCATCGCTGACCGGTATCTTTGTCGGCTCGTGGCTGGTCTCCTTTGCCTCGATGACGATCGCGATCGGCTACGTGCGCCTGGTCGTGGGCGTCGACTTTGGCGGGCGCGAGGGGCTGTGTCTGGTGGGTGGCGCCGCTTCCGCGCTTGCCGCCACGGGCTTGGGCCTTTTTGTGGGCACGCTTCCCGTTAAGGGCGGCAAGGCGTCCAAGTCCGGCATCCTCACGGGCTTTGCTACCACGTGCGCCCTGTTCGCCGGCCTCTACGGCGAGCCGGCGATGGCGCTTGCCGACGACGTCGCCCGCGCCTGCCCGGCCGAGTGCTGGCTCAACCCCGTCAAGCTCATCTGCGACATGTTCAACCGCCTGTATTTCTTTGAGGACCTGGGCCCCTTTGTCGTTCGCGCCGGCGCGCTGGTCCTTATGGCGCTGCTGTTCGTTGCCGCCGCCACGCTGACCTTTGGAAGGAGCCGCTATGAGCACCTTTAAGACTGCGCTTCGCATGGCGCTGGCGCACCCGTTCTACCTGCTCATCTATACGGTGTTCATCTCGCTCATGGGCGTATTCATCGCGGCATCGGTGAGCTGGAACTCGTCGCAGCTCACCGAGTACGAGCCCTACGATGCCAACGTGATCGTGGTCGACCGCGACGACAGCGACCTTTCGCGTGCGCTTACCAAGCATCTGGGTTCGCGTTTTGAGCTGGTCACGGGCATCGGCGACGATACGTACGATCTTGCGGACGCGCTCTCCAAGAGCAATAGTGCCAAGGGTAGCGCCGACTGCGTGTTCTTTATCCCGGAGGGGTTTGAGGGCGACCTCGTTGCAGCCGCCCGCGCGGGGGAGTCCCTGCCCAAGCTCGACGTGACCTACGGTGCCGGCACCATGGCGGCGGCGCTTTCGTCTGCCGAGGCCTCGCGCTGGATTTCACTCGCGGGTGCTGCGGCCGCACTTGAGCCCGCTGCTTCTAACGGCGACGTTGCCAAGGCCGCCGAGCATGCCGCTGCAAAGCGCGCGGAGGTCCGGATCGAGCAGGTCAAGGTCGACTCGACGGCTGCCGCCACGCTCGAGTCGTATTTCAACTTTGGCGCGTACGCGATTATCTCGTCGGTCATCGTATCGGTGGGGTTGGTGTTCTCGGGCATGAACGAGCCCGAGCGCGTGCGCCGCATGGATGCCGGCCCGGTCTCCGAGCGCCAGCGCTCGCTTGCCGTGTTCGCGGCTGCCGCAGTGCTCACCGTCTGCATCTGGTTTGTGTCGAGCATGATGGGCGTCGTGGGCTTTGCCGGCGCGGTTGCCGAGGTCGGCGTGGGTCGTGTGTGCCTGGCGCTGGCGGCGACGTTTGCCCTGGCGTGCACGCCTCTGGCCGTTGGCTTTGCCCTTTCGAGCCTGGGTGCGCGTGAGGAGCTGCTCAACGGTGTGGGCAACCTGCTCGGCATGCTCATGACGTTTTTGGGCGGCGCTTGGATGCCGCTGTCGCTCATGGGCTCGGCCGTGCAGACGGTGGCGCACTTTGTGCCGACGTATTGGGTGAACGACGCGATCGGCAAGGCGCTTGCTTCGGACCTGACGTCTGCCGTGTTGGGCGACATCGCCTGCGACCTGGGCGTCACCGTGCTCTTCGCCGCCGCCATTGCCGCCGTAGGCCTGGCCCTCTCACGCGCCAAATCCCGCGCCTAGTCTGAAATAAATCCTAGGCCTCGCCCAAAAATAGTTCGCCAAGGTTTACTATTATGTTCATAAAGTAGTACAAGGCTAACAATGGGGGATATCATGGCAACGCGGGAGGCCTACGTCCAGGTTAAGGATCTCAAAAAGCACTACGGCGATGGAGATGCACGCCTGACGGTGCTCGACGGCATCGACACGTCCATCAACCGCGGAGAGATCTGCGTCATGCTGGGGCCTTCGGGTTCGGGCAAGTCGACGTTTCTTAACCTGATCGGCGGCCTGGAGGATGCCGACGGCGGCTCCATCATGGTGGACGGCTGCGACCTCACGGTGCTCAAGCCTACCGACCTGGGCGAGTATCGCCGCCGTGAGCTGGGTTTTGTCTTCCAGTTCTACAACCTGGTGCCCGATCTCACCATCAAGGAGAACATCGAGGTCACGGCGCACCTGTCCAAAAACCCGCTCAATGTCGACGACCTGCTGCGTTCGCTGGGCCTCTACGAGCACCGCAACAAGTTCCCGCGCCAGGTCTCGGGCGGCCAGCAGCAGCGCTGTGCCATCGGCCGTGCGCTCGTCAAAAACCCGGGCCTGCTGCTGTGCGACGAGCCCACCGGCGCGCTTGACTACAAGACGTCCAAGGAAATCCTGCAGCTCATGGAGGATGTCAACCGCACCTACGGCTGCACCATCATCATTGTCACCCACAATGCCGCCATCGCGCACATGGCCAATCGCGTGCTGCGCCTGCGCGACGGGCACATCGTCGAGGATGAGCTCAACGAGTCGCCCGTTGCGGCCGCCGAGCTCGATTGGTAGGCGGCGCCATGGCACCTCTCGCAAAACGTCTCCCGCGCGAGCTGCGCCGCAATATCGGCAAGTACCTGGGCATCTTTTTGCTTATGTGCGGAAGCATCGCTCTCACCTCGGGCTTTTTGCTCGCAGCGCATTCCATCGGCTGCCTTATCGATGACATGCGCGATGCGTACGCGATTGAGGACGGCCGCGTGACCACCTCCTTCGAGGCTACCGACGATCAACTCAAGGCCGCCGAGGATGCAGCCGGCGACGTCGGCGGCGTCACGCTCTACAAGAATTTCTCCATCGACGCCATCATCAAAAAGACCGCCGGCGACGACGGCACCAAGCGCACACTGCGCACCTATGCGCACCGCGCTAAGGTGGACATTGCGTCCTACTGTGAGGGCAAGGAGCCCAAGGCGGACGACGAGGTGGCCATCGACCGCGTCTTTGCCGCCAACAACGACCTCACCGTGGGCGATAAGGTCGAGCTCGAGGGCCGCACCTACACCATCTGCGGCATCATGACCCAGCCCGATAGCCAGGCGCTGTTCCTCAACAATTCGGACTTTACGGTGAACACCATCACGTACGGCGTGGCCGAGGTCACCGATGCCGGCTTTGCCGCGCTCGAGGATGCCGGCGGCGCGCCTGCCTACACCTACTCCTTTACCTTTACCGATCGCGACCTCCCCACCGCGGATCGCATCGATGCGGAGCAGGATATGGTCGAGGCGCTGACCGACGCCGATGCACGCGTGGATGACCTCATCGACGCCGATTCCAACCAGGGCATTGGCTATGCGCGCGACGACGTAGACGGCGACTCCATGATGTGGATGACGCTGCTCGACATCATCATCGTGATCATGGCGTTCGTCTTTGTGGTCCTTACCGACGCCACCATCGAGGAGGAGAGCGCCATCATCGGCACGTTGCTCGCCAGCGGCTATCGTCGACGCGAGATCGTGCTGCACTACCTTGCGCTTCCCGCTATCGTGGGCGTGGTCGCGGCGCTTTTGGGCACTGCGCTCGGTGTTGTGTTCTTTACCGAGCCCATGCGCAGCCTCTATTACGGTTCGTACAACCTGCCGCCCTTCCAGGTGTACTGGAGCTGGGAGATCTTTGTGAAGTGCGCCGTGGTTCCCGCCGCTGCGCTCATCCTCATCACGCTGGTGGGCCTGCTTCGCAAGATGGGCAAGACGCCGTTGCAGTTCCTTCGTCACGAGGCGAGCGGCAAATCGGGCACCAAGCGCGGCTTGCAGCTGCCGGAGCGCATGGGTTTTGTTTCCCGCTTCCGCCTGCGTATCTTCCTGCGCAACCTGGGCAACTTCGCCACGCTCTTCGTGGGCATTGCGTTTGCCTCGCTGCTGATGCTTTTTGGCCTGGCGATTCTGCCCACGATGACGCACTATGCGGACAACCTCGAGACGAGCCTGGTCGCCGAGCACCAGTACACGCTCAAGGCTCCGCTGGAGCTCGAGGGCACTACCGAGGAGCGCGAGCAGTGGTCGGCACTCGAGCGCTTGCAGTCGGTTGACGGCGCACTCCTCACCGCCGCCCAGGATGCCGATGACGAGCTTGACGACGCGGCCGATGCGGCGCAGGCGGCGACCGATGCCGCGACCGCATCTCCGTCTGCCGAGAGCCTGACCGCAGCGCAGGATGCGCTTGCCAAGGTCCAGGACAAGAAGGATGCGCTCTATGCGCGCCTCGATGACCTTGCCGATATCCTCGGTTGCAACCGCGATGAGGCTATCGACCTGATCGACAAAGCCTCCAAGATTGACACTGACAACGACGATATTCACCCGGTCAATACGACCGACAACGGCGCGGGCGCAATCGCACAGGCCGAGAAATACGCCGTTTACCAGCTGCAATACGACCGCGGCGACGGAAATGGCGAGGAGACGATTTCCGTTTACGGCATCTCGCCCGATTCGCGCTATTGGAAAGACCTCAACGTCGGCGATGGGCGCATCGTCTTTGGCGGCGGTCTGCTCGATAAGTTTGGCTGGAGCGAGGGTCAGAAGGTTACACTCGGCGACAAGTACGAGGGCGAGCATTACTCCCTTGAGTACGCGGGCAATGACTGTGCCTGGGGCTCCAAGTCGGACATGAATATCTATATGAGTATCGACGACTTTAACGAGCTGTTCGACAACGACGCCGCCTACTTTAACGGCTATGTGAGCGACGAGAAGCTCGACCTCGATGCGCGCTACTTTGCCGGCGACACCACGCCCGACGACATGCGTGCCGTGGGCGACCAGTTCATCGGCATGATGAGCAAAATGATCGGCATGATGATCGGGCTCGCGGTGTTTATCTTCCTGCTGTTTATGTACCTGCTGACCAAGGCTGTGATCGACCATAGCGCCCGTTCGATCAGCTACATGAAAGTCTTTGGCTATCGCGATAGCGAGATCTCGCATCTGTACATCCGCTCGATCACACTGTGCGTGGTGGTGTCGCTCGTGCTAAGCCTGCCGGTCATTATTGGCTCGCTCACGGCCATCTTCCGCTCGATGCTGCTCGCCTACAACGGCAATATCGAGATCTACGTGCCCGCTTGGTCCATGGCGGCGTGCGTGGGCATTGGCTTTGCGACCTACCTGGTCGTGGCGCTGCTACACACGCGCTCCATCAAGCGCGTGAGCCTGGCCGAGGCCCTCAAAGTCCAAGAGTAGTCATCGGGGGCGTGCTTAAACGACTGGGTTTCGCGCTTGACTTTGACCCTACTTCAGCGGGTACCATCCTCTTATGTCTGTAACGCCATATAGACCGAGGGGATAGATCTATGACCGCAACTGCACCCGCAGCACCCGCTAAGGTGTACTTCACCAACCTGCGCACGCATGCTCGCGAGAGCCAGCTCGACAAGCTCAAGCGCCTCATCCGTCACGCCGGAATTGAGCAGATCGACTTTGAGAACAAGTTCGTCGCCATCAAGATTCACTTTGGCGAGCTGGGCAACCTGAGCTTTTTGCGCCCCAACTACGCCCGCGCCGTCGCGGATGTCGTGAAGGAGCTGGGCGGCAAGCCCTTCCTCACCGACTGCAATACGCTCTATGTGGGTAGCCGCAAAAACGCGCTCGAGCACATCGATACCGCCTATCAGAACGGCTTTACCCCGTATGCCACGGGTTGCCAGATCATCATCGCCGACGGCCTCAAGGGCACCGACGAGGCGCTCGTCCCGGTCGAGGGCGGCGAGTACGTGCACGAGGCCAAGATCGGTCAGGCGCTCATGGATGCCGATATCGTGATCAGCCTCACCCACTTTAAGGGTCATGAGCAGGCCGGCTTTGGCGGCGCCATGAAGAACCTGGGTATGGGTGGCGGCAGCCGCGCCGGCAAGATGGAGCAGCATGCCGCCGGCAAGCCGAACGTCGCGACCGAGCACTGCGTTGGCTGCCATGCCTGCGAAAAGATCTGCGCGCACAACGCTGTCTCGTTCGACGACACCCGCGAGCGCGAGCTTGCCAACGGCAACACCCGCACGGTTCACGTCGCCGCTATCGACCACGATCGCTGCGTGGGCTGCGGCCGCTGCATTGCGGCATGCAACCAGGACTGCATCAAGCCCGGCTATGACGCCGCGGCCGACGTGCTCAACTGCAAGATCGCCGAGTACACCAAGGCCGTCGTCGACGGCCGCCCGAGCTTCCACATCTCGCTTGCCATGGATATCAGCCCCAACTGCGATTGCCATCCCGAAAACGACACGCCTATCGTCAACGATATCGGCATGTTTGCGAGCTTCGACCCGGTCGCCATCGACCAGGCCTGTGCCGACGCCGTCATGGCATCCGAGCCGCTGCCCAACACCGAGCTTACCGACAGCGCCGCCAAGATGGAGCATAATCACGAGCATCTGGAGGGCGAGCAGGCCAAGGACCCCTTCTGCATCACGCATCCCGACACCGACTGGCGCACCTGCATCGCGCACGCCGAGAAGATCGGCCTGGGCACGAGCAAGTACGAGCTCATCGAGGTCAAATAGCACCTATCTATTGGACATATCAAGCGCTTTTGTAGCGCAACGTTAGCAAAAGCCGCCCGTGGGCACAGCGTCCACGGGCGGCTTTCCGGAAGTATGCGGCAAATTTCGAGACCGCCGAGCACACGACGTTTTTTGGCAACAAAACCCCTGATAAATTGTTGGTAAAACTGCGGTCTGGTCGGCAGTTCCAGATTTTGCCGCATACTTCCGAAAATAGGGGGTCAGATAAAGCCCCAGACGTTGCTTTTTGCCTAAAAATTCTCGTCGAGGAAGTTGTCGACCGTGTTCCAGTAAAGCTCTGGGTCAACTTGCGCACTCTTGGCGTGGGTGGCGCCATGGATAGTGAGCTTTTGCTTGACCTTGCTGGCGCACGCGTCGTAGTTTTGGTCGAGCATGCTGTACGGTACAAAGGTGTCCTGGTCGCCGTGGATAAACAGCATGGGAACCGTCGCGTGTTTGAGTTGCTCCACGCTGCTCGCCGTATGAAAGTCGTAGCCTGCGCGCACGTTGCACACTAAGTTTGCTACATCGAGCAAGGGAAAGCTGGGCAGGCCGAACACGTCCTTGAGCTGCAGAGAAAACTCGTCCCAAACACTCGTATAACCGCAGTCCTCGATAATGCATTTTACGTTTGCGGGCAGAGATTCCCCCGCGACGTTCATGGCGGTTGCCGCACCCATCGACTCGCCAAAGACCAGGATGCGCGCCTCGGGGTCAGCCTGAACGATTTGCCCGATCCATGCGACGATGTCGAGCCGCTCGGGCCAGCCCATGCCGATATAATCGCCGCCGGAGCGCTCGTGGGCGCGGGCGGCGGGTGCGAGTATGTTCATGCCGCGGTCATGGAATCGTTTGGCGTATCGGGCCATGCCGATGGGCTCGTTGGTATATCCATGCAGGCAGACGGCGTAATCGTGGGTGTTCTCCGAGGCGGCAAAATACCAAGCGGCGAGCTCGGTTCCGTCATCTGCGGTAAGGCTGCTGCTCTTGCGGTTCTCCTTAAACCACGCCCGCGCCTCGGTGTCCTCGGCATCCATCTGTTCGCCCTTTTCGGCGTCCTTGCCATCCTGCATCATCTTCATGGTGTATGGCGCGCGGGGATTCAGCGCGAAGTCAAACAGAAAGTTGCCGGCAAATCCGAGCAGCGCAACGACAACCACCAGTGCAACGATGCCGGCTATCTTGAGCTTTCGATGGGAACGTGCGTTTTGAGCCATGCGGTATTCTCCTATAAGATGTTAATACATCAACATTTAATGCAAGCGCATTATGGACGTTCGCCGTTGATGCGTCAACAGGGCAAGAATGGGTAAACAAAGGGTCACGTATGGTGCAAATTTCACACGTACCTAGACGCTTTGATATAGTGTTGAGAACTCTTTACGTTGGAGGATGTAACCGGCATGTCCGATTCGAGCGACAGTTCTAAGCCGCGACCCAAGACCGCGGCCGTTCCACACTACACGGTGGGCGAGGAGATCATGAACTCCGTCACCCATGGTGTCGGCTGCCTGCTGGGTATCGCGGGCCTGGTGCTCCTGATCGTATTCGCCGCCCTGCGCGGCGGAGGCCCGGCCCACATGGCCGCGGCGATTGTCTATGGTGTCAGCATTATTCTCGAATACCTTGCCTCCACGCTCTACCATGCGATTCAGCCCGCGGGCGCCAAGCGCGTGTTTCGCATCATCGACCACAGCTGTATCTATCTGCTCATAGCCGGCAGCTATACTCCGTTTTGCCTCATCACGCTCGCAAACGACGGCGGCCCTGCGCTGTTCTTTGCCGTATGGGCCATCGCCATTATCGGCATCGCCCTCGAGTGCTTTATGCGCGAGCGTCAACCGCACTGGGTAAGTGGCCTGGTCTACCTGCTGATGGGCTGGCTCGTTGTCTTTAAGCTGCCCGAGCTCGTGTCGCTGCTCAACCCCGTGGCACTTGCCCTGCTCGCCGTCGGCGGCGTGTGCTACACCGCGGGCGTGCCGTTCTATATCGCCAAAAACGTGCGCTATCTGCACAGCGTGTTTCACCTGTGGGTGCTCGCCGGCAGCATCTTCCAGTTCATGGCGGTGATCCTCTTCGTAATCTAGCGACCATGCCTGCGCGTCCGCGTCCTCGTTTGGGCGCCAGTGCAATTGCCGTATCCGCCATCAACGTTTTACCCTAACGTCCCGAATCTTGGAGGTTCGAGAAACTCCCGATGGACATAACCATCTCCCTTATCACCACCCTCGTTTTGACCCTCATCAACGGCTACTTCTCCATGTCCGAGATGGCGCTCACCACGGCTAAGCGCGCTGTGCTGGAGCACGAGGCCGAGGAGGGCGACAAGCGCGCCGAGCGCGCCATTAAGCTGGCCGCCGATTCCGACCAGCTGCTCGCCACCATCCAGGTCGCCATCACGCTCGTGGGCTTTGCCTCGTCTGCCGTCGCCTCGACGAGCCTGTCCGACCCGCTTGCCACGTGGCTCACGAGCTTTGGCATCGCGCCGCTCTCTGCCATCGCGCGCGGCCTGGCGCCGGTCATCATCACCGTTGCGGTCGCCTTCGTGTCCATCGTGATTGGCGAGCTTGTGCCCAAGCGCATCGGTCTGGCCAACGCCGAGGGCGTGTCCAAGCAGGTCGTGGGACCGTTGTCGTTTTTCCAAAAGATCGCCCGTCCGCTCGTGTGGCTGACCGGCGCTTGCTCCGATGGCCTGGCCCGCATCCTGCGCATCAAGAGCGCCGACGACCGCCAGAATGTCTCGGAGGAAGAGATTAAGTACATGGTCTCGGAACAGGACGACCTGCTCGACGAGGAAAAGCGCATGATCCACGAGATCTTCGACCTGGGCGACACCGTTGCCCGCGAGGTCATGGTGCCGCGCGTGGACACCACCATGTGCGAGGACGACGAGACGGTCGCCGACGTGCTGTCCACCATGCGCCAGACCGGCTTTAGCCGCATCCCCGTCTATCACGAGGATCCCGATAACGTCGCCGGCATCGCGCACATCAAGGACCTGATCCAGCCTTCGCTCGACGGCAAGGGCGACCAGCCCATCGCCGACTTTTTGCGCGACGCTACCTTTGTGCCCGACACCAAGGACATCTTGCCGCTGCTGTCCGAGATGCAGACCTCGCACGACCAGATCGTAGTGGTCGTGGACGAGTACGGTGGCACGGCCGGTATCATCACCATCGAGGACATCGTCGAGGAGATCGTGGGCGAGATCGAGGACGAGTTCGACCCCGACAACAAGTACCTCACGCGCCTTTCGCGCCGCGAGTGGCTTGTCGATGGGCGTTTTTCGTGCGATGACGCGATTGAGCTTGGTTGGCCGCTCGAGGAAAGCGATGATTATGAGACCATCGCCGGCTGGATTTTGGAGCTTTGCGACTCGGTGCCCGACATCGGAGAGGTGTTTGAGGTTGCGGGGTACAAGTTCAAGGTGCAGTCGATGCGTGGCCAGCGCATCTCGCTCATTCGCGTGATCGCTCCGGCCGAAACCGATAAGAAGGATTCCGAGCCCTCGGCAGATAAGCCGACGGTGTCGGGTGCGGGCTCTGCGGACCCGCACGACGGCGACGAGTAGGGCAAGGAAGAGTAGGGGAGAGTTATGGCAGGCCTGTTCAACATCCTTAAGGTCACCGTCAGCGAGGACAAGATCTGCGCGCATGTGCTGGTGAACCCCGGCATGCCGCTCATGACCTCGGAGGACATCGAGGCCACGGCGCGCGTGTACTACCTGGTGCCCGCGATTGCCAAGCATCTGTGCCTGGGCGATTCCGGTCGCGAGTTCCAGGACTGCATGGGCCAGACCGAGCTTTGCCATCTGCTTGAGCACGTGACGGTCGAGCTCATGAACGAGACCGGTCTCGCTGGCAGCATTTCGTGCGGCCGCACTCGCGTGAGCGAGCACGATGAGCGCGTCTTTGAGGTTGAGCTTTCGTGTCCCGACGACGCGCTGGCCATCGGTGCGCTGTCTTCGGCGACCTTTATGATGGATTGGGCCTATCTGCATGTCGACCAGCCCGCTCCCGATGTGGACGGTACGGTCGCGGGTTTGCGCAACCTGGTACTGGGCATGCGTGCCGAGGCCGAGGGCAAGGACCCGCACGAGGCCGTTGCCGCCGCGAATGCCGAGGGCGAGGCCGGGGACGCGACCGAGGACGAGGCGCCTGCCGAGACTGCCGTCGAGCCTGTCGACGAGGCACCTGCCGAGGCGGCTTCCGAGCCCGAGTCCGCGGAGCCCCAGGGCGTCCCGAACTTTGACGACGAGCCGCAGGAGGCAATCGATACCGAGGGCGCGACCGCTGAGAGCCACGAGGCCCCCGCTGCCGTCTACGGTGGCGCGGCGACGGCTCCGGTTGCCCCCGCGCACGAGGGAACGCTGCCGCTCGTTGACGGCGCCGGCGAGGACCCGGCCGCCACGATGGCCATGCCGGCCGTGCCGCAGGAGTAGGCTCACTCGCTTATCACCATCATGTACCTGCGCCTTTACCGTACGCAGATGAGCGAGACGGCAAGTGCTGTGCTGCGGGTATAATGGACAGCATTCAAACGGTGGGCGCTGAGGTGCCCGCAGGAGAGGAATGAACATGGGTAAGACTTTCAACTTTATCTCGGGTGCGCTCTTCGGTGCTGCCGCCGGCGCCATCATCGGCGTCGCCCTGGCTCCGCGCTCGGGCGCCGAGACCCGCGCCATGGCTGCCGATATCGCCAACGACGCCTGGGATAACATGCGCGACACCTACGAGCACGGCGCCGAGGAGGCCCGCGCCGCGGTCAACGATTTTGGCCCGATGGTCGACGCCAAGACCGATGACCTGCGTGCCAAGGTTGACCTTGCCCGCGAGCGCATGGACCAGCTGCGGGAGCAGCTCAACGACGCTATCTCGGGCGGCAACGTGACGCCCGCCGCCGATGTCGTGGTCGAAAACGCCGTCGAGGCCGACGCCGAGGCCGCGGAGCCTTCGACCGAGGCATAATGCGCGCCGGGGATTTTGTCGGCGCTAAGATCTATCGCAAGCCTACCGAGGATAAGCGCACCAAAAAAGACGGCACGCCGCGCAGCCCTAAAAAGCTCGGCAAGATTCACTTTCCGGTCTTTACCCCGGGCGGTACGCGCGTGGTGGGCTTTATGGTTCGCCAGTCCGATATCGCGGGTATGATCGAGCGCCCCGACCGATTTGTGGCGCTCGATGCCATTGGCGTCTACGAGGGCGCCATCGCGGTCGACGACGTCAAGGGCACCTACGATGCCGCTGCGGCCAAGCGCCTCGACATCAACCTGGACGATTGCATTATCTGGGTTGGCATGGACGTGCGCACGGAGTCGGGCGATGTCGTGGGCTATTGCTCGGATGTGGAGTTCAAGCCGCGTTCGGGTGTCGTGCAGACGTTCTACGTGACCGCCGGCACCGCCTCGAGTGTGCTGGTGGGCGACACGCAGATGCCGCCGACGATGCTGCGCGGCTATGCGGACGGCGCGATGATCGTTTCGGACGAGGTCAAGTCGCTCGGGTATTCGGGCGGCGCCGCCGCAAAGGCTGCCGAGGCAAGCGTCGTGGTGGGCGATAAGGTCAAGAAGGGCGCCAAGGTGCTCGATGACAAGGGCTCGGTCGCCGTGGACAAGGGCAGCCGCGCACTGGGCAAGCAGCTCGGCAAGACGCGCGGTATGTTCAAGGCCTTTAAGGACGAATATCAAAAGGCGAGCGGGGGCTCGTCAAAAGCTAGCAAATAGCGACGTACCAAATGATGGGAGGCGAGCCGGAGACATGTTGCTCCGGCTCGCTGTGTTTATGGGGGAGGGCACATGCGCCAAAACGGATCTAACTTAAACGGGCGCTCGGGTGCGCGTCCGACGGCGCGCCGCGACCTGGGGCAGCTGCCCAGCGGCCAGCGCAAGCGTCGCCGTAAGCCCGGCGCGATGTACCTCAACCATAGCCGTGGGTTTAGCGACCGCAGCGCTCGCATCGGCAACAGCCGCACGCCCCGTCGTTCGTCTCGCCTGCCCTATGCGCTCATCGCCGTGGGTTGCGCGCTCGTACTGTTTATCGCTGCCGTCGTGGGCTACGTCAACCGCAGCGTGGATGTCGTCCTCAACGGCCAGGAGACTGCGGTGCGCGTCGGCTCTACGCTGCAAAATCTCATCGACGATCAGGAGCTGACCGATGCCTACGACGCCGGGGACCTGCTGGCCGTTGACGACAGCGTGCTGACCCGCCATGGCGGCGAAAAGCTGTCGGTAAAGGTGGACGGCAAGCGCATAAAACAGGGCAAGTGGAAAAGCCGCGAGCTTACGGGCGGCGAGAAGGTGACGGTCAAGGACGGCCGCGACACGTACGAGAAGCACGAGGTCCAGGCGACGGTTATCGAGCCCAAGCTCAAGGTCGAGGGCACGGGTGCCATCGAGTACGTCAAGACGTGGGGTATCCAGGGTCGCTCCGAGGTGTGGGTCGGCGAGCAATCGGGCAAGACGCAGGACCGCGGCGAGGTCGTGCCCGCCACCGATTGCGTGGTCGAGTGCGCGAGCGTGGCGCCCAAGGGCAACGAAAAGTACGTGGCGCTGACGTTTGATGAGGGCCCGAGCGGAGCGACCAAGCAGATCTTGCAAGTACTCAAGGAAAAGGGCGTCACCGCGACGTTCTTCCTGTCGGGCGATGCGGCCGAGGCCTCGCCCGCCACGGCCAAGGCGATTGTCGATGCCGGCTGCGAGGTCGGTTCCAACAGCTACCGCGACGAGTCGCTCAAGGGCCAGGAACGCGATGCGGTGCGCGAGCAGGTTTCGAAGGGCACCGAGGCGATCAAGTCCGCGACCGGCGTGAAGACGATGCTTTTGCGTGCTCCCTACGCAGCCTTTGACGAGCAAAACTGGATTGATGCGATGGACCTGGTGTCTGCCGTGGTCTCGTGGAATATCGATTCGGGCGACTGGCTGCTCAACGGTGCCGACGAGCAGGTCTCGACGGTGCTCGATTCGGTGACGCCAGGCAACATTGTGCTGCTGACCGATAACGATAAGTGCGCCGAGCAGACGCTCGAGGCGCTGCCGCAGATTATCGACGGGCTTATCGCCGACGGCTACAAAATCGTGACGTTGAGCGATCTGGTCAAGACGGACGCATCGCTGAGCAAAAAGCTCACCTCGCTGACGAAGGTCACCATGCCCAAAAACGCCGTGTTCCCCTAGCTCGCCGAAGATGATGACACCACAGACTAGTCATTTAAGAACGTCCCCAATGACTATGTTACGGATGCGTCAGCGTTTGGTATGCCTGCGATGTGCGACGCATAAATTTGGCGCCACGGCGCGATGCTGATGCTATAGTTACTGCGGATAACGAGGGTCAAGAGAAAGGTTGCAGGTGAAATCCAAACCTCGACCATACAGTCGATGACCCCATGCAGGTGCTTCTTGCGCATGCACGGGGTGTGAGCGCCGAGCGGCGTGCCGCCCGCGCATGCGTATACATATCTAAAAGTCCACGGATGGCGTGCCGGCATGGCCGCAGTCCGAAGGGATGATGATGGGGAGCACCAGTGAATTATCTGAGTGAGATGCTCAAACTGCCGGTCTTGGACGTCGACGGCGAAAAGCTCGGCGTCGTGAACGATTTTGGCATTGCTACCGGCGAAGTTTTTCCGCACGTGACGTCGCTCGCGTTTCGCGGACCCGGCAAGACGCCGTTTATGATCAGCTGGCGCAAATGGGTCGACCGTATCGACGAGACGGGTGTGCACCTTAAGTCGCCGGCCACCGAAATCCGTTTTTCGTACCTGCAGCCGACCGAACTCTTGCTCGCCCGCGACGTGCTCAACAAGCAGATTGTCGACACGCAGGGCATGAAGGTCGTGCGCGTAAACGACATCAAGTTTTCCATGTCGGGCGAAAATCAGCTGCGCCTGCTGGGCGCCGAAGTTGGCGCTCGCGGTCTGCTGCGCGCGATCAGCCCCGCACTCGAGCATGTCGTCGAGGGCTTTATGAAGCACCTGGGCAAACCGCTCGGCGAGGATATCATCGCCTGGTCCTACATGGACCTGCTCGACCGTTCGACTAAAAACATCCAGCTGTCGGTGTCGCACAAGACGCTCGGCGAGCTGCACCCTGCCGACATTGCCGACATTATCGAGCAGCTCGACCCGCGCCTGCGTGCGCAGGTGTTCGCGCAGCTCGACACCGCCCAGGCCGCCGAGGCCATCTCGGAGTTCGACGATGACGAGCTTATGACCGAGATGCTCGAGGGCCTGTCCGATACGGACGCATCGTCGATGCTGGCCATGATGGACCCGGACGACGCCGCCGACCTGATCGACGAGCTCGATTACGAGAAGGCCGAGAAGCTTCTGCGCCTGATGGGCGTTCAGGAGGAGAAGGCGATTCGTAACCTGCTGGGCTATGAGGACAACACTGCCGGTCGTATCATGACCTCGGAGTTTGTCTCCCTGCCCGCCACGGCGACGGTCGGTGACGCCATCGAGGCGATTCGCAAGCTCGACGAGGACTTCGAGAGCGTCTATTACGTCTATACCGAGGACCCGAGCGGCATGCTCACCGGCGTGCTTTCGCTGCGCACGCTGATCGTAGCCGACCGCGACGCCACGCTGGGCCAGTTGGCCTATCGCGACCTGGTTTATGTGTCGCCCGACGACGACCAGGAAGACGTAACGGACGAGATGACCAAGTACGACCTGGTTGCCATCCCCGTTTGCGACGAGAACCGTCACATCTTGGGTATCGTGACCTTTGACGACGCCATGGACGTTATCGCCGAGGAGCACCAGGAGGACCTGCAGATCGCAGGCGTCGGCTCGGGCGATAGCGCGTCCGACGACTCGACGAATGTGCTCAGCTGGTTTGTGCATCGCCAGTACTGGGTTGTCGTGTGGGGCATTGCCTCGTGCATCATGGCAACAGTGCTGGGGACGGCGCTGGGCTCCGCGCATTTGGTGGTGTTCCCCATGTGCGCCATGCCGCTCGTGTTGCTGGCTGCCTCGCGCATGGTGTCGTTCGTCAAGAATTACTTCCTGGAGTACGACGGCCATGACGATGAGCCCAAGCCGTATTTGGGATTTTTCTTCCAGAGCACGGGCATGGGCCTGATTCTGTCGCTCGTGACCTACCTGTGCGCCCAGCTGGTGCGCACCGCTGCGTTCCTCGACGCGCCCATGTTTGAAGAACAGCTCTTTACTGGCTGCTTTAACATCGCGGCCATCGTCTGCCTGATTGGCAACATGAGCGCCGTGATTTACCTGATGGTACTGTTCTGGCGTGACGAGCACGACCTCAATACGTCGGGTACCGCCATGAACGTCATTGCCGTCATGATTTCATGCGTGGCGTACTGCATCGCCGCAGTGCTGCTCACCATGTCGGTCATGGGGTAGGTGGTCGCGTGCAAAACACGAAGCAAATGGTGAGCACCAAGCAAAAGCTGACCGCCGCGGCCATCTTTGGCGCCATGGGCCCTGGCCTTCTGGCGGCGCTTTCGGGCAATGACGCCGGCGGCATCGCCACGTATTCCAGCGCCGGTGCCAGCTATGGCTACAAAATGCTGTGGATGCTTCCCGTCATGACCGTGCTGCTTATCGTGACGCAGGAGACTGCGGCGCGTTGCGGCTGCGTCACAGGCAAGGGCCTGGCGTCGCTCATCCGCGAGCGCTTTGGCGTGCGCAGGAGCGTGCTGGCCATGGCGGCGCTGCTGATCGCCAATACGGCCGTGACCATTTCGGAGTTTGCGGGTATCGCGAGCGGCCTTGCCCTCTTTGGTGTGCCGGCGAGCATCTCGGTGCCGCTGGTGGCGCTGCTGGTTTGGATGCTTACCATGTCGGGCAGCTTCCAGCGCATCGAGAAGATTCTGCTGCTGGTGAGCTGCGTGTTTGTGACCTACATTGTCGCTGCATTTATGGCTGGTCCCAGCTGGGGCGAGGTGGCGGTCGACCTGGTTGTGCCCAACATCCAAAACGACCCCAGCTACGTGTCGCTTGTGGTCGCAACGATCGGTACCACCATCGCGCCGTGGATGATCTTCTTGGCGCAGAACAACGTGGTCGATAAGAATGCGGGCGAGGACGATATCGTGCTGCAGCGCATCGACACCGTGAGCGGCTCGATTGCCGCCGATGTCATCGCCGGCTTTATTATCATCACGACCGGTACGGTGTTGTTCCCTGCGGGCATTCAGATTAGCGACGCTGCCGATGCCGCCCGCGCATTGGAGCCTATCGCGGGCCAGTGGTCCACGGTGCTGTTTGCCTCGGGCCTGGTCGCGGCGAGCTTCTTGGCCGCCTGTGTGCTGCCAGGCGTTACGTCCAGCGCCATCTGCGAGGCATTTGGCTGGGAGCGCGGTGCCGATCGCAGCTGGGACGAGGCCCCGGTCTATCGCGGCATCATTACGGCCATCATCGGCATCTCTGCCGTGCTGGTGCTCATGCCCGGCGTCGACCTGTTCCAGATTATGATGACCTCGCAGGTCATCAACGGCGTGCTGTTGCCCGTGGTTTTGGTGTTCCAGGTGGTTATTGCCGCCGATCGTCACATTATGGGCGCCAACCGCAACGGCCGCGTATGGAACGTGCTCACTTGGGCGACAATCGGCGTGATTACGGTGCTGACGGTCGTTATGTTTGTGCTGCAAGCGATGGGCTACAGCGCTTAACGCCCACTTTCGCTTCCGAACAGGCCGCAGCGATGGGCTGCGGCCTGTTTTTTGTCTGCTATAGGGCGTTAGTTATATGGCAGTGGGCAAAAAATGCCAAATATGAGTACTGTTGCTAGGTGAATAGCATTTATATCCAAGAAGATAATGAACATAACCAATAGTATGTTCATTAAAATTGGCTCCAATACGCCCTAAACCAGTCAGGTTGGCTGCTTTAGGGGGCTGTAGGGGACGCTCGGACGTCATTTTGGGTGGTTTTGCCTGCTATTAAAATGGTAACAGTACTCATATTTGCCCTTTTTTGCCCACAGACCTTTGAGGTTGCAGCGAAAAGGGCTTGTTTTGATTGTTTGGGGCAGGCGCGAGGCGCGGAAACGATGTCTGGAGCGGCGGAGCGGCTTGGAATTCATCCGTAGAGGTCTTCATTGGTTGCGCCAGGAGTGCCTTCAGATGCCGGTACAAAAGGAGCGTTCCTAACTGCCGGAGGGGGCGTCGGTTGTGGCCGACGCCCCCTCCGGGTGCAAGCGGATTTGACAGTGTGTTACTTGTCGGTGCCTAGCTTGTGCGGTTTGTAGGCGAGCGCGTTGACGAGTGCGTCGGCGGCGGACTTGACGGCCGCCGGTTGCGGATCGTTAACGTGGTCCTCGGGATGCACGGGCAGGTCCTTCTTGACGGCATCGTGGATGAGCTTAAGGTACTCGGCCACGCCCGCGTTCGAAAGGTGCGTGCCGTCGCCGTCGAACAGATCGTTGCGGTTGGCGCTATATCCGTACCAGTCGATAACGCGCACGTTTTTATAGCGCGTGGCGGCGTTGGCGATGGCCTGATTGGTGGCGCCGACCCATGGCTGCGGGCTGCGCGTGTTTACAAATACGACGGTGCGCTGATTGCCGGCATCGGCCATGATGGCGTCAATCTGGGCATCGGTCACCAGGCCGTTGGTGCCCAGCGCAAAGACTACGATCTTGCCGGCGAGGTTCTGCTGGATATAACCCTCAAATGTTGTGCGGCCCGCATCGAACTGGCGGCCCTTTTCGGCATCGATGTGACTGTGGGGGAACACGCCGTCAAAGGAATCGACGGCGCGCAGCGACACGGAGTCGCCGATCATCAGCAGGTCGTAGGATCCGTCGGGGAAGCCGTCGTTGTCCTTGTCGGTGTCATCGGCCGCCTGCTGGTCCTGGGGTTTTGCATTTTTGGCTTCTTTGTTTAGGATTTCGGCGCCCTCGCCGCTCAGCGCGGATGTGTCGGGCACAAAGACCAGACCACCCAGCGCCACGACAAGCACGACGCCGCAAACGGCGCACACGGGAATATGCGCGCGCACCCAGCTTGCGGGCGTGGTGGTGCCTTCGCGGAGCTCGGAAACGGTGCGTCCAAAGGCGCCCTTCCTAAACGGCGTCTCGATAAAGCGATAGGAGCACTCGGCTACGGCGACCACCACAAGTACCTGCAAGATGTACTGCCACCAGGGCGTATCGCTGATGTTGGCGACCGGGTTCATGAGCAGCAGCAGTGGATAGTGCCACAGGTAGATGCTGTACGAGCGCTTGCCGACCCATACGAGCGGCTCGGCGGACAGCGCGCGGGCAATCATTCCCTGGGGCTGCACGCAGGCTGCGATGACCATGAGCGTGAGGATGGAGCATAACAGCGTGCCGCCGCGATACTGGAACGCGGTGTAGCCGTTGGTGAGCGCGACCATGGCGGCAAGGCCAACCAGACCTACGACGCCCAAGACATCGATGGATGCGGGCGAGGACCAAAAGCGCACGAGGGCGCTCGGCTGTGTCGGGGCGGTATCGGCTGAGTCGTCGACCTTCTTGCCAGGCTTGCCCTCGGCGTTCTTGCCGTGTTTGGCGGCGCTAGCCAGGCGATTGAGCCCCAAACGATGAGCGAGACGCACCGGCGCCAGGTCGCGATCGGGGATAAAGGCCATCCAGGCACCCAGCAGCAGCGAGAACACGCGGGTGTCGGTGCCGTAGTACACGCGGCTAGGGTCGGCGGCGGGGTTGTAAAGCACCATCATGGCGAGGGCAGATGCCGCGGCAAGGCCCAGAACCACGCGGCGCGTGTTGGGCTTGCTCACATGCATGGATACCATGGCAAACAGCAGTGGCGGCCAAATCAGGTAGAACTGTTCCTCGATGGCAAGCGACCAAAAGTGCGTGAGCGGCGAGGGGTCGCCCAGAGCATTGAAGTACGAGACGTTTTGGGCAATCTGCCACCAGTTATTAAAGAACAGCAGCGACGGCAGGATGTCGGGGCGCATCTTGGTGAGCATCACATGGTTAAAGACGGTGCACAGCGCGCAAGTCACCACTACGACGGTCACCACGGCGGGGAACAGGCGGCGGATACGGCGGATCCAGAAGTTCTTGAGGTCGATGCGGCCGGTCTTTGACACCTCGTTGATGAGTAGACGCGTGATCAGATAGCCCGAGAGCACAAAGAAGATCGTGACGCCGAGCAGGCCGCCCTGAGCCCACGTGAGGTTGAGGTGATAGAGCACCACCGCGACGACGGCGAGCGTGCGCAGACCGTCGAGGGCGGGGATATAGCGAGATTTGGGGCGCGTGGGCGCCTGTTCCTTTGCGGCGCTGTTGGTGCGGGCATCCTTGTTGGTGGGCGCGCGATGAGAGCCTGCGACGTGGCGTGGCTCGGTGGCTTGTCGGTTAGCGCGCGAACGTTCGCGCGGCGCTTGTTGATCGCTTGCGTGACGTGAACTGCGCGAGCTCGATCGCGGGAATTGTTCCATAAAACATCATCCAATGACGAGAATAATCGGCACGTCTTCATTGTAACCGCCTGCTCCTGTGAATGCTTGCTGCCGGCGCAAGCTCAAGCGCGCGTCCACATCAAAGTGAACTAAAGTTATAGAGGTGCGAGAGCGCACGATTGACGGCCGACAGCGGGTGCGGAGCCCGCGGACGAGGAGGTTTCCATGGCAGATTGCGGCATCGTTGCGGTGTTCGGCAGCATGAACATGGACCTTTCGGTGGCGTGCGAGCGCATGCCGCGTGCGGGCGAGACCGTCGGCGGCAGCGGGTTTATCACTAATGCCGGCGGCAAGGGCGCCAATCAGGCCGTAGCTGCCGCGCGTATGGGCGCGCGCACGCACATGGTCGGCGCGGTCGGCTGCGACGCATTTGGCACGTCACTCGTGGCGGGGCTCCAAGACACCGGCGTGGACTGTGGCTTTGTAGCACGTCGCGACGACGTGGAGACGGGAACGGCGACCATCATTCGCTGCGAGGGCGACAACCGCATCGTGCTGTCACCGGGCGCCAACCATGCGCTTGCGGGCGGGGACGTTGCCCGCGCGCTGAGACGTCTGGTGACCGACGAGCTCGACGGCGACGCCAGCGATATTGCCCCGGCTGCCGGAAGCGTCTTTATCGCCCAGGGCGAATGTGACCTTGCAGCGACGGCCGAGGCACTTGTTTGCGCTCACGAGCTGGGGTTCTATACGGTCTTTAATCCAGCGCCTGCCTGCGAGTTGCCTGCGGAGGCCTGGCCTGCGGTCGACCTGGTCTGTCCCAACGAGACTGAGTGCCAGGTGCTAACGGGCATCTTGCCCGCGGATGATGTGAGCTGTGTCGCGGCGCTCAATGCCCTGCTCGCCAAGGGTGCCGGAGCTGCGGTCATCACGTTGGGCGGCGCCGGGTCGGTTACGCTCGGCGATGACGGCGAGCTGCTGCGCATGCCGGCGCTTTCGAGCGCGGTGGTCGATACGACGGCCGCGGGCGATACATTTATCGGTGCGCTTGCCGCGGCTCGTCTGGAGGGCCTGCCGCTCTTTGAGTGCATGGCGGCGGGTGCACGCGCCTCGGCGGTGACAGTGTCGCGCTTGGGCGCGCAACAGTCGATTCCCACGCGTGCCGAAGTCGAGCACAAGTTTGGTTTAGACGGTTTGGATGTAGACGGAGAAGCGGAGTAGAACAATGGCAACCAAGAAGCTGATCCTTGATCTGGATATGGGTGTGGATGATGCGATGGCGCTTGCCTATGCCATCGCGAGCCCCGAGGTGGAGCTCGTCGGCATCACCACGTGCTTTGGCAACGTGCGCGTCGAGCAGTCGGCGCACAACTGCTTGGCGGTGCTCGACCTGTTGGGTCGTCCCGAGGTGCCGGTGTACCTGGGCGCCGATCGTCCCGTGAAGGCGACCGAACCCTACACGCCGCCGGCGTCCACCACGCTTATCCACGGCAAGAACGGCATCGGCGGCGCAAGCGTGCCCGCCTCGCCGTACGAGCCGGTGGGCGCGACGTCGGCCGATGGCAATGCGGCGGTCGATTACCTGATTGATGCCGCGCGTACCTATGGTCCCGACTTGGTCTATGTGGCGACCGGTCCGCTCTCCAACCTGGCGCTCGCCCTTGAGCGCGACGCGGCGGCGATGATGTCTATCGGCCGCGTGGTGGTGATGGGTGGCGCCCTGACCGTGCCCGGCAACGTGAGTGCGGGTGCCGAGGCCAACATGGCAAGCGACCCCGAGGCGGCCGATGCCGTGCTGCGCTCGGGCCGCAAACTCACCATGGTTGGTCTTGACGTGACGCATCGCGTGGTGCTGACGCGCCGCGACATTGCCGGTTGGACGGGCTCGGGCACCATGGCGGGCTGCGCATTTGCGAGTATGGTCGAGCACTACATTGGCTCGTACGAGATGAACGCCCCTTACCTGGGCGGCTGCGCGCTGCACGATCCGCTTGCCGTTGCCGTGGCGATTGATCCCACGCTCGTGGGCGCACTTGGTTGCAACTTGCGCGTCGACCTGCTCGGCGAGTATCGCGGCCGCACTATCTGCGACGAGCATCGCCTGTCCGACCCCGACAAGAGCGCGCTTGTGGCACTCACCGTGGACGCCCCGCGCTTTCTGTCCGAGTTCAAGGCGCGCATGGCCCGCATCCTAGGCTAGGCTCGGGATCGAAGCACGCCCATCTGCTCGATGTGGCCGCTGGCGGGCCGACGGTTGATTTCTGACCTCAACCGAACACATTGAGCTGATGGCTCGCTCCCGCAGTT
>CABSNM010000020.1 GCA_902479065.1 uncultured Collinsella sp.
CGAATTAAACCAGTACAGGGAGCCGTTGCACTCGTGAAGGCCGGTAGCCATGGCACCGCCCACGTCGGGCTCGAGCCAGTACCACGTGCCACTCTGAAACAACCATCCGGTATACGCCTTGCCGTTGGAGGCTGCATAATACCAGGTGCTGTCAATTAGTTGCCAATGATAAAGGGAGACATCAACATACGCGTAGTTCATATCAACGTTGCCGTTGATTCCAGGGACTTTTCCGTTGCTCTTATACTGCCAAAAACTGTAATTGCCGGTATAGTCACATTGCGAGTTATATTGAGCAATCCAATGATCCCAAGAGCTACTCTTAAATACAGAGTCAGTCAAAATGTTGTTAAACCAATTTAAATTTGCATAAATACCAGGCTCATATCCTGCGGCAGAAATCCTATTACAAAAAACCTGCGCCCTCGATGCAATTCCGGTTTGACGTCCATTTGCAATTATCGAGTTATCCTCAAGATCGTAATACACCGGCAATCTTGGATTATGCCCAGAAAGGCAATTGATCACCATTGATGCCTCATCAGCTGCCTGCTGATTATCAAAAGCATATGAATAGATATAGACGCCGTAGGGAATTCCGAGTCGCTCGCACTCAGAAATATTTCGATTAAATTGATAGTCAACTCGACCGCCCCAAGATGGAGCGCCAAATCCAACACGCAGAATAGCGAAATCGATACCAGAAGCCTTAACAGCATTCCAGTCAATACGTCCTTGATGCTCGCTGACATCGATGCCCTGCGCCGTAGCCCCATCGGGAAGAATGTCCATGGACAATAAGGCTATTCCATCTTCTTCGGAAGAAGCATCCTCTGCGACCAATTGCCCATCCTCATAACGCCAGGAATTCTCAACTAGGGACCGCGCAGCTTCCGCGTTCGAGGGGAAAACAAACACAGAAATGGGCGCAAGGACCATCAGCACCAACAATGCCGAAAATAACTTAAGATGTTTGCTCATGTAAACCTCGTCATTCGTTCTTGTTTGCGTTTAGCTTACAGCATGGCTGTGAAAGATTTCCGAACATCCAACTGGACAAGATGCCATCTAGGACGACAAATAACTGCACGTAATACCATAATGTAAACAAGAACTTCCCAGCAGGGTGAAACCAAGGACTCCTAGTCCCTACTCTTAGCCCCAAAGAATGCCGACATCAGTTAGCTTTCAAACCAGATGTCAAAAAGGTAGGGGACCCAGAGAGTCCCCTACAACGCGGAATTCTAACGAATCAAGATTACTTTCGATGGGCCCAAAGCAGTCAAACCGGAGATGCGATTTCCATAACCATCACTATGCCAGAACAAATTTTCGCTCGGCGAATTGCCCCAGAAAAAGCCAATGTGGCTATCGTCCGCATATGGGTTGTAAGGATTGAAGAACACAATGTCCCCCTTACGAGCCAAACCACTGCGTAACAACTCATCAATAGAGTTGAAATATGTCACGTTCGCGCACGTATCGATAGCGTAGCCGTACCAACGATAAGCGTTTACGCAGCCGCCCCTTCCGGGACCTCCACTCCAAGGGGAATGGCTCTGCTCGGCGGCAATGGGAGCTAAATTCCCGCCCGCCTTCATATATGCATGCGATACAAATCCACCACAATTCATGCCCGTATAACCGTCCCAACGCGGATCACCCTTTGGGTACATGCACGTTTCCTGGCTGAGATGCGTGTCGTAGCGTGTTCCACGGTAATAGCCGTCGCTTTCGTGGCTCATAAGCCAATTGACCAGGCTGGACCTATTGACCCCCAAAACAGAACCAGACGTATTCAACCATGCACCACTTGCATTGAAGTAATAGCCAACGCCATCGATTTTCAGCCACCCGTTAGCAAACATGGCACCCGAAGGCTGGAGCCAGTACCACGTACCGCCGTCATTAAGCCATCCAGTTTTCATCTTGAATGTGGAAGGGTCCATCCAATACCACGCACCGTTGACATATTGCCAACCAGACTTAAGGACACCATTGGAAGATGCGTAGTACCAAGTATTGCCACTTTCGTCAGAAGCGTCTTTCGACATAATCCAACCAGACGCCACGTTAACGACACCATTCGCATCCGCATAGAAAACCGCATCTCCAATATGAATCACACCTGGCAATGAAGACGAGTCGGTACGATCAGCGACTACAGGAGATCCATCAGATGAAGTAGGCAACGGCTCGCTCAGTGCTCCAGACGAATTCGCCCATGCTATACCATCGTTCAAGTTGATCCAGCACGAAGATGCCATTGCACCGGAATCATAAGAAAAATAGCGCTTGCTTCCTACCGCAAATTCACCAGTACGCATTGCGCCGGATACATCATCAAGGTAATACCAGGCGCTTCCGGACTTTATCCATCGCCCTCGTTGAATAGCTCCGTTTGATGCGGCGTAATACCAAGTACCATCAGCAAGTGCCCAGCCTGTTGCCATGGCACCTGAACTCGTAAGGAAATAGGTGGACGAGCCCACTTGCACAAAGCCCGTGAGCATAATATGGCTTCCTGGATCCAGGTAATACCAAGAATTCCCTAGAAGTAACCAGCCTCCATGCAGCAAGCCGTTAGAGTCAGCGTAATACCAGTTGTTGTCAATAAGTGCCCACTGGGTGGATAGCATAGCCCCTGAACTGTTAAAGATATAAGAGGTGCCATTACATTCTTTCAGCCCGGTGGCCATAGAACCGTCTGCAGGATCAAGCCAGTACCAACGACCCCCATCCGAGAGCCAACCCTTTACCAGGGCGCCAGAGCCGGAGAAATAGTGCCAAACGGAAGCATCAAGATGCCATCCGATAAGCATCGCACCAGAAGAAGAGAATCCATACGTGGCTCCCCCGATCTGCAGCATCGCATCGTGGACCATCTTGCCCTCATCATCCAGCCAATACCAGTTGCTGCCGTCTGAAAGCCAGCCTTTTACCATGGCGCCAGAACCGGAGAAATAACGCCAAGCAGAAGTGGAGCCCGTAGAATCTAGGTACCAGCCGACACGCATTGCGCCCGAAGAGAAGAAGGCATACGTCGCACCCCCGACTTGAACCAACCCATCCTGAGCCATTCGACCTTCGTCGTCGAACCAGTACCAGCTACCGTCTATATGTCTCCAAGAAGAAACAGCGATTGTTCCGTCGGACAAGCCCCAACGCCAAAAACCAGCCCCTTCTTCGGGTGATATCCACCCCTGATGCCAAATAATTTGATTCGAAACCTCGGAAGGGGTCTCATTATCCACCTGAGAGTTCTGCTCGACAGCGAAGGTCGATTCGCGCTGAGCATCAACGCCTGACTCGACAGAAGCAATAGCAACGTTAGATGCGGGACCTTCGTCAGTGTTATTCGAATCAAGGGCGTATAACATCGAGGGCGAACCCAAAAGGAGCCCAAAAGAAATGAGGCCCGAAAAAGCCAGCACTCCGAATGACCATTTCTTCATAACAGCACGGAATCCAATCACGCAGCGGCCCCGTCGCTTCAGGGCAACGGGGCCTCAATCAAAACTAGCTCAGTAATGTGCTAGCCAATTTGCTGGCAGTTTTTGCACTCTCGTGAAGCGCCACGCCTCTGGGCCTCCTGAATAGAGATCTGCGAATAGCCCTTTGCGTCCTTACCAACGGTACGGCACTTATGCGTATGGTAAACATCGCTACCGTTCTTATACCAAACTAAACCGTAGCCCGGAATCCACTTGCCGTCCTCGCCGACATAGTAGGAGCCAACCCAGGCATTCGTAGCCATGGCACCGGAAGACTGGAGGTAGTAGTCGCCGACCCAGGCGTCGTGAGCCATAGCGCCGGAACCGCTAAAGTAGTACCAGGCGCCGCCGACCTGACGCCAGCCGGTGGCCATCGCGCCGGAATCGTCGAACCAGTACCAAACTCCACCAACGTTAGCCCAAGAGTTAGAGGCCATAGCGCCCGAACCTCCGAGCCAATACCACGTGCCGCCATTGCTGAGCCAGCCGGTTGCCATGGCACCCGAACCGCTCGCATAGTACCAAGAGCCGCCTGCCAAGAACCACCCAGTGGCCATTGTACCGGAGTCGCCGAACCAGTACCAGGAGCCGCCGAGGCTGCGCCAGCTGTTAGCGACCATGGCGCCCGAGCCGTCGAGGTAGAACCACGTACCGCCGATGTTGAGCCAGCCAGTGACCATCGCACCGGAGGCATTAGTGTAGTACCAGGTACCCGAATCGTTGATCCAGCCAGTCAGCATGACCCCAGATTCGTTGAAATAGTACCAAGCCCCGCCGAGATTATGCCAACCGGTCAATAGCTCACCGTCGGAGGTCGCATAGGACCACTTTCAGTAGATGGAGTCATAGAACCAGCCACTATGCTGCATGCGGCCATCGGCGTTGGCACCAGGGGTGTTCAGGAAGTAGTTCTTGCCGTCAATCTGAACTCGGCCGTATGCCATATCATGGCTTTCGGGATAGAAGTAATACTTGTCCCCACCGATAGACTGCCAGCCCGACACCGCGGTCCCGTCAGCGCCAAAATAGTACCAGACAGCTTCGTATTCGTTATGCCACTGGTTCGTGACCATGGCGCCAGTTTCGGGATCGAAATAGCGAAGGTTGCCGTCCTCGCACCGAACGAGTCCAGTCTTCGGACGACCGTCGGAACACCATTCCGTAATCGGTCCACCGCCAGCAATATCAGCAAATGAGGGCGCCGGGGCAACCGTCATGCAGGCAGCGGCAAATGCAACAACTCCCAGCACTGTTAGTCCGTGCCATCTTTCTCGAAGGTTTTTCATACGACATCCTTTCTCCGAGATTTAAGGCTCTCTTAAGTTATTTTTAAACTATCAATTCAGTATTTCAACGGGAAATCGATAAAAGGTGTCTTTGTGACTGCAATTTAAATATGAGTCGCCACACCTCAACCGTTACACTAAATTGCTTCTAAGGCAAACTGAGCGCATGAGCGAACCAATTTAATTAATACGGCCACCTAAAAAATCCTGACACACGTTTTCGATATGACAAGAGCCGCTTCAACAAGGAGTACTTGAACCCCACCGCCCTTGCAGCTCTTGAGGATACTTTGCCGGAACTTGGCATTACTTCGCGCTAAAGCGAGAAGTACTCACTATCGGCAGATAGGTTTGGTCCGAGCCATGGGTCGCCGTTGAGGAAGAACTGCGGCCAGCGCTGCATGAACAGCGCTTGCTCGCGTTTCCAACGGCGCAGCTTTTCCTCGTTGGCCTCTTCCCTGCCGCGCGAGGTAAACTCGTAGTGGTACAGCTCGGCATAGGGCGTAAAGATGGTACGGTAGCCCGCCTCCCGCACACGGAGGCAAAAGTCCGCGTCGTTAAAGCCGACGGCGAACTCCTCGTTGTAGCCTCCGACCTGCTCAAACACGTCGCGACGAACCATCTGGCAGGCGCCCGTTACGGCGCTAAAGTTGCCGGGACGTACAGCACGGGCAAGGTATCCCTCGCGCTTTGCCGAGAAGTCCTGGTTGGCATGGGCAAGTGCGCCGCGCACGCCAACCAAAATGCCGGCATGCTGCACCAGATGATCGGCAAAATAGAGTTTGGCGCCCACCACGCCCGCATCGGGACGCATCAGATAGCCCATCATCTCTTCAATAAAGCCGGGGCTTATGACCTCGGTATCGTTGTTCAACAGCAGCAGATAGTCGCCCTTGGCATGCTCAACGCCAAAGTTGATGATCTGGGAGTAATTGAACTCGCCCGGCCACCACTCAACGCGCGCCGTGCCCTTGCCACCAGATGCAGCCGCTATGCGCTCCAGAAGGGTTTCGTAATACGCAAACGTCTCCGGGTCTTCGCTGTTGTTCTCCACCAAGACGATCTCGTAGTTGGCATACGTGGCCTTCTGGGCGATCGACATCACGCAGGCGTCGAGCGTCTCGACGTGATCCTTGGTGGGAATCACAATGCTCACCAGCGGCGCAGGCTTTGGCAGCGCATAGCGCATACGGTAGACAAACGGCGTCTCGGTCTCCTCGACCGTTCCGCAAATGCCCAGCGCGTTAAAGTGGCGCTGCAGCGCAAGGCGCCCGGCTTCAATAGCATACGGCTTACTATCGGCAGAACCGTCGGCGGTCGATCCCGGATGAACGCGCCAGTGATACAGCACATGCGCAACGTGCTCAAAGCGCGCGCCGGCTACAAGGCAGCGAAGCGTCAAGTCGTAGTCCTGGGCGCCCGCAACGTCTTCTGGGGACAAACCAATGTGATCGATGAGCGCCTTCTCCACCATCAGGAAATGCGTCACGCAGTTATGGCTATAGAGCAGGTCGACGTTGAGTACGGTCTTAAAGACCGGCTGGCCCCACTCCCCCGTTTTCTGGAACATGTCCTCATCGCAGAACAGGACCTGGGGACACTCGCCCTCGGCCGCCTTATTCAGTGCGGAAACATACTGGAATAACGCGTCCGGTTCCAGAATGTCGTCATGGTCCAAGAACGCGACGTAGTCGCCCATCGCTTGCTCAATACCTGCGTTGGTGTTGACCACAATGCCGCCGTTGCCGGGCAGCCCAATGCGACGAACGCGCTCGTCGTTGGCACTTGCCGCAAGATTGGCCACCGCATCCCATTCGGGCGAGGCGTCCATGAACAGCAATTCCCAGTTGTCATAGCTCTGGGCTATCACCGAGTCCAGCAGCTCGCGCAGGTAAACCCGATCAGTCTTGTAACACGGCACCACAATGCTCACGAGCGGCCTATAGGCAAAGGCCGCCGAAGCGACACGCTGGCACGCCAAATCGCCCGGCTTTGCGCGATGTTGCTCAAACCAACGTCGATAAGCTGCGTCATCAGCGCGTGCATCCTTCATGCGGTTCCAGCTGTCGTCGACCATGCCGTTGTACAGGCGACCATCCATGGCGCAAAACCCGCTCTGGATCTGCTCTGTGGAATCGCTCACAATCGCGACAAAATCTCGTATATCTTGAGGCATCTCAACGCTCAGATACGTTTTATTGACACGGCATCCATTCTGCTGCGGCACATCGACCTGCGATTCAAACACATGCACGGTAGCATCGATGGCATTCATATGCGTATCGAAGATCTGAAGCTCAGGCGCGCACTGGGAGTCTCCCGCCCAGGTAACCTCATAGCGCCACACCGCGCCGGCGTCTGCCGGCAAATAGCGAATGGCATCGATCTCGTAGCGACCGCAGTGTTCACCACGCTGCGCATCGCGGATAAGTGCGCACAGCGCAGGCTTTGCTTTGTAGTTAATCTTGGATTCCAGCTTGGCCACGCGGCTATCGAGGCGAATGGAGCCCAACCTTTGGCCACCGGATGCAAAAACGACATTCATCGACGAGCCATCCAAAAACGGAAGCACCAAGACGGCGAGCTCGCGCTCGTAATCGGAAACGGAAGGGCAAAGCGCCAGCACGCGGCCGTGATCGACCGGGAGCACCAGCGACGGCACACAAGAGCCGCTCGTCGTCGCATGGGCAAACGCTTGAGAACCCTCCCGCTCAATAAGTGCAGCGACATCCTGACCGGCAAAACGAAGCAGCACAAACAGACGGCCCTGACTGCGGCAAAGTGCCAAACGCTTGATACTCATCTACACTTCTCGCTTTCCCAGGGCGTTCGCTGCCATGCGTTTGCAGGCACCCAGACGCCCAAACCTCAAGACGTCGTAATCGAACATGAGCTTTTTGCACTCACGGGCATTGGGGGCCTTGCTGGTAAGCGCCGCACGCACCATAGCAGCAACAGAAGGAGCGCATTGTGCGAGCGCAGCATCCCTGCCCACGGCAGAACCGGCAAGCGCCGTGGCAACGGCAGCAAACACCTTGCCGCAGTCCGAACCCAGTAACCTGAGCGCATCGTACAGCACCAGATCGCACAGGAAATATGCAAGGTCATCGGCATGCTGGGCATCGAGACCGTCGCGCCGCCAGTCAGCCAGCACCGCGGAGTAAATCTTCACGTGCTCCAGCAGACGCGTCTCGTCGTCGTAGCGCATGGTGTCCATGAGCGAACCCTTGCGCGCCACGCGGTAGTCATACAGCTTGTTCGAGACAAGCGCGGTCTTATGCGAACGACCGTACACGGCAAAATCGAAGACCTGGTCCTCGCCATACTTAACGGTTTCGTCGAACACGATCCCGTTGCCCAGCAAAAACTCACGCTTGCAGGCGGTGCGCCATGCAAAGGGGCGAGACGCTTCCTTAAACAACAGGTCAGAGCTATAGCCTTCAAACGACACATCACGCGGGCTCAGCACATAGTTAAGCCACGGATACCCCGCCTCCAGCGGATACGGATTCGCGCCAAAGGTCAAAACGTCGCAGTCCTCGCGCCCAAAGGCATCGACGATCACACGGCATGCATCGGGCGTAAAGCGGTCATCGGAATCCAAAAACGCGAGGATAGACGCCGTGGACGCAGCGATACCTGCATTACGCGCACTCGACAGGCCGCCATTGGGCTTATCGACCAGCGTGAAGCGCGCGTCTTTTTCGCAATAGGCGGCCGCAATATCGCGCGAGCCATCCGGCGAGCCATCGTTGACCAGCACGCCCTCCCAATCGGGCATGTCCTGCGCAAGCAGGGAGTCCAGGCACCAGGCCAGGCACTCCTCCACTTTATAGATGGGAACGACAACGGAAATCTTGGGGTTAGCCATAGTCACTCGCTCCTACTGTGCGGCCGGAACGTCATCGGGGTGCGGGTTGTCGCCGTAGGTGCGCTGATACGTCAGCACGCGCCAGACCAGCGACAGGCCGCCAATCTTAAAGTAATGCTTAAACGTATTGAGCTTGCCCGGCTTCTTAAAGTCAAAGCGCGAATCGATATAGGCGCGGGACGACTTGACCATCAGGCGCAAGTCGGTCTCGCCACGCGGATCAAACAGCGACAGGTCAAAGCGACCGGCATCCCAATCGGCCTTGAGCTCGGACGAGGCTTTCTTCCAAAACTGCTCGCGCAGTTCATCGACCAAGCGCTCATCATTCCAACGGTACGTATCGACCTTCATGCGCATTAAAATGCCCTGAAGCTGAGCCTTGAGCTCGGGACGCTCGTCCAAAAAGCGCTGCATCTCGACATACTCGTCGCACACGCAAAACACCTTGTTGGGCGAATTAACGGAGCTCTTCTCGTTATCCTGGCGATAGCACAAAATGGGGTCCGCAATAAACGCGGCACGCTCGGCGCAAGCCCAAACCTTAAAGTTAAAGCCTGCGTCCTGATACGAGGCACCCGGCGTGGGAAGGAACCGAATCTGATTGTCGTTGAGGAACTCGCGCCGATAGATAGCCGACCAAATGGAAGGTTTGCGGTAGAAGATGCCCGGGCGATCGACGGGGCGATACGCGGCGCCCGTCATATGCTCGTCGATAATTCCAAACAGCTCACGGCGCTCGCTGGGCGTGGACCAATACAGGTAAAAGTCGCCCTTAACGACATCGGCATGCTCAGCATCGGCCTTGGCGACCAGCTTTTGGAGCGAATCCTCAAACATAAAGTCGTCGGACTCAAGGATGCCCACGTACTCGCCGCGCGCCATCTCCAGGCCGCGGTTCATAGAGTCGCCGTAGCCGCTGTTGGCCTTGTCGATCATCTTTACACGGGGGTCGCGCTCCATGTACTCGCGGATGATATCTGGCGAACTATCGGTAGAACCGTCGTTGATGCAGATGATCTCGATGTCCTTGAGCGTCTGAGTCACGGCAGAATCGAGGCACTCGCGCAGGTAGCGCTCAACATTGCAGATGGGAACAAGCAGCGAAACTTTAGGGGTATCAGAGTTCTGCAAGAGAACCTCCTGTTGAATAGCGTGTAACAGGGTTATTTTAGCAGCCGAGTTGCGGCGGGCGGCAGCGCTTGGAATTAGAGAAAGCGCTCCAGGCAGGCTTTGAGACCACGAGTCGAAAGATAGAACAGCGTGGCGTCTGCCATCGAAACGCCCGAGGTCGTCGCAACGAACTTGTGGGCAACACGGCAAACAGCGCCCTTGGCAGGCATATCTGCCCAGTCCGTTCCCAAAAACGTCGCGAGGTCCATGTTGACGCGAGCCGCCACGCGATGGAAGTCATCGGCATCCAAGCGCGCCAGGTCGAACACAATTAGATCCAAAAACCAAGTTATCAGCTCGCCGGGACACAGGTCCAAAAGACCGTAGGCCGCCCAGCCCTCCAAGACCTCCTCGAGCATCCTCATGTGGGCGTCAAGCTTTTTGGCACGAGCCTCGGCACTGTTGAACTCGTGCGTCGCCGATTCGCTCTCCATCACGTAGTGGTAGAACTTGTCCGGCATGACGACGGTCTTGCGGGCAAGCGCATAAGCCGCAAATTGGAAGACGACATCCTCGCCCAAAGCCAGACCGGGGGCGAAGCGAATGCCTTCGCGATTGAGCAGCTCGCGCGAAAAAGCCGCACGGCAGGCATAGGGTTGCGCATTCGAATGGAACAGCAGTTGGGGATCACGGGCGCCGAAGGTACCAGCTTTGGGGCTCATGAGTTGCTGGACGCGTTTGGGGGCAGCATCGGCAGGTTCACAGACGCCGCCAAAAACGGCGGCCTCGGCATCTGCAGATTCCATGGCATGCAGCACGCACTCGATCGTCTGGGCATCGATGTAATCGTCAGCGTCCACAAAAAAGACGGTCTCGCCCTCGGCGGCATCGATGCCGGCATTTCTAGCGCACGAGACGCCCGCGTTTTCCTGGTCAATCACCAGTACGCGATCGTCGGCCTGCGCGATCTGGCGCAACACGTTCAACGAATCATCAGTCGAACCGTCGTTGACGCAGACAACCTGAATCGAACGCTCAGACTGGGCCAACAGCGAATCGAGGCATCGCTGAATGGAGCGCGACGAATTGTAGACGGGAACGACAATGGTCGCTTTGGGGGTCAAAGTCTCTCCCATGTCGACCTACCCCCTCAGCGATTCGATGAGGAAGGCAGCAACCACGCCTGGGCCTCCAACCGAGGCGTAATACTTAGCACGCCCCAAGGCACCATCCGTCGCAAAACTCGGATGCTCGTCAACCCAGCCCTCAGGATCTTTGAGGATGGCAGCGAGATTTGCGCGCTTCCACGGCTTGAGGTCGTCAAGCGAAAAGTCCCCGGCGTCCAAGGCCGCTTGGAACTCCTTGGCCATCTGAACCAGGAACTCCTTATAGAACTTAGGCGCCAGGCGCACGTAGTTCCACATGTACGAATCGTACTTAATGAGCTGATTGAACTTGAGCATGCGCGCGACATCGACGCTTACGTGGTCGCGGGCATAATCCTCACGAATCCAACGCTCAATCTCGGCATACTCGGTATTGACGCAAAAGACCTTAGCCGAAGAATTGACCGAGGAATTCTCGTTGTCCTGGCGATACGACAACACGGCATCATGCAGGTAAACAGCCTTATCGGCGCACGCAATCACCTTAAAGGCAAATGACGTGTCCTGAAAGGATGCCCCCGGAGTCGGCAGGAACTTAATGCCGTTGCGCTCAAGAAAATCGCGACGGTACACGGCCGACCAAATCGACGGCTTTTGTTTAAAGAACTGCGTCGTGTCGCTCGGGTGCACCGGCTTGCCGCAGTCCTTGGCCTTAAACATCTCGTGCAGCGAACGGCGCTCCTCGGGCTTAGACCAGTAGAAATCAAAGTTCGCCTTCGCAAAGTCGGCATTATTGCTATCGGCGGCCGAGACAAGCTTTTCGAGTGCGTCGGGCGCCATAAAGTCATCGGACTCCAAGATGCCAACGTACTTGCCACGCGCCATCTCCAGACCGTGGTTCATCGAGTCGCCGTAGCCGCTGTTGGCCTTGTCGATCATCTTGACGCGTCCATCGCGCTCCATATACTCGTGGATAATCGCCGGCGAGTTGTCGGTCGACCCGTCGTTAATGCAGATGATCTCAATATCCTTGAGCGTCTGCGCCAGGGCGGAATCGAGGCACTCGCGCAGGTAGCGCTGAACATTGTAAATGGGAATAAGCAGCGACAGAACAGGGCTGCCAGAGGCGTTAGTAGACAAATGTGCTCCTTAGGAAATACCTGTCGTTTCATGGTATCAAAGGGTCAGCGCGCCAGCGGGCGTTTATATAATCTATGGAGCCCGCAGAGGCAAACCAATAAGAAAGGACGTCATGCAGCCCGAAGCCGCACGCAACATATCCATCGAAGCGCTGCGCTTAATCACGGTCGCTGAAACACTCGTACTCTCAAGCAGTAATCAGCGCATTAATGTCGCGTATAGCAGTCACCTCGCCCATGACAGGTTCCTGCGTTTTATTCAAAGCTTGCCGTCAAGGTGCGCCGAGCCTTTACAATAGGACAGTCCCAAGGACGTATTCGATAGCTTCCGCGCTGCACTCGCCCGCCGCGCGTGAAAGGATATATTGCCCCATGCCTTCAACCCTTCCCGCTCCCATCGATAAGCTCGCCATTGTCGTCGTTACGTACAAGCGCCAGGAACTCCTGGCCAACTTGTTCGACTCCATGACCGAGCTTACGGCAGCGCCCTGGCGCATCGTGATTGTCGATAACGAGAATTCGCGCGAGACCGAGGCCATGTGCGCCGCATTTTACGAGCGCCTGGCCAACCTGTGGGGCATCGACACCGAGCAGCCCGACGCGCAGGGCGGCACCGACCGCGTGATCTACGCCCCGCAGCTCGAAAACGGCGGTGGTGCGGGCGGCTTCTCCGCCGGTACCAAGTGCGCCTACGACCTAGGCGCCCAGTGGTTCTGGGTAATGGACGATGACGTGCTCGTCATCCCCGAAGGCATCGAGCGTCTTGCCAAGTGGACCGACCGCTACGATGTTATCCAGGGTTCGCGCCTGGACTTTGACGGCGGCGCCTTCTTTTGGCAGTACCAGCTCATCCTTTCACTTGGCATCCCTAACCCCATCGCTAAGTGGGATCTGGGTCCCGAGGGCTACCGCACCATGAACCAGCTGTGCTTTGAGGGCGGCATGTTCTCGCGCCGCGTGGTCGACAAGATTGGCCTGCCCGATGCGCGCTTCTTTATCTACGGCGACGATGCCTGCTACGGCTACGTGGCCAGCCAACACTTCCCCGCCGCCGTTGTTGCCGACGTGGTGCTCAAGCGCGCCCGCGCCGTCTCTAACTGGGATATCGCCGGCAAGCGCCAGCTCAACTCCACGAGCGACACCAACCGCTACTACATCATGCGCAACCGAGGCTTCCTCGCTCGCTATATGCAGATCTACGGTGACTACCACCCCATGCTGTTCCGCCTGGGCAATGCCGCGACCTTCTGCAAGGAATTCATTCGCCTGGCCGCGGTCGACAAGTGCTTTAAGACCGGCATTCCGGCGCTGCGTCGAGGCATGAAGGACGCCCGCAAGATCATCAAGGATCCCAACTGGAAGCCCATGCCGCCCATGAAGGACACCGAGTAACGGAAGCCGGAAACACCTCGGCGCTTAAAGCCGCTGGCACACCGTAGCCACATGCTGCCCATCAAAACCGAACCCCCAGCGCATGCGACCCACGCCGGGGCGTGGTACACGGATTTCGTCGATGCCGTCGCGCTCTATGTCGAGTAGCGACTGCACGGCCAGCAATTCCAACCCCAGCGCATCCACATCGGGGTCATACATCATGTTGATCGTTATCAGCGGACGTTCATCGAGCATACCGATCGTATCGGCTATGTCAAACACGGCGCCCGTAGGAAAAACCTGGATGTCCCAGCGATCCGCGCCACACTTTCGCCTCGAAGCAGGATTGGCATAGCCCGGCAATCCAAAGCAGAGTCCTTGCAAGAGTAGGTGATATGGCAGCGGTGTATCTGGGTCGGTCGCACCGATTCCCGCATCTCCCAAGATGCGGCTTAGCGCCCGCCTCACGGTGTCCTCGTTCCCATGGCACAGCCCGTCGCGAAACGCATCGACGTCTCGAATGTCTTCGGCAGCGCACTCAAACCACTCAACAATCACTAGACGCAAGGCCTGGCGAAGCTCTTTATTGGGCAATCGCAAAGCACGGAGACGATCGCCATGCTCTGGCTCCTCAGTCATATCCGTCGTGAGAAAACCAGACAGATACAGCGCTGTCCACATGCTATCGTCAGGCGAGACATCTGGCTCTGCAGTGCCCAAACAAAGCGGGACCTCAGCACACCCATGGGCCTCGAGCAAATCAAACAAGACCGAAAGGCGGTCGAGATTCCACCCGGCAACTACCCTACTCAGGCAATCCGCATACCCATACAAATCGGCGCGTACAGGCGCCGTGCAGCCTCGGTCCAGAAAACCGATCGCACGCGCCGGACTCGAGCAATAGACCCTACCAAACCGATATCCCTCGAGCCATTCACGCGCATCATCCAGGTATTCCTCGCGCCCAGCATGATTCAACAGAGCCTGAACCTCGGCATCCGAAAAGCCGAACCAACGGTCACACCAGGTCGAAAGCGGCGTCGTCAGACAATACGAGCAGCCATGCAAAGAAAGCGCCGCTTCAGCAGGACGGGGACACTCCCCCATCAGACACGTCAGCCGCAACGAATCGCCCGCAGTGGCAATGGCCTCGAAAAGCACGCGATCAAATAGATCCGCCGAATCGGCGCCGGAAGCGCCCCTCGCGCTCGCACGGCCCAACCACGCCGCGTCGTACCCATCAACGAGCAATACAACCTGCTCATCGCAGGCCATCTCCAGCAGCTCTATGAGCACACCGAGCACCGAGTCAACCTCGTCCGCGCTCGCCACGCCGCGCGCGACGCGTTCGATGTGACGCACCTTATCTCGAGCTAAATCCGGAGCCCCCAAGAGCGCCAACAAGCGAGCGCACTCGCCCGAAAGGACATCGCGCACGACACCGGCAACAGCGGGGCCACGCCTCGTAGCGCCAGAAAAGTCCAGCGATATCACCGGATAGCAAGCATACTCATCCCGATAACGCCCGCCGCCTGCATCCCAAATCTGAGCATCGGCAAACGAGCTCCGACCGGCGCGACCGACCGCAGGACGCTCCAGAAAAGCCCTGAGCATCGACAAGTTCATGCTCTTGCCAAAACCCTCGGGTCGACAGCACACCACAACGGACGCGTCGCAGTCCAACACATCGGCAATAAACATGGTCTTGTCAACCAGCACGCAGCAACCAAGGGCCTCCGCATAGCCGTGTATGCCAATGGGCAAAACCGCATCGTCGGCACAGCCGATCAAGCGCACGCCAAAGCCAGCAGCACAATCAACATTTGCCTGTTCAGACACCAAAACGTTCCCCCTAAATCGCAGCACGATGCCAATTGTAATGACCGCATCGCATGTACCGATGTCGCCGCGCGAACATATCGGGCAACGGTAGTCACAAGAGGTGTGAGGGGGCACAACTAATCGTTGCACAACAAAACGGGGCCCGACGCATTCGCACCGGACCCCGTCCCGATTCTTTAGTTATCTGGCAACCGAGAGGCTACTCCTCCGAGCCGTCCTCCCCAGAAGCCTTCTTCTGCTGATCGAGCTTATGCTTACCACTTACGATAGACGTAGCGCCCAGTGTGGCCAAGCTCGCGCTGGCAAGGCTCGCCATCACAATCAGATCGCCCGTCTTGGGCATGTTGCCGCCCGAGGACTTGGTAGTTGTAGTCGTCGTGGTCGTGGTGGTCACCGTTTTGGAGTCATTTTGCTCCTGGACTTGGTTGTCAGCACCGCTCTTGTCGTCGTCTTCGGACTGTTTCTTTTCGCCCTCGGTCTTGCTCTCGTCCTTCTTCTGAGCGAATTTGTCGTCCTTCTCCTCAGGGCTAGAACCCTTATCGGATTCGGTCTTCTCGGAAGCCTTGTCCTTGGAGTCGCCCTTTGAGGCTTCGGTCTTTTCCGTGGAAGCCTGATCAGAGTTGTCCTTGTTCTGGGTCGAACCGTTATTGACGCCAGCCATCAGCGAAGAGCCCAGCGTAGAACCAAGCTGCACGGAGAAAGAGGGCTTCTTGTCCGGCGAAGCAACGGGAGCGTCCGGTGCCTTATTCAAGTCGTCCTTGGAAGCATCGGAATCAGGGGTTGCGTCAGAGCCAGCGCCGTTGTTAGAGCCGATGCCAACGGACGAATCGCTCGAGCCGGTGGATGAGTTAGAGGAGTCAGCGTCGGTCGAACCAGAGGCGGCGCTGTTCGTATTGCCGGCAGAGTTTGAAGACGAATCGCCCGCAGCAGGGCCGTTCGAATCGGAGCCGTTCGAGGTAGAGCCGTCATTGGTAGTGCCACCAGCAGAGCCATTACCGTCAGCATCGGTCGAGGGCGCATCCATCCTGTCATCGTTGGCATCGTCACTCGAGTCGTCATTCGAATCAGGTGTCGGCGAGGGCGCCGGCGTAGGCTCAGGCTGCACGGGCGTCGCAGCGGCAGCCTCATCCTCGGCGATAAAAACCAAGCAGTCCTTCAGCTCATTTTTATAACGATTCTTCCAGCCCTCATGATACTGGGGCTGACTTGAAAACTTGGTGGCGACATTGTTGACCACGCTATTGGAGAGCGCCATCACAAACTCGCGGTCGGACATATCGTTGGAAAGATTCGCCCAGCGGAAAAAGTCCCTGCAGCCACCAGTGCCGCACATGTTGGTAATGCTCCACACCATGCCCTTGACGCAATCGGCGCGGCCCGAAATATCAATACCCAGGCCGCTCTTGAGCCACGCCTCGGTCACCGCATAGTACGAGTTGTACGCATAGGCATCTTGAAGTGCTGAGAACTCAACAGGATCGGTGTTGTAAGCACCCTGGAAAGCCTCCTGCGCGATACGGCCCAGCTCGGTGAGCTGACCGTTCTCGGACATGGGATTGTTCGCGTTGGAAATCTCGCTGCCGCGATCAATCGCATCCTTGAGCATGCTGTATTTTTCGGGGCTGTAGTTGTAGACCTGCTTCATAAACGGAATGAGCGACCAACGGCGGTCGAACTGGTAATAGCCCAGCGCGTTGTAGCCGTCACCATACGAAAAGCCCTGGTTATAGTTGCCATGGCTCTCATATTTGGTGAAGTACTTCATCTCGGGAGTCACGTTGACAAACGAAACGCCCTGGACCGACCTCAGCACGCCCGAGAAGGACTGTTGGGTGTAAAGGCCCTTATCGATATCGGTGGCATCCGAGGCAACGCCCGGCGTGGGCTCCTCGGCAGCGGCGGGTGCCGGCGCGGAAACGGCGCCAAACGAAAGCGCCAGCGTCAGACCCGCGACAATCGCAGAATGCTTGGGCTGCATAAGATCCTCCCTGCATTGGTGTAGTTAAAGTTCAGTTTGCAAAGATAAAAATAAGTATTGCAGCTCGCCCGTTGTTGCACAACAACCCCTCGGTAAACGGCAACAACCCTCCGCGAAATCTTAAGGAATTAGACAAACTGGTCGTCGGGCGCCAACAGAAGCTCGCCGTAACGTTTCGTCAGCCCGTCTCTCAACTGACAGAAAGCGGGAATATAGACGTTCAAGATGCGCTGAATCAAATCTTGAGCGAGCTTGTTGTCGTAGATATGGACGTTCGTATTGCGGTCTCTGAGCATATCCAGCCAGGCTGCCTCATCAATAAAGTCGTAGAATCGGTAGGACTCCTTCAAGATGGCACGAGGAGACCCCGACGCGGCAAGCGTGGCGCCCTCATACTCGAGCAGACGCTTAAGGAGCTTCCAGCTCAGTTCAAATTGAAGATTGAACTTATTAATCAATCCACTCTGAACAAAATCATTGTTAAGATCCTGATTGGGCGCATCCTCAAGATTCGCCAAGGCGCTGGCAAAGTTCTCATATTTTTTCATACAGAATCACACCATCCCTGGCAATTTCATCGAGCAATTGCTGCGATAAGGGCTCATCGAGATTGACGACATCTACATCTAAAAGAGTATCAAGATGTTCCTCGATCAAATATGAGAAACGGCCGAAATCCCGGCAACCTGCTACGGCGATGTCAATATCGCTCTTGGGCAAGTTGTCGCCTCGAGCACGAGAACCAAACAACACGACCGTCTCGGCGTCACATTCCCGAGCAAAAACTTCGATTTGCTTATACACCTTGTCGAGAGATGCCATTTGCAGCCCTACAGCTTAATGTCAAAGTTGATCTCGGGGACGGCGGCCAGGTCGGCCAACGTCACGCCGTCGACGTACTTTTCGATCACGTCATCCAGACCACGCCAGAACTTGACGGTGGAACACAAGTCACTGCGGGCGCAGCTGTTGTCGATGCCATCGCACGCCACCGGAGCCGTGCTGCCCTCAACGGCACGCAAGATGTCGCCGGCACGCACCTCGGCCGGGTCCTTGCCCATCATGTAGCCGCCGCCCTTGCCACGCACGCTCTTAAGCAGGTCCGCCTTCATAAGCGGACGCACCAGCTGCTCCAGATACTTCTGCGAAATGCGCTCGCGGTCGGCAACCTCGCGCAAGGCAATCTTGCCCTCGGCGTCGCCCAGCGCCGCGATATAGATCATCAGTCGGAGGGCATAGCGGCCCTTGGAAGAAATGAGCATACCTACCCTCCCATCGCATCTGGGACAACATAACCAGGTTTGTTTGTCCCAAATTTAAAGTAAGTGGGACAAACACAACAGGTTATTTTGTCCCAGAATTTGAAAAGTCGAGTGGATTAGTCGGGTTTTCCCTTGACTAACGCCGAACCCATAGTAACTTTATTCCGAGAAGATTCCTAGGGTTTAGTACACCTATGAGTACACCATATACAGAGAGGGACAGCATGAGCGCAAATCCGCTGCTTTCCATCGAAGGTCTGACCGCCTCCGTGGACGAGAAGACCATCCTCCACAACGTCAGCCTCAACGTCGCCGCCGGCGAGACCCACGTGTTGATGGGTCCCAACGGCGCCGGCAAGTCCACCCTCGGCCACCTGGTCATGGGCGACCCCGTCTACACGGTCAACGACGGCCGTATCGTCTTTGACGGCCAGGACATCACCGAGCTCACCACCGACAAGCGCTCGCGCGCCGGCCTGTTCCTGAGCTTCCAAGCACCGGTCGAGATCCCCGGCGTGCCGCTGTCGAGCTTTTTGCGCGCCAGCATCGCCGGCCGCCCCGGCCTGGAGATGAAGGGTAAGGAGTTCCGCCGCCGCGTCAAGGAGCTCGCGGCCGAGCTCAACATGGATACCGCCTACCTCAACCGTGAGCTGGGCGTGGGCTTCTCGGGCGGCGAGAAGAAGAAGGTCGAGATGCTCCAGCTTTTGCTGCTGCAGCCCAAGCTCGCCATCCTGGACGAGACTGACTCCGGCCTGGACGTCGACGCCCTGTCCACCGTCAGCCACGGCATGGACGCGTATCGCAAGAGCTGCGACGGCTCCATGCTCATCATCACGCACAACACGCGCATTTTGGAGCACCTGGATGTCGACCGCGTCCACGTTATGGTCAAGGGCCACATCGTGCGCGAGGACGACGCCTCGCTCATCCCCTGGATCGACAAGAACGGCTTTGAGACCTTCGAGCGCGAGGCCGCCGAGCAGCGCGCCCAGGCCGAGTCTGCCGCTGCCGAGCAGCAGGCGTAAAGGGGCGACGCAATGACCAAGAACCGCACCGAGGTCGCGGACATCGACCGCAGCCTCTACGACTTCACCTATGGCGAGGAGGGATTCGAGCGCCTCGACGCCGGCATCACGCCCGACATCGTGCGCGAGATCAGCGCCAAAAAGGACGAGCCGCAGTGGATGCTCGACCTGCGCCTCAAGTCCCTCGAGATCTTCAATCGTTTTCCCGACCCGACGTGGGGCCCCTCCATCGAGGGCCTGGACATGGACAACATCGTCACCTACGTCAAGCCCAACACCGACCAAAAGCACGACTGGGAGTCGGTGCCCGACGACATCAAGAACACCTTTGAGCGCTTGGGCATCCCCGAGGCCGAGCGCAGCTACCTGGCGGGCGTCGGCGCGCAGTACGACTCCGAGCTGGTCTACCACAACATGCAGGACACGGCGTCCAAGATGGGCATCGTCTACTCCGGTATTGAGGAAGCCCTGCACGATCCGCAGTGGGAGCCGCTCATCCACGAGAAATTCATGACGCTCATCCCGCCCACCGACCACAAGTTTGCGGCCCTGCACGGCGCCGTGTGGTCGGGCGGCTCGTTTGTCTACGTTCCCAAGGGCACCAAGTTGGACTTCCCGCTGCAGAGCTACTTCCGCCTTAACGCCAAGGGCGCCGGCCAGTTTGAGCACACGCTCATCATTGTCGAGGACGATGCCGACCTGCACTTTATCGAGGGCTGCTCCGCACCCAAGTACAACGTGGCCAACCTCCACGCCGGTGCTGTCGAGCTCTTTGTGGGCAAGCGTGCACACCTGCGCTACTCGACCATCGAGAACTGGTCCAAGAACATGTACAACCTCAACACCAAGCGTGCGCGCGTGGACGAGGACGGCGACATCGAGTGGATCAGTGGCTCCTTCGGCAGCCATGTGGGTTATCTCTACCCCATGAGCGTGCTCAACGGCCGCGGCGCCCGCTCGAGCTTTACCGGCATCACCTTTGCCGGCGCCGGCCAGAACCTCGATACCGGCTGTAAGGTCGTACTCAACGCGCCCGAGACCTCGGCAACCGTCGAGACCAAGGGCATCTCCAAGAGCGGCGGCATCCAGACCTTCCGTAGCTCTATCGTGGCCACGCCCAAGGCCGAGGGCTCCAAGGCAACCGTGAGCTGCCAGTCGCTCATGCTCGACGACCAGAGCCGCTCCGACACTATTCCGGCCATGGACATCCGCGCCAAGAACGTCGACATCGGCCACGAGGCCACCATCGGCCGCATCGGCGACGACAAGGTGTTCTACCTGATGAGCCGCGGCATCTCGGAGGAAGAGGCCCGCACCATGATCGTCAACGGCTTTGCCAACCCGGTCTCCAAGGAGCTGCCGCTTGAGTACGCCGTCGAGATGAACAACCTGATCAAGCTCGAGATGGAAGGAGCGATCGGATAATGAACCAGACCACGAACACCGCTGCTACCACCCTTGAGCAGGTCAATGCGATGCCAGCTGCCACTTGGGGTTGGCTGAAGATGAACCAGACCAAGCTCGAGCTCTCTGACGAGCTTGCCGCCGCTCCCACCGAGGCTGTTAAGGTCGAGGGCTTGGACGAGCAGTTCCGCGGCGCTGCCGACGCATTTAACGCCGCCATGGACGCCATGGCCGAGCGCTTCCCCGAGCGCCGCGCCTCCGCCCCCGGCGACGCCGCCGACCGCGCCCGCATCACGCCCGAGACCGAGCTTGACGTGCCCGCCACCTCCATCTACCAGGCCGGTGCCATCAAGCTCGAGGAGGAGCTCTCCCCTGCTGAAGCCTTCGAGACCGGCATGGGCGAGGCTGCCTACACCTACTTGGCCGACCACGCCACCAAGCGCATCGTCATCGATGTGCCCGCATACAAGCACGCCACGGTTACCGTGCGCGTGAGCGGTGTCGATGCAGCCGCGGCCATCGCCGCCATCGACGTCGTCGCCCGTCCCCAGTCGACGCTCGATCTGCTTATTGCCCTGGACTCTCCCGTTGCCGGCCAAGGCGTCGTGGGATCCGTGCTACGCGTGTGCGCCCACGAGTACGCCACCGTCAACGTGACCTGCACGCAGACGCTCGACGATAGCTGGATCGCGCTCGACGACACCGGCCTGTTCCTGGACGAGGGCGCGCGCGTCAACGTGCAGCACACCGTCCTGGGTGCCGGCGCCAGCGCCACCGGCCTTGCCGGCGACCTGCTGGGCGATACCGCCAAGGTCACCATCGATACTGACTACCTGGGCGCCCGAGAGCAGGTGCGCGACTTTAACTACGAGCTGCGCCACCGCGGTCGCAAGACCGAGTGCGAGATCGACGCCAACGGCGTGCTGACTGGCACGTCCAAGAAGGTCTACCGTGGCACCATCGACCTCGTGCACGGCTGCAAGGGCGCAACCGGCACCGAGCGCGAGACGGTGCTTTTGGCCAACAAGGGCGTCGACAACAAGACCGTTCCCGTCATTCTCTGCGACGAGGACGACGTCGCCGGCAACCACGGCGCCACAATCGGCCACGTCCGCGACGAGCAACTGTTCTATCTCGCCTGCCGTGGCCTTGACCAAAACGCCGCCGAGGACCTGTTCATTCGCGCCAAGCTGGAGGACGCCGCGCTTTCCGCCACCGACGAGCGCACCCGCGCAGCCGTCGTCCGCTTGGGCAACAACCTGATCAACAACTTTGAAGAGGAGCTCGCATGATCGACACCGAGCACGTTAAATGCGATACCTGTACCGCACCGGAGCCTATGGAGTTCGACGCCAGTGACGAGGCCTCGCGCGGCTGGCCTACCGTCGACATCGAGACCAATCCCTACAAGGCACAGTTCCCGCTTTTCCAGCAGCACCCCGAGATCGCCTTCCTCGATAGTGCCGCCACCGCGCAGCGCCCCGCCTGCGTGCTCGACGCCGAGCGTGACTTCTATCAGCGCATGAACGCCAACCCCCTGCGCGGCCTGTACTCACTGTCCGTCGAGGCCACCGACGCCATCGCGAAGGTCCGCCAGCAGATCGCCGACCTCATCGGCGCCTCACAGGCCAACGAGGTCGTCTTCACCCGCAACACGAGCGAGTCGCTCAACCTGGTCGCCAAGAGCTTTGCACCCACAGTCCTCGAGCCGGGCGACGAGGTCGTCATCACCATCATGGAGCACCACTCCAACCTGATTCCGTGGCAGCAGGTCTGCCGCGAGACCGGCGCCAAGCTCGTCTACCTCTACCCCACCAAGACCGGTCAGCTCACCACCGAGGAGGTTCTTGCCAAGGTTGGTCCCAAGACCAAGATTCTGGCCGTGGGTCAGGTCTCCAACGTGTTGGGAGTCGAGAACCCAGTCAAGAACCTCGGCAAGCTCGTGCACAAGTATGGCGGCTACCTGGTCGTCGACGGTGCGCAGTCGCTGCCGCACATGCCGGTCGATGTGGCCGACCTGGGCGCCGACTTCTTTGCCTTTAGCGCACACAAGGCTATGGGCCCCATGGGCATCGGCGTGCTGTGGGGCAAGATGGACCTGCTCAACGCCATGCCGCCCATGCTCACCGGCGGCGAGATGATCGACTCTGTTACCGAGCAGGACGCCGTCTGGGCGCCCGTTCCCGAGAAATTCGAGGCCGGCACACAGGACGCCGCCGGCATCTTCGCCACGGGTGCGGCACTCGACTACCTGGTCAACACGGTGGGTTACGAGAACGTCCAGGCACGCGAGCAGGCACTCGTCCACTACCTGATGGGCGAGCTCATGCAGCTCGACTTTGTCCAGATCATCGGCTCCATCTATTGGGACAACCACCACGGCGTTGTGAGCTTTAACGTCCGCGGCATCCACCCGCACGACGTCGCGAGCATCATGGACATGGACGGCGTCTGCATCCGCGCCGGTCACCACTGTGCACAGCCGCTGCTCACCTGGCTGGGCGTCGAGAACCTTGCCTGCTGCCGCGCCAGCGTGGCCTTCTACAACGACAAGGCCGACATTGACAAGTTCATCGCCGGCCTGCATCACGTTTGGAGCACGTTCAATGGGTAATCTGTACACCTCCACCACATTTATGGAGCACAACTCGCACCCCGACTACAAGTACGAGATGGATGCTCCCACGCACGAGCACGACGGCATCAACCCCAGCTGCGGAGACGAGCTCACTCTGCAGCTGCGTGTCGAGAACAACGTGATTGAGGAGGCCTCCTTTACCGGCCACGGCTGCGCCATCAGCCAGGCCAGTGCCGACATCATGGCCGATCTCATCACCGGCGAGACCGTCGAGGAAGCTCGCCGCCTGGCAGAGCTCTTCCTCGCCATGATCCGCGGCGAGAAGCTCTCCGAGGAGGACCTGGAAGACCTGGACGAAGCCGCCCAGCTCCAGGACATCTCGCACATGCCCGCCCGCGTCAAATGCGCCGAGCTCGCCTGGCGCACCCTCGACGGCATGCTCGAGGGGCAAGCTAACCAGTAGCGTATGCTCCGAATCCAAGGTTTTTGATTGCCGAGCCGCCCAATACGGGCGGCTCTGTTTTCCTAATGAGCACGAACACACAAAATCAGCGCGCCCGGCGCCCCGTCTGTCATTTACCACACGGCCAGACGCGAACACGGGCGTTTTCCACAGCACCAAAGGCCTGCGGCAGGGCCCCGGGCCCGCCAAGCAATGCGCCAAGCCCCGTTCTGCTGAGCTCCGACTCGCTTCGCGCCTGCCGCAGACGGGTCCCATAGGGTGCGACGTGCATTTTTGCGAGTATTCAGCACGCCAAGCTGTATGTATACGCATCGAAAGCGTTAATCAACGTCTCCAGGCGCATATATATTGTGTTTTAGAACAAGCATCGCGGTCTCAGGGATCACATACATGCGCTTCGGAGGCGGATCGGAAGGCATAAATAGCTTCGGGACCCGTATGTTGCAAGATTGCGGCAGTGCCGACAGCACCACGATGCTGAAAACTCCGTTTTTTGCACGGCGCAGACGGGGGTAGGCACGGGCAAACCCGGACTGAGCTGTTATTTTATGCAAGATGACGATTGTTCTATGCATATTAAGAAGTGCAGTTACCGTACCAAGCTTTTGAACGCTGGTTGCGGCGTATGGACGACCCCAACTGCGGTGAACAGGCGACCTTACATCACGTTTCCGCCAGCCCGCATCGCCGTTCGCGCGCGGGCGCGCACGATACGAGAGACGGTACTTTTGCCAATCCCGGTATACCGCTCAATCTGGCGCACCGTAAGGCCGGCATTGCTCAATCCAACAATAACGGTATCGCGCTGCGCCGGCGGTGCAGTTTTAACCACATTGAGCGGAACCCCGAGGCTCTTCGCCATCTTGTCGGCAAAGGCGTGGCGTTCCCACTCTGTCTCTTTCATATCGCGCAGCGCCGGTTCGCCGCCGTCGGGCGTCGAAAGCGAATAGGCAATAAAGCCCTCGGCAGAACCAAAAAGCTCAAGCACGCAAGAAGGATCAGAAAATCCCCTCGCGACATCGGCCGCATCACCGTCGTAAGCGCACAAATGCTCCGGAAAGCTGCTCCAGGGATAACGCTCAATGAGACTGATGCCCGCCTCCTGCGGATCGGCGTGAACGGAGCGAATAGCCTCCATCACCTGCCAGTCGGTATCGAGCGAGCGCCGGTCAAAACGGTTCTGGAACAGATGCCCTGTGCGCCCCGTGCGTTTATTGAACCGCCGCGCGTACGTCAAAAGCAGCCGGTGCATCGCCGCGCTCATCGCGTCCTCGTAATCTGCAAGCACCAGACGCACGTGATTGCCCATAAGGCACCAGGCGATAACCGTCACGCCCGCCTTGCGGCAGCACTCACGCATCAGCTCCAAGAACTCCCACCGGTCTTCATCGCCCTCAAAGATGAGCTGCTTGCCCGTACCGCGGGCACAGACATGGTAAAAGCCGGTAACCGTTCTCCAAACGCGCTGCATGGCGCTCCCTTCGCCGGGATCTGCTTGCCATCCAATACAGCACGATTGAAGCGTGCCATCAAAACATTCACGCAAAACAATTCGCTCGCGCGGCCAAAGGCAGTAAACAGGCGGCGAACGGCACCGTTGCAACAGGTCAACCCCTGCAACGCTTACAAAAGCTGACCAAAAGCTTGCCCAAGACGGACCCCCTCTACGGAAGTGCACGACCACAGAATATAGAGTTAAACCGTTTCAATTGAAAGTTCCGCGCATCTCGCTACGAAAACTGAGCCGTTCGCCGAATATTCCGTGCATTTCGCGGTATTATAGGGGCTGCATGTCATGTCCCTTTCGAAGGGTCGCCCGGCAATCGCCAGCCACGGCCCCCAGACGGGACGCCAACACGATAGAGAGGAGAGGCATGCAGTACTCACAGGAAGTGGAGAACATGTGCCCCGTTGCCAAGGGTGCATACCACGGCCCCGCACCCATCCCCGAGGAGGGCAAGTGGGTCCAGGCTAAGGAGATTTCCGACATCTCCGGTCTTACGCACGGTGTGGGTTGGTGCGCACCTCAGCAGGGCGCCTGCAAGCTCACGCTGAACGTCAAGGACGGCATCATCGAGGAGGCCCTCGTTGAGACCATCGGCTGCTCGGGTATGACCCACTCTGCCGCCATGGCTTCCGAGATCCTTCCCGGTAAGACCATCCTCGAGGCCCTCAACACCGACCTCGTCTGCGACGCCATCAACGTTGCTATGCGCGAGATCTTCCTGCAGATCGTTTACGGCCGCAGCCAGACCGCGTTCTCCGAGGGCGGCCTGCCCGTGGGCGCCTCCCTCGACGACCTCGGCAAGGGCCTTCGCTCTCAGGTCGGCACCATGTTCGGCACCAAGGCCAAGGGCGCTCGTTACCTCGAGCTCGCTCAGGGCTACGTCACCCGCATGGCTCTCAACGACAAGAACGAGATCATCGCATTCGAGTTCCTGAACCTCGGCAAGTTCACCGACGCCGTCAAGGCCGGCAAGACCCCCGAGGAGGCCATCGCTGGCGCTATGGGCCACTATGGTCAGTGGGAGAACGCTGCCAAGTACATCGACCCGCGCACCGACGAGGAGACTCACTCCGTCGCCAGCGTGTTCCCGGTTCACGAGTAGAAAGGGAGGGAAATAACTATGACTGTTACGTTCGAAGGTTACGAGCGCCGCGCTGACAAGATCAACAAGTGCCTCGCCGACAACGGCATCGCCTCCCTCGAGGAAGCTCTGCAGATCTGCACCGACAAGGGCTTCAACCCGCGTGAGATCGTCAACAACACCCAGTCCATCGCCTTCCAGAACGCCGAGTGGGCCTACACCCTCGGTTGCGCTCTCGCTGTCAAGCGTGGCGCCAAGTCCGCTTCTGAGGCTGCCGCCATCATCGGCGAGGGCATCCAGGCCTTCACCGTTCCCGGCTCCGTCGCCGAGGACCGCAAGGTCGGTCTGGGCCACGGCAACCTGGGCGCTATGCTGCTCTCCGACGACACCGAGTGCTTCGCCTTCCTGGCCGGTCACGAGTCCTTCGCTGCCGCTGAGGGTGCTATCGGCCTGGCTCTAAACGCCAACAAGGCTCGCAAGAAGCCGCTGCGCGTCATCCTCAACGGTCTGGGCAAGGACGCTGCTCAGATCATCGCCCGCATCAACGGCTTCACCTACGTGAAGACCCAGTTCGACTACTTCACGGGCGAGCTCAAGGTCGTCGAGACCATCCCCTACTCCGATGGTCCCCGCGCCGCCGTCAACTGCTACGGCGCCGACGACGTCCGCGAGGGCGTTGCCATCATGTGGCACGAGAACGTCGACATCTCGATCACCGGTAACTCCACCAACCCCACGCGCTTCCAGCACCCCGTCGCTGGCACCTACAAGAAGGAGCGCCTCGAGGCTGGCAAGAAGTACTTCTCCGTCGCTTCTGGTGGCGGCACTGGTCGTACCCTGCACCCGGACAACATGGGCGCCGGCCCTGCCTCTTACGGCATGACCGACACCATGGGCCGTATGCACTCCGACGCCCAGTTCGCCGGTTCTTCCTCCGTGCCTGCGCACGTTGACATGATGGGTCTCATCGGCATGGGCAACAACCCCATGGTCGGTGCCACCGTCGCCTGCGCTGTCGCCGTCGAGGAGGCCCTCAAGGCCTAATCGCGCCCGCGCGATGCTCATATAGTTGAGCTTTGGAGCCACTACCCACCCAGGTAGCGGCTCTTTTTGTTTGCGCTGTCGCAGGGTAGCTAATGCCGATATATCAGTTGGGGCGAAATACAAGATGTGATGAGATGGAGCGTCAGAGCGTCCATGACGCCCACCTGCCATATTTGCCCTTTACCGATTTGCCGAGTCTTTGCGGCCCCATTGCCGATCACCCGTGCGACAATGCGCCGGACGAGAAAGGAATCCGATGGAATCGACTGATGTACTGGTAATTGGATCTGGCATTGCGGGCCTTTGCGCCGCCATCGAAGCGGCACGCACGGGTGCAACCGTCACTGTGGCAAGCGCCGGCAAGACTATGAGTGGATCGAGCTTCTTCCCCGGAACCTGGGGCCTAGGGCTTATCGGACCCGTTAACGAAGACGACGAGCAGGACCTCATCGACACCATCCTGGCCGTCGGCGGCGGCGTTGCCGACCCCGAACTCGTCCAAGCGTTCGTCCACGGCATTCCCCAAGCGATTGACTGGCTCGAGCAAGACCTGGGCGTTGAGCTCCAGCGTCCGCAAAGCGCCAAGAGTGCTCAACAAAAGCAATTTATCCCCTGCTTTGACCACAAGACGCGCATGTGGCGCGGCCTCACCCGCAAGCCCCTTGAGGACGCTCTGACGACCTGGATCGAGTCGCTCGGCATTCGCCTGCTCCCCCGCCATGAGCTTATCGACCTTGTTGAGGACACGAACGGCAGAATAACCGGAACCGTACTCTACGACCTTACCGAAAATCGAATCGTGCCCTTTGCTGCCAAGGCCACGGTCATCGCAGCCGGTGGCACAGGCGGCCTGTTCGAGCGCAGCCTTACGTCGGCTGATGTGCTCAGTTCCTCGCAGGCCATCGCGCTGGCGCACGGCGCAACACTTACTAATATAGAGTTCATGCAGATGATGCCCGGCTTCATTGAGCCCAAGCGCAACCTCGTCTTTAACGAGAAGACCTGGCGCTACGTCAAATTCGATCAGTCGGTTGACATCGACGACGACAAACTGGACAAGCTGCTTGAGCAGCGCTCCGGATACGGCCCCTTCACGTCACGCCTGGATTCACGTGCTATCGACCTTGCCATCGACCAAGCGGGCGCCGAGGGCCTAGCGCTGCATTACGACTTCCCCAGTGAGGACGTCCCCGAGTTTGTCCAGACCTTTGCCACATGGCTCCAGGACGAGCACGGCATTGCTCCGACTGACGAGATGCGCGTAGCGATGTACGCCCATGCCTCCAACGGCGGAATCAAGATCGACAAGGCAGCCGCGACCGGCGTTGCGGGTCTCTACGCCTGTGGCGAGGCAACGGGCGGCATGCACGGCGCCGACCGCATTGGCGGCCTGTCAAGCGCCAACGGTATCGTGTTCGGACGGATTGCGGGTGCATCGGCGACTCAGGCGGCGCTGGACGCCCCTGAGACGCCCTTGAAGACGGATATCGCCCTCCCCCAGCGCGGCCTCGCCAAGGCAGATGCAGAGCGTCTGGCTCGCAGCCTCAAGCACACGATGAGTAGCTACTGCATGATCAACCGCACCGAGACGGGCCTATCCGAGGCACTACACGAGCTTGAGGGCTTGAAGACAGAGGCAACGACCTTGAGCACACAGAAAGCCCAGGACAGCGAAGTCGCAGCCCTCGCCCGCCTGCAATCGCAGATTCAACTAGCACAGGAAATGGTCAAAGCCATGCGTAAGCGAACTGAAAGTCTCGGGTCGCACTATCGAGCGGATTAAACCGGACACCTATCTAAAGCAGAACACAACCAATCGATATCCATGGGCCCCGTGAGCTCGAAGCAGCACGGGCCCATTCGTGTCCGCACGGCAGCGTATCCTTATTCTGAATACAGAGTGGGCAAAGCCCGCATAGACAATAGACCAGCGAGGAGGAGATATGGACAGTAGAGATATCGAGAAGTGGCGTGTCGAACTTGATAGCTACGCCAATGTGGAAGACGGCGTTGAATATTGGCTCGCACGCGATTTAATGGAACCCATGGGGTACACTCGATGGGAGAACTTCGCCGAAGTTGTTAAGAGGGCAAAAGTCTCGTGCGAAACAAACAAAACTCCAGTTGATTCCCATTTTCGTGACACCACGAAAATGGTAACTGCCGGTGTCGCCGCTCGCGCGGTTAAAGACTACAAGCTGACGCGCTACGCATGCTATTTAATCGCCCAAAACGGAGACCCAAACAAGCCCGAAATCGCACTCGCACAGGCGTACTTCGCCGTGCAGACACGCCGTCAGGAGCTCATAGAGCAGCGCTTCGCAGAGATTCAGCGCTTGCAGGCGTGCCACTCGCTATCCGATTCAGAGAAACAGCTCTCGGGCATTGCGTTCAAACGAGGCGTGGACTCCAAAGGATTCGCGATCATCAAGTCGAAGGGCGATGAGGCGTTATTCGGCGGCAGAAGCACGGCGGACATGAAGCGGCAGCTTGGTGTGTCCAAGAGTGCTGCATTGGCGGACAAGCTAGCCGATGTTCTCATCAAAGCAAAGGACCTCACGAACTCGATGACGGCCTTCAACGCCGAGGAACACGACTTGTACGGTCTGGACCAGATCAAACAAGAACACGTCGAGAACAACACGAGCGTGCGTGGCAGCCTCATCGACCGCGGAATTGTTCCCGAGAACCTACCGCCTGCCGAGGATACAAAAAAGCTCGAGCGTCGCGTGAAGGCAGACGAGAAGAAACTCAAGGAGGGTACTGACGGTTTCACCGATCCCCAGGGTAGACTCAATCTGTGAAAGCGGCCGCGCCCTTTCGGGTTCGACCCCATGCGAGGTTAACAAAAAAAACGACCAGCCTAAGCCAGTCGCTTTAACGATCTTTGGGTGGGCCGTCAGGGGGTCAGCCTGCTGCGCAGGCGGCCGCTGCGGCGCCAAGGCGCCTTGCGCGCTGCGCTGGCAAACGCTTACGCGTTTCCTCAGCTCCGCGCCCTTTCGGTTCGGCTTATAGGACAAAATGTGTGTCCCGATAGAACATCCGTTTCTATCCATTAATCAAGCCAGAACGGGTACGGGTCCCTGTGGTGGAGGTCCTCCCACACGGCCCTGTCGCCCCACTCCGGCCCTCCGTCCTCG
>CABSNM010000021.1 GCA_902479065.1 uncultured Collinsella sp.
AACTGCGGGAGCGAGCCATCAGCTCAATGTGTTCGGTTGAGGTCAGAAATCAACCCGATAATCTGATACTCGCCTTCAACAAGACCGGGGATAAAGACCTTATTATCATTTTCGGTCGCAAACACTCCGGCCTCGCTTGCTTCGCTGGTGAGTCCGCCTTCCTGCGTCAGCCATTTACCACCACCGGGAATATCGGTGTTCTTCAGCTTGGTCATTTTGACCTTAAAACGCGCAACGAGTTTGGCGTTAGTGTTGTTCGAGTCAGCGTCAGTCTTAGTGACATCGAGACCAAAGACGTAGTCAGTGACCTTGTCCGGCTCAGAAGTGCCCTTATCATCAGTCATGGGATTGTTGGAATAGACAAGCTTGACCTCATTGGTGGTACCGACGGCCTTGTATTCAACATCACTGGTGAGCTGAGCTTTGTAGGTCACGACCACTTTGGAAGCGGCGCCAACTTCAATCGGCTCTCCCTTAACAGTCTGAACCGTCTTAAGATTTTTAAAAGAAACATTAAGGAGCTCAGTCTCACCGGGGGTCACAGTCGCCTTGTAACCATTTTCAGCGTCTGATGCAACTTCTTTCTTGCCGTCGTTATCAATGATATAGACATGCAAACCGTTCGGCGAGCCATCGGGGTTCTTTACAACCTTAAGACCCTTACTCAGCGTATCATGGAATTCATAGTAATAGGTATTGTACGAGGCAATATTGTCCGCAACATGACCGGTCAGCCTGTAGTCGATATCCTGTCCGATCCAAGCATCACCGCCATTCTTCCAGTTGTCCTCTTTGGCATTGGCTGCATCCGTACCAGCAGTGTCATCGAGAATCTGCTTGTCGACCGTGGGGATGCTGGTCTTCTCGGTAACGACCACGGGATCACCGCCAACAATGGCAAAGATCGGGGAAGTGCCAGTGTTCGGCTTGTTCGAATCCGTAAGACTATCCGACACGAAGAGATAATAGCCATCGCCGTAATGGCCATCTTTATCAGTGTTCGGGCGCGTCCACGGAGTGTCCGCCGTAAGGCTTCCCGCAGCGGTCTCCCCCTCAACATTTTGCTTCATGCCTGAAACCGCAGCTGCAATTTCATAAAGCACATTACCGGGAGCAACGCGCGTGCCATCGCTGCTATCTGCCGAGCCGGCATGAGTACGATTCACATTTTAAGAAAGCCACTCGGCCACATCCGAAGCAGAGGCACCGTCCTTGAGCTTCTTGGCGGAGTCTTTCTCCACGAGTGCCCGATACTCGGTAGACCCCGTAATGGCGGCAATCACCTTTAAACTGATAGCATCATTCGCCCATTCAATATCGGAAGCAACCTTGCCATTGTCCTTCTCGTCAACGACTTTGGCCTTGAAGATCTGATAGGCCTTAAACGTATTGCCCTTGTTATCCTCGGCGACCCTTTTGATTGTGATGCTGTTGTCCGGAGTCGTCGCACCCTCAGCAAACGCCATCGTGACCGGGGCCATTACGCCGCCGAAGCTCAGCGCTGCTGTGAGGCCGGCGGTTACTGCCAGGCGTGCGATGTTCTTGTTCATGCTCATCTTCTTTTCCTCCGTTTTCCGGTTGGTTCTCATTCGATCGATCATCATCTGTCTGTGTCTTAGCATCTGCTTCGCTATGTCTCGCCCCGCTCTCTGCGGGGCTGCCAGCTACTCTTTATGGCTGCCACCTCCCCGCTTGACCAGGAGCGCGACCACGATGAGCGCGGCTCCGGCGACCGCTGCGGCGGCCGCGGCGTACATTGCCATATCGCCAGTCGAGGGCATAAAGCCTCCGGTGGTAATGCTAGGGGGTGTGCCGGTAGGCGTGTTGATGAGCGACGCCTCCAGGCTGCCCGTCGACCCGTCCGCGCTGTCGGCGCGCAGGGGCGACTCGGCCGTAATGGTGAGTTTGGGCTTGGCGGCGGCCACCTGGTCGACGTCCAGGCCCTCGGCCTTGACCGTCACGGAGCGCGTGCCCTCAAAGGCGGTGTAGCCCTTGGGCGCCTTGAGCTCGCGGACCTCCAGCTTGCCCGAGTCCACGCCTGAGACGGTCACGCGGCCGTCCTCGCCCGTGGTGACGGTGGCCTTGCCCTCCGCATCCCACGTGCCGTCGGCCGCCAGCGTGCGACCGCGGTCGTCGGCGATGCTCAGGACCGCCCCGGCAAGCGGCTTGTCGCCGTCGCTGCCGCGCTTGGTGAGCGCGAGATCCCAGGTGTAGGCGCACGCATCGTCGCTCGGCGTGCGGGTGAAGCCGGCGTCGCCGGACTGGTCGGCAAAGGGAGAGCGCGGGTAGCGCAGGTAGACCTCGTTGGGGTTGCCCTTCGCGATGCCGTGGTTGCACGCGCTATTGAGCGGCGCGTTGTACACGACGACCACGCGGGCGCCCGCGGTGAAGGCGTCGGCCCCGCCGAGCGCGGCGATAAGGTCGCCGGTGCGCACGGTGAAGGTCTTGCCGTCCGCCGCTACCTTGGTGGCGCACTGGGCCGTGATATCGGTCCAGCCCTTCGCGGGCTCGGTGCCGGCGCGACCGTCCTTACCGGTCGAGACGGCGTCGAAGCCGCCGTCCGCGCCCGCCGCCACGTACACGCGCATGCTCGCGGCCACCTTGGAGGGGTCGAGTCCCGCGCCCATGGTGTCGACGAACCGCACCGTATAGGTGTCGTAGGCCGTGAGCCCCGCCGGGACCGTGGCAGAGAGGCGCCAGTACAGGTCGTCGGCGACCGTGGCGTCGGCGGCCTTCTGCCAGGCGGCGGCGCTGTCCTCCAGCACGTGCTTGGCGACCTTGGGGGTCGCCGCCTTGGGCTTGACGGTGACGGCGCTGCCGCCGACCAGGGCCATAATCGGCGCGGTGCCGGCCTCGCCCTGGGCGATGGCGTCGTCGTCGGCGACGATGAGCCAGTAGCCGCAGGGTAGCTCGGCCGTCGTGCCCGCGTTAAGGGCCACGGACTCGGCGTCAGAGCTCTGGAGGGAACGAGCGAGCTGTGCGCTCAGCGCGCTCGTAAGGTGGGAATCGGTGTTGAGCCACTCGGCAGCTTCCTGCGCGGTGGTCTGGGATTTGGGCATGCCGGCGCTGTGCAGCACAGGCAGCGCGGCGTCGCGCACGGCGTCACTTGCCCAGGCGAGGTCGGTGGCGATCTTGGCGTCGCCGTCGCCGTCGACGACGTTGGCGCTAAAGATCTGGTAGGCGTCGTAGCTGCGCGCCACGGTGCCGCTCACCGTGATGGAACCAGTCGAGGTCGGCGCGGCCTGCGCGGAAGCGGGGAACACAACCGCGCAGGTGCCGATCAGGAGGGCAAGCAGCGCAAACAAGATCGGGAAGGAGCAAACTTTCTTATTCACGACGCTTACCTCCCTTCGCATTCGCCTTGCGACGAATGTGCATCCAGGCCGCAGCAGCGCAAAGCACCGCCGCGCCGGCAAGGTACGTCAGAGTGACGCCCGACATACCAGAAAGGGGCAAAGAGGTGGAGTAGGTGTTGGTGAAGGTGGGGGTAGTGTCGGGAAACTCGTGGTCCTTATTATCGGTTTCTTTCCACGTACCGCCGGGGTCAACGGTTCCCTTCCTGTAGGTCACCGCACAGTCGATGTGTCCTTCGGCATTATCCGTTGCCGTAACCGTGAACTTGTAGACCGACTGATCAAACTTGTAATGCGGATAGGTCAAGTGTTCGTCCTTCTCGCGCACATAGTACGTGAAGGTCTTGGAGGCGCCACGGCCAGTAGAGTCGGTCTTGAGCTTGTCGAGTTGATCGAGTTTGTACTCAATCTCGTCGAAGCTCCGGGTCTGAGACTTCTTGCCGTCGGCAGTGGTGGTAATCACGCCGTCGGGGTCGGTCATAACCGTCTTGGGACTATCGAAGTTCTCGTTATCCGCAAACTCGAGCGTGAACTCCTTCATCTCGCCACCCTTAACGACCTTGGTCGCCTTAGGGATCCAAACGCCAGTCGAGTCGTACGCGGTACATACGTTAGTGAAAGTCGGCGAACCGTCCTCACAGATAATTTGATAATAGCCGTCGACATTCTTCGCGACACTCCACGTTTTTTTGTTAACCCACTTCCCAGACTTATCGAGTTCGTACTTGGTCCCGTTGACGTCTGTAATCGTGTAGTTATGGATGAGAAGTTCCTTCTCTTCGTTCGGATTATTTTTACTCGGAACAGTCATGAGCTTGGTCGGCTTATCCTGGGTCCGTACCACAATCTCATACACACTGGAGTCGCACGTGATGTCAGGATCATCGCCGGCATCTTCGACCAAGTAGTATGTGATTTCGTTACCCGTGCCACCCGTTGCGAACTGTTCACCAAGGTCAAACGTGATATTGCCGCTTGCATCATTTTTTGCTGTTCCAACCTCGGTGCAAACGTTGCGATTGAATGTCGTGCCAGCCAAAGGGTTGTCTGAATTCTTGCGATACACCGTAAAGGAGAACTCCTCTTTTTTGAGGTCGCGGCCTTTCAGCTTCTTGGTCGCCTTGAGCTTAAGGCTCGGATAGACATACGTGTCCTCAGGCGTGCCCATGTACAGGTCGCCGTTCGACATGATGCCGCCGCCATGGTCCCAGGAATAGTTGCCGGTGATGAACGTTGTCGCAACTTTTTGCGCATTGATCGCGGCTTCGTCTTGAGCTGTAACACCCGAGCTCAGGCCGATGCTTTTATATACCTGCACGCCACCGTTAGCGGGGATAGTAATGGCTTGCGTAAGCTCTTTACTTCCCTTGTATTTGGCGTCACCGCCGCCAAGCATTTTGCCAATCACCGCCGCGATCGGGGTCTTATGATCCTCCGCCGCAAGGAAGAAGTCCGCGTGGCCGTTTTCGCGAAACTCTTTGGCATTGTAGGCGTCAGCATCCTGGTTCTTTTTGTGCTCAAGGCCTTCGTAGCCACCAGCGGATAGGTGAGGGGTGCCTTCGTTACCGCTATTCTCTTCAGAATTATAATCAGCTTTTGCGTCCTGCTGATCTTTGGCAGACGAATTGCCAAAGATTGCCGTGCCCTCAGTGTTCGTTACCAACGTCTTGCCCGTGGGGCAGACTGCAACGCCACCGCCGTAGCCGCCAGCTTCATTGGCGCTAATGTACGAGTTATATATGAATAGCCTACCAGCAGTATATTCCTTGCCTTGCTTTGAGTTTCCCTGAACAAAGATGCCGCCGCCACCCCAGTCAAAGCGAGACATGCAGTGATTGTTTGTAATGTAGACTTTACTATCTTCAGTACCGTTAATCATCGCGTCAACCATCTGGCCCACGCGAATGCCAGCGCCCTCAGAACGATTGCTCACGTTAGAGGCAATAATCCCCCCTGTAATGTTGAGCCATGCCATTCCCTGGCGAGATGTCTGGTCATTGCGATTGACATCGGTAACGTAAACGCCGCCGCCTGCTTCCTCAGAATAGTTGCCCGTGATCTGGCCGCCCGAAATGGTGACATGAGTACCGTTTCTAGCGGCAAGTCCAGCGCCGCCATGATCGCCATAACCATCTTGGCCACAGAAATTGGCATATTTATTGTTAGTGATGTAGCCACCGGAAACAGTGACGCTGCCGCCTTCGGCCATGATGCCGCCGCCGAAACCAGTGCCAGAAGGAAGTGTGCTGTTGCCGGAGATTACGCCACCAGTTATGGTGACCGTGGAACCTCCAGCATACACACCGCCGCCATTAGGAGCGCTGTTGCCGGCAATTACGCCACCGGTCAGTTTTAGGGTCGAGGCCTTACCTTTATCGTTGGACACCTTAATGCCCGCGCCCGCACCCGAGCTAGAAGCGCCACACACATAGCCACCGCTCATGTTGACGGTAGAGCCGTTCTCGGCATAGATGAGGTTGCCAACATTGCAATTATACTGTTGGGTAATTACACCGCTATCAAGATTAAACGTACCGCCCGCATAAACGTTGATGAGCCTCATCGTGGAGCCGGCAGCGGTACCCACGATGGCACCGTTGATGCTGACCTCGTGCCTATAGAGAGTCTCGGTTGTCCCCGTACCGTTCGGCGTCGATTCGGTCACGTAATACGTGAGTTTGGTCGGAATGCCAGAGCTGGTGTCGTAGTCCATCGAGGCAACTCGCCCATTATTGCCGCCATCCGAAGTCTGCTTTTGATCAGACCCTTGGTTAGAATCTTTAACTGTAAGCGCCGCGTTATTGGTGATGTTGAAGAGCGGCTTATTTGAATTGTCGCCCGAATGCGTGATTTTATGGCCGCTTAAGTCCAGCGTTATATTGCTGCCGCTCTTCTCAAGTTTGATTTCGCCGGGATAGTCGATATCGTTTGCAAGCTCAAAGCTAACAGCTTGATTTTCCCCAACGCCCTGAAGCTTATCTCGCAATTCACCGCCATTAGCAATAGCCGTGGCTGCTTCTTCGTTCTCCGCAGCTTCTTCGGCTACCGAGACAGTGCCATCGTCGACCGCTTCATTATCTTCTGCCTGCGACTCGTCCTTGGGCTGCTCCTCCGGTTGGGCATCGCCCACGCCGTTTTCGACATCGTCACTATTCTGGTTTTCGGTATCCCTGTTGGTAGCGTTGTCTACATCAGTAGACTCACTTGAGGAACCCTCCCCCATCACATTTTTCTCAGTAGAAACTGGCTGGGCATCGTTAGCGATGGCCTGGGAGATCGGGGGCATGACGAGCGACAGTACCAAGCTCAAAACAGAAGCTCCGCACAAAACACCCGCTATCACACGATGCGCCGCTTTATTACCTTGCTTAGATTTATTTGAATTTGCCGTCATCGATGTCTCCTCCCCAAGAGACCGCGATCTTGCTCTTTCACTATCAAACGTATCTGCGCAATCTGTAATTGCGCACGCTTAGTAATACTATTGTAACTATTGTTTAAACATCCGAGCAACAAAACCGACATTTTTGTAGCCAGTTCTCAATTCTCTTGACATTTACTCAGATTTGCTTTCGTTTATTCGCTCTGAAATATCTGTTTCTACTGGGAATTAAGTTAGTTATCAGTTTTTTAATAGCATTTTATTTATTTGCACAACATTTTGCTCAAGAGCAAGCATCCTGTGAACGGTCGAAAATCGACCGTGAACGGTAGGTCATTAACCGGGAGGAATAGACTACTAAATTGATGGGAATATCTTTATCATATCGGTAGTTAGAAGCGTAATGTTCAGACAACCATATCTGAATTTTCGCGCAGATTTTAGGCATCAATTCGCCCAAATCGCCTGAGGACACCGCAAAGGTGTCTGTTCCCTTTGCGGTGACTCTCCCCCGGCGCTACAGCAGATGTTCCTCGATAAAGATCGCGATGCCGTCTTTGTCGTTGCTGGCGGTTACAAAGTCGGCGGCGGAGCGGGTGGCATCGCTACCATTTGCCATGGCCACGCCCACGCCGGCGTCAGCCACCATGCAGGTGTCGTTATCGGCATCGCCAAACACACAGATGTCCTGGAGCTCCATGTCGTTGAGCTCCGCCACGCGCACAAGGCCGCGCGTCTTGGACACGCGCGGATCCATGAACTCGTAGAGCCGCTGCGTGGTTTGCAGAGCCGCCGCTTTAACGGTGTCATCGGCAAACGTCGACGCCCGCTCAATCACCCGCGGCATTACCTCGGGCGCCATGGTAAACATCACCTTGGGCTGCGGCTCGCGCAACAACTCGGCAAAATCGACCACCTGGTAGGGCACGCCGTCGACGCGCGACAGGTGCTCGACGCAAGCGTTGCTCTCGGGCACGTAGAACACGCCGTCTCGGGGGCAGACGGGCGTTGCCGGAAGGTCCGCCATGTGCTTGCAGATGCGCGCGATGGTCTCGCCCGGCAGCGGATAGCTCAGCTCGTTGATGTCGTGCGCGCGGTCGATGACCTCGGCGCCACCGCAGCCCACGAGCACGTCTACCAGGCCTTCGATGCCCCAGAGCTCGTACATGGCCTCGGTCGCGTGGGCGTCGCGCCCGGTGCACAGGCCGAAGAGCACGCCGCGCTCGCGCAGGGCGCGGATCGCCGCCACGGTGCGCGGTGACACCGTGTGCTGGCTCGTGAGCAGCGTGCCGTCGATATCGCAGAACACGGCTTTGATGTGGCTGAAGGTGGTGTCCATGGGGGCCTTTCTGGGTTGTGCGGCGATGTGGAGTGTATTCGTGAACGGCGTACATGGTATACCAAGGCACAGGCGCGGCCCGTCAAAGCAAAAACCACCACAAAGGTGCCTGGCCCCTTTGTGGCGGCTGGACCCGAAGGGTTGCCTGGCCGGAGCGCAAACCATCACAACATTCGACATTTTTCGGCAAAATCGCGATTTTCATCGAATGTTGTGATGGTTTTTACTGCCGTGCAGCACGATCAAAATGCCGGCGTCCAAACAGCAGCAACGCCGCGGGAACTGCCGTCACGACCATGCCCGCACCAACGAGCGTCTGCTGCACGCCAAACGTCGCCGCCAGCCACGGGGCAATCGCCAGCGGGGCCACGCCGGCGAACATGTTGCCAAAGCCCATGACCGAGTTGACGCGGCCGAGCTGCTCGAGCGGAGCCGTCGTTTGCACGATGGTGTTGTGGAGCGGATTGACGACACCCCAGGCAACGCCCAGGGCGATCTGGCCGATGAGAGCCACGCCCACGTACGGCGTTCCCACGTAGAGCAGGCTTCCCAGACCCACGGACATGAGCGCCACAAGCAGCGTTTTGAGGCTGACGAAGCGCGGCGGCAAGCGGAGCGCGACCACGGCGCCCAGTACCGCGCCCACACCGCTGGCCGACGAGAGCCAGCCCATCCACTCAACACCGACATGCAGGACATCGCGGTAGAAGAACGACTCCAGCGGATCGAAGGCACCGTAGCCAAAGTTCGAAAGAAAGATAATGAAGAACAGCAGGGCGAGAACGCTATTGGTAAAGACCGTCTTGATGCTAGTCGCAAAGGTGACACGAGTGGATGCGCTGGGGTTGGAGCTTTGTCTCGCACGCTCCCCTTCATCTGCCGAATCGGCATCCGCATCCCCGGCGACATGGCTGGTCTGCGGCCTAAAGCCCCAGCCGGCGAGAAGCGCCAACGCGGTAAAGAGCATCATAAGCACGAACACCGCGCGCGACGACGCAGCCGCCGCGACAAAGCCGCCCAGCGTGGGGCCAACGATGATACTCACGTTTGAAAACATGGCGATGGCGGAGTTGATGTCTTTGAGCTCGACAGAATCGTCGGTGAGGTAGGCCGGATAGGATGTGGCGATGGACTGGGCGAACCCCATCACAAAGCCCAGGAGCACCGCGCCGGCAAGGACTGTTCCGGTCGCGCTGCCAAAGGCGAGGATTGACGCGCCGGTTGCCAGCGTGCCCACGATGCTCAGCAGAAAATGGTGGCGCGGGCCCCAAGCGTCGAGCGCGGCGCCGCCCGCAAAGGATCCCAAGATCACGAATACGTTCATAAAAAGGACGGCCAGCGACGTCGCGACGACCGAGGCATCGTCCGCATAGGTGAGCGTTCCGATGACGCCGATAAAGTAGCTGGTCTGAAAGCCGGTGTAGATGAGAAAGCGCATCGCCACCAGGCGCTTGGCCTGCACGGGCAGCGATGATTGAGGCTTTGAGAAAAGAGGAGCGAGCATGGAGACTCCTTGTTTCATGCGAATACGGACGGCGGGCATTCGCCACCGTCTGTCAAATCAATCTATCCGCATGAAACATTAAGGACGCATTGAGCCCCTTCTCTCCGTTTTTCGCCCGTCATGAACTACTTGGTAGATTGTAAGGCATGTCCCACACATCTACCATAGCAATAACCACCACAAAGGTGCCTGGCCCCTTTGTGGTGGAAATGACGTTTGCCCAGATAAAACCTGCCAAAATAAACCTGTCCCTTTTTGGCAGGTTCAGCGTCAAGCCTTAAAGATGGTCTTGGATGAGATCGCAGATGGCTCGGGCGTCGTTGATGTTGATGGCTCGGGTCGCAAAGCCGGCATCGAAGGCCTGGCGTGCAAGGGCCTCATTGCAGGCAAGGGCCAGCGTGCGGCCGTCGACTAGGTCGAGCGAGCTCTTGCCGCGCAGACGGTCGACACCGGAGCGCGCGACCACGATGTTGTCGAAGCCCTCGGTCTTGTAGCCCTCGATGATCACCACATCGACATCGTTGTAACGCGATAGCAGCTCGCGCGCGGGCATCTCGTCCTCCTCGCGCGTGTCGGCGTACTCCGCCCAGCGCGTGGCGCAGATGAGGCCCACGTGTTTGGATCCGGCCTGGTGATGGCGCCACGTATCCTTAGCGGGCACATCGATATCAAAACCGTGATGCCCATGATGCTTGAGCGAACCCACGCGCAGGCCGCGGCGGGTGAGCTCGGCAATGACCTTCTCGACGAGCGTGGTCTTGCCCGAGTTCTGGTAGCCGATAAACGCGATCGCGGGGACGGCCGGAGCTGGAACTGTGGGCGCGACGGCGACGGACGCGCTTGCGAGCGTGGCACCGTCAGCGGCCACAGACTCAACGGCAGTGGCCTGACGCTCTGCACGATCCCACACGCCCGAGCGGCCGCCCTCCTTGTGCAGCAGGCGCACGTCGACGATCTCCATGCCGCGATCGACCGCCTTGCACATGTCATAGATCGTTAGGCACGCGGCACTCGCTCCAGTCAGGGCCTCCATCTCAATACCCGTCTTGCCCGTCACGACGGCCGTAACCAGTACGTGAAAGCCAACCTGCCCGTCCGCGCGCGCCGGCGCCCAGCCCTCGGGCACGTCATCGACAGGCGTCCCTGCCGGAGCGATGGGCGCAATGTCGCACTTGCTCTTGGTAATGAGCAACGGATGGCACATGGGGATGATGTCGCTCGTGCGCTTGATGGCCATGATGCCCGCCACGCGCGCGCAGGCAAGCACATCGCCCTTTTTGGCGCGGTCCTGCAGCACCATGGCTTGCGTCTCGGGGTGCATGAGAATGGTGCCCTCGGCGATGGCGATGCGATGGGTCTCGGCCTTGTCGGACACGTCGACCATGCGTACCTCGCCCTTGGCGTCTACGTGCGTCAGCTCGTCGCGACGGGCATCACGGGTGGGCTCGGCGGCAGTGTTGGCAGTCGGCTGCGCAGACGCGTCGGCATCGCCAGCATTCGCCGCAGCCGTGACTTTGTGGGCAGACATCGCGGCCCTGCGAGCGGCCTTGGTGGCATCGGCGTACCTGCTCTTGGCCATATGATCATCCTCCGATTTGGGACATAAATCGTTGCGTGCCCTCAATTATCGCGTGTTCCTGCGGTTTGTGGGCCACGGCATCGCGCCAAATCGAAAGTACCTGCATATCATCACCACGGCGCAACGCCTCACGCACCGAATACTCGGCATCGCTGAACAGGCACGGACGCACGTTGCCATCGGCCGTCAGGCGCAGACGGTTGCAGCTCGCGCAAAAATGATTGGACATGGCGCTAATGAAGCCGATCGTTCCCGCCGCGCCCGGAAAGTGCCAATAGCGCGCAGGGCCCGCGCCGGCAGGAGCGTCGTTGATGTCGAGCGGCTCGAGCTCGCCCAGTCCCGCCGCGGCGGCCCCGGCATTGATATGCGCCCGCAGCTCGTCGCTCGGCACGGTATCGCTCACATCCCACAGCTCGGGATTGAGCGCGGGAGCATGCGGATCCACAGCGCAATGCGAGCTCGTGCGCTCGTCACCAATGGGCATGTATTCGATAAAGCGCAGGTGGATGGGGCGGTCGACGGTCAGCCGTGCAAGGGCCGCCACATCCTGGTTGAGTCGGCGCACCACAACGCAGTTGACCTTAACGGGTTCAAAGCCCCAAGCCAGCGCCGCGTCGATGCCAGCCATGGTCTGCTCGAGTCGACCCAGGCGCGTGATCTTTCCAAAGAGCGTAGGGTCGAGTGTGTCGAGCGAAATGTTGACGCGGTTAAGACCGGCGTCTTTGAGCTGCGGCGCCAACTTGGGCAGCAGGGCGCCATTGGTGGTGAGCGAGATGTCCTCGATCTGCGGAATCGCGCGGATGTCGCGAATGAGCGGGATGATACGGCGGCTGACCAGCGGCTCGCCGCCCGTCAGGCGTACGCGGCGAATGCCCTCCCCCGCTACCAAGCGCACAAAGCGGGCGATTTCCTCGGCACTGAGCAGCTCGTCGTGCGCACGGGGCGCCACGCCATCGGCCGGCATGCAGTAAATGCAGCGGAAATTGCATTTGTCGGTAACGGCAATGCGCAGGTAGTTGATATCGCGACCAAAGCCGTCATGTTGCACGCGGTCGCTCACGCAACCCTCCCCTCATGCGGCGTTTTATTCTTCGGAAAACATAATACCCCACGAGAGATTCATGCCGACACCCGTACGACAGGACAGGTCGCTTCGAGCAAAACCGGCTTCCCAAGCCCATCCTCAGCATACAAACCATCACAACATTCGATGCTTTTCCCATTTTTGGCAAAAAGCGTCGAATGTTGTGATGGTCCGCCTGCCCACGGCATCCCGTAGAAGGGCCGGAACGTCCCTAAAGGCCGCTGTCCCAGTGCCGAATCACGAATTCTCGCAGGTCGTTTTGCCGCTTTTGGAACGCTTCGCTTCGATCGCACTTAAGGCCCATAGCGAGCGCGATGGCGTTCATCGCCCGATGCAATTGCAGCTGGTGGGCAAACTGAGTCCCGGTGAGGACGATCATCCTAAAGCCCAGCGCGCTCAGCACGGTCATACGCTCCGCATCCGACGCGCTGCGCTGTTTATCAAGATGGTCCGAGCCGTTGTACTCAATCCCCGTACCGCTCGCAGGCGCATATACGTCGATCTCGAAATACCCGGCCTTTGCAAGATACTTGAACTCATTGGGAACATCGACCCGATGGTTGAGCTCGATCTTGGCGTATCCCAGCCCTCCCTGGGAACGCTTTGCTACGACCATGATTGCGGTGGCCGTCTCCATGGGCGACCGCGCGCCATCGTGCACGCGCTTGAGCACGGCGGCCGCGCGTATGGCCCCCTGACGAGATCGGTTCTCATTGCAATAAGCAATCAAGTCGGCGACGGTATACCTCTGCCCCATCTCGATATAATCGCCTGTCGACAGATGATTCAAATGGTATCGGGCGCAGATTTCGTAGCCATATTCCAGCTGCTCGGGCTCGCTCATCCACGAACCCGCTTGGACAAAGCACATGACCTCATCAACCACCAGAAGGCCCTCTGCCACCTCGATAAGATGGTCTGGAGGTATCGGCGCCCCAAACACGTGGCACCTAAATCCAGCCGGCGTCGAGCGTTCAAAATCGAAGTTGACGAGCGTGTCGATATGATCGAGCTCTTCTCGTGGAATACCAAGTGAAACCAGATAGTCGGTAACGATCCCAACTGCCGTCGAAGCCCTCAGTCCCTTGGCATCGAGTCCCAATTTGGGCAGGCTCGCAGTCGGCTCCGCCTCGTTAGCAAGCGAGTCCTCATCGTATAGGATACTTGCTCGCGAGAGCGGCTCGGACGGGCGCGCCACGTTGTGGTACAGCCAGGCAGTCTTATGGGACAGGACGATCGGCAGGTCCATGAGCCCTCCAATGGAGTCGGATAACCAACCTTATTCCCCTGCCCACGGGTCCGCACACCTTCGTGCGCAAGAAAGCGATTCCACCCGTTCGAGTGGCAGAAAAACCATCACAATATTCGATGCTTTTCCCGATTTTGGCAAAAAACGCCGAATGTTGTGATGGTTTGAGGCGAGGTGAGGGGCGCTAAGCCTACACGGCGCATGCCCGTATTCAAATGGAAATGAATACAGGCTCACTTATTTCGCCCCACCGCCAACATAAACCTTGACTCTACAATCGTTATAGGGTTTTCACTACACTGGTACGTAAACAAACCAAGCCAGAAAGCCCCGCCCATGGAACACGACCTCACACACGGCAATGTCCTCAAGACCATCGCGGTCTTTGCCCTGCCCTATATGCTCTCGTACTTTTTGCAGATGCTCTACGGCATGGCCGACCTGTACATGATGGGGCAGTTTAGCGGTGCCGCCGGCATCACCGCCGTGGGCAATGGCGCGCAGACGCTCTACATCATTACCGTGACGCTCGTGGGCCTGGCCATGGGAACGACGGTTATCGTCGGCCACGCCGTGGGCTCACACCGCTTCGACCGCGCCGAGACCGCCATCGGCAACACCATTACGCTGTTTATGGGCGTCTCGGTGGTACTGGCCGTCATCTTGTTTGCACTATGCCCGCAAATCGTGGCGCTCATTGGCACGCCGCCCGAGGCAGTCGAAGGCACCGCCGCCTACCTGCGTATCTGCTTTGTCGGCATTCCGTTTATCGCCGCATACAACATTCTCTCGGCCATCTTTCGCGGCCTGGGCGATTCGCGCTCGCCCATGTACGTGATTGGCGTGGCGTGCATCATCAACATCGCGCTCGACTTTCTGTTTATCGGCCACATGGGGCTCGGCCCCGTGGGTGCGGCGCTCGGCACGGTAACCGCCCAGACGGTCAGTGTTGCCCTCGCGCTCGTGTGGCTCAAGAGCCGCCGCACGAACATCCACGTTAAGCGCAGCGACCTGCGCCCCCAGCCCGAGGTGCTCGGCAGCATTCTCAAGATCGGCGTGCCCGTGGCCGTGCAGGACGGTTGCATCCAGGTGGCGTTTATGTTTATCACCGTCATCGCCAACCACCGAGGGCTCGTCGACGCCGCCGCCGTGGGCCTAGTCGAGAAGATGATCAGCTTTTTGTTCATTGTGCCGAGCTCCATGGGCGCCACCGTCAGCGCGCTCACGGCGCAAAATGCCGGCGCGGGCAAGGGCGATCGCGCGCGCCAGGTGCTCAAGGACGCCATGACGATCTCGGTGGTGTACGGCTGCCTGATCACGGTGCTGATGTGGCTGGTGGCGCCGGCGTTTATTGGCTTTTTTGCCAAGGACCCCGCGGTGGTCGCGGCCGGTACCGGCTATATGCACAGTTATATTTTCGATGCAATCTTTGCCGGCATCCACATTTGCTTTAGCGGCTTTTTCGCTGCATACGGCAAGAGCTACATCGGCTTTGCGCACAACGTGCTGGCCGTGGCGCTCATTCGCGTGCCCGGCGCGTGGCTGCTGTCGAACGCCTATTCCGACACGCTGTTTCCCATGGGCATCGCCTCGCCATGCGGGTCGGTTTTGTCGGCAGTCATCTGTGTTGTCGCGTTTACCGTGCTCAACCGGCGCGGGGCTTTTGACAAGTTGGTAGCGTAGCGGGGCAACGCGAGTCTGACGCCCCTCCCCTGCTTTTTACCGAAAGGAGCGGTCCTGTGACCGACACGCCAAGTGAACATACTGAGGGCCTGCTCCGCATTGGCGAAGTGGCACGCCTGTTTAACCTGAGCGTGGGCACGTTGCGCCATTACGAGCAGATGGGCTTGCTGGACCCGGCGCACATCGATCCGGCAAGTGGGTACCGCTACTACGGATCGCGGCAGCTCTCCACCCTCAATACCATCAGTCATCTGCGTGTTCTCGACTTGCCGCTCGCACAAATCCGCGAGTTTGTGACTACGCGCGATGTGGACCTTATGCAGCGGCAGCTGGCTCAGCAGCAAAAGCTCATCGAGCGCAAGCGACGTGAGCTGGAGCGTGTGTCGCGCAAGATCGATAACCGGCTTGCTCTGCTGCACAATGCCTTGAACATCGAGCTCAATACCATTTGCACAATCGATGCGCCCGAGCTTCGCTGCGCCGTGTTGCGCGAACGCGTCAACCCCACCGATGCCTATGCGCTGGAGTGGCAAATTCGTCAACTGCAGAGGGCCAGCACGAGACCTTTGTCTTCCTGGGCAACTTGGGCGTCGGGATTAGCGCCGAGCGCCTGGCCGCCGGCGACTTTGATGGCTACGACGAGGTCTTTTTGCTGCTCGATGACACCGATGACTACGTGGGCGACGTCGAGACGCGAACCGCCGCGCGCTGCCTGACCATAAGCTTCCGCGGCACGCACGGGCAAGCAGGCCCGCGCTATGAGCAGCTGCTCGGCTATATGCGCGAACATAACCTGACACCCGCCGGTCCATCGCGCGAGATTGCCCTGATCGATGACATCATCAGCGACGACCCCGCGACCTACGTGACGCAGATCACGGTGCCGGTCGCCCCGTCCAAATAAGAACCACCCGGAAGGCAGTTCAATCATGCTTTCCGGGCTGTTCTTCAATTTGACTATTGATGCCTTATGCCTCTGGCACCTCACCACTCGCAAGGATCTGTTCGAGTGCATCCTCATCCAGCACGGGTACGCCCAGCTGCTCGGCTTTGGTGAGCTTGGAGCCCGCTTTGGGGCCGGCGACCAGATAGCTCGTCTTCTTTGACACGCTGCCCGAGACCTTGGCGCCGAGCACCTTGAGCGCCGCGCCCGCCTCGTCGCGCGTGCGGTTGACAAGCGTGCCGGTGAGCACGAAGGTCAAACCCGCAAGCGGCTGTGCTTCGGCGAGCTCGCCCGCCACGCCGGCGTCGGCTGCGGCTTGCGCGTGCGCAGCGCCCAAGTCGACCTCGAGCGACAGACCCGCCTGACGCAGGCGCTCCAGCACGGCAAGGTTCTCGGACACGGCCAGGAACTGCTTAACGCTCGCCGCAATCTTGGGACCGATGCCCTCGCACTCGGCGATGTCCTCTTCGCTCGCCAAGATGAGCTTGTCAATCGACAGGAATCGCTCGGCGATGACCTCGCCCACGCTCTTGCCCACGTGGCGGATGCCCAGGGCAAACAGCACGCGGCCGAGCGGCTGGCTCTTGGACTTGTTGAGCTCGGCGATGATTTTCTCGGCCGTCTTGAGGCCTACCGGAATGGGATCGCCCTTCTTGACGCCCTTTTTGCTGTTGGAGCTGGCATAGGTGCGCCCCGTGTCCAGGCCGGCGATATCGTCGACCGTGAGTTGGTAGAAGTCCGCGACGTCGTGAATCAGCCCGGCGGCGATCATCTTGTCGACGATCTCGTCGCCCAGGCCGTCGACGTCCATGCAGCCGCGGCTCACCCAGTGGAGCAGGCGCTCCTTGAGCTGCGCGGGGCAGTCGATGGACACGCAGCGGTAGGCGACCTCGCCATCCTCGTGGACAACGGGGCTGCCGCACACGGGGCAGACCTCGGGCATGTGCCAGTCGACCGAATCGGCCGTGCGCTTATCGAGCACCGGGCCCACGACCTCGGGTATTACGTCGCCCGCCTTGTGCACGATGATGGTGTCGCCCTCGCGCACGTTTTTGCGACGGATCTCGTCGATGTTGTGCAGTGTGGCGCGCGCGATGGTGGAGCCGGCGACCGTCACCGGGTCGAACTCGGCGACCGGCGTGAGCACACCGGTGCGGCCCACCTGGATGCGAATTTCGCGCAGGACGGTCTGCTTTTCCTCGGGCGGGAACTTAAAGGCAATGGCCCAGCGCGGCGCGCGGGCGGTAAAGCCCAGGTCGAGCTGCTGCTGGAAGCTGTCGACCTTTACGACCACGCCGTCGATGTCGTAATCCAGGTCGCCGCGGTGCTCGAGCGCCTGGGCACAGAACTCGTGGACCTCGGCCGGCGTGGCGCAACGGGCAACGTTGGGGTTGACGTTAAAGCCGGCGCTGCGCAGCCAGTCCAGAAACTCGCGCTGGCTGTGGACGTGCAGCGGGTCGGTATCGGCGATAGCGTAGATAAAGGTGGCCAGGTCACGGCGCGCCGTGACCTTGGGATCCTTTTGGCGCAGGCTGCCGGCGGCGGCGTTGCGCGGGTTGGCGAAGGGGTCGCGCCCCTCGGCATCGGCCTCTTCATTCAGACGAACAAAGCTGCCCTTGGGCATATAGACCTCGCCGCGTACTTCGATGGTGCGCTCGCGGTCGGCGCCCATGTGGGCGAGCGCCGGCTCGGACAGGTGCATGGGCACATCCTTGATGGTGCGGACGTTAAGCGATACGTCCTCGCCCGTGGTGCCATCGCCACGTGTGGCCGCACGTACGAAGGTGCCGTTTTGGTAAGTAAGCGCCACGCCCAGGCCGTCAATCTTTAGCTCGCAGGTATAGGTAACGCTGCCGGCACCGAGGGCATCCTCAGTGCGCTGGAGCCATGCGTCGAGCTCGTCCAGATCCATGGCATCGTCCATGGAATACATGCGCGCCATGTGCGTGACCGGCGTAAACTGCTCGCTCACGTAGCCGCCCACGCGTTGGGTGTAGCTGTCGGGTGTCACCAGGTCGGGGTAGGTGGCCTCGATTTCCTGCAGCTCAACGAGCATTTTGTCAAAGGCGGCGTCCGTGATCTCGGGCGCATCGAGCATGTAGTAGCGATAGGCGTGGTAATCGAGCTCGTGGCGCAGCTCGGCCGCGCGCGCTGCCGCCTGGGCACGGGCGTCGGTCGGTGCGGCGGCATCCGCGCTCGCGGGCGTTTCGGTATCGATGTCCACACCGTCACCAAACAGGCTCGATTGCTCCATAGCGGCACTCCTTCGCTCGATTTCAAACGGATACTAGAGTACCACCGGTCGCAACGGGGTCGAATAGCCCTTTCGAACCGCACCGAATCGGCAGCCGCCAGACCGGGAAGGATCGCGCGATCAAACCATACCCTCGCCATTTCTCAATGATCCGTTTTTCTCCGTCCCCAACGGATCAATAGGGAAAGAGGGGCTGTCCCGCGTTGATAGGACAGCCCCTCTGGCATCGGTATGTGTGATACAGCTCGTTAGAAACCCTGACCGTAGCCTTGACCCTGGCCCCGCTGGCCCAGCAGCTCCTCCAGATACTGGCGCAGCTGCTCGTCGGTAATACCGCCGTTGCCAGTGTCGGTTGCGCTGTCGTTCTGCTGCTGGTTCTGCAGCTCCTCGTCGGAGCCCAGCTCGACGGTGACCTTCTTCTCTTCCTTGCCGCGCATGAGCGTGATCTCGACCTTCTCGCCCACCTCGTGGCTGCGCAGCGCGATGATCAGGCCATCGGCGCTCGTGATCTCGTCGTCGCCCAGCTTGGTGATGACGTCGCCCTCCTGAATGCCGGCCTTGGCGGCAGGGCCGTCCTCAACGACGCTCGCCACATACGCGCCGCTATCGGTGCTCAGCTTGTTGGTGCGGGCATTGAGCGCATTGACGCTCGAAAGCGTAGCGCCCATGTACGGATGCACCGGCGTCTTACCGTCGATGATCTGGTCGGCAATGTTCTTGGCGTAGTTAACCGGAATGGCAAAGCCCACGCCCGAGCTGGAGCCCGAGTAGCTCTCGATGAGCGAGTTGATACCCACAAGCTCGCCGTTGTCGTTGACGAGCGCGCCGCCGGAGTTGCCCGGGTTGATGGCGGCATCGGTCTGGATCATGTTGGCATAGATGGTGTTACCGCTGGTAGAGCTCATGGCCGTGGAGCGATACAGCGCCGAGACGATACCGGTGGAGACAGACTGCTCGTTGCCAAACGGCGAACCGATCGCCATGACCCACTCGCCCACGTTGAGCTTGGAGGAGTCGCCGATCTCGATCGGCGTGAGCTTGGAGGCGTCGGCGTCCTTGAGCTTGATGACGGCCAGGTCGCTCGAAGCATCGTTGCCCACGAACTCAGCCTCGTAGGTGGTACCATCGTCCATGGTAACCACGTACTGGTCATAGCCATCGACCACATGGTTGTTGGTAAGGATATGGCCCTCGGTATCGAGCACCGCGCCCGAACCGACGCTGCCCGAGTTGTCCGACTCGTCGGCAGACTGCGAAAGCGAGCCATTCTGGCTGCCGCTCGAAGTGGCGGTGATGGAAACGACGGAGGGCAGGGCCTTGGCAGAAACGGCCTCGGCCAACGTGGTGTCCTCGGAGTCGATCGTAATCTTTTGCGTCGACGAACCCGAAGCGCCCGCCGTCACGGCATTCTTGCCGCCACCGATATCGAGCGTACCGCTCATAATGAGTGCGATGACCAGCAGGGCGCCGCAGGCACAGCCGGCAAGCGCTGTAATAAAGATCGGCAGCTTTTTGGTCTTGGTCTTGACCACCGTGTGCTTGTTCACGACCTGTGCACCGCCCAGCGGTTGGCCAGTCTGTGTGTCGTAAGCCTGCACGTAGGGAATGTTGTTGCCGTCGGCAGGCGTCGACTCCACCTGCACACGCGGCTGCTGCTGGGTCTCGCCAGCGTTGCCCGCATCCTGGGGACGCTGGGAATCGTTCTCGCTCATGGCTGCGATCCTTTCGTCAAATAACCAAAGGCCCGCCAAACATGTGGCGGGCCATCATTGTTCACGTTGAGTTGTACCCCAATATGCGGGCGAACGTGTATGAGAACGCAATCTTTTAGGAATGCTTAAGTTCTGCTGCAGGCCCGAAAGGAACCCGCACCTGCGTCAAAGCCACTACAAAAGTGCCTGTCCCCTTTGTAGTGGAAATCTAGTCCTTAAACAGATAGCCCACGCCGCGGACGGTGGTGATGTGCGCCGCGATCTGCGGGCCCACCTTGGAGCGGATGCGTCGAATGTGCACGTCGACGGTGCGTGTGCCGCCGCAGTACTCAAAGCCCCACACGCGGTGCAGCAGCACCTCTCGGCTGTAGGCGCGGTTGGGGTGCGTCGCCAAAAAGCTCAGCAGCGAGTACTCCATCAGCGTCAGGTCGATAGGCTCGTTATCGAGCGTTACCTGGTAGGTAGCCAGGTTGATCTCGAGGTTATCGATGTTGAGCACATCGTCGGCGGCGACGGTCTCCTCCTCGCCCATCAGGCGCTGCGCGCGAGCCTTGAGCTCGTTGGGCGTCGCCGTGGGGCATACAAAGTCGGCATGCGCGTGGTTCGGCAGACGCAGGGTGCCGAGCGCCTCGTCGTCGACGATCACCAACATGGGGACGCCGCCACGATCGTCAAGCCACTTGGCAATCTGATCGATGCGGTCGCTGCGAATGCCATCGGAATCGAGAATGAGCAGGTCAAAGTCGTGCGCCGCAGTCGGCGAATCGGGGGTTGCCAGGCTCACCTCGACACCCAGGGTGGTCGTCAAGCTGCGGGCAAACTCGTGGAAGCGCGTCGTGCGCGCCATGAACAGGGCACTCTTTTCGGACATATCGGCCTCCAAAGAAATGAGCTCAATCGTACTGGAACAAGCCAGCGCGATTAGGAGTTCGCCAGGTAGTGCTTGATCTCCCACTCGGTGATCGTAGACTCAAACTTATGCCACTCGTCGCGCTTCTTTTTGAGGAAGAAGCTGTGGATATGCTCGCCGAGGGCATCCTTCATAAACTGCGAGTCCTCAAATACGTCGAGCGCCTCTTTGAGCGAGCGCGGCAGCGGCGTATAACCGGCCTCGAGCATCTGACGGTCGGTAAGCTTGAGCGTCTCGGCCGTGGCCTCGGGCGGGAGTTCCAGCTTGCGCTCGATGCCGTCGAGACCGGCCGCCAGCGTGACGGCGTTGACCAGGTACGGGTTGGCCATGGGGTCGGGACTGCGAAGCTCGATGCGCGTGGACAGCTGCTTGCCGGGCTTGTAGACCGGAATGCGGACCATACTCGCGCGGTTGCGCAGGCCCCACGTGGCGTACTGCGGCACGGAGTCGCCGCCCGTGGTGATGCGCTTGTACGAGTTGACCGTTGGGTTGGTGATGGCGCTGATCTCGCGGGCATGCGCCAGAATGCCGGCCATATAGTGCTTGGCGACGTCGGAGAGGTGGTACTTCTCGTCGTCCTCGCCCCAAAAGACGTTGTTGCCGTCGTGGTCGAATAGCGACTGGCACAGGAACATAGCGCTGCCGTCCTCGCCCGCCAACGGCTTGGGCATAAAGGAGGCGTGGCAACCGCTCTCGTAGGCCTGCTGCTTAATGATGAGTTTGGCCGTGGTGATGGCGTCGGACATGCTCAGGGCCTCGGCGTGGCGCAGGCTCATGCCGTGCTGCGAGCGGCCGGCGGCGTGGAAGGTGTACTCCACGGGCACGGACATCTTCTCGAGCGTGAGGACCGTGTTGCGACGCAGGTCGCGGGCGGCATCGCTCACCGAAAGATCGAAGTAGCCCACGTTGTCGAGCGGCTCGGGGGTGTGCTCGTCGGGGAAGTAGTAATACTCCAGCTCGGCGCCCACGTTGAGCAGATAGCCGGCCTTTTCGGCCTTGTAGAACATGCGGCGCAGGGCATCGCGCGGATCGCCGGCGAAGGGCTTGCGGTCGGGAGTGCACACGTCGCAGAACACGCGGGCAACGCCGTTGTGGCTCGGACGCCACGGCAGAATCTGGAAGGTCGAAGCATCGGGAAACGCCAGCATGTCGGCTTCCTCGGGCGTGGCAAAGCCCTCGATGGCGGAGCCGTCAAAGCCAATACCCTCCTCAAAAGCGACCTCGAGGTCCTCGGGGCTAATGGCAAAGTTCTTGAGGCGGCCGAGAATGTCGACAAACCACAGACGCACAAAGCGGATGTCACGCTGCTCTACTGAACGGAGTACGTAATCGATGTTCTGCTGGTTCATGTCGCTCCCCTTTCTTTCGGGCGGGTTTCGACTGGTCTATATCGCAGATACTATCGCAGAAAAATGTTTCCGCAGGGTTAAAGCGTATCAAGCGCTCAAAAAACGTGCGCGAACAGGCAGTTACGAACGAATGGTTAGCGCGAGGTCGATGCGCGGTGTTCGATATGACCGGGAACCTCGATGCGTTTGGGGGCGAGCTTTGCGGCTTCGCCCACGGTGGTGGTAACAACGTCGATGCGCTCGGACAGACGCTCGACTACGCGCTCGGCAATGGTGAGGGTGTCTTGCGCTGCTGTGGTCACACCGCCAAAGAGCACGTGGTTCCAAGGATAATCGTCAAACGTCGCAATCTTAAGACCAGCCGGTAACGAGGGTCCCAACTGCGCCAGCGCCTCGGTCAGGCGCAGGAAGACCAGGCCGTTGACGGCAATGAGGCCGAGCTTTTTGCCCGCGTAGTCGCGGATGGTCTCTTCCAGGCGGCTGACGCCCGTGGCACCGCCATCGGCCAAGGTGACAACCTCGCCGGCAAGGCCGCGTCGCGACAGCTCGTCGGTAAAGGCCTCGGCGCGCTCGCGACGCACGGGGCTGTCGTCGCTTGCCTCGGTGAGCAGGCACAGGCGCTCGCTGCCCGCAGCGGCCAGGGCGTCTACCAGGCCGGCGACCAGCTCACGGTTGTTAGATGTCACCAGATCGACACCGCCGTCGGCAACATCGCGGTCGAGCAGCACAACGGGCAGACGTCCCGCTGCCGCGGCAATCGCCTCGTCATTACCTCCGCAGGTGTTGACGACCAGGCCGTCCACGCCGGCATCGATAAGTCTGGTGAGCGACTCCGCTTCCTTAGCGGGGTCGTTGCCACTAATGGCCGTCATGAGCGAGCAGCCGCGCGCGGCGGCGCTGGCGGAAAGCCCTTCGAGCATGGCGCTGGAGAATGGGTTGGCGATGTCGGCCAGGATCACGCCGATGAGGTTGGTGCGCGAGCTGCGCAGATTGCGCGCAGCGGCACGTGGGCGATAGCCGGTGCGCTCGATAACCGCCGCGATGCGAGCACGGGTTTCCTCGGTCATTTGCCCGGGGCGGTTGTTGAGATAGCGCGAGACCGTGGCCGGGCTCACGCCCGCCTCGGCGGCAATGTCCTTGATTCTCATCTGCGCCATAGCGCACCCCGTTTCCCATTTGTCGGCGGTCTGAGCCATTTTAGGCATTTTTTTAAAATCTCGGTTGCAAAACGCTGTAGGTGAGTATACTACAACTCGAAACGAAACCGATTTCGTAAACCGATTTCGGCGAGCGTTGGCACGCAGGTGCAAAGACGCACCCTACCGTCTTGGCACCTGCGTACCAACGCCATATCAAAGGTGTACGCACGAGTAAAAGGAGCTGCGCGACCATGGGTAAAACGGTTCTTACCTTCGGCGAGATCATGATGAGACTCTCGCCCAAAGACCATCTGCGCATTGAGCAGGCAACCGAGTTTGACGTCCGCTACGGTGGCGCCGAGGCCAACACCGCGCTTTCCCTGGCCTACCAGGGCGACAAGGCAGCTTACGTCTCTGTTGTCCCGGCCAACCGTCTGGGCGAGTGCGCCCTGCGTTCGCTGAAGGCCTACGACGTCGACACCACACGCGTCGTGCGTCAGGGCGACCGCCTTGGCTCCTATGTGTTTGAGGTCGGTGCCTCGCAGCGCGGTAACGGTTGCGTCTACGACCGCAAGTACTCTGCCATCAACATGGCCAAGCGCGACGTCTTTAACTGGGACGAGATCCTCAAGGGCATCGATGTCTTCTATTTCTCCGGCGTGACCCCCGCCGTCTCCGATGAGATGGCTGCCGCCTGCAAGGATGCCCTCACCGCCTGCCGCGCTAAGGGCATCACGACCGTGTGCGACGTGAACTACCGCGGCAAGATGTGGTCGCCCGAGAAGTCGCAGGCCACCATGAAGGAACTCCTGCCGCTCGTCGACATCTGCATCGCCAACGACGAGGATGCGCCTGCCGGCCTTGGCATGACCTGCGTCTCTGGTTCCCTTGCCCACGGCATCGAGGAGCGTGACACCTACGTCGAGATGGCCCGCCAGATCTGCGCCGAATACGGTTGCAAGAAGGTCGCCTCGGTCGTTCGCAACATCTCCTGCGTCGAGCGCTCCATCTGGATGGGCATGCTCTTTGACGCCGAGAGCGGCAAGCACTGGTTCTCCCCTGCTCACGACGTGCACGTACTCGAGGGCGTTGCCGCCGGCGACGCTTTCAACGCCGGCCTCGTCCATGCCCTCATCAACGACTTTGACCCGCAGGACGCTGTCAACTACGCGATTGCAGCCTCGATCCTCAAGCTCACCATCAAGGGCGATTCCAACCTGGTGACCGCAGACGAGATCGCAGCCGTGGCATCCGCCGCCGACGGTGGCACCCGCGTCGCCCGTTAATTCGTTCCCCATTCCGCGGGCCGCAGCTTTCCGATCCCATACCCCTGCGGCCCGCTCCCCGATTCCTCCGGCCGGGCAAAACCACCAGTCCCATTCCGGTTTTGCCTGGCATTCCCTACATGACTGGTCGAGCTGCCGGTTTTGGAATTGCTTGAACCCCAAGCAGTGCCTCCGATAACCAATCCAAAATCGGCTCCTGACCAGCACATTTGGCAATCACGCGCCCATGCGCGCTACACATCGAAAGGAACATCATGTTCGATCAGTTCTACACCACGCTTGAGTCCCTGGGCATCGTGCCGGTCGTCGTGCTCGACAAGGTCGAGGACGCCGCCCCGCTCGCCCACGCTCTTATGGCAGCCGGCATGAAGTCCGCCGAGGTTACCTTCCGCACCGCCTGCGCCGCCGAGTGCATCGCCGCCATGGCCGAGGCCGAGCCCGAGATGTGCGTCGGCGCTGGCACCGTCCTGACTGTCGAGCAGGTTGAGCAGGCCCGCGCCGCCGGTGCCAAGTTTATCGTCTCCCCGGGTTACAACGAGGACGTCGTGAAACACTGCATCGATATCGACCTGCCCGTGCTGCCCGGCACCGTGACCCCCTCCGAGGTTACCGCCGCCGAGAACCTGGGCCTCAAGGTCACCAAGTTCTTCCCCGCAGCTCAGTACGGCGGCCTCAACACCATCAAGGCCCTTGCGGCTCCGTTTGTCGGCCATCGCTTTATGCCCACCGGCGGCGTGAACACTGCCAACGTCGAGGAGTACCTGAGCTCCTCCGCCATCATCGCCTGCGGTGGCACCTGGATGGTCAAGCCCGCCCTGTTCGCCGACGGCGACTTCTCCAAGGTCGAGCAGATCGCTCGCGAGGCCATGGACGTCGTCAAGAAGGTCCGCGGCTAAGTTTAGCTCTCTATCGTGAAAGGGGGCGTGCCCTAGACCTCGCCCCCTTTCTTTTAAAGCAGCTCGGAAGCGCGCCGTTTCCGTCACGAGCAAGAACCAAAACCGTCTTATATGCTGATAGAACGTGACGGAAGCGACACGCCCCCGAGCCGCTTTGTATAATCGGCTGGCAGTCGCGCTCAACTGAGCCACTTCGGTAAAAGCCGAGCCATCAAAACAGCTGCGGCGCCGTCTGGAGGAATGGACCCTTGCTTCCGGTCTTTTTCTCCAAGCGGTGCCGCAGCTTTGTGCCCCGGTTACGCCCCAACGCAGTTGCGGTGAAATAGGGACTGTTTGCGCCACCTAGGCCGCAAAACAGTCCCTATTTCACCGCAACTTATATGGGGATTGATTAGATGGCCGAGTCTTTGGACAGCTCAAAATAGTCGGGATGCAAGGCGATAACCGGACCTTGCTCTTCGGGCATCAGGTGCAGGTGTGTCTCTGCCAGATAGCTCGCCGCGTCGGTATCGCCCCTCTTAATGGCCTCGAGAATCCGGCGATGCTGCCGACGAATCGGCTCCCAATCCAGATCCTGTGACACCATACGCAACCAGTTGTATCGCTCAAAATGCGTGTTGATGCTCTTCATCCAATCCCACAACATGTGACGACCGGCAATCTCAAAACATGTCTCATGGAACAGGTTATCCAGGTCAAAGAAACGGCGCGTTTCGCCATGGTCGAGCGACTCGGACTCGGTAAGAATCTGCTCAAGCCGCTGCTTTTGCTCGGGCGAGGCGGCCGAACAGCATTTAATTAGCACGCTTCTCTCGAGCTTCTCGCGCAGAAAGCAGGCGTTTTCGGCGCGTTCCATGCTGATCTTAGAGACGTAGGTGCCGCTTTTGGGACGCGTTTCCACCAGCTCCTGCTCACGCAGGCGCACAAAGGATTCGCGAATGGGCGTGCGCCCGATTCCCGTCTCCTTTTCCAGACCAATCGCCGAAAGACGCGTGCCGGGCCTGAGCTCGGCATAGATGATCTTGGAGCGCAATGCGTTGTACGCCTGGTCTTGCAGGCTCTGATAATGCTGGTGCTGTTCCATAAAGCCCTCGGATAAGTCCTCGGTTAGTCGAATACCACCATGCAATACTATCGCATCCCCCGCCCCATCATAAGTTGCGGTGGAATAGTTCCTGTTCAAGGCCTTCAGCAGCAAAAACAGGAACTATTCCACCGCAACTACAGCCAACGAGTTGTTGCGATTAGGTGAACGTTCACCTTTTTATTGTTTTTCTCTTCGCAAATAAAATCCCGTGCGTATACTTAGGCTCAAACGAAACCGATTTCGTTGAGCGTGGGCAATAGGATGCTAAGACGCACCCTACCATCTTGGCATCTTATCGCCCACGCAATACCATTTGCTTTCTTCCCGTCTCGTTGGACCTTTAGTCCCATTCCGGCACAGCGAGACACTTCCTAGACGACTGACCGTGGGGCCGGCTTTTCTGCTTTTGCAGCAGTGCCTCCGATAACCCTCTTTTGCCGGCCCGGGTCAGCTTTTTCACACAACCGAAAGGACGGGTAGCAACATGCGACCGCTCATCATCATGCATGGCGAGAACATCGACTGGTGCCATACCGTCATCAGAATGCTGATGTATCTTGTGGGCGTTGCAGTACTGGCACTCGGTATGAGTCTCCAGACGGCATCCGGCCTGGGCGTCGCCGCGCTCACGTGCTTTGCCACAACCCTATCCATGCTCACTGGCAAGACGCTCGGCTTTTGGATCACCGCAACCTACGTCGCCTACATCGTGGCGCAATTAGCCATCTTGCGAAGCGAGTTCCAGCCGCGCATCCTGCTCGAGTTGTTCTTCTCAACGCTGATTGGCGGCTTGACCGACCTCTTCATGGCGGTCAACCCACTGCATCCCACGGCACTCCCCACACAGATTGCGACCATGCTGCTCTCCCTCGCTGTCACCGCATTTGGCGTAAGTCTCGTCGTCAACATGGGCGTTGTCCCCAACGCGCCCGACGGCTTGGTGCAAGTCATTGCCGAAAAGCTTAAACGCCGCTTTGGTGACGTAAAAGTCGTGTTTGACTGCTCACATGTCGCCGCCTCGCTCGCGTTGTCGCTGATCTTTATGTACAACCTGGGCGGCTTTGGCGTCACGACCGCCATCTCGGCACTGTTCCTGGGCCATGTCATCAACGTCGCCAACAAGCTGTTCGCCCAGCGCTTTATCCGCGCGGCATTCGGAAAATAGCACCACCGTAAGAACCCGCGAACAGCGCTATACGTTGCTATATCTCACTATACTTTGCTATATCTTGCTATACTTTGCTATATCTTGCTATATCTTGAGCAAAGGTGGCTCACATGCAAACAAACCCTTTTAAGCCCACAGCAGGTAAAACACCTCCCACGATTATCGGCCGCGAAGATGTACTCGAAGAATTCAATGAAGGCCTCGTCAACGGGCCTGGTGCCCCGGGGCGCCTAATGCGCATAGCCGGCGTCCGTGGAACAGGCAAGACGGTCCTCCTTGACGAGTGCTCACGTTTGGCGCAAAGCCGTGGCTGGACGGTCATAAAAGAGGTCGCAACCGAGGGACTTTGCCAACGCATTCTCGAACAGCTGCAGCCCAAATTCCAGACCAAACACGCCAGATTTGAGCCCACCGTAGCTGGCATATCCATCGGCAGCATAGACATTGAGCGAATCGGCCCATCGCTACGCGACGCCATGAGACAGACAATATCCAAGAATGGAAATGGCCTGCTCATCACTCTCGACGAGGTTCAAGACGCAGAGCTCGATGAGGTCCGAGCGCTCTCCATTGCGATTCAGCAGGTTATCGGCGAAGACCTTGATATCGCCTTTGTTTTTGCGGGGCTGCCTTCGATGATTGAAAGCATCATCAACGGAAAGACACTTACGTTTTTGCGCCGTGCCCTCCCCTTTGACCTGAAGGCTGTGGCAGTAACCGAAGTGTCGTACTCCCTCGAGGAAACCATTGAAGCGTCTGGCATGGAGTTGCAGCCAGGTATTGCCGGCCAACTTGCCGAGGCAACGCAAGGTTATCCTTTCATGATCCAACTCGTTGGATACTACGCATGGCAGTTGGCAAGACGCGCACATACACCGATTATTGGAGAAGAAGAAGCCGAGCGCGGCATTGCAACGGCACGCGAACGCTTCTGTGCCATGGTGATTGAGCCCGCGCTACAGCGCATTCCGCCCACGTGCATCGCTTATCTGCTGAGCATGGCATCTTTGGGGCAGACGAGCTCGACCAGCATGGTTGCCGATGCCCTAAACAAAACGCCTCAACAGGTGAGTTCCGTCCGCAGCCGCCTGTTAAGAGAATCGATTATCGAGGCTCCCTCGTACGGCAAGGTCTCATTTGCCATCCCCTACATGCGCGACTACCTCTACGAGCACAAAGCCGAACTGGAAGTTGAACTGTAGAAACGGCAACTGCCCTGCAAGACGAAAACCGTTTTCGTACGGATTTAAAGCAGACGTAAACGATTTTCGTCTTGATTTGCGTACGGAATTAAGACGTAAATTGCGCTTTCGTACGCTTATTACCAGACGCAAATTGTTTTCGTCCGGCCATGCGTCCCCAATCTAGACGAAAAGAGCCCCGAGCTCGTATGAACTGCATCCCAATTCTTGGACGGGCGCCGATGCCCTGATCTCTGCCATGTCGAGGTGCGAGATCAAATCCTTGGCGCGCTCGCCGGAGTGGTATGCCTTGTTCGGCGCCACCTTCCTGTAGAGCTTCTTGAGCTTCGTCTTCCCCTTGTTGCCCGGCGGCATCTCCGTCTCAGGTGGCAGCCCTAGGAAGGACAGGACGCCGGGCAGGTCGCACAGCATCACGTCCTCGATGTCGGCCTTGGCCGCCAGGTCGACGACTCTCTGCGCTGTCGGCGAGATGTTCGGGGTGCTGCTACCGCCCGCTGGTTCGGAAGCTGGCGGGCAGTAGCGGCAGTAGCGGTGTGGCTCGATAGGCCCGAATATCCGTAAGGAAGGTGCTCGCTCTCATATGTGCTGATATGCCTCGCCTCGCGAACCTTGGGATGCTTCCTGAGGTAATCCCTCAATTCGAGCCACTCTTTATGCTCATAACGCTTCGAAATCGTTTCCCCGTCGACAGTTTCCTTCACATAATGGTATGTTCGAACGCCTTCGAACTTGCCGAACCCGTTCTCGACGCTGAAGTTTCTGAACCAGCGCGAAAACCCATTCAGGTCCATGAAGTTGACTTGGGGATGCCTGTCTTTCGTTCGTTCGAATGAGTGGACGAGCGGAGTGCCTTTGACTTGTTCCAGGCCGAAGGCTTCCATTTCGCGGGCCTGCTCCTTTTTCCAGAATTCGAGATACGACGTCAGCGTCTCGCTTATCGAGATCCTCCGCACGCTTTTCTTGCTTTTGGGCGAGCGAACGCTTCGATCGGCCGCGAACTGCTGCTCAATGAGGATGCTTCTGTTCTCGACGGAGACATCGGACCACGTCATCCCGAGGGCTTCTGCCCTTCTCATGTCGGTGTCGAGCATGAGCATCACGCATGTGATGTGCGCGTCCGGTTCTCGATTGAGTAGGATGTCGAGTAGGCGAGCGGCGTGATGGTTCCTTCGCGGTTGTCGTGGAACTTTTTTGCGTACGAGCCGACGGTGTCCCTCGATTTTTGGACGTAGGTGCCGCTGTTGAGTTCTGCCTTGTAGGCTTCGAGTGCGGCGTCGACCTCTCGGCTTTTGGTGGTATGTATGGTCTGCCACGGCGAATAGCGGTATTTGCCCGTGACCGGATCCTTGCCGAGGCTGTGACGGTAGCGCCACGTGTATTTGTCGCGGCGTTGCTTCGTTCCTTTGCCTATGACGAGAGGTCGGTCGTTCATCGTGTTCCTTGCCTGAAGTGCCTGAGAATCGCGCTCGGTTGCGCGGAATGGCGCAAAGGGCTGGGGCTGTCTCTTATACACATCTGACGCTGCCG
>CABSNM010000022.1 GCA_902479065.1 uncultured Collinsella sp.
TTCGGTCGCACGGAGAGCATTTCCCAGTTGACAAAACTATAGGAACACCCCCCTGAACAGAATCGCCGTTATCGGTTGACGGTGCGGCGATTGCCGCCAGCGGCGACATGAGCGGCTGAGCGATGAGGCCCGCCGTCAAAACGGTTGCGACGGCGCGGTTGGCAACGCCCTTGACGTTGACGGCCTTGGCCCGAGGCTCAAAGTGTTGTGGACTGTAGTTTGCCATGGCTTTCTCCCTTTGACACGGATGTATCCATACGTATCAAACGGTAGCTGTCGATTTTTGAATTCTGTTGCGCAACATTGGCGACCAGCGTATTTTTTGAAATTCACGCTCTCGTGCTTCACAGTTTCGTCACATTTGAAGGAGCTGGTGCATCATATTCTCGCGGGATGGAATTGAGCCTGTGATTTGCATTTGCTCCCGCGTCATCCGCCCTATCGGATTCCGCATCCAACAGACACCCCGCCCGCCACGGTGTAGAGTTAGGACAACGGGCGCGTTGCGCGGACCGCGCTGGAACGAGGTGGACATGGAACTCGATAAGCAACAGATCGAACGACTGCGCGAGCGTCATCATCGGCGTCACGGCATCCGCCCTGCTCATAGCGAAGCCATGGAAAACGTCACCCGCTTCCTCAAGCGCGCGTTCAACATTCGCGAGGGACGCGCGCCCTATCACGTGATCCGCAAGCGTTTTGTAAACGGAGCGCGTCTGACTGGCTCCCACCTATGCATCCTCATCATCGCCATGCTCATCGCAAGCATCGGCCTCGATATCGACTCGGATATCGCCATTGTAGGCGCCATGCTCATCTGCCCGCTCATGGGCTCGGTTCTTGCCATGGCATACGGCATTGCCACGCTCGACCGCGAGATTACCGTCGAAGCCGTCGCCGGCCTTGCGCTGCAAATGGCCTTTTGCCTGGTCACGTCCACGCTGTACTTTAAGCTCTCGCCCCTTGGCACCACCACGGCCGCCATCATCGACAACTCGACACCCACCGTCTGGGACCTTACCGTCGCACTCGCAGGCGGCTTTGCAGGCGGGCTGGGCAACTCGCGCGACCAGGAACCCGCCACGCTCATCGCCGGCGTGGCCGTGGCGACCGCGCTCATGCCGCCTCTGTGTGCGGCGGGCTATGGCATCGCCATCGCAAGCGGGTCGCTGTTTCTCTCGGCGCTTTACGAGTTTGGCATCAACGTGGTCTTTATCGCACTCGCGGCCGAAGCCGTATTACTTATCTTGCGCGTGCCGCTCAAGCGCGACCTCAACGGCGACGGCATTGTAACCGCCGAAGAAAATGCCGAGGTCGACGAGCTATCGCGCAAGGTGCGCCGCCGCATCATTGTGGGTACGGTAGTCTTTGCCATCCCCTGCATCGTTATGACGGCGGGGTCTATTGGCTCGGCGCAGACCGGCGTGCAGGACGGCTACGGTGTCACCGAAACTACGCGCGAACTTGCCGCGGTGCTGCCGGGCTTTAAGGATTACACCGTCGCCGTCGAGACCTCGGCTACCGAAGGCGAGGAGGAGGGCGTCGTCGAGCGTGAGATTGTCGCCCATGTGACGACAGGCGAGGCGCTTGGGGCACACGACCGCCACGTCGCCCGCAAGCTCATAGACCTCAACGTGCCCGAACTCGATCGCGTGGAGTTCGATGTGAAGTGATGCAGAGCGCGGGATGAATGCTCGCACGGACGCAAGTTACGACGAGGCGCAGGTGCGATACGGACACGAGCAAATAGCGGGGTGCAGTTCACACCCGCGCCCCGCTCGCTTTTTTATTGCCGTGAATCAACTGTCCGAATCGACCTCGCCAGACTCCACCGTAAACGCCGGATCGGTGCTCACAAGATAAAATCGGGTCACCTTAGTATTTCTAATTAGGTAAATCTGCCCTTGATTGCGTCGGCGCGATATATATGCAACGTGAACCGTGCCGAACTCTTCGCCGTTTTCCTTCTTTAATACCAGGATATTGGGATCGTCCGTACGCTTAAACTGCCCGTCAACGCAGCTGCCGTCTTTGTCGACCAGTTGCCACCGATGGTTATCCTCTTCAAGAAAGGCCAGGGTTTCCAGACTCGTCTTGTCGTCCCGATAGTAACCGTCAATGGCAAACCCTTCGGAAGCGCACTCCTGCATATAGGACGTTTCTCGGCTTATAGCAAACAGCCCTGTAGCGCCCAGGAGCACAGTCAGGCAGACCACTGCAAGGGTTATCGAAATAGCACGGCGACCCATGTTAGCCCAACCGATAGTTGTTTAACGGAGCGTGAAACATACCTGGAACCTCCGATATTAGGGGGAACGTCGCCAGCAGGCTGGCGACAACTATATGTTTCTAACATCAAACCATATGGCTGCCACTCGCGGAGGGGGCATCGGCGAACGGCGTGTTTTCATACTCCATTGGTCAAACCTAAGCGCAGCGCTACAGCTCGTACTTGTACACGCGGTAGATGTACTTCTCGGCTTCCATCTCGTAGGTGGCGATGGGTAGACCGTAGCGATCGTCTCGTCGTTTGGCAGATAGGTCACACTGTGCTGTCCCGCGTTGAGCGAAAAATCGCCCTGGGCTTTCAGCAGCTTGTCCTCAAAGCCCGAACCGGCCCAAAAATCGGGCGAGCCCACGGAAGGCTGCAGCAAGGTCATTTGCACAACATATGTCCAGCAATAAACGGGTGGTAGCCGATACGGCTACCACCCGCTTGCCTCATATCTAGCCCTAAGCAGGCCAGTTACTTCTTAATGCCGCGTCCCAGGCGCTCAGCGACCGACGCCACGGCACTCTCGTCGACCGGCCCGCAGCTCACACAGCCGTCGTGGGCACGCATCTGGCCGGTGACCTCGTCCATCGCGAGCGGCGCCACCTTCTCGAGCTTAAAGCCCTTACCGGCGCGCATGTTTTCCTTGGCCACGCTGATCATAAGCTTAATGCGGTTGAGCTGGTTGACCTCGGATGCACCGGGGTCGTAGTCCACCGCGACGATGTTGCTCTCGGGATGTTGGCGGCGCAGCTCCTTGATCACGGCCTTGCCCACCACGTGATTGGGCAGGCACGCGAAAGGCTGCGTGCAGATAATGTTGGGCGCGCCATGGTCAATCAGGTCGAGCATCTCGGCCGTGAGCAGCCACCCCTCGCCCATGTTGTTGCACACCGAAAGCACCGTACGGGCCTTGTCGGCCATGGTGCCGATGCGCTCAGGCGCCTCAAAGCGGCGGGACTTTTCGAGCATCTCCTCCACCGGCGTGCGCATCCAGTCCACGAGCTTGATGAGCGCCTGCATGCCAGCGCGCGTGGTAGCAGAGCTTCCCAGCTCGTCCTTCTGCAGCTCGGCGTTGCTCATGGAGTACAGGAAGAAGTCGAGCAGGCCCGGCACCACAGCCTCGCAGCCCTCGCGCTCAATGACGTCGACCACGTGGTTGTTGGCCGTGGGATGGAACTTGACCAGAATCTCGCCGACCACGCCCACGCGTGGCTTGGTGCCCTCGCCCACGAGCAGCATGGTGTCGAACGCACGGATGGCCTCGCGGCACAGCTTGGTGTAGTTGTGGCGGTTAAACTTGGGCGCCAGCTTGCGGGCGCGCGCCATGTACTCCTCGTAGAGCGCGTTGGCGGCACCGGGCGTGGCCTCGTACGGGCGGCAGCGGTAGAGCATCTGCATCATCACATCGCCAAAGAGCACCGCGTAGACCGCCTGCTTAAGCAGCGCCGGCGTAATCTTAAAGCCGGGGTTGTCCTCGCCGAGCGCCACAGCCGAAAGCGAGATCACCGGGATCTCGGGGTGGCCGCTCTCGCGCAGGGCCTTGCGGATGAGTGCGATGTAGTTGGTGGCACGGCAGCCGCCGCCGGTCTGACTGATAACCACGGCCGTCTTGGACAGGTCGTACCGACCGCTCTCGATGGCCTCCATGATCTGGCCCGTCACCAGAATCGACGGATAGCAGATGTCATTGTTCACGTAGCGCAGGCCCGCCTCGACGGCATCGTGGTCGGTCGAGGGCAGCAGCTCCAAGTTGTAGCCGGCACCGCGGAATACCTCTTTGACCAGGTCAAAGTGGATCGGCGCCATCTGCGGGCACAGGATGGTGTAGCCCTCCTCGCGCATCTGCTCGGTAAAGGGTACCTTGGGCCATGCGGTCGAGGCACTCTCGCGCTGCGCCTCGAACGTATACTTGCGGCTCGCGAACGCGGGAGCGTCCGTGGAGGGCGCCACCGGCGCGGCATCGCCCTGCTCGTAGGCCTCGCCCGCGGCCATGGCCTCTGCCAGGCGCTCGGCCTCCTGGTCCTTGAGCGCGGCCATGAGCGAGCGAATGCGGATGCGCGCGGCGCCCAGGTTGGATACCTCGTCGATCTTGAGCACGGTATAGATCTTGCCGCTGGCTTCCAGAATCTCCTGCACCTGGTCGGTGGTCAGGGCGTCCAAGCCGCAGCCGAAGGAGTTGAGCTGAATCAGGTCCAGGTCGTTGCGCATCGTCACAAAACGGGCGACGGCGTACAGGCGGCTGTGGTACATCCACTGGTCGACGACGCGGATGGGACGCTCGGGCTTCACCAGGTGCGCAAGCGAATCCTCGGTAAAGACCGCAAAGCCAAAGCTCGAGATAAGCTCGGGCAGGGCGTGGTTGATCTCGGGGTCGTTATGGTAGGGGCGGCCGGCGAGTACGATGCCGTGGCCGCCGTGGTCCTCGACCCACTTAAGAGCCTCCTCGCCCATGGTCTGGATATCCTCGTGGAAGCGCGCATCGGCCTCAAAGGCAGCGTTGACGGCGGCATCGACCTCGGAGCGCGTGATCTTGGGTCCACGCACGCGACCGCGACCGGCCTCAGCATCGGCCACACGGTCGACGGCGAGCACCTGATACAAGCGGCGCTTGAGCTCGGTCTTGTCGTGATAGGGCACAAACGGGTACAGGAACTCGATGTTCTGCTCGCGGATCTCGTCAATGTTGAGCGCCAGCGCCGTGGGGTAGCTCATGACGATGGGGCAGTTGTAGCAGTTGCCGGCGGTTGGATCCTCCTTGCGCTCCCAGCGCACGCACGGCATCCAAATGAAGTCGACGTCACGGTCGATAAGGTTCATCACGTGGCCGTGGCTCATCTTTGCCGGGTAGCACACGCTCTCGGACGGCATGGACTCGATACCCGCCTGGTAGGTCTTTTTGCTCGACTGGTCGGACAGCTGCACGCTAAAGCCCAGGCGCGTAAAGAACGCATGCCAGAAGGGGTAGTTCTCGTACATGTTGAGCGCACGGGGGATGCCGACGGTGCCGCGCGGGGCCTCGTCGGGGCTCAGCACCTCGCGGTTAAAGAGCAGCTCGTTTTTCTTTTTGAAGAGGTTGGGGGCCTCGGTCTTCTGCTTTTTGTGGCCGGCGCCCTTCTCGCAGCGGTTGCCGGTAATGAAGCGCCTACCGCCGCCAAAATCGTTGACGGTGAGCTGACAGTTGTTGGAGCAACGACCGCAGCGGACGTGTTTTTGCGTCACGGTGAGGTGCGCGATGTCCTCGGCAGAAAGAATGGTCGAAGTGCCATCGGCGCCGGCGCGATCGCGGGCGAGCAGGGCCGCACCGTAGGCGCCCATGCAGCCGGCGATGTCAGGGCGCACGGCATGAACGCCGGTGAGCTGCTCGAACGCGCGCAGCGTGGCATCGGACATAAAGGTGCCGCCCTGAACGATCACCTGGCTGCCGATCTCCTTGGGGTCGCGCAGCTTAATGACCTTGAACAGGGCATTCTTGATGACGGAATAGGACAGGCCGGCCGCGATGTCGCCCACCGTGGCGCCTTCCTTTTGCGCCTGCTTGACGCGCGAGTTCATAAAGACTGTGCAGCGGCTGCCCAGGTCGACCGGAGCCTTGGCATGGATGGCAGCGTTGGCGAACGCGCGCACGTCCATGTTCATAGAGACCGCGAAGCTCTCGATAAAGCTGCCGCAGCCCGACGAGCAGGCCTCGTTGAGCATGATGTGCTCGATGACGCCGTCCTTGACGCGCAGGCACTTCATGTCCTGTCCGCCAATGTCCAGAATGAACTCGACGCCGGGCAGGAACGCCTTGGCGCCGCGCAGGTGCGCGACGGTCTCGATCTCGCCGGAATCGGCCTTGAGGGCCTCGATGAGCAGCGCCTCGCCGTAGCCCGTGGTAGTCACGTGGCCGATGGTGCAACCGGCGGGAATGTGGTTGTAGAAATCGGCCATGATGACCTTGGCCGTGCCCAGGATGTCGCCGTTGTTGTTGCCGTACCAGGTGTGCAGCAGCTGACCGTCCTCGCCCACGAGCGCGGCCTTCATGGTGGTGGAACCGGCGTCGATGCCGATGAACACGCGGCCGGTGTAGCCTTCGAGTTTGCCCTTGGGGACGACTTCCTGGTCGTGGCGGGTTTTGAACTCGGCGAAGTCCTCGTCGGTGGCAAAGAGCGGATCCAGGCGCTCGACCTCGGCACCCTGTGTGTCACCCAGGGCATCGATAGCCTCGATGAGCTGCGGGAACGTGCTGAGCTTGTTGGACTCATGCGCCATGGCGGCGCCGCTCGCCACAAACAGGTGGGCGTTTTGGGGCACAATGCGGTGCTCCTCGTCCAGGTTGAGCGTGAGGTAGAAGCGATGGCGCAGCTCGGAGAGATACTGCAGCGGGCCGCCCAGGAAGGCGACGTTGCCGCGGATGGGACGGCCGCACGCCAGGCCCGAGATGGTCTGGGTCACGACGGCCTGGAAGATGGAGGCGGCCACGTCCTCGGGGCGGGCGCCCTCGTTGAGCAGCGGCTGGACGTCGGTCTTGGCAAAGACACCGCAGCGGCTAGCGATGGGATAGATGGTGGTGGCGTTGGCCGCGAGTTCGTTGAGGCCGCTGGCGTCGGTGTGGAGCAGGGTTGCCATCTGGTCGATGAACGCACCCGTGCCGCCGGCGCAGGTGCCGTTCATGCGCTGCTCGATGCCGTTATCGAAGTAGATGATCTTGGCGTCCTCGCCGCCCAGCTCGATAGCGACATCGGTGGCCGGGATGAGGGTCTCGACGGCACGCTTACTGGCGATGACCTCCTGGACAAACTCCAGGTCGAGCCACTGGGACAGCAGAAGGCCGCCCGAGCCGGTGATGGCGCAGGTCATCTGGGCCGTCGGCAGCACGGTCGCAGCGCCCTCGAACAGGTCGCGGGCGCAGGCACGGACGTCGGTGTGGTGGCGCTGGTACTTGGCGTAGACGATCTGGTTGTCGTCGTTGAGCACGGCAAGTTTAACGGTGGTGGAGCCCACGTCGATGCCCAGGTGCAGGTTGCCGCGAGCGTTCTCGGGGTTGAAGATCGCGCCTTCGGGGGCGTGGGCGGCGGCTACGGGCTCAGCGGCAGTGGCGAGCTCGCTAGCGACGGACGTCTCCCCTGCCGCGTTCTTGGCATCGGCAACTGCCTCGGCAACTTTCTCGGCAGCTGCGGTCGCGGCCTTCTGCGCGGCGTCCACCACGGCGGGCGCGGCCTCGCGTGCGGCAGCGACCATGCGGTCCTTGATGCCCTCGACGAGTTTGCTCATTGTCTCTCCTCTTAGTTGTTGGACTCGACGGTTGCGATGGTGTCGACCGCGTCCTCGAGCTGCAGATTCAATAGCTTCATGCCGTATTCCGGCACGTTGATATCGATGGGTTGGCCATACAGGTCGCCGGGGCGCACAAAGGCGATAACCGTCATAATGCGCGCCATGGTCTCGGGCGATTCGGTGAGCCCACGCTCAAACCAGCGCTGAATCAGGCCGACCTCGGCACTCACGACATAGGTAACGTAGTAGTCAAAGAAGGTGCCCAGTGCCAGGCCCAAGATGCCCGTCTGTGCACGCGGCACCACGGCCTCGCGTGCGGTATCGATGATCTTTTTAATAAAGGCGGAGTCGCCGCCCGGGCCCAGTAGGGCCCCGATAAGGTCGCGATTAGCCGCAAGATAGCGAAGCAGCTCAACCGAACCGGGTGCCGGCTCGAGCTCGTCGATGTTGCGGTAAAGATCGGGTAATTGAGCTGCGGTGATAAGCTCCACCCGCTCGCGAATCTCGGCAAGCAGGCCGTCCTCGATCTGACTGATAAAGTCGGGGATATCGCGGTAGTGCGAATAGAACGTTCGACGCGTAAGACCGGCGCGCTCGGTGAGCGACGCGACGTTAATGCGCGAAAGGTCGCCGCTTTCGGCAAGCTCGCTGGCAAGCGCCTGGCGAAGGGCGCGCTGCGAGCGAAGGGACCGGCGATCACATTTCTCGAGCTGGGACAAGCGTCCTCCTTGTTACTCAGACTGTACGCTATTGCACAGTGCGAGTATTATTGCACACCGTGTGTATCAACACGTAAAGGCAATATTTGGAATGTGACAAAGGGCAGTCCCTTTGTCACATTCAGCGACCGCCTAGGTTGTGCCAGTTGTGCCTGGCTTTTGGAGCGGCATTGCCGATTGTTCAAAATGTCATTCGTGGGTAGAATAGTGTCGACGGCAGCCCAAGTTCTGGAAAGCTGGGCAGCGCCGTTGCTTGGATTAAGGGGTCAACGCCTTAGCGGCGGCGACCCCTTTTACGTTGCTTCGAACGTTGCTTGAGTGCCTCGGAAAGCCCGACGAGCGCCGTGGAGAACGAGACCAAAGCGGTCAGAAGTCTCACGAAATCAATCAGATCGGTCATGGGCATCACCTCCCATCAGATGGAGGGCGTTGCCCGGCACATGGAACTGCCGCCAACAGTATCAATTCTATCAAAGCGCAGTTAGATATGCGAATGTTTGTTCGTATTTCAAGAGACCAGCGTCACCTGTGACAAAGGGGCTGTCCCTTTGTCACATTATTCGATTACGGTGCAGGAATTCTGCTTGTGCATGGTGGCAAGCATGTGTTTGGGAACGGCGTGGACCATGCAACTGCCGATAGTTGCGCTCGCGGCGTCCTTGGCTGCCTCGCTTGCGTTTTTGGTCGCGTAGCTGTGGCGGAAGCGTTTGAGCATGGCAATGTCGTTGCCGCCGTCGCCGTAGACCGCGACCTCGTCCTCGGCAATGCCGTAGTAGCCCGCCAGCCAGGCCACGCTCTCGCCCTTGTTGCATGCCACATCCGTGATCTCAAACATCACCGGGTCAAACGGCGCGTTGACCACGCGGTCCGAGCGCTCGGCCAAATACGCCTTAAGGTCGCGCTCCAGCTCGGGCGAGATCACACGGCAGTTGATCTTGCACACATCGTGGCGCAGAATGTCACCGATCGACTGGTCGAAATACTGTTCCTCGTGATACCCGCCACGTGCACGCATGCCGCGCATCACGATGCGCTTGATAGGACTGTCCTTTTTAAAGCCCGCCTGATGCATCTCGAACGAGCCGCTCGAGAACATGCCATCGGGCGTGGAGCAATCAAAGCAAATGTCCGGGAACTCCTTGAGCAGCTCCTCGGTGATCTGCGGATCGATGGTCCAGGTCTTGAGCACCTCGCCATGACTGTCGCGCACGATGGAGCCGTTAGAGCAGCAGGCATCGAGCGCCAGGCCCGTAAAGCCATGCTCGCCGACCGGCAGCGTCGAGCGCCCGGTCGCGGGAACCACATGCAGGCCAGCCTCGGTCAGCTCGCGAATGGCACGGCGGATGGTCCCATCCGCTTCGTGCAGGGCGTTCAGCAGCGTTCCGTCTAAGTCACTCGCAAACATCTTGATCATGGGCATGCCTCTCCTTCGTCTGCACGATATTGTAGACGAGAACGGGCGCGTCCCAAGAGAGGCACGCCCGTCAGGCGAAAGATTGTCCTACACCGCAGAGGGGCCATGTTCGCCGGTGCGGATGCGGATAACCTCCTCGACCGGCTCGACCCAAATCTTGCCGTCTCCAACGGCGCCGCAACCTTGGAAACGGCGCGGCAACGGACGCGAAACGAACGGGAAATACGCGAGCAAGGAAGCCGTGAGCGCGCCCGTCCCGGCTAGCGGCGGAACAGCTCGCGGGCTCGGTCGCGGAGGTCGGTAGCTCGGATGACGCCCTCGTAGCGGTTGATGCGCAAGCGCGGGAAGGCATTGAAGAAGCGCAGGTCGCGTCGGCTGAGCGACACGCTTGGCACCGGACGGCTCATGCGCTTGCCGGCAAGGCGACGACTGAGCGACGGACGCGGCATGCTCGGTGCGGCATCGGCCACACGACGGGCGGCAAGCGCCAGGCCGCGAGCACCATCCGAGATAAACGTCGGCATCGAAGCCTTCTCACGAAGGGCGTCGAGCGCCGCGTCGCCCAGCTCCGCCAACCACGCGTTAACGGCACGGCTACGAATGTGCGTCTGTGCCACCGAGTCAATCGTAGATTCGGGAATACGTTCGAGCATGGAGTCGGACGCATCGGCAAGCGACTCGTTGATGCGGTCGGCAAGGTCGGCACGCACACGCTCCAGCTGATCGGACAGGCGGCGCCAACTGGCCAAAGAGCATGCCGCGTCGACCATCATCGCGACCGCGACGATAAAGGCGGACAGCCGTACAATCAGCACCGGCAAATGGCCGAGCAAGCCCAACGCCGCCGGTTCCACTACGCGGCAAATGCACAACGCACCCAAGCCAAACGCGCAGGCCCAATACAGGCAGATGCGTCCGTGCAGGTTAAACGGCAAGTGCGAATAGTCCCAAAAGCGAGCGCCTGTTGTCTTTTCCAATAGGAGGCCCACACTGTACTCGATTACGCTGCACACAAGCGCCGCGGCGACAAACTGGCCCAAGGCATCCGAAATCCCGCGCAGCAAAAGCCAGCAGGCTATGCCGCCCACACCATAGATAGGGCAACACGGCCCCAGCAAAAATCCGCTGTTGGCAAATCGTCCGTGATTGAGCATGGCGCAGACCGTCGACTCCCATGCCCAGCCGCAAAACCCGTAAAAGGCAAACGAGAGCACCAGTGCCGAAAGCGGGCAAGCGGCAAGCGTCGCGCCGCCAAACGCCATATCAATCGCGGTTTCCACCGTCTACCCTCTCCTCTTTTCGCTCGATTCGCCACTCGCGCCATCGTCCGCCCCGTCCTTGCGCAGCAGTCGGCCGGTGACCGTCTCGCGCAGCGCGCACCATTTATCTGCCAGACACACAATCCATGCCTCACGACACGTCGGCGGCACTGGCACCAGCGGAAACATATGCCGCACGATAATATTCCGCTCGCGCGACGTCAGCTCAAAATCTTCCTCCGCACGCGCCAGGGCAAAAAATGGATGCCGAAATCCGTGCAGCCGATGGCTCGGGTCGGGGTCATGCCAATCGTAGAGAAAGTAATCGTGTAGCAGGGCTCCGCGCAGCAGCGAGGCGCGGTCGACCGAAATGCCAGCACGGCCCAAGCGCTCGGCAAAGAACAGGCTCGCCCGCGCCACCGAAGTCACATGTGCATAGACCGTCACGTCGCCATGCTGGATAAACTCGTGCGTCAGGTCCAAGCGGCCCGCCTGGGCGAGCTGACGGGCGGCATAGTCGACCTCGCGCGCGATTTTCTCGGCACGAACGGCATCGGGCATGCTGCCTCCTTCCAGCGGCTCACGGCGGCAAGCCACGGCCTGCACGCATTGAATAAAATCATCATCGAATCTACCAGTATGGCATCGGACAAAACGTTTTGCCCCACCAGTTGGCGAATTACCGCGCCGCCGTCACATATCAAACGCCAAAATGTGCGAGACTGTCTTGTGCAATTGTGTCGGCCGAGGGAGCGCCGGCGCTCGATTCGCATGGAGTAACCCACAACGATGCTGCTTACGCAAACGACAACGCCCGAGGACGTCAAGGCTCTCGACCGCGCCGAGCTTCCGCTGCTCTGCGGCGAGATTCGCCACGCCATCCTCGAAAGCTCCGCCGCTGTCGGCGGACACGTTGCCCCCAACCTGGGCGTCGTTGAGCTTACGGTTGCGCTTCATCGCGTGTTTAACTCCCCTATCGACAAGATAGTCTTTGACGTTTCGCACCAGACCTACGCCCACAAGGCGCTGACCGGGCGCGCGTATACCTATATCGATCCGGAACGTTTTGGCGAGGCTTCTGGCTTTGCCAATCCCGACGAGTCCGAGCACGACCTGTTCGCCATGGGCCATACCTCCACGTCGGTGAGCCTGGGCTGCGGCCTGGCGCACGCTCGTGACCTGGCGGGCGATACGTACAACGTCATCACCATCATTGGCGACGGCTCGCTTTCGGGCGGCCTGGCGTTTGAGGGCTTTAACAATGCCGCCGAACTCGATAGCAACCTGATCATCATCGTCAACGATAACGACCAGTCCATCGCCGAGAACCATGGCGGCCTGTATCGCAATCTGGCCGAGCTGCGCACCAGCAACGGCACCTGTGAGCGCAACGTTTTCCGCGCGATGGGGCTCGACTACCGCTATCTGGACGCCGGTAACGATGTGTTGGCCCTCGTCGACGCGCTGCAGGAACTGCGCAATATCGATCATCCCATCGTGCTGCACGTCTCCACCGCCAAGGGCAAGGGCTTTGAGCCGGCCCAGAGCGACCCCGAACGCTGGCACCACGTGGGTCCGTTTGACATGGCGACTGGGCGCAAGCTTTGCCCGGGCCATCCGAGCGAGCCCGCGCCGCGCACCTATGCTGACATTACGGGCGAGGCGCTCAGCGCCGCCATCGAGCGCGATCCACAGGTCGTTGGCATCACGGCCGCCACGCCCTACATTATGGGCTTTACACCCGAGCTTCGCGCTGCCGCCGGCAAACAGTTCGTCGATGTGGGCATTGCCGAGGAGCACGCCGTGACCTTTGCCACCGCGCTTGCGCGCTCGGGCGCCAAGCCAGTCTTTGGTGTGTACGGTACGTTTTTGCAGCGCGCCTACGACGAGCTGTGGCACGACCTGTGCCTCAACGACGCCCCCGCAACCATTTTGGTGTTTGGTGCGTCAATCTTTGGCACCACGTCCGAGACGCATCTTTCGTTCTTTGATATTTCCATGCTGGGCGGTCTTCCCAACATGCACTACTTGGCGCCGGCCTGCATGGAGGAATATCTGTCCATGCTGAGCTGGTCGCTCGACCACCGCGAGCATCCCGTGGCAATCCGCGTACCGGGCATCGGCCTGGTAAGCCGCCCCGACCTTGCGCCCGCCGAAGACACCGACTACAGCGCCGTTCGCTACAACGTGGTGCGTCAGGGCCGCGACGTTGCCGTGCTCGCGCTTGGCGATTTCTTTGAGCTGGGTGAGCGCGTGGCAAACCGTCTGACTGCCGAGTACGGCATCGAGGCCACGCTCGTCAACCCGCGCTTTGCAACCGAGCTCGACCGCGAGTTCCTCGACAGCCTTGCCGCCGAGCATCGCGTTGTCGTCACCCTCGAGGACGGCATCTTGGACGGCGGCTGGGGCGAGCGCGTGGCGTGCTATCTGGCATGCACGCCGTTGCGCACGCGCACCTTCGGCATCGCCAAGGGCTTCCCCGACCGCTACGACCCCAACGAACTGCTCGCTCAAAACGGCATAACGGTCGAGAATATGGCCGCCGAAGCCGTAAGGCTACTCAACGAGTAAAAAACCTCCGCAAGGGAAGCACCCCTGCGAAGGTTTTTATTTTCGCGACGCGATTATCTCAATCTGTAACATCTAGGGCCCGAATTTCCGTCTAACTGTTACAGATCTAGATAAGACGTCGTAGTCCCTGACCTTTGTCTCAATCTGTAACAGATAGAGACCTTTTGGCCGTCCAGATGTTACAGATTGAGACATTCGAATCCCCCTGAAGAGAAAATCTCGATCTGTAACAGTTACTCGGCAAAAATGGCTGTGGATGTTACAGATCGAGACAAAGCAACAAGGCATGCCGCCGCATCGGCCAAAACCACCACGAAGGTGCCTGTCCCCTTTTGGTAGGTAGAATAACCCATAAGACAAGTATGTTTCTGAGTTATTTCGTGTTGACCCATTTGAGCGCAATAGGGTATAACTCTACTCAACCGCTAGGGATTTTATTGAGAAAGGTGTTCTACCATGAGCAAGAACCTCTCCCAGCAGGTCGTTCTCGACCGCCGCGGCTTCGTTGCCGCCACCTTCGCAACCGTCGCCGGCCTTGGTCTTGCCGGCTGCTCCGACACCAGCGCCGAGGCCGACAAGGGTTCCGCCGCCGGCTCCTCCAAGGGCTCCGAAGATACCGAAGTTTCCGCCACGCTCGACGCTAAGGCGTTCGACAAGCTCGTCGACAACGGCCCCAAGGCCGATGACGACGCCATCGCCGCCAGCACCTGGGCTACGGCCGTCAAGGACGCCGGCGTCTTTAAGATCGGTGGCGTTCAGACCTCTACGCTCTTCTCCCTCCTCAACGAGAAAGACGGTCAGACCCGCGGCTTCGACGCCGGTATCGCACAGCTCCTGTCCAACTACATTCTGGGCGAGAACAAGGTCGAGATCACCCAGGTGACCTCGGACACGCGCGAGTCCGTCCTGCAGAACGGCCAGGTCGACGCCGTCTTTGCCACCTACACCATCACTGACGAGCGCAAGAAACTCGTCTCCTTTGCCGGTCCCTACTACTACACCCAGCAGGCCATCCTGGTGCTCGCCGATAACGACGACATCAAGAGCGTCGACGACCTGGCCGACAAGAACGTCGCCGTCCAGTCCGGCTCCAACGGCCCCGCCATCCTGGAGGAGTTCGCCCCCAAGGCCAGCCAGCAGGAGTTCAAGACCGACGAGGAGGCCCGCCAGGCACTCCAGCAGGGCCGCGTTGACGCCTACGTCATCGATAACAACATGCAGCAGAGCGCCTTGGTCCGCGAGCCCGGTAAATACAAGATCGCCGGCAAGCCCTTCGGCAGCAAGGAGCCCTATGGCATTGGCCTGCCGCTCGATTCCGACGGCGTCGCCTTTGTCAACGACTTCCTTAAGAAGATCGAGGACGACGGCACCTGGACTGAGCTGTGGCAGATCTGCATCGGCGACCGTACGGGCGACACCAATGTTCCCGAGCTGCCCGAGATCGGCGCCTAGTCAGCGAGCCTGGTAACGGCCGCAACGAAACCATACGGAAACGCATGATGCGCTTTATTGCGGTAAACTGTTTCCTCACTGAGTTGTCGGGGCTTCCGTACACACGGGAGCCCCTTTCCTTACCGGCGGGAGGTCCGCATGAGTCTCTCCGAGCTCTGGTCGCTCTATGGCCAGAACTATATCGACGCGCTGCTAGCAACCTGGGGCATGACGCTTGAGTCGTTTGCCATCGCCATGGTGCTAGCCGTCGCCGTCACCGTGATGCGCGTGTCGCCGCTCAAGCCACTGCGCGTCTTTGGCGACCTGTATGTCCAGGTCTTCCGTAACATCCCCGGCATCGCACTGCTCATCATCGTCGTCTATGCGCTGCCGCCGCTCAAGGTCGTTCTGCCCTACCGCACCTGCGTTATCGTCGCCACGGTCCTTTTGGGCTCGGCCTTTGGTTCCGAGAACTTTATGAGCGGCATCAACACCGTCGGTGTCGGCCAGGTGGAAGCCGCCCGCTCGCTGGGCATGAGCTTTAACCGTATCCTCGCCAAGATCGTGATTCCGCAGGCGCTGCGCTCGAGCGTGCTGCCCATGACCAACCTCTTTATCGCCGTCATGCTCACCACCGCGCTCGGCAGTCAGGTGCCGCTTAAACCGCAGGAGCTCACCGGCGTGGTGAGTTACATCAACACGCGCTCGCTCGGCGGCGTCGCCGCGTTCTTTATCTCGGCGCTCGGCTACCTGGGCACGGCCTTTGTGGTGAGCCACATTGGCAACTACATCGATAAGAAGGTGAGGATCCTCCGATGAGCAAGCATTCCTCCCCTGCACTTACCATGCGCGATGCGCTCTACGAGGCTCCCGGCCCCAAGATGCGCGCCAAGATTCGCATCGGCACCGCCATCTCGCTTGTTGCCGTCGCCGCACTCGTCGTCCTAGTACTGCAGCGCTTTTATGTGACCGGCCAGCTTTCGGTCCACTATTGGTATTTCTTTACACACCTCACCACCTGGAAGTTCCTGCTTGCCGGCTTTGAGGGCACCGTTAAAGTCGCACTCACTGCCGGCGTCATTGCGCTGGCACTGGGCTTGGCCCTTATGCTCGGCCGCACCAGCGGCATCAAGCCGCTACAGCTGGTCTGCCGCATGCTCACCGATTTCTTCCGCGGTGTGCCGAGCCTGCTGTTTATCTACTTCTTCTTTTTGGTGCTGCCCCAGTACAAGATCTCGCTGCCGTCGTTTTGGATGCTCGCGCTGCCTGTCGCGCTCGCTGCGGCCGGCGTGCTGGCCGAGATTTTCCGCGCCGGCGTCAATGCCGTGCCGCGCGGTCAGGTCGAGGCAGCCCAGGCGCTCGGTCTCTCCAAGGCCAAAATCACCTTTAAAATCGTGTTGCCGCAGGCTATTCGGTTTATCATTCCGTCGTTGATTTCGCAGCTTGTGGTCGTAGTCAAAGACACCACCGTCGCCTACGTGGTGAGCTACCCTGACCTCATGCAAAATGCCCGCGTGCTCATTACCAACTACGACGCCCTCGTGTCGGTCTACCTGGTAATCGCGGTTATCTACATCCTCATCAACGTCGCGATTAACAAGGCCGCTGTCTACGTTTCGCACAAGACCGGCGCGACCATCATCCGCTAACGCTTTACTATTTCTAGTCATAAGGAGCCGAGTACCATGGCACAGAGCACCTCTTCCACCGGCAATCAGCCGCTGATCGAGCTCAGACACGTCGATAAGCACTATGGCGAGCTGCACGTTCTCAACGACATCAATCTGTCGGTCGACCGCGGCGAGGTCGTCGTGGTGATTGGCCCCTCGGGCTCAGGCAAGTCGACCATGTGCCGCACCATCAACCGCCTGGAAACCATCGACTCGGGCGAGATTCTCATCGAGGGCGAGCCCCTGCCGCAAGAAGGCAAGGATCTTGCCCGCATGCGTGCCGAGCTGGGCATGGTGTTCCAACAGTTCAACCTGTTTGCACATATGACCGTACTGCAGAACGTCATGCTGGGGCCGGTCGACGTGCTGGGCGTGTCCAAGGAAGAGGCTCGTGAGCGCGCCATGGACCTGCTGGGCCGTGTGGGCGTGGCCGAGCAGGCCGATAAGGTGCCCGCACAGCTCTCGGGTGGCCAGCAGCAGCGCGTAGCCATCGCTCGCTCGCTTGCTATGCAACCCAAGGCCATGCTCTTTGACGAGCCCACAAGCGCCCTTGACCCCGAGATGATCAACGAGGTGCTCGAGGTCATGGTGCGCTTGGCGCAGCAGGGCATGACGATGATCGTCATCACGCACGAGATGAACTTCGCCCGCCGCGTAGCCGACCGCGTCGTCTTTATGGCCGACGGCCAGATCGTGGAAACCGGCACGCCCGACGAGTTCTTCGACCATCCCCAGACCAAGCGCGCCCAGGACTTCCTCAACTCCATCAAGGGCCACTAACCAGACCGCCCCGTGGGACAAATCCATTGAAAGTGTTGTCCCACGTCTCTCATGCGCCCCGTCACCTTCAGATTCGAAAGCAGCACCTATGATCGGAACTCGCACTTCATCGTCCTACACCCCGCATGTCGACGTCGCCCCCGCCGACCGTCCGCTCATCCTCGTCGCGCCGCGCTGGGAAGAGGCAGAGCCGTTTTTAACCGAGATGCTCTCCCCCAACGAGGAAATCGCAAGTGTCTTTGTCGATGCCATCCTTGCCGCTGGCGGCCTGCCGCTGCAGATGTCCATCACCGAGGACATTGAGGTCATCCGTCATTACGTCGATATCGCCGACGGCATCGCCATCCCCGGCGGCCCCGACGTCAATCCCAAACGTTGGGGCGATGATCGACCCTACGATCCCACCCTCTGCTGCGAGATCCGCGATAGCTTTGAGTTTAAGCTGGTCGGCGAGGTACTCCACGCCAAGAAGCCGCTCTTTACCACCTGCCGCGGCACGCAGCTGCTCAACGTCGCCACTGGCGGCACCCTGTGCATGGACGTGCCGAGCCTGGGCGCTCGCGAGGGCCGCACGCAGTGGCGCCACACCCACGTGCTCAACGACCCCGTGCATCCCGTCGAGGTCGTGCCGGGTTCGCTGTTGGAGCGCGCGGTTGGCGGGCACAGGCTGATCCAGACCAACTCCGCACACCACTGCTGCGTCGAGCGTCTGGGTAAAAGCACGCGCTTGGTCGCCAAGGCAACCGACGGCGTTCCCGAGTGCATCGAGGTCGAAGGCCAGCCGTTCTGCTTGGGTGTGCAATGGCACCCCGAGTACACGTGGAAGACGCTCGAGACCGACTTTAACCTGTGGAAGTCGTTTGTCGAGGCAGCGGCAAAGGTCAAGCAGGCACGCTAGCTCGCAAATCACACAGGCTTAAACCGTCCATGCCAGGGGGGGGCGGACACCAGCCACGGTGCCCGCCCCCCTGTATTTGGTATGCTCGGTATGATTATCCCTCACAAACAATCAAAGAAATCTCGACCGCAATCGGTCGACTGTAAAGCAGATGGCAAAAACGCTTGCTACGTTTATTAGGCAGTCAATTAAAATCGAAACGCATTGACCATCCCCCAACGGGGTCACGCCGCAAATCCACATGAGCATCGAGGACGGTAGCGGAAGCATGGAATTGGCCCCGAGCTGTATGTAGATCGCTACGACGTTGACAAGCAGCAGCATGCCAATCGGACCGAAGCCGGACCCAAAATAGGAAACAACGATTACGCAAGAAACCACGTATGCAAGGCAGGCAGCGGCAGCAAGAACAAGTCGATAGCAAAATACATGCAGGTTGAAATACTGCTGAGCATCCAAAACGATTACGCAGTTAAGACAGTACAAAACGACACTCGACAGGATAAACGCGCCCAAAAGGGCAAAAGAAGACAGCACCACTCGCGCAACGATAGCGCACACACGCTTCCCTCCCCGAGCCTCCGACAACCCCCACGGTTCCTCAATAAAGCCCGAACTGACAAAGCGCGGCACAATGCAAGCCGCGATGAACGGAAAGAACAATGCATGAGCCAACGGGGCTACGTTGAAAAGCAGACCGCGAAAAACCTCTGAATTACCAAATAGAAGGACATCCTCTGCCGATAGCCGAAGCGTCGGGTCTGGGAAAAAGCCCAAGAAACTGTTCTCACGGAGGCTACAGAACCACATCGGGAAAGAATTAAGCTGCAATACCACCATGCACGCATAAATTACCAGGATTAAGGCGTACGTCCATTTGCTCACATGCTTCAATTCTGAATGAAGGAATCTTCTAGTCTGACGAGCCATTGAGCACACCCCCAGCACGAAAGCTCACCAGAGCGTAAATCAATACCGATAGGCAGCTGGCTGCCGCGCCATACCCCAGAAGCGTCAGCTGCCCCATATCGCTATACCCAAGGGCACATCCGACTCCAAGGTACGGCCCCGGAAGAAAGAAGATCCATCGCAAGGACGGTATGGGCGTCTGAAGGTAAGTTCCGTAGAGCGTCAAGCTCATGACAAATCCAATAATAATCGCAGCCCCGCTCAATACAGCGCTGCCTGTAATCCGATAGATGGTCGTCGTCTCCAACGCAACCGATATCACCAATACGGCGTTGACTATCAATGCGGGCAAAAATACAGTTAGCATGTCGTGCGAGTAGTTATGCCCTCCACGTATTATGGCTATTGCAAAAAGAAGAAGGCAAAGCGCACTATATGCTGCGCCAATTATTAAAGCAGACGAAAATGCATGGGCTAGAGCCCCATAAAAGCGGCTGAGACCTCTTGCCAAAGAAATTCGGCAGCCCTCTTCATAGCCACGCTCCTGTAGAATTACCAGGCAAACGATGAGCGGCACAAGCAGAGCTGTGCCGGCAAAGGCGCTACGCACAAGGGACTCTTCGGGTGCAGAAGGATCGATTACATTCCAGCAGAAGCCAATATCCTCCCCAAAAACGCTATTGCCAAAGGCGAGCAACGTTGTTCCGTTTTTTAGAAAGATACCGAAGAGAAGGCCGAACGCCAGCATAAGCGCAAGACCAAACTTCGCCGGAAATATCCTGTGCAAACGCATCATATCTGCCTTTATGGGATGGATCGCCCGCTTCATAGCGAGACCGCCTTCATCAAGCGCCTGTAATACTCTTTTAGGGATGACGCCTCATCCCTTATGACGTCCATCGATTCCTTTTTTTGCAGTTCGCCGTCATGAATAAACAGGCAGCTTGTTGCAACCGATGCCAACTCATCCAAATCATGACTAGAGATGAGCATGGTCTTACCCTGCTCTCGATTCAATCGACCGATAAGGGCCCATATACTCTCGATGCCCAACGGATCCAATCCATTCGCCGGCTCATCGAAAATTAGTACGTCGGTGTCGCCCAATAAAGCCGTAGCTATATCCAGTCGCCGTTTCATTCCCAGAGAAAAACTGCTCACGCTCTTTTTCTCATCGACGTCCAGCCCGACTAGGCCCAAGACGCGAGGAACCTCACGTTTCTCATCGAGCCCCCATTCCGCACATCGGATCCGAAGATTCTCAGCCGCACTGAGGGATTGGTATGCTCCGCAGGAATCTGGCACATAGCCGACACGCGTCCGCATCAGGCTCAGCTCTTTTTTCGACTTGCCTCCAAAGAGCTCCACGCTCCCCGACGACGGCTCGCAGAGGCCCAAGACGATTTTAATAAGCGTGCTTTTGCCCGCACCGTTTGCACCAACAAGGGCAAGGAGCTCAGACTGATGCACCTCGAAGGAAACGTCATGCAAAACGCGCCGTCTCCCGTAGCGCTTTGACACCTTTGATAGCTTTATCGCTGATGCGTTCATCGGCCTCCCGTTCTGCTTGATAGCAAAACCGCTCATATCGTTCCTTCTTTCCTTTATCGTTTTTCATAGTTGTTATTGTTTTTCGATAACTCATATTTGTCAAGGTAATCTAAAAGAAAGAACCCGTGTTAGACACGGGCCCCTTTACGCTGATATTTCGTTATAGTTGTTCGCTTTATGCTACTCGTCGCTCAAATCTACAGCAAAGACTGATGTCGGAAGCAACGCCTCATTGCCTCCGCCGTCCCGCATCTGCCTCACGACATTTTTTGCACGCTCAACAATAAGCTCCTCAAGCTCTTTCTCACTCACCCGCCGAATAATATCTCCCGGTTGACAGTCAAGTTCATCGCAAATATCGAGAAGCGTCTTAAGGCGAATAGCTTTAATTTTTCCGTTTCTTAGCTTAGAAATATTAGCCGGAGTATGCCCCGTGGCACGAATCAGATCAGCACTGGTCTTTCCGGTCTTAAGTAGCTGCGTCTCAAGCTCGATGATGAGATAGCTCATGCTTCCTCCTACACAAGCTCGTCAGACTGCTCTTGGAGCAGCGAGGCATAACTCCAGATCACCGAGATACACAGACAGACAGCCGCGCCGATAAGCGACCCCGCATCAAAGGCAACGCCTTGGCAAATCTCAATAACGAAGGAATGAGGCACGACGTAAAGCTCCAGCCCACCAATGGTAAGATTGACCGATCCGTAGGCACCAATAAGCGAAACCGCGGCGTTAACAGCAAAGGCAAGCGCAAGAACACGGATAAGCCGCACATGCGTCTTGGTAAAGGGCGAGACGCCTCGCGAGATGTTACGGCTGATCCCACACAGAACGACAAGCGAAATACCCACGACGAGTGCCAGGCACAGTCCGCTTGGGATAACGATGCACCCGCCATCGAGAAGCGTCACGACGCCGAAAGAATCGACAGAGGCAACGTTTTCAACCGCATACCAGATCACGTAAACAACCAACGCGGCAAAAGCGACGAGCATCCCTGCAAAAACGGCTGCCATGCAAAAGCCAAGCTTCCTGATATTTTCGCCCGCTTTGGCCATACGCTGAACGCTGTTAGACATACACTCACCCTCATCGACTCTATCGTTATTCGAACAGTTTATCGAACAACGATATTGATTGCATGCGGAAAGCCCCGCCAGTGCGCATAGGCCATTTACTAACCCGGGGGGGTGAGCGTGGATTTTTGGACACATATCGAACGAGAGTGGATAATCTCCCACTTTGAGGCCGCCACCGGGCCTAAAACGAGAGATTATCCACTCTCATAGTCATCAAGGCTCGCAAGCTCTTATTCGGCCGCTTCGCGCAGGGCCGACATCGTTGCCGCATATTGCTGCTGCAGCGCATGCATTCCCTCGCGAGCGCCGTCAACGGTATCGGCGCCGCGCAGCGCCTCGGTCACCACGACCGCCGGCTCATACAGGTTATCGAATCCCAGGTTCTGGCTCACGCCCTTGAGCGTGTGCGCTGCCATAAACGCACCTTCGGCGTCTCCCGCCGCCATGGCGGCCTCCAGCTTGTCCATGCTCTCGTCATCTAAAAACTTGAGGGCAAAGCGGGCAAGCATTTCCCCGCCCATCAGCCGAGCGCACGCGTCATCATAATTAGCGCCGATCTTCTCATACGCCTCACGCATGGAAATCATGGATTAAAACTCCTTTGGTCAAACTAAATCGTGGGAAACGCAACGACGTCGGCGGGGCGCGCCAACGTCTCGGCGATACGGTCTTGCACCTCGAGCAGGCAGTCGAGCAACAGCGGGTTAAAGGTGCCGCACTTACCGTCCAGAATCATCTGGATAGCCTCCTTGTGCGGGATAGCGTCCTTGTACACACGCACGCTCGTCAGCGCATCGTACACGTCAGCTACCGAAACCACCTGTGCGGCGATGGGAATCTGGTTGCCCTTAAGGCCATCGGGATAACCCTTGCCGTCCCAGCGCTCGTGGTGCCAACGCGCAATCTGGTACGCATATTCCATAAGCGCATTGCCAACGTGATGGCGACCCAGCTCAAGCAACATGTCGGCGCCGATCGTGGTATGCGTCTTCATAATCTCGAACTCCTCGGGCGTAAGGCGCCCGGGTTTGTTGAGGATCGCATCGTCAATCGCCATCTTGCCAATATCGTGCAGCGCCGAAGCCAGGGCAATCGTGGAGCGCTCCTCGTTGTCGAGGGAGATGGTGTCGCTACGCTGGACCAGACAGTCAAGCAGCAGCTCGGTCAGCTTTTCGATATTCGTAACGTGCCTGCCGCTCTCGCCGTTGCGAAGCTCCATGACGCCGGCCATGATGTCAATGAGCATGCGACTGTTCTTGACGCGCTCGTTGTACTGCTGGGACAGCAGGCTCGTCAGGCGGCGCTGTTTGGCGTATAGGCGGATGGTGTTGCTTACACGGCGGCGCACGACACGGGAGTCAAACGGGCGGTTGATATAGTCCGAGGCGCCCAGCTCGTACGCGCGCAGAACCATATCATCGGAATCTTCGCTCGATATCATGATGAAAGGCAGATTGTCGATACCCGATCGGCGCGACAGATCGGCCAGCACCTCAAAGCCGCTTATGCCCGGCATGACAATATCCAGCAGCACGAGCGACAACTCATCGCCATAGCGGTCGACCATGTCGAGCGCCGTACGACCGTTGTCGGCCTCGAGGATGCAATACTCGTCCTTGAGTATCTCGTTGAGAATGGATCGGTTCATCTCGGAGTCATCGACAATAAGCACCAAAGGCTTTTCGCTTTGGAAGGCTTCGATGGAATCGGCATCGGTCACGACCGTACCGGCTTTTGCCTTAGCGCGGCTCAATAACTGGACAGCGCGGCCAACGCCCTCATCGACCGTCTCGCCATGAATGCGAACGCCACCAACACATGCCGTCAAGCTCACGTACTCATGGCCCGGAACAATCGTGGCATGAACGGCATCGGACACCTGATGCAGGCGACGGGTGAAGTCATCGGAGGGAATATTGGGCATGACGACCACAAACTTGTCGCAGCCATAGCGTACGAGCTCGTCAGTCGAACGAATTCCGCTGCGTATGGCCGTCGCCACAGCACCGAGCGCAAGGTCGCCGGCATGACGGCCACACGTATCGTTGAAGACCCTAAAATCATCAAGGTCGATCACCGCAACGCCGGCATTCATGCGGGCGCTACGGAGCTTTTCCTCGTAATATCGGCGATTGCGCACACTCGTCAGCACGTCGGTGTAGACGAGGTCCTCTTCTGCAGCCTCTTGCTCATCGATCGGGCGCACCATCAGCAGGACGTGAGGCTCGCCCTCGACCTTCAGAGGGCGTAGGCGGGCGCGGTACTCAACACCATCGTTGAGCAGTTGCTCCGACACCTCATCGGAATCTGCCAAGGCCTCAAGACTCGACTGACGCAGACAAGGGCACCGATTGCCGGCGAGCAGGCAGTTAGGCTCGCTCTTAATCTGATCGGCCGACAGCAAACGCACCACGGGGTAGGTCTTCGCGACGCGGGCGACCTCAGCGGCAGCCTCCTCGTCGGTTAGATTGACCTCGTGATTTTTGCGCATATGGGGCCCTTTCTATCGTTATGCACGGCAACGGTGCATATCAATTGGTACAAGGGTAACATCTAACAGCTGAAGGCAAACGCGCGATTATCGTTACATTTTTATGACCTGGCAAGCGGCGGTAATGGAGCCGCGGGCGCGCGGTTATGGACGCATTCGTTAACAATGACGAAACGCTAACAACCCCTCTCCCCGCAGGTCATCGAGCGTGCTAACGCTCCAAGACATCACGAACGGCATTTGCCGCCGTAACGGGGCGATCGCGCAGACCGTTATGCGCGCCCGGAATCGTCACAAGGGGGCAATCGAGATATTCGGCAGCCACCCTCGTGCCCGCCTCGCGGGGCGTGCCAACCGAGAGCTCGCCCAAGAACACGGCCGACACCGCCTTTGACGCGCGAGCGCGCTCCCAGTCGGGAGCATATGTCATATTTGTTCCGTATTCATTGGCCATAAAGCAACGACCATTGCGCAGGGCATGTTTGACTTCCGCTTCGGTCGTCCCAGGAGCCTCGGGGTCCAAGTCGCCGAGGGCTCCCAAGAAAAGCCGGAGCGCCCTTGAAACCTTTCCCGCCGCAATCATATCGAGCAAAACCGGAGCTGCGCCCATACCGACACCTTTGGCCGACACAGCCGGCTCATGCAGAATCGCACGGGCGACGAGATGGGGTTCGGTGCGAAGAAGCTCCAGCGCAACCAACGTACCGGCACTATGCGCAAGCACATTTGCCGGAGCGCCAACGTGTTCGATCACGGCTTGCAGGTCGGCGGCCTGAGCGGCAAGATCATAGCTGCCGTCTGCCGCATCGCTGCTGCCACCGCAGCCGCGGCGGTCGTAGGCAATTACGCGGTAGTTGCGGCTGAGCTCACAAGCGATACCGTCGAAAAATGTGCCGTCGACACAAGCGCCGTGCACGCACACCAAAGCAGGAGCATCAGGCGACACATCCGGGCCGGCATATTCGCGACAGGCAATCGTGGTGCCCGCATTCTCGACCGTAAAATCCATGTTGTGCCCCCATCATCAATGCCCATCCAGTTGCACGTCAGTACGGTTGGATGGACCCGCATTGCCTTATGTCTTGTTAACAGATTAACTGTACCCGACCCGAGGCTTTTCATGGCACAGCATCATGGGCGACGTGAAAAAACGAAACTTGTAAAGCAAGAGCCCGCACCTTGCTTTGGAGCCGATGCTATGCTTAGGCACAATTGTCTTGAGGAGCATATGCCTATGTCTACGTTTTTGAATGCCAGCCCCATCTTTGGGCCCGTTCGCAGCCGTCGCCTTGGTCTCTCGCTCGGCGTCAACATGATGCCGGCCAGCGGCAAAATCTGCACGTTCGACTGCATTTACTGCGAAAACGGCCTCAACGCCGAGCGTCCCTGCCATGAGCCGTACAACACAGCTGCCGTGGTACTCGACGCGCTCGAGGCAAAGCTGCGCGAGATGGCAGCCGAGGGCGAGCTCCCCGATGTGATCACCTTCGCAGGCAACGGCGAGCCCACCGCCGCGCCGGAGTTTCCGCAGGCCATCGCCGGCGCCGTCGCGCTGCGCGACGAGCTTGCCCCAAACTCCAAGATCGCCGTGCTTTCCAACGGCACGCGCGCCGACCGTCCCGAGGTGCACGACGCGCTCATGATGGTCGACGACAACATCCTCAAGCTCGATACGGTCGACCCGGCATTTATCCAGCTGCTCGACCAGCCCGTTGGCCCCTACGACGTCGAGCACCAGATTGAGACGTTCGCAAGCTTTGAAGGTCACGTTATTATCCAGACGATCTTTTTGACCGGCGAGTATCAGGGCAAGCTCATCGACAACACCGGCGAGGAGTACGTCGGCCCCTGGCTCGCGGCGCTTGAGCGCATTCGCCCACAAGAAGCAACCATCTACACGGTGGCGCGCGAGACACCGATCGCCGGCCTTGCCAAAGCGGCGCCTGAGGTGCTCGACGCCATTGCCGCGCGCGTCCAAGCCCTCGGCATTCCCTGCCAGGTGAGCTACTAGCAAAACCACGCAGCAGCCAGTGTCCGCCATCCCGCTCCATCAGTTGCGGTGATATAGTTCCTATTTATGCTGTTAAACCGCTTAAATCGGAACTATATCACCGCAACTTTTATGGACGCGTGGGTGGGCTATACTAGCTGCGGATGAAAGGAAGTTAGCCATGTATGACAAAGGACCCGTGCCTGGCCGCAACGACGCTTGCTGGTGCGGCAGCGGCAAGAAATACAAGAAATGCCATAGCGCCTTTGATGAGCGCCTCGAGCGCTTGTGGGAAGAGGGCTGGGAGGTTCTGCCTCGCACGCTCTACAAGACTCCCGCCGATATCGAGGGCATCAAGCGCTCGGCCGCCATCAACGTGGGCGTGCTCGATTATGTGGGCGAGCATATCGCCGCAGGCATGACCACCAACCAGATCGACCAGATGATCTACGACTACACCGTCGAGCACGGCGGCACGCCGGCAGACCTCAACTACGAGGGTTACCCCAAGAGCGTGTGCACCTCGATCAACGACGTCGTCTGCCACGGTATCCCCTGCGATGCGGATGTGCTGCACGAGGGCGATATCATCAACGTGGACTGCTCCACGATCCTGGACGGTTACTTTAGTGATTCGAGCCGTATGTTCTGCATCGGCGAGGTATCTGCCGAGCGCCAGCGCCTGGTCGACGTCACCCGCGCCAGCGTGGAGGCGGGTCTGGCGGCCGTCAAGCCATGGCTGCCGCTGACCGTAATGGCCGAGGCCGTGCAAAAGACGGTCGAGGACGCCGGTTTTAGTGTGGTGCGCGAGTACGGCGGACACGGCATCGGTAAGGAGTTCCACGAGGACCCGTTTGTGGGCTTTACCACCGAGGCGCCCGATGTGGACACCATCATGGCTCCGGGCATGGTCTTTACCATCGAGCCCATGGTCAATGCCGGAGCGCCCGACATCAAGATTAGCAAGGGTGACGGCTGGTGCGTGCGCACCAAGGACGGTAGCGATTCGGCCCAGTGCGAGGTACAGCTCGTGGTGACCGAGGACGGCTACGAGCTGCTGAGCTGGTAGCCGTGGATGCGCCGGGCTTCGCGATGGATATGTTAACCATCGCAAAGCCCGGCGTTTTTATAGCGTTTTACCTGATAAAACCTGCCAAAATAAACCTGTCCCCTTTTGGCAGGTCGAGCGGAGAGGACTGCTTGTGAACATCCTGGTTTTGCTGCCCATCAATGACCGCCATCGCGCAATTCTTGAGTCGAGTGCTCCGGGCGAGGACTTTATCTACACGAGCTCCGGCGCCATCACGCGTGAGCAGGTCGCCAACGCCGACGTGATCTTGGGCAACATAGACCCTGCCTTGCTTACCGCATGCGAGCATCTCCAGCTGTTGCAATTGCAGACCGCCGGCTATGACGATTACTTGGCCGCCGGCACCGTGCCGGCTGAAGCCAAGCTGTCTTGCTCGATCGGCGCCTACGGTCAGGCCGTGAGCGAGCACATGTTTGCCATGGTCCTTTCCATGATGAAGCGCCTGCCCGGCTACCAGGACCTGCAGCGCGAGCATCGCTGGGAGGATTTGGGGCCGGTCACCTCGCTCAAAAACGCCAATGTGCTGGTGCTGGGCGCGGGCGACATTGGCGGCCACTTTGCCACGCTCTGCCGCAACATGGGTGCGCACGTCCGCGGCATCAAGCGCCACCCGCTCGTCTACCCCATTGTGTTTGAGGACATGGACGGTATGGATGCCCTGTCCGAGCGCTTGGCGGAGGCAGACGTCGTCGCATCCTTTATGCCGAGCACACCCGAGACCCGCGGCCTGGCGAACGCCGAGTTCTTCGCCGCGATGAAACCGGGCGCCTTCTTTGCCAACGGCGGCCGCGGCGACCTTGTGGTCGCCGACGACTTGGTTGCCGCCCTGGAGTCGGGACATCTCGCCGGCGCCGCGGTCGACGTCACCGACCCCGAACCGTTGCCTGAGACAAGCCCACTGTGGGATGCGCCCAACATGCTCATCACGCCGCACGTCTCCGGCTGGTTCCACCTGGCAGCCACGCTCAACAATGTAGTCGACATTGCCGCAGAGAACCTGCGTCACCTGCAAGCCGGCGAAACTTTACGTTGTTGGATCGAGCACTAATCTTGTTCCGCCGTTCTAACGAACGGCGGACCGGTCGACGCTGCGCGCCGCCCAGAGCGACAATTTGCCATTCAAAAGGCGAGGCACGACCAGAAGGTCAATGCCTCGCCTTTTTCATGCCGACTTGTTCGCTCTGGACATCGCTCGCTGACGTTTGCCCAACCTGCGGTGTCATAACAATTCTGTCCAGCTGTTGGCATTGAGGCATTTTCCCAGATAAAACCTGCCAAAATGAACCTGTCCCTTTTTGGTAGGTTTTAGAGCTCCACGCTTTCGGCGCCGTTGATGGTTAGGTTTCGCTCGTAGAAGGCGGTGAGGGCGCGGATGGCGTACATCACGTCGCGCACGCCGCCGGTCTCGTAGCTCGAGTGCATGGCCAGCTGCGGCAGGCCCACGTCCACGGCATGCATGCTCGCCTGCATGTTCGACAGGTTGCCGAGCGTGGAGCCACCCGCCATATCACTCTTGTTGGCGAAGGCCTGCGTGGGTACGTCGGCGTCATCGCAAATAGCCTGGAACACCGCGCGGCTAAAGGCATCGGTGCAGTAGTGCTGGTTGGCGGCTTCCTTGATGACGATGCCGCCGTTGAGCACGACCTGGTTGCGGGCATCGCACTTCTCGGCGTGGTTGGGGTGCACGGCATGCGCATTATCGCAGCTCACGAGCATCGAGGCGGCAAGTGCGCGATGGTACGACTCATCATCGAAGCCCAGCGACCCGTTGATGCGTCGCAACGCGTCGGCCAAGAAGGTCGACATGGCGCCCTGCTTGGTCTCGGAGCCAACCTCCTCGTTATCAAAGCAGCAAAAGACCGAGACGTCGTGCGCGTTCTCGGCGCCCAAAAATGCCTGCAGCGAGGTATAGGCACAGGCCAGGTCGTCAAGCTTAGGCGTCGAGATAAACTCATCGGCCCAACCCCAAATGCGCGCATCCTGACGATTGACCAGGAACAGATCGCGGCCCAAAATTTGCTCGGGCTCAACGTCCAGTTCGTCGGCGATCAGAGCATCAAAGTCGCCCTGCTTAAGGTCACCGGCGCTGATGAGCGGGCACAGGTCGACAGCACGATTAGGCGCAAAGCCCTCGTTAACGCCGCGGTTCATGTGAATGGCAAGGCTCGGGATAATAGCGACCTCGCGCTCGGTGGCAAGCAGGCGGCTCTCAATACGGTCGCCCTCGCGTACCAGCACGCGGCCCGCGAGTGCCAGCGGACGGTCGAACCAGGTGTAGTCGATCATGCCGCCGTAGGCCTCGGTGTTCAGGCGCAGCGTCTCGCCCGCGCCGTCGAGCTCGGGCACGGCCTTAACCTTAAACGTAGGCGAGTCGCTGTGCGACGCCGTCAGCTGAAAATGGTAGTCGCCGGCAACGCCGTCCTCGCCCCACGTAGCAGCCAGGTCCTCGCCCACCTTAAAGGCGATAACGCTCGAGGTGTTGCGCTGCGTGTAATAACGCCCGCCCGGCTCGATGTCCCACGCCGCGTTCTCGGACAGGTAGGTAAAGCCCGCCTCGTCGAGCTCGGCCATAATGGTCGCCGCCGTATGGAACATGCTGGGGCATGCCTCGATAAAGTCGATAAGGTCGTTGGCGGCCTCGATATCATCGGCCGTCACATGCGCGCGCTCGGGCGTTTCCTGATCCGTCATGCTCTCCCCTTTCGCTGGGTTGATGGTCCCTTCCAGCATACCCCGCCGCGCCAGCGCTGCACTCTTCATTCCGTGTTTAATCCCGCACCGCTCACCAAGTCCTTGATTATCAACTTCATCCGAACACCTTCCACATTCATCCGCACATGTGCGGA
>CABSNM010000023.1 GCA_902479065.1 uncultured Collinsella sp.
CTTTGCATTTTCAAAATACGATTGGGCTGAATGTCGATACTGGTCTAACAGAGCCTTTTCTTTTTACCCGGCACTTGGGGACGTTCCTTATCTGCCGCAGTTAGGGACACTCCTGCCATGCATTTGATCCTTTGAGGATGGAAGAAAACGGGTCATTAGGTTTGCTGCGGTGCCGACTCGGCCTGTCGGTTACAAAACTATGCCGGTTTACTACGATGAATCGCATTCTTTCAACTATGGAAAGAACGGCGTTATCAAAGCCGCAGGTAGAAAGCTTGTCATTTTCTGCTAATAGCAAATGTGGTCGGTCCTATCGGTTTTATCGTAGTAAACCAGCATAGTTTTGAAATGGCACTATTCGACTAGCAGCGTTATGGAGCTTCTGCACGCCCTCCCGTTCGGTTTTTCGCTGGGTGGGTATACTTCCATCCGCAATACAGGCCGGAATAAGGAGGTATCCAAATGCCGGGCAACGGATTGATTCAAAAGGGAGACGCGCACGAGATGACTCATGGGCGTCCTGTCCAGATAACCGAGCACACGACGGTAACCGAGCTGCAGCCCAGCCTGTCCGATGTCGTGTGCGCAAACAAAAAACTGCAGATTGGCTTTATCGTTGCGCTCGTGGTACTGGCGCTGTTGTCGGGCTTTGTAGCTCGTCCGCATTTTGCCGATACCAAGACCTGGGACTCCACCATCGAGGTCATCGATCAAAAGAAGGGCAATGTTTTGGCGCTCACGACCTCGTGCGTCGCCCTATCTGCGGGTATCACTGCGCTGCCGGGCGATACGGGAACGCCAGTTGCCGAGCAGCTCGCGCAGCTTTCAGGCAACCTTGGTATCGTGCTTGCCGTGCTCTACCTAGAGAAATATTTGCTCACGATTTTGTGGTCGGTTGGCTTGGGCATCTTAATCCCGTTTGCGTTGGTACTCTTTGCGGTGTCGCTCGGCATTCACGGGCGCTGGAGTACGAGCACGGTCATTCGCCGCGTGGCAACGCGTGTGCTGGTGGTCGCCATAATTGGCATGGCGTTGGTGCCTGCAAGCGTATGGGTGTCGCAAAAGGTCGACGAAACGTATCGCGTTAGCATCGAGGCGGCCGAGCAAAAGGCGACCGACGCTGCGAGCGCGGCAGATAGCGATAGCTCCAAAGCAAGCAAGAAAAAGACCGAGTCCACAGAGTCCAAGAATGTGCTTGAGCAGCTTGCCGACGGTGCCTCGGGTCTCGTCACATCGGTGACCAGCGGTGCCAAGCAGATTACCGATGAAATTGTGCAGCAGGTGACCGATCTGATCGAAGGCGTCATCGTGATGATCGTGACCTCGTGCGTGATTCCATTGCTGGTGCTCGCGGCGTTTTTGTGGCTGGGACACGTGCTACTGGGGATTGATATTTCCGGCCCGGCGAACTATCTGACGGGTCGCTTTCTGAGCGCTCCGTCCAAGCACGCCAAAAAGGGCGGGCAGTCCGAGTAGCTAAAACAGCTGTATATACCGGGGAATACCGCCGAAGGGCGGCCGAGACACGTTCTCGGCCGCCCTTTTGTTTGTTGAATGCGCGGTAAGCCGGGCCTTTTCTGAGTCCAAACGGTCAGCAATCATCCGCGAACGGTAATTGTTCAAAAAAGAACAAAGACAAACAAATAATTGTTGCAGTTACTGTTCGAATGTGTTCAAATAAACATGAACAGTGAAGAACCGCACATTCAGATGCCCGGACCTGAACGCGATTCAACACTTCCAAACAGAAACTACGCACCTGCGTATCTCTCAAGGAGGATGTCATGAGGGTTGTAATCGCTTCCGATGCCGACGGTATGTCGATGAAGGAGTCCATCAAGGAGATGCTCATCGCCGACGGTCACGAGGTCGTCGACTATTCCGAGACCCCTGCCGCGGACTTTGTCGATTCCGCGACCGCCGTTGCCAAGGACCTGCTGGAGCACAAGGATTCCCAGGGCTTCGCATTCGATAAGTACGGCGTCGGCTCCTATATGGCCGCCGTCAAGATCAAGGGCATGGTCGTCGCCAACATTTCCGACGAGCGTTCCGCTTACATGACCCGCGAGCACAACGGCTCGCGCATGGTCACCATGGGCCCGGGCGTTGTGGGCACCGAGGTCGCCAAGAAGATCGCCCGCGAGTTCCTGCGCGCCCAGTACGCCGGCGGCCGTCACCAGATTCGTGTCGACATGCTCAACAAGATGGCCTAACGAGAGCCACCGAGAACTCGAACTTCTACCTCAACTTGTGAATTCAGACGAAAGGACGTTCTGATGAAGAAGACCATCGCAATCGGTTGCGACCATATCGTTACGGACGAGAAGATCTATCTGGCCGACCGCCTGGAGCAGGCTGGCTACAAGGTGCTCGACTGCGGCACCTACAGCCACACCCGTACGCACTATCCCATCTACGGTAAGGCCGTGGGCGAGGCCGTTGCCAGCGGCAAGGCCGACTTTGGCGTGGCCCTGTGCGGCACCGGCATCGGCATCACCAACGCCGTCAACAAGGTTCCCGGCGCCCGCTGCGCCTTGGTCCGCGACATGACCTCTGCCCTGTATGCCCGTCGCGAGCTCAACGCCAACATCGTGGGCTTTGGCGGCAAGATCACTGGCGAGTTCCTGATGGCCGACATCATGCTTGCCTTCCTGGAGGAGCCCTACGACAAGACCCCCGAGCACGATGCCCTGATTGCCAAGATCGATGCCTGCAATAAGGCCGACGCCGAGGCTCAGGCTGACCCGCGCTTCTTTGACGAGTTCCTTGAGAAGTGGGACCGCGGCGAATACCACGACTAAGGAGGTTCCGGCGTTCTACCGAACGCCAGACCAGTCGACGCTGCGAAGCCATCTGGCGGGCGAGCTGCTCCGATAAAACTTTTGCTTGCTGAGCTTGGGTGCTTCGTTTTTGGCGGTACCCGGCATTCTGCAGCTTTTTAATTGACGGCTCGCGTTTCTGTGAGGGGCGCGGGCCGGTTTTCTAAACAGGAGTCCAACATGATTCTGACCGTTACCATGAACCCGTCGATTGATACGCGCTATCAGCTCGACAAGCTGGTCATCGACGATGTTAACCGCGTGACGCCCGAAAAGACCGCTGGTGGCAAGGGTCTCAACGTGAGTCGTGTGCTGCTGCAGTTGGGCGACGATGTGCTTGCGACCGGCCTGCTTGGCGGTCACATGGGTGCCTATATGGCCGAGCTCATGGATGCCGATGGCGTCAAGAATGACTTTGTGCCCATCGCCGGTGAGACGCGCATCTGCCTGAATATTCTGCACGAGGGCAATCAGACCGAGCTGCTGGAGAGCGGCCCACAGATCGTCCCAGCCGAGCTCGAGGCCTTTACGGCCAAGTTCGCCGAGCTTGCAGCGAAGGCTGACGTTGTGACGCTTTCGGGCTCGCTGCCGCGTGGCGTCGATGCCGGCTACTATGCCGAGCTCGTCAAGATCGCCGAAGAGGCGGGCGCCAAGGTGCTGCTCGACACCTCGGGCGCATCGCTGGAGGCCGCGCTGGAGTCCGACGCTAAGCCTGAGCTCGTAAAGCCCAACCTGACCGAGATTAACGGCCTGCTGGGTACGTCCTTTACGACCGACGATGTCGATGCCCTGCGCGAGGCGCTTGCCGCCGACGGCCGCTTTGCCGGTATTCCCTGGGTCGTCGTTTCGATGGGCGCTGCCGGTTCGGTGGGCTTCCACGAGGGCCGCGCGTTCCGCGCCAAGACGCCCGCGATTGCGGCTGTGAACGCGACGGGTTCCGGCGACTCGACCATCGCCGGCTTTGCGCATGCCATTGCTGCTGGTGCCGACGACGTCACGGTGCTCAAGACCGCCAATACCTGCGGCAAGCTCAACGGCATGGATCCCAAGACCGGCCACCTGGTCATGGACCGCTGGGACGAGATTTACAACGGCGTTGAGGTCGTAGAGTTGTAGCGGTTGCGACTCCTAATAGAATGAGCGTGGATAATCTCCCGCTTTTGGTGCCCATACGAGCTCAAAGTGGGAGATTTTCCACGCTCGAGTCATTAGTCGTCGGGGACGTTCTTTAATGACCAGTCGTTTAAGAACATCCCCAATGACTACACTCAAAAAGCGGCGCCCGCCGGCGATGTTGCCGGCGGGCGCCGTTGTCTTGAAGACGAAATGATTCGTTTTCCTCTGTCCCCAAGGGATCATTACAGTGAGTCGATAAAGCGCTGTTGGGCGGCGCGGCCGGCTTCGTCCCACTTAAAGACGCCGGCGTTGTCGAGCACGTGACCAAATACCACGCCGACCTCCTCGTGCAGGATGTCGATGGCGTTGTCCGCCGTGAGCTCGTCGGCGCGGCGGGCAAAGACATCCTCGGCCCACGCGGCGTGGCTGCGGCAAAGGTCGTCGCCCTCGAGCGCACCGGCAAGGTCGTAGCTGGCATCGGCCTTGGCTGCCAGCAAGTGCTCGCGGACAGCGCCGAGCTCGGGAACCAAGCGCGGCGGCAGAATAGCCAGGCCCATGACCTCGATCAGGCCGATGTTCTCTTTCTTGATGTGGTGGTACTCGGCATGCGGGTGGAATACGCCCAGCGGATGCTCGTCGGTCGTGATGTTGCAGCGAAGCGCCAGGTAGGCCTCGTAGATCTCGCCGCCGGCGTTGCCGCGGGAGTCGACGCGGCGGATGACGGGCGTCACAGTGTTGTGCGCTGCGCCGTCGGCTGTATGCGCGATGACGCCCACCGACTCATCGGTCCACTCGCGCCAGGCGAGGATAATCTTCTCGGCGGCGTCGAGCAGTGCGCCGCGGTCGTGCGAGCGCAGTCGCAGCACCGAGAGCGGCCACTGCAACACGGTACCGCTGACCTGGTCAAAGCCGGGCACGCTAAACTGCGAGACCTCAGCGGCGTGCATCATGGGGAACTCGTGTGCGCCGCCCTGGAAGTGGTCGTGCGACAAGATTGAGCCGCCCACGATAGGCAGGTCGGCGTTGGAACCGATGAAGTAGTGCGGGAACAGGTCCACAAAATCGAGCAGGCAGGTCAGGCTCTTGCGGTCGACGTGCATCGGACGATGCTCGGAGCTCATGGCAATGCAGTGCTCGTTAAAGTACGCGTACGGGCTGTACTGGAAGCCCCAACGCTCGCCGTCGAGCTGGATGGGGATAACGCGCAGATTCTGGCGGGCGGGATGAGCGCCGCCGTCAGCCGCGGCGGAGCGTCCGGGGTAACCCTCGTTCTCGATGCAGAGCTGGCAGGCGGGATACTTCTCGCCCATGTTCTTGGCTGCACCTGCCGCGGCGATATCGCGCGGGTCCTTCTCGGGTTTGGACAGGTTGATGGTGATTTCAAGATCGCCCCAGTTGGTGGGGGTGCTCCATTTGATGTTGCGCGCGATGGCGGCACGGCGCACGTAGCCGGCGTCGCAGCACAGGCCGTAGAACCAGTCGGTCGCGGCGCGGGGCTCGTTGACGCCCATGCGGCCGGTAAACTCGTCAATCACGGCAGACGGGCGCGGCATGAGCGCGCCCATGATGCGCATGGCGATGCGGTCGCGGCCCGATGCCGTGTCCTCGGCGGCGCCGTTGGCAACAGCCGCCTCGGCAAGCGCGGCAAGTGTGCCTTCAAGGTCAAAGTTGGGCAGGGTATCGGGGTGCAAGAGCGAGAGTTTCTCGACCTGGAGCGCCCAGGCCATGTCGAGCGCCGGGCCCGTAGCACCGATGCACTCGAGAATGGTGTTATACGCCCAGATGCGATCGTCCTGGCCGATCATCGATCGGTGGATGGCGTACTCGATCAGGTTCTGCGCGGCCTCGCGCACGTCAGTCATTACAGCCATGCCGCGTAGGCCCCCTTGTCAGAAATTGCGTAGTGGCGGGCAGAGCCCTCGCCCAGCCAGCCGTTCATCTTGGCGATGAAGGTATCGACCAGGTCGAGCGGCACGAAGGCCTGGATGGTGCCACCAAAGCCGCCACCGTGGATACGGACGGCGCCTCGGCCGTCGAGCACGTGCTCGGCCAGTGCCAGGGCATACATCGAGGGCTGCTCGGAGCCCAGCTTGGCAACGACATTCTGTAGGTACATGGCAGAGCTGGCGCCGGACTCGCGCGTCAGGACCAGGAACTGATCGATGTCGCCGGCGTTCAGGGCAGCCCAGCGCTTGTCGACCAGGCCGTTCTCGTACCAGTAGTGAACGGCGCGCAGACAGGCGCGGTCGCCCAGCTTGGCGCGCAGCTCGGGGAGCTTGGCGTCAAAGTCGGCAACATCGACCTCGCACAGGCGTTCCTTGCCAAACTCGGCGGCGACGTCCTGCATTTCGCGCGGAACGGCGGCGTAGTCGTCGGTGGCGGCCACGTGGTCGGCACCGGCCTTAACGAGCACGAGCGCATAACCGTGATCCTCAAAGTTGAGCTCGAGCTTCTGGGTTTTAGGCTGAGCCTGGTCCTCAAAGTCCATGTAGGCGAGGCCGCCCAGGCACACAGCGGCCTGGTCCATCAGACCGCAGGGCTTGCCATAGTAGTTGTTCTCGGTGCGCTGGCTCATCTGGGCGAGTGCGACGGGCTTAATCGCGGGCGCGCCCCAAAGCGTCTCCATAGCGCGGCCGTATGCCGCCTCGACAGCAGCGGAGCTCGAAAGACCGCCACCCGAGGGGACGGAGCAGGTAAAGGCGAAGTCGAAACCCTTGGGCTCAACGCCAAGGGCTGCAATCTCGTGGGCCATACCGCGCACGAGGCTTGCGGACGTGCCCTTCTCGGACTCCTGAACACCCAGCGTGTCGAGCGTAATCTCAAACGTGGGGTAGCCCTCGTCGACAACGCGGACCTTGTTGGAGTCGGTTGCCACGGCGATGCCGTCGACGGCTACATCGAGCGATCCGGCGATAACGTGGCCGCCCTCATGATCGGTGTGATTGCCGCTGATCTCGGAACGCCCGGGCGCGTGCACGTAGAGCACCTGGCGCTCGTCGATGGGGCCAAACTCCTCCTCAAACAGTTTGGTGAGGGTGGCGAGTATCTTTTCGTCGGGGGCGGTCATACGGGTCCTTTCCTTGACGCCGGAGAGACTGGTCCGTGTCATTATGAGTACGTTAACAATTTTGAGCACCACAAACCAGACGTTCGCGGCGCCGCACGTTAAAGGGTATGTTAACGTACTCATAACACAATGTATCTCCTTTTTTGAGAATCTGGTAATCGGTAGATTTTCGGCCGTGAGCGGTGTGGCCGTATGGACATATGGAGCAAAAGAACCGCTGATAGAAAAAGTAGAGTACGTTAACATGCGTCCGACGATAGCGGGCTTCGGCGCGGGGTGTGTTTCTGCCCGGGCCGACATTCGCACTATTCAGATCCTGCGAGAGCGAAGGTGATTTTGTGGCAAGGCGCCCTTCCAACGATACGGGTACGCGTCCGGTATCCATGGCCGACGTTGCCCGCGCTGCCGGTGTTTCGCAACAGACGGTTTCGCGCGTTGCCAACGGATTGCCCAACGTTAACGAACAGACGCGCCAGCGCGTGCAAGCCGCTATGCAAGAGCTCGGCTTCCGTCCGAGCTATGCCGGCCGTTCGTTGCGTGACGGCCGTTACCATTCGGTCGGCCTGTGCGTCAACGATGTCACCAAGTTTGGCAACCTCTCAATGATTGACGGCATCGCCAGCGCTGCTCGCGAGCATAATTGCGCCATCACACTGGTCGAGATGTCCAAGACCGAGGAATTCTCTCTTGCCGAGGCAACACGTCGTATGGCCGCGCTGCCCGTGGACGGCATCATTATCGGCATGAGCCGTATGGCTCCCGATTTTGAGACGTTCGATCCGTTGCCGGGTATTGGCACGGTCATCGTTACCATGTATGCGCACCCGCGGGTGACTACGGTTGACTCCGATCATTACGGCTGCTCGCTGTTGCTCATGAATCATCTGTTTGAGCTGGGACATGAACAGATTCGCTTTATCGGCGGCCCGTCCTTTTCGATTGACGAACAGTTCCGTCGCGCCGGCTGGCAGGATGCGCTCGAGCGTAAGCACATCGAGCCGGCTGAACCGCTCGAGGGCGACTGGTCTGCCAACAGCGGTTACGAAGCCGGCAGATATCTGGCTGAGCACGACCGCACCATGACGGCGATTTACGCGGCAAATGACCAGATGGCAAACGGTGCGATCGCTGCGTTGCGCGACAGCGGATTGCGTGTGCCCGAGGACGTGAGCGTGGTGGGCGTCGATGACTCGCTCGACGACTTTGTCGCGCATAACGAGCTCACGACCGTGCGATTCGATCTACATCAGCGCGGACGCGAGGTATTCGAGCACGCGGTTCCCAAGGCGGGGGCAACGGGCAAGACTGTTGCCATTCGTATTCCGGGCAAGCTCATCGTTCGGCACACCACGGCAGAGCCTCGCGTATAGTTTTTGCAGGTCAAAAGCGGTATATTCCGCATCAATAACAATCGGTAAGGATGCTGGCAGATAGCCGTAGCTACGAGGGCGAGTGCTATGATAGACGGGTTCTTTTGTCTATCTAGGAGGCTTTGCCTGATGGAGATCACCAAGGATATCCGCTACATTGGCGTCAACGATCACGACATTGACCTGTTCGAGGGCCAGTACGATGTGTCCGAGAATGGTATGGCATATAACAGCTACGTTATCTTGGGCGATAAAATCGCTGTCGCCGATTCGGTTGACGCTGGCTTTGTCGACGAGTGGCTCGGCAACCTCGAGGCCGTGCTCGATGGCCGTACGCCCGACTACCTGGTTGTCCATCACATGGAGCCCGATCACTCCGCCGGTATCGCCGCCTTTATGGAGCGCTATCCCCAGGCGCAGATTGTGGCCAGCGTGGGTGCTTTCCGCATGATGGTCAACTACTTTGGCACCGACTTCCCCGAGCGCAAGATGGTCGTCAAAGATGGCGACGTGCTCGACCTGGGCGGCCACAGCCTGACGTTTGTCGGCGCCCCCAACGTGCACTGGCCCGAGGTGCTCTTCTCCTACGAGTCCACCGACAAGGTGCTCTTTAGCGCCGACGGCTTTGGCAAGTTTGGCGCCAACGACATCGAGGATCCCGAGGGCTGGGCCTGCGAGGCTCGCCGCTACTACTTTGGCATCGTGGGAAAGTTCGGCAAGTTTGTGCAGGCCGTGCTCAAGAAGGCCGCCAATCTGGACATCCAGATCATTTGCCCGCTTCATGGCCCCGTGCTGACCGAGAACCTGGGCTATTACCTCGACACCTACAACACCTGGTCGAGCTATCAGCCCGAGGACGAGGGCATCACGATTGCCTATGCGAGTGTGTATGGGCATCTGAAGGCTGCCGTTGAGGAGCTCGCATCTGCGCTCGAGGCCCGCGGCCAGAAGGTTTCCGTCTTTGACCTGGCTCGCGACGATATGGCCGAGGCTGTTGAGGATGCGTTCCGCTATGACCGTCTGGTGCTCGCCTCTATCACCTATCAGGGCGAGATCTTCCCGTTCATGAGCACCTTTATCCACACGCTCGCCGAGCATGCCTACCAGAACCGCACCGTGGCGCTCGTCGAGGCCGGCTCCTGGGCGCCCACCGCTGCCAAGGTTATGACTAAGGAGCTCGAGGGTATGAAGGACATCACCCTGGCGCAGAACAAGGTGACTGTGCTGGGGTCGCTCAACGACGCCTCGCGCGCTCAGATCGAGGCCCTCGCCGACGAGCTTTCCAAGTAGCGATATTTCGCTTTTAACGCTCAACCACCACAAAGGGGACAGGCACCTTTGTGGTGGTTTTTGTTTAAGCGCCAGCGATGAGGAGATTTGGGCGGGCGTCGTCGACGATCTCGGCGATTGAGGTGGCAACGGCATGATCGGGGTCGCGGTCCATCACGATGGTGTCGACATCTGCCAGCTCGGCAAAGCGGTACATGCCACGCCCGTTAACCTTGCTGGCGTCCATGAGGGCGACGCTTTGATGGGCTGCGGCGATCATAGCCGTTTTGGTCTCGGCCATTTGGGGAAAGTCGGTCGTAAAGCCGCAGCGGGGGACAAAAGCGCCGGGACACATGACGGCAAGGTCGGCGTGGACCATTTGGAGCGCCTGCATGGTAAGTGGACCGTACAGATAGCGATGACCTTTGCGCAGTGCCCCACCCAGCATGACGACATCGACCGAGGGCATGCTCTCGTCGATATAATCGGCGATGGTAATGTCGGCCGTGATGACGGTGATGCCGTCGCGCTGATCGAGGAGCCGGACAAACTCGAGAGCGGTGGTGCCGGAGTCGACGAGCAGGGTGTCACCATTGCCGACGAGCTCGATGGCGCTTTGCGCGATGGCTTGCTTGGCGGCGACATTGACGTTGATGCGGCGATCCTGGGTGGATACGGTCAGTCGCTTCTGGAGAGACACGGCGCCACCATGCGTGCGGCGCAACTTGCCGGACTCGGCGAGCGCGTCCAGGTCGGCGCGGGCGGTAACGGAGGACACGCCAAAGGTCTGGGCGATTTCTGCCACTTGCACCGAGGCGTTATGCTCGAGCATCTCCATGATGGCGGAACGACGCTCATCGGCGAAAGCTCGGGTTGTTGCGTGGGCCATGGTTGCTCCATTCTCGGCTAAATTTGTAGGAATTGTGTTGAGTCTATTTTCGTTCATTTTCTTTTTGAGTAAGAAAACACCTTTTGATTACTTATCTTTTCTATAAAAAAAAGACGCTGAACGCCCAAAATTCAATATCGAATACGCCCACTCGGCTCCAATTCCTTCCGTTTACTTTTCAAAAACGACTGTATTGACCTGCATGGGCTCAATATCTCGCACATGCAAAGCCGCTGAATTTCATACAATGAGCGCAGTAAAACGCAAGGTAAAACGCCTTGCGGACACGTACGCCCGATGTCCAGATGCGGGCGAGGGAGAGGAGCAAACGCTCATGGCACTTGTTACCACCGAAAAGATGCTCAAGGACGCTCAGGCCGGCCACTACGCCGTCGGCGCGTTCAACGTCGAGAACCTCGAGTTTGTTATGGCCGTTCTGGCCGCTGCCGAGGAGACCAAGTCCCCCGTCATCATGCAGACCACCCCGGGCACCATCAAGACCGCTGGTCTGGACTACTTCTACGGCATGGTCAAGGCTGCCGCCGAGCGCGCTTCCGTGCCCGTCGCCCTACACCTCGATCACGGCGATGGCTATGATCGCTGCATGCAGGCTTTCCGTACGGGCTACACCTCCGTCATGATCGACGGTTCGCACGAGTCCTTCGAGGACAACATCGCCCTGACCAAGTCCGTCGCCGACGCTGGCCGCGCCATGGGTGTGCCCGTCGAGGCCGAGCTCGGTAAGGTTGGCGGCAAGGAGGACGACGGTCCCGCGGTTGAGGGCGAGAGCCCCTACACCGATCCTGCCGAGGCCAAGGAGTTCGTCGAGCGCACTGGCTGCACCTCGCTGGCCATTGGCGTTGGCACCAGCCACGGCGTGTACACGAGCGATCCTCACATCGAGCAGTCCGTGGTCAAGGCCATCCGCGACGCCGTCGACGTGCCGCTGGTTCTGCACGGCACTTCTGGTGTGCCCGATGAGCAGGTTGCCGAGGCTGTGAAGAACGGCATCTGCAAGGTTAACTACGCCACCGAGCTGCGTCAGGCCTACACCAAGGGCTTCATGGCCTACATGGCCGAGAACCCTGCCTGCTTCGATCCTAAGAAGCCGGCCAAGGAGGGTATGCGTGAGATTACCGAGCTGGTTAAGATCCGCATGACCAACCTCAACTCTGTGGGCAAAGCAGAGTAACAGCAAGGGTACTCCGACTCGCTACATATCCCGGGGAGGGACGAGGGCTTAGTTCCCCAATCGTCCTCGGGCATGCAAAAAGCCTCGCTGCGCACTTCGTGCGGCGAGGCTTTTTGCCCCCTGCGGAAAGATTGGGGAACTAAGCCCTCGTCCCTCCCAGGTTGACCTACTCGAGGTCGTCGCCCTTGTGGCGTTGGGGCGGAAATGGGTGGTGCGCGAGGGGCGCTTTGTTGATGAGGGGTTAGTATGCCCGGGCTTGGTTGGGGAAGGTTTTGTCTAGGGATGCTTGGAGCTTTTCGAACGATGCTCGCAGGTTGAGGCTCTGGTCGGTTGAGCGTTTGGATTTTGTGGTGGGGGAGTCGAGGAGACCGTTTCTCTGTGTCGGGGGGAAGGAGAAAAAGTCTGCATGTTTTAGGGATGGCTGCCGTGCTACGGCATTGGAAGAATGCATGCTTATGCGGCCTCCTCGATGTCCACCAAAAGGTTGCGCATGGGGTGTGCTGCTAGGTCCCGTGCGCTGGCAGTATTATGCCGCGGCTGCTGCAAAGAAGCGCTAAAGAAAGGCTTAACCTGGTTTGGTTTTACGATGAAACTGCAGGTCAGAAGTATCGAGTAACACTCTTGAAAGGTTTTGAGCTTAAGGGCTTTCTAAGGTTTGTGGTGCGGATGTGGCTCGCCTGTGCGGGGCGTGTGGATGGCTCGTTCCTAGCGCTGCGGCTCTGCGGCGCGCACCTGCTCGATGACTTTTTCCATCGTGGCGTCGATGCGGTCTTTTTTGAGCTCGCATTCCCAGATGGTTATGGGTGTCCAGCCCATTTGGGTAAGCGCGGAGATGGCGGCTCGGTCGCGCTCGACGTTGCGACGGAACTTTGCCTCCCAAAATTCAACATTGCGCTTGGGCTGGCTCGGGTTGCACTTGGGGCAGCGATGCCAAAAGCAGCCGTTGACGAAGATGGCGATCTTGCGCCCGGGAAAGGCGATGTCGGGCTTTCCGGGCACCTTCCATTCCAGACGGTATCCCGTAAGGCCTGCGGCGCGCAGGCGCTGGCGAACGAGCAGCTCGGGTTTGGTGTTCGCACGCTTGTTGCCCTTCATGGATTTTTTGATGGCGGCGCGACGGCGCACGAGCTCACGCTCGTCGGCGGAGAGGTCCGAGGTGTCGATGCCGTCCAGCAGGCCGGGCTTGGGGCGCTTTTTGCTGCGGCGCTTAGGTGCGCGCTTGGGCTTGGCGACGGGGCGTTCGGTCGTGGTGGCCTCGGCGTCGTTGGCAGTGCTGTTGGCCTCAAGCCGATCTTCCTTCAGCTCAATCAGGGCATCGATAAGCCCCTTGTCGGCGGGCATCCATTCCACCGTGGCAAGCGAGGTGCGTGGAATCCAGCGGATATCGAGCTGGCGGTCGTGCTTCTGAGGCTCAGCGGATTCATCGGCGAGCGAGCAGTAGTAACACTCCATCGAGAGATGAAAATCGGGGTAGTCATACTCAACGGTATAGAAATCGCGCAGGTTGGTGACTTTTACCTGCAGCTCTTCCATGAGCTCGCGGCGTACGGCGTCTTCGGGCGTCTCGCCGCGCATGAGCTTGCCACCTGGGAACTCCCAAAGTCCCTGCATGTCGCCATAGCCGCGCTGTACGGCCAGTAGCTCGTCGGATCCTTCCTTGCGAATGATCCCAGCGGCAACATGAACAGTCTTCAACAGGAGTCCTCTCTCAACATCAACACGTGGCAGGGTAGCTATCCGTACCTTACACAACGGTAAGGCAAGCGTAAGCCATATCGATGGTAGCCGACTCGTCTTCTTGCGACTATAGATGCCGTAGACTAATCGCAAGAAAGGACTCGGTATGCAAACCACGCACATGGCGACCCCGGTACTGGAGGTCGCGCATCTCGAAAAGGTATATGGGGCGCTGGGCAACGTGACCCGCGCGCTCAACGACGTCAGCTTTACCGTCAACCGCGGTGAGTTCGTGGGCATCATGGGCGCTTCGGGCTCGGGCAAGTCGACGTTGCTCAACTGCGTGTCGACCATCGATAGCGCCACGAGCGGCACGATCCGCATCAACGGGCAGGACGTGACGCGCATGAAGCAGGCCAAGCTCTCGCAGTTTCGCCGCGAGGAGCTCGGCTTTATCTTCCAGGACTCCAACCTGCTCGATACGCTCACGGCACGCGAGAACATCGCCCTGCCGCTCACCATTGCCCGCACAAACTCGGCAGAGATCTCGACCCGCGTGCAGGATGTGGCAGCGCGCCTGTCCATCAGTCAGGTGCTCGACAAGTATCCCTACCAGATGTCCGGCGGCCAGCAGCAGCGCGTTGCCGCGGCTCGCGCGCTCGTCACCGACCCCACCATGATCATGGCCGACGAGCCTACCGGCGCCCTCGACTCCAAAAGCGCCCGCCTGTTGCTCGAGAGCCTAGAGGCCCTCAACCGCCGCCTGCGCGCCACCGTGCTCATGGTCACGCACGACAGCTTTGCCGCCAGCTACACGAGCCGTGTGCTGTTTATCCGCGACGGCAAGATCTTCACCGAGCTGCGCCGCGGCGACACCGACCGCCGAGAGTTCTTCGACCGCATTATGGAGGTCGTTGCCATGATGGGCGGTGAGGGCTCCGATGCTCTGTAAACTCGCTTGGGGCAACGTCCGCCGCGCCGGCCGCGACTACCTCGTCTACCTTTTGACGCTCACCCTGGGCGTCACGGTCTTCTATGCCTTTAACACCATCTCGATGCAGGTCGACATCGCCGGAATCGATGAAGAGGGCTTGGCGCAGGTTATGGGCAGCATGCTCGGCGACCTGACGTACTTTTTGGCCGGTGTCATGGCCTTTTTGATGGTGTATGCCAATAACTTCATCATGAAACGCCGCAAGAAGGAGTTTGGCCTGTATCAGGTGCTCGGCATGGGGCGCGGACGCGTCGCCACGATCATGGCGCTCGAGACGGTGATTGTCTCGGTCGTGGCCTTTGTCGCCGGCATTGTGCTGGGTGTGGGACTCTCCCAGCTCATGACGTTCTTTACGGCCTCGCTCTTTAAGACACAGATCGCCAATTTTCACTTCTTTTTCTCGGTGCATGCGTTCAACCTGACCCTTGCTTGCATGCTCGTAATGTTTGTGCTCACGCTACTGCTGAACCTTCGCGCCGTGCGTCGTACCAAACTCATCGAGCTTATGGGTGCCGAGCGTCGCAACGAGAGCATCAAGACACGCAACCCCTGGATTGCGATTGCCATCTTTGTCGTGGGCGTGGCGCTTGTGGGCGTGGCCTATTACCGTCTGCTACGTGATGGGTTCCCGCTAACCGCGACGGACAGCAAGCTGCAAGAGGCCATGAACCAGTTTGGTATTACGACCGCTATGGTTACCGTGGGCACCTTTGCCCTGTTCTGGGGACTCTCGGGCATGCTCATCAAGCTGCTGCAGAGCCTGCGCAGCGTGTATTGGCGCGGCCTCAATATGTTTACCGTGCGCCAGCTTGCGGCCAAGGTCAATACGGTGTGCTTTTCGATGGGCGTCATCGCGATGCTCCTGTTTTTGGCCATCACCTCGGTGACGTGCGGTATGTCGATTGCCAACGTGATGAACGAAAACCTGGAGCGCTATAATCCGGCCGACATGTCGCAGACGTATATCTATTACGCGCCCGATACGCTCGACTACTACAAAGAGTATGTCAATCCGTCTGAGGCCGATCGCATGGTGCTGGCCGATAGTACGGTCGATTTGTACTCCGCATGGCACGGCGATCGTGTCGACCCCGATAACGTTGCAGACGGTATTAAAGGCAAGTCGGCGGACAACAACGACGAGACCGGCAAGAAGGTCAATATCGCCGATGTTGCCGGTGAGCATGTGCAGATCGATTCGTATCTGAGTTACCCGCTTGGCGGCTCGGATCCTTCGGTAACCCCAAGTGAGATGTGCAAGACCATGGGCGAAAAGCTTCCCAAGGCGTTCGGGGGTAGCAATGCCGACATGACAGGCCTGTCTGTGACGCCGGCAAGTCAGTACAACAAACTGCGCCAGATGATGGGCAAGGAGCCGGTGCACATCGGTCACGACCAGTATCTGCTCACGTGTGATATGGGCGGCGAGCTGGTCGACCTGTACACCAAGTATATGGCTGGCGGCCATACCCTTACCTTGGGCGGGCATACGCTCAAGCCCGCAACCGATAAGTCGGACGAAGATACGGCGGCCATCGCCAACTCGGCGATGGGCAGTAATGGGGGTACCGTCGTCGTTGCCGACGAGCTGTTGTCCCAACTTAATCTGCAGCCGTATTCCAGTAGTCTGCTCGTTAACTACAAACAGGGGATGGATACGACCGAGGCAGACGAGAGTATTAAATACACTGTGCTCGACAATCTGCTCGTTGACGGCAAGGAGCCGGGGTCGTGGGGAACCTTCATCACACGCTCCGAGATGTACGCGCAAGCAGCGCAAATGAACGGTCTTATTAGCTACCTAGCCATCTACATCGGCTTTGTATTGGTCGTTGCATGCGCGGCGATTCTGTCGATTCAGCAACTCTCCAACGTGGCCGACGGCAGCCGCAGCTATCGTGTGCTGGCACAGATTGGCTGCGACGACCGCCAGATTCGCCATTCGGTGATGGCACAGCAGGCGGTATTCTTCCTGTTCCCGCTGGCAGTGGGCCTGGCGCACTCCTTTGTGGCACTTAAGGTGATCATCGAGCTGGTGAGTATTTTCGGAAATATGAGTATCGGCGGCACCGTGGGCCTCACCTGTGCAATCTTCCTGGCAGCATACGGTGGCTACTTCCTGGTGACCTACCTCATGAGCACCGGCATGGTGCGAGCCGCCATAGCCACCCGCTACAGCGAGTAACAAGCGGGCAAAATCGTCGCAAAATTAGAGGCGTATGACCGCCGCGAAGGGACCAGGGGCCCTTTCGCGGCGGTTTTTGCCAATCTGGTGCGTCTCAGATACAAGTGAGTAGACTTTTTTGAACCTGCCGAGTACATCGCGACAAATGATCTATAAAACTGCAGGTCAGAGCTGTGGCGTTTTGGGGCGTGCTCGGCCTTCTGCAAAAAACCTACTCACTTGGTTTTTCTGCTAGAAGACCGCCACGAGGGAAGGCAACTCTCCCGGGTAGTCGTTGGGGACGTCCCCAACGACTACCCAAGGAGTGTCCCAAACCGCCGGCAGAAAAGGAGCGTCCCTAACTGCCACATCCGGAGCAAGATAACGCCGCAGGTAGAGGACGGACAGCGAGCGGGTCGCATTTGAGACAAGGTGACGTGAAACGAAAGGGCGCTGACCTTCTGGTCGCGCCCTTGAAGTTGAACGTCAGATTGTCTCAAATGCGACCCGCGCAGCGTCGAGCCGTTACGGCGTCTGGTAAAACGCCGTAACCTACACCCGTTCCGCGATCTCGCGGATGAGGTAGTCGGTCTTTTCCCAGCCCAGGCACGGGTCGGTGATCGACTTGCCAAAGACGCCGCCGTCGACCGGCTGGTTGCCGTCTTCTAGGTAGGACTCGATCATAAAGCCCTTGACCAGCTTGGAGATGGACTCGTTGCGGCGGCAGCTGTCGAGCACCTCCTTGCAAATGCGATACTGCTCCAGCGGACGCTTGCCCGAGTTGTCGTGGTTGCAGTCGATGACCGCTGCCGGATTGGCATAGCCGGCATGCTCGGTATAGCGTTCGGCCAGGCGTTCCAGGTGTTCGTAGTGGTAGTTGGGGTAGGTGCGCCCATCGAGACCGATGTAGCCACGCATAACGGCGTGTGCGAGCGGGTTGCCGTCGCACTCGACCTCCCAGTTGCGGAAGATGAAGCTCTGGTGCGCCTGAGCGGCGTAAATTGAGTTGAGCATAACGGTGGTAGAGCCGGCAGTGGGATTCTTCATGCCGACGGGTACCGAAATGCCGCTCGACACCAGGCGATGCTCCTGGTTCTCGACCGAGCGTGCGCCCACGGCAACATAGCTCAGCAGGTCGACGAGGTATTGGTAGTTGGACGGGTAGAGCATCTCATCGGCGGTAAAGAAGCCCGTTTCCTCAATAACGCGCAGGTGCATGTGGCGGATGGCCTTGACGCCCTCGAGCAGGTCGTCGGGAGCCTCGGGGTTGGGGTTGTGCAGCAGGCCCTTGTAGCCGGTGCCCTTGGTGCGCGGCTTGTTGGTGTAGACGCGCGGAATGATGATGAGCTTGTCCTTGACCTCTTCGGCGGTCTTGGCCAGTCGGTTCATATACTCGAGCACCGAATCCTCGCGGTCGGCAGAGCACGGGCCGATGATGAGCACCTTACGTGCGTCCTCGCCGGTAAAGACTTTGGCGACCTCGGCGTCAAATGCCTGCTTTTTGGCGGTAAGCTCGGCAGAAAGTGGCATTTCCTTGCGGATCTCCATGGGGATCGGCAGCCTGCGTTTGAATTCCATGGCCATAGGGGTCTCCTCAATCTATAGAAAGAGCAATAAGCGTATTGTCGAATGCTCGGCATTATCCGCTGTCGCACGCTAAAGTGCAAGCCCTTGTCACCCCGAAACCTACCAAAAAGAGACAGGTTTATTTTGGCAGGTTTTATCTGGGCAAACGTCGGCGAATGCCGGGAGGGAGCGGCGCCGCGCGGGACCCTAAGGCTGTTGTCAGTTCCCCAGGAAATACCCTGTGGGCAAAAAATGCCAAATATGAGTAAGGTTGCTATCTTAGTATCATATTGCCTTCGCAAAATAATAGACATAACAGCAAAATATGTTTATTAACGCAAACACATATAAGTCCGCTATAGGGCTGTTTGATCAATTTAGGGACGCGTGTAAGCCGTGAAAACGGCATTTGGGGCTGTTTTGGCTGTTACTAAAAAGGTAACAGTACTCATATTTGCCCTTTTTTGCCCACGGGGCCTCGAAGGGGCTGCCAATCAGGTCCCAGGGGAGACGGTTTGAGGGCCGCAGAGCAAAAACGGGGGCGCAGGTTGTCCTGCGCCCCCGTTTTCTGGGCATTGCGGTTGTTTGCCGCCGGTTGTTACGCCGCCTCGTCGAACTGCGAGTTATACAGGTCGGCGTAGAAGCCACCCTGGGCGAGTAGCTCGTCGTGTGTGCCCTTCTCGACGATGTCGCCGTCGCGAATTACCAAGATTACGTCGGCGTTGCGGATCGTGGACAGGCGGTGCGCGATGACAAAGCTCGTGCGGCCCTGCATCAGCGCATCCATGGCGCGCTGAATAAGCTCCTCGGTGCGGGTGTCGACGTTGGAAGTCGCCTCGTCCAAAATCAGCGCCGGACGGTCGGCCAAAATGGCACGGGCGATGGTCACGAGCTGGCGCTGACCCTGCGACAGGTTAGTGCCCTCTTCGTTGATCATAAAGTCGTAGCCGCCGGCGAGCGTATGGATAAAGTGGTCGCAGCGTGCGGCGCGTGCGGCGGCCTCGACCTCGGCGTCGGTCGCATCGGGGCGTCCGTAGCGGATGTTTTCGCGGATGGTGCCGTTAAACAGCCAGGTGTCCTGCAACACCATGGCAAACTCGCCGCGCAGTGCCGCGCGGTCCCAATCGCGTACGTCGACGCCATCGACGCGCAGCGAGCCGCCGTCCACGTCGTAGAAGCGCTGTAGCAGCTTAATGAGCGTGGTCTTGCCGGCGCCGGTGGGACCGACGATGGCGATGGTCTGGCCGGGCTGTGCCTCGCAGCTAAAGTTGTGGATGATGGTCTTGTCGGGCGTGTAGCCAAACTTGACGTGGTCAAACTCCACATGGCCAGGGCGCTTTTCGGGAATCTGCGCGTCGGCCTTCTGCTCCTCCTCGGGCGCGGCCAGAAACTCAAAGACGCGCTCGGTGGCAGCGGCCATAGACTGCATCGTGTTGCTCACGTTGCCCAGCTGCTGCACGGGTTGCGTAAAGTTGCGAACGTACTGGATAAAGCTCTGGATGTCGCCGGGCGTGGCATTGCCGGTCAGCGCGAGCTGTGCACCCACCACGACGACGCCCACGTAGCCCATGTTGCCCACCAAGCTCATAAGCGGCATCATCAGGCCCGACAGGAACTGCGAGCGCCAGCCACTAATAAAGAGGCGGTCGTTTTGACGGTCGAACTCTTCGATTGAGGCCTCAGCGCGGTCGAACACCTGAATGACGTTCTGGCCGGCAAAGTCCTCCTCGATAATGCCGTTGACGGTACCCAGGACCTGCTGCTGCTCGCGGAAGTACGGCTGCGAGAAGTGAATCATCACCATCAAGATAATCGCGGCGGCCGGCAGCGTGAGCACAGTGACGCCGGTGAGCGGCAGGCTGATCGAAAGCATCATGACGAGCACGCCGATAATCTGTGTGACGGACGTAATAAGCTGCGTCACGCTCTGGTTGAGCGACTGCCCCAACGTATCGACGTCGTTGGTGATGCGGCTGAGCACGTCGCCCTTGCTGTGACCGTTGAAGTAGCTCATCGGCACGACGGCGATCTTGGCGGCGATCTCCTTGCGCATGCGGTAGCAGATCTTTTGCGTGACACCGGTCATGAGCCAGCCCTGGATCAGACTACAGGCAGAGCTTGCCAGGTACAGGCAGAGCAAAAAGCCGAGCGTCTTGGCGATCCAGGCAAAGTCGACATCGCCGGTGCCGTTGACCTTGGCGACCAAGCCCTCGAACAGTTTGGTGGTAACCTGGCCGAGCACCTTAGGTCCCACAATGTTAAAGATGACCGAGCACACGGCAAAGGCGACGGCGGTAAACACGGCAATCTTGTGCTGGCCGATATAGCCGAGCAGCTGCCTCATGGTGCCCTTAAAGTCCTTGGCCTTTTCGCCGCGACGCATGCCGCCCATGCGGCCCATGGGACCACGCTGGCGGGTGGGCTTGGGAATCTGAGTCTTGGTCTCGTCTGCCATTAGCGCTCGCCTCCTTCCGTGACGGCTGCAATTTCTTCTTGGGTAAGCCCCAGCTCTTCGGCGGAAAGCTGCGACTGTGCGATCTCCAGGTACGCCGGGCAGCTGCGCAGCAACTCCTCGTGCGTACCGGTGCCCACCACGTGGCCGTCGTCGAGCACGATGATCTGGTCGGCGTGCATGATGGTCGCGATGCGCTGGGCCACGACCACGAGCGCGGCGTCGGTAACGTTTTTGGCAAGCTCTTCGCGCAGGCGCGCGTCGGTCTTGTAGTCGAGGGCGCTAAACGAATCATCGAACACCACGACCTCGGGCTTTTTGGCCAACGCGCGGGCGATGGCCAGGCGCTGACGCTGGCCGCCCGAAACATTGGAGCCGCCCTGGCTGATGGGGGAGTCGTAACCGCCCTCACGCTCGGCGATAAAGTCCTCGGCCTGTGCGATGCGCGCGGCCTGGTGTATGTCATCGTCGCTCACCATGTCGCCGGCAAACTTGAGGTTGCTCTCGACGGTGCCCGAGAACAGGCGTCCCTGCTGCGGGATGTAACCAATGCGGCGGCGCAGCTCGGAAAGGGTCATGTCGCGCACATCGATGCCGTCGAGCGAAATGCTGCCGCCCGTGACGTCGTACAGGCGCGGAATCAACTGCACGAGCGTGGACTTGCCCGAGCCCGTGGAGCCAATGATGCCGAGCATCTGACCGGCATGCGTGGTGAAGTTCACGCCACTGATGACATCGGCGCGGGCATCGGGATACTGGAAGCTCACGTCGCGGAAGGTGAGCTCACCGCGCGGCGCGCTGGCCGCGGGCAGTTTGGGCGAGACAGGGTCGTTGATGCTCGTGGGGCAGGTGATGACCTCTTCCACGCGCTCGGCTGCGACCTCGGCACGGGGCAGGATGACCGAAACCATGGTGAGGATCATAAACGCCATGACGATCTGCATGGTGTAGGAGATAAACGCCATCATGTTGCCGACCTGCATCACACCGTCGGACACGCCCCGCGCGCCAAACCAGACGATAAGCACGGTGATGCAGTTCATGACGAGCATCATGAGCGGCATCATAAAGCTCATGGCGCGGTTGGTGTAGAGCTGCGTGGTCATCAGGTCGAGCGAAGCCTTGTCAAAGCGCTCGAGCTCATGCTCCTCGCGGTTGAACGAGCGGATGGGCATAAGGCCGTCGAGCAGCTCGCGGGCGGTAAGGTTCACGCGGTCCACAAAGCTCTGCATCTTTTTGAACTTGGGCATGGTGAGGCCCATGAGCACGCCGACAACGGCCGAGACCGCGATGATGGCCACGGCGATGGTCCACTCCAGGCCGGTGTGGTTAGCCAGGACACGCATGACAGCGACGATGCCCATGACGGGGGCCATCAGGCACATGCGGATAAACAGGGTTGCGGCCATCTGGATCTGCTGAATGTCGTTGGTGCAGCGGGTGATGAGCGAGGCCTGGCTAAACTTGCCCACCTCGGCCGGCGAGAAGTGCATAACCTTGTTGAAGGTCTCGCGGCGTAGGTCGCGGGCGATGGAGCAGGCGGTGCGCGAAGCCACGGCACCGGTCAGGATGGTGGCGACGAGCGACACCAGACACAGGCCGAACATCGTGGTCGCCATGCGGCTCAGGTAGGCGTTCTGCACGTCGGCGGGGTCGATACCCTGTGCCTTGTACTCGTCCTGTACATAGCTCACGGCGCGCTGGGTGACGATGGAGCCCGACATGGAGCCCATTTTGTCCGCCATTTGGTTGGCGCCCTCGACGAGCTTGTCCTGGTCGATTAGGCCGCCTTCAACGCCCAGACGCAGGCTCTTCATGGTGATCTTGCCGCCGTCGGCATCAATCTGCTTTTGCATGTTCTGCGCCGCTGCGGCCTTCTGCTGCATCTCGGCGAGCTGCTCGGGCGTCATCGCTGCCATTTGCTCGGGGGTGGGCATGGCCTGGGCAGCGTTGTTGTCTTTCTCGCTGGACGAGCCCATCATGTCGCCCATGGAGTCGGCGTCGATGCCCTGGTTGAGCGAAAGGAGGACAGTCTCGGGCAGGCTCATAATGTCGGCAATCCTGCCTCCATCGGCACGCTCTTCCTCGGTACCCTTATACGTTCGAATGCCATTTTTGTCAGCCTTGCTAAACACGGCCTCCACAGCTTTGGCGTCCTTGGTGCTCATAAAGAGTTCAAGGTCGTCGAGCGATTCGGCGCGGATGGTGTCGGGTACGGGCGAGGCGATGCCGCCTTGCTGCACACCCACATCGACGATGTCGCTCATATAGGTGGGCAGCGCCAGATCGGCGTTGCAGCTGATTACGATAAGCACGATAGCTGCGAACAGTGCCAGGACATGCTTTTTAAAGAGCTTGAGAATCCTCACTCGGCATCTCTCCTTTCTTGATTGCGGTCGATAATTTCGTTGGCACGCCTAAGAAGGCGCACCATCTCTTGGGTATCTGTTTCGCCGAGCTGCTCGAGGAAAGCCGCGGTGCGGTCCTCGAATTCCCGGCGTTTGATTTCGAGATCCTGGAATCCCTTGTCGGTCACTATGACGTGTACGCGACGACGGTCAGTCTTTGAGTGCTCGCGCTCGACCCAGCCCTTGGCCTCGAGGGCGCGTAGGATATTGGCGATGCGGGCACTCGAGACCCAGGCGCGATCAGCGAGTTCGCTCGGCGTGAGCGAACCGCCGGCGAGTATGAGGGCGCGCATAACGGCCATCTCGCCGCCGAGGGCTTTGTCCGCAAAACGCGAAATGCGCTGATGCATGCTGCCGAACTCGGTAAGGAGCTGACGCCCAAGTTCACGGAAATCGGTATCTTCCACCGAAAACCCCTAACACTAGAAACTATTTTCGGTAAAAGATGATACCCCCGCTCAACCATCCCATTCGGTGGATTTCTAGGCATGTCCCAAAAATCTACTTGGCCGCTAGGCAATATTAAGAGTGCATTAAGACTTAAAATCATTCAATTGCTGAAGCGTTTCAAAGAACTATCATGCCCGCGGTTAGGCGAGGGGTTGTCACCACCATGACGACTGGGACTCATATAATCGCCACGTGCGATGCTCCAACTTCCCGCAAGGAGACACCTTACATAAAGGGGGATGGAGTCATGGCATTTGACTTCACGGGTAAAACCGCGATCGTTACCGGTGGCACTCAGGGCATTGGCCTCGAGATCGCCAAGGGTATCGTTGCGGGCGGCGGACACGTCGCGCTCATCGCAAGGAACGCTGCTAAGGGCGAGGCCGCTGTGGCCGAGCTTGGCGAGGGCAACAAGTTCTATCAGCTCGATGTTGCCGATGCGCCCAAGGCGCGCGAGACCGTCGAGCAGATTTTTACGGACCTGCCGCAAACCAACATCCTGATCAACTGCGCTGGCGTCATCAGCACCAAGAAGTTCGACGAGATCGATGACACCGAGTGGCGTCGCACCATCGACATCAACCTCAACGGTACCTTCACTATGATGAACGCCGTGTACCCGCACTTTAAGGCGGCCCATGCCGGCACTATCGTCAACGTGAGTTCCGTTGCGGGCAAAATCGGTGGCGGCCTGCTCGGCACAGCCGCCTACGCCAGCTCCAAGGCCGGTGTTAACGGTCTGACCAAGGCAGTCGCCAAGGAAGGCGGCAAGTTCGGCGTCCGCTGCAACGCCGTGTGCCCGTCGCTCACGTTGACCGATATGACCTCGATTCTCTCTGACGAGAACTCTCAGCGCATCATCAACGGTATCCCTCTGGGCCGCGCCGCCCAGGCCAGCGAGCCTGCACAGATGGTGCTGTTCTTCGCTTCCGACCTCGCCAGCTTCGTGAACGGCGAGATTGGTGACTGCGACGGCGGCATCGTCCTGGACGGGTAATACCCCACGACGATTATTCGGCGACGGCCCCTGCGACTCGGGACCGTCGCCTTCTTTCTGACATAGGCGCGTGCGGCTACGAATCGCATGCATCCAAAGGAGATATATATGAGTGAATCGACTGCGGTGGAGGCGCCGGCGGCAAAGGAGCCGTTCTTTAAGATGTCCTCCATCCCGGGTGCCAATATTTTGGTGCCGCTTTTGTTGGGCTGCCTGCTCAACACGCTGTTCCCTGACCTGTTCAAAACGCTCGGCAGCTTTACGCTTGGCATGACCCAGCAGGGTGCAGGCCCGCTCGTGGGCGCTTTTTTGCTTATCGTCGGTACGACGATTTCGTTTAAGAGTGCTCCTGCCGCCGCTGCCCGCGGTGCCATCATCATTGCCGTCAAGCAGATCGTGGTCGTTGCCGTGTCGCTGCTCATCCTTTATGTGTTCAACGACAACCTGTTTGGCATCTCTGCCATGGTGATGCTGGCGGCTTGCACCGGCGCCAACAACGCTATGTACGCTGGTCTGATGGGCACCATGGGCAATGAGGCCGAGCGTGGCGCCGTCGCCATCACCACGCTGGTTGTCGGCCCTCCGGTCACGATGATCGTGCTCGGCGCTGCCGGTCAGGCTCCGATCGGCTGGTCGCTCGTGGGCGCCATCCTGCCGATCGTCGTCGGCATTATTCTGGGCAACCTCTTCCCGAGCTTTAAGAAGATGATGGCACCGGCACTTTCCGCCATCATCGTGCTCGTCTTCTTTGCCATGGGCTCGACCATGACCTTCGGCCAGCTTATCAATGGCGGTCTTCCCGGCATCGTGCTTGGCGTGATTTGCTCGGTAGTCTTTGCAATTCCCGTTATCGCGGTCGATAAGCTCACGGGCGGTACGGGTGTCGCAGGCGCGGCCATTTCGAGCTGCGCCGGAGCCAATGTGGCCACGCCTGCTGCCATGGCAAGCGTCAACGAGGCCATGTACGGCGGCGCGGTGCTCGCGACGGCCACGGCACAGGTTGCTGCCTGCGCAATCGTTACGGCTATTTTGACCCCGCTGGTCACCAGCTGGTGCTACAAGCATTTTGAGGGCCAGGGCAACGGCGATAGCAAGGCAACGACCGACAAGGCCGCCTCAGCCGCCTAATGCCAAGCGGCAATCAAAGCTAAAAACTAGTCACGCCACAGGGCGGCCACGGGGGATCCCGTGGCCGCCCTGCAGTTTCTGTAGAGTCTCTGGGACACTTTACCCTGCTAAAGCTGGCATAACAGCTAGAGCGAACGTCGTACAAAGGCAAGGAAAAATACCATACAAATCGGTGAACGGTAGTTGTTCGCGCTCGCATTTCCTGCGGGTTTGTAAAAAACGCCCTTATGATATAAAAAAAGAAACATATAACAGCCCGGATGGAGAGGGTCGCTATGTTATCCTTCTCAGACGGGTGAAATCTTGGGTTTTGGGTTGTAGTTCCAAGGTGGACAAACGTTTTCTCTGCACCAGCGTGTGGTGAAGAACGGAAGAAGCCGGTAGTGCAAGCCGAACATTCAAGAATTCAATAAGCAGCGGTGTGAGAGAGCGCCGCATTACACGTAACTAGGAGCGTGGTTACACAATGCAGGAGGCATGGGAAGGCTTCAAGGAAGGCATCTGGACGGGAGAAGTTGACGTCCGAGACTTCATCCAGAAGAACTACACCCCCTACGAGGGCGACGAGTCGTTCCTCGTCGGTCCGACCGAGCGTACCAAGGAGCTGTGGGGCGAGGTTCTCGACCTGCTGCTTAAGGAGCGCGAGCAGGGCGGTGTCCTCGATATGGACACCAAGATCGTCACGGGTATCGTGAGCCACCCTGCTGGCTACATCGATAACGCCCACCGCGAGAAGGAGACCATCGTCGGTCTCCAGACTGACAAGCCGCTCAAGCGCGCACTGCACGTCAACGGTGGTATTCGCATCGCTTGCCAGGCTGCCAGCCAGCACGGCTATAAGGTCGACGAGAACGTTGTCGAGCGCTACACCTTCGAGCGTAAGACCCACAACGCTGGCGTCTTCGATGTTTACACTCCCGAGATGCGTGCTTGCCGCTCGGCTCACATCATCACCGGTCTGCCCGATGGCTATGGCCGCGGCCGCATCATCGGCGACTACCGTCGTGTTGCCCTGTACGGCGTCGACTACCTGATCAAGGACAAGGAGGCCCAGAAGGCTTCCACCCCGACGGTCATGACCGCCGACAACATCCGCGATCGTGAGGAGCTGCAGGAGCAGATCCGCGCCCTCGGCGAGCTCAAGATGATGGCCGAGACCTATGGTTTCGACATTTCCAACCCTGCCACCAACACGCAGGAGGCCATCCAGTGGATGTACTTCGCCTACCTTGCTGCCGTCAAGGAGCAGAACGGCGCCGCTATGTCCATCGGCCGTACCTCTACGTTCATCGACATCTACGCTGAGCGCGACCTTGCCAACGGTACCTTCACCGAGGAGCAGATCCAGGAGTTCGTGGATCACTTCATCATGAAGCTCCGCATGGTCAAGTTTGCCCGTACCCCCGAGTACCAGGCCCTGTTCACCGGCGATCCGCAGTGGGTCACCGAGTCCATCGGCGGCATGGGTGTTGACGGCCGTACGCTCGTTACCAAGATGAGCTACCGCTACCTGCACACGCTCGAGAACATGGGCACCAGCCCCGAGCCCAACATGACCGTTCTGTGGTCGACCCGTCTGCCCGAGAACTTCAAGAAGTTCTGCGCCAAGACTTCTGTCGCCAGCTCCTCGATCCAGTACGAGAACGACGACCTCATGCGCGTCTATCACGGCGACGACTACGGCATTGCCTGCTGCGTGTCCTCCATGCGCATTGGCAAGGAGATGCAGTTCTTCGGCGCCCGCGCCAACCTGGCCAAGTGCCTGCTGTACGCACTCAACGGCGGTGTTGACGAGGTCTCCAAGAAGCAGGTCGGCCCCAAGTACCGCGCCGTCGAGGGCGATACGCTCGATTACGACGACGTTGTGGCCAAGTACAACGACATGATGAAGTGGCTTGCTGGCGTGTACGTCAACTCGCTGAACATCATTCACTACATGCACGACAAGTACTGCTACGAGCGCATCCAGATGGCTCTGCACGACAAGCACGTGCACCGCTGGTTCGCTACGGGCATCGCTGGCCTTTCCGTCGTGGCTGACTCCCTGTCCGCCATCAAGTACGCCAAGGTCCACCCCGTCCGTGATGAGAACGGCATCATCGTCGACTTCGAGACCGAGGGCGAGTTCCCCAAGTACGGTAACGACGACGACCGCGTCGACCAGATCGCTCACGACGTTGTGCACCAGTTCATGGAGTACATCCGCATGAACGACACCTATCGCAACTCCGTGCCCACGACCTCGGTTCTGACCATTACCTCCAACGTCGTGTACGGTAAGAAGACCGGCTCCACGCCCGACGGCCGCAAGGCTGGCCAGCCGTTCGCCCCGGGTGCTAACCCCATGCACAAGCGCGATAGCCACGGCGCCATCGCTTCGCTGTCTTCGGTTTCCAAGCTCCCGTTCCGCGATGCTCAGGACGGCATCTCCAACACCTTCTCCATCATCCCGAGTGCGCTCGGCAAGGAGGATCAGGTGTTCTTTGGCGATATCGACCTTGATCAGCTTGGCGAGTAACTATTGTTAGTGCTATACTAACAATAACGATTACTGATTAGTGCGCCGGTTTCGGCCGGCGCCTATCGATCGAAGGAGACACATTATGAAGGTTTCTGAAGTTTCCGAGACTCAGGCCGATAACCTGGTCCACATGCTCGACGCTTACGCCGAGAAGGGTGGCCACCACCTGAACATCAACGTCTTCAACCGTGAGACGCTGCTCGACGCTCAGGCTCACCCCGAGAAGTATCCGCAGCTGACCATCCGCGTTTCCGGCTACGCCGTGAACTTCCACACGCTCACCAAGGAGCAGCAGGACGAGGTCATTGCGCGTACCTTCCACGACAAGTTCTAAAGGGACTCAACTCCCACCGGAGACCCGGTAAGGCCTACGCACTTTGCCTCTCAAACGTCCTCGCCGCTTCGCGGCTGCGGAATGTTTGCGAGACAAAGTGCTCCCGGCCTTGCCGGGTCTCCTGCGTTGTCGTCCTTTAGGGAACCACGCTAAATTAAATTGGTGTCCTCGGACATGCAAAGAGGCTCGCTGCGCACTTCGTGCGGCGAGCCTCTTTGCGTCCTGACGCTCCTATTTGGCAAGGTGTTTTTTAGAATCCATTTTGCGCTCGGCCTCG
>CABSNM010000024.1 GCA_902479065.1 uncultured Collinsella sp.
TATACGGGTGCATCATCGACGTCTTCAATACAGAAAATATCAGTGCGGAATGTTTTGGGAGGTAGCCCAAACAGCCCCGGCGGGGGTCCTGTGTAGTCACCCTTTAGGCGGAACTCTCCTTTTTATTTGTGCGCGTGGGGTTCGTGGTTGGGTCGTGCCCTTTTCTGCGGGTGTGTTGTTTCGTTCTGCTTTGGCTATTGTTGGGGTATGCTTTGTTCGTATGTAAACGTATGACATGTTGATGGGGGAGGGTGCTATGGCTCGCGAGAGTGCTCGTTCTAAGGATACGGCTAAGCCTGGCATCAAGGAAGTTGCAGCGGTGGCGGGGGTTTCGCCCACTACGGTATCTCGCGTGCTTAATAATCGCGGCTATATTAGTCAAGAGACCCGCGATAAGGTCCATGCCGCGATGAAGCGCATCAACTATGCACCCAACGATATCGCCCGTGCCATGCTCAACGGTCGCCTGAATCTAATAGGTATGATAGTCCCCTATGTCAGCAGCCCGTTTCATGCCCAAGCGGTCCAAGCCGTTGAGCGTACCCTGGCCGAAAACGGTTTTAAGATGTTGCTGTGCAATAGCGCCAATCGACCTGATCTTGAGCGTTCTTATATCGATATGCTTCGGCGCAATATGGTTGATGGCGTCATCGTCAACTCGCTTAATATCGGTGCCGAGGCGTATGCCGAGATGGGCTTGAGTCTGGTTGGTATCGACTGCGACCTTGGCGAGACCTCTGTTCAGATTGCGAGCGACAGCTATGGCATCGGCGAACTTGCCACGCGTCGCCTGATCGATGACGGGTGTTCGCGCATCTTGTGCCTGCGCAACAATAGCCGCATGCGTATGCCTGCCAATAAGCGTACCGATGCCTACCACGATGTTGTGGAGCAGGCCGGTTTGCCCGCGCTTGTCCGTGAGGTCGAGTTCGTTAAGTCCGACGACGAAAAGAGTGCGGTCGTTGCGAAGATCCTCGATGAGAACCCCGATATTGACGGCATCTTTGCGGGAGACGACACGATGGCGGCCATCTGCCTCAACGTGATGAAGCGGCGCGGCTTGAGCGCTCCGGACGATATTAAGGTCGTGGGCGCGGATGGCGCCCGCCGCACTATGACGTTTATGCCTGACTTAACAACCGTTCGTCAAGATATCGATCGCATCGGAGAGCTCGCGGCGCAATCCATCATCGCTCTTGTTAACGGTGAAAAGCCCGAATCGAATACCAAGCTCCCCGTTGAACTCATTGAGGGCAAAACCGCGTAGTTCATCCCGTGCCAAAAGAATTCCTCAAACGCCTCTGATGACCGTTCGCCGCCATATGTCAACCGTTTGCCGACGACTGGAACTGCGAAAAGACGTATTAGTGTGAAAACGTTTGACATATGAAAACGATTGACATATCTTGCAGTTGTACCGAGTTAGTATCTTGTGGGAAAGGAAGTCTCGGATGCACAAGGTGTATTACCAGCCTGAGGGAATTTGGGTAGGCGACATCATGCCGTACGGCGAGGACGGCACGTTCTATCTCTATCACCAGCGTGACACGCGAAACCCCGGTCCTTTCGGAGAGCCGTTTGGTTGGGCACTCGCGACGACCAAGGATTTCGTCAACTACAAGGACTTTGGCGAGAGCCTTGAGCGTGGCGGCGACGAGGAAGTCGACCAGTATGTTTATGCCGGCACGGTGTTTAAGGTGGGCGACAAGTACCATGCGCTCTACACTGGTTGCAATCGCGATAAGGTCCGCGCACGCTTGATGAAGCAGGTTCTTCTTCACGCAACGAGTGACGACGCCGTCAAGTGGGAGAAGAACATCGCCGAGACGCTGCTTCCGCCCCAGGAAGGTTACGATGACCGCAACTGGCGCGATCCCTTTGTGCTTTGGGATGAGGAGAACGAAGAGTACATGCTCATCCTCGGCACGCGCGTGGGCGAGGACAAGCGTCTGATGACCGGGCGTCTGGTCAAGTTCACCTCCAAGGACCTGGATACCTGGGAGTTCCAGGGCGACTGGTGGAATCCGGGCCTTTACACCATGTTCGAGATGCCTGATCTCTTTAAGATGGGCGACTGGTGGTATCTGGTGTTCTCCGAGTACAGTGATGGCAACAAGACCCGTTACCGCATGTCTCGCTCCATCAACGGTCCTTGGATCACTCCTGCTGACGATTCATTCGATGGCCGCGCGTACTATGCCGCGCGTACCGCATTTGATGGCGAGCGCCGCGTTCTCTTTGGTTGGGTTCCTACGCGTGACGAGGGTGGCGATCCCAGCTCTTACCTGTGGGGTGGCACCTTTATGCCTCTCGAGATCGTTCAGCGTGCCGACGGAACGCTCGGCACCAAGCTCCCTGACAGCATGCTTGGCGCCTTTGGCGAGGCTAAGGCAGTCGAGGCCTTTGAGCTTTCCTGCGAGTCGGGCAAGGTCGAGCAGGTGCTCGCCGCGGATGCCGGTTCCACCTATATGCTCGATGCCGACATCGAGCTCGCCGGTGACGCTGCCGGCTTCTCGGTGAAGCTTGCCGAGGACGCCGAGTCCGGTCTTGCCTATGAGTTCCGCGCCAACCTGCGTGAGGGCAAGCTCGAGTTTACGGCGGCCCCCCAGTATCCGTGGTTCCAGGTCAACAACATGGGCCTCGAGCGTCCGTTGTTCTTTAAGGGCGAGGGCACTCATCATGTGCGCCTGGTCGTTGACGACGATATCGCGACCATCTTTGTCGATGATGTTGCGCTTAACGCGCGCTTCTGCAATAAGCAGGGCCAGGGTGTGGCACTGACGGTCACCGACGGTACGCTCAAGTGCGCAAATGCAACGATCGCGTCTCTGTAATGGCATCAAAACGTTTTATGATTTCGTAAGGGAATGGAGAGGAACATGGACTACAAAGTAGTGTCTCAGCAAGTCGTCGATAACGTCGGCGGTCTGGAGAACATCGAGGGCGCCACGCATTGCGTTACGCGTCTGCGTCTGGTGCTCAAGGATACGAGCAAGTACAACAAGGCCGAGCTCGAGAACATCGATGGCGTCAAGGGCGTGCTGTACAACAGCGGCCAGCTCATGATCATCTTCGGTACCGGTACCGTCAACAAGGTCTACGATGAGTTTATGGCTCTGACGGGCGTTAAGGAGATCAGCGCTTCCGAGGTCAAGGGCGCCGAGGCGGACAAGAAGGGCAAGTTCTTCTCGGTCCTCAAGGTATTCTCGGATATCTTTATCCCCATCATTCCCGCTTTCGTCGGCGCTGCTATCATCATCGGCCTTAAGTCGCTGATCGTTGCCAACGGCCTCTTTGGCATGGAGGGCAGCCTTGCCGACCACAGCGAGTTCCTCAAGAACCTCGCAAGCTTCTTTGCCATTATCGCCACCACGTTTGACTACCTGCCTGTCCTGGTTATGTACAGCGCGGTCAAGCGTTTTGGCGGTAACCCGATTCTGGGCATCCTCGTCGGTATCGTCATGGTTCACCCGAGTCTTATGAACCGCAATGCGTTTGTTATGGATCCGTCGGGTGCTGAGTACTGGAACTTTGGTCCGCTCTCCATCCCCATGGTTGCTTTCCAGGGCGGCGTGTTCCCTGCAATCCTGACTGCCTGGTTTATGGCCAAGGTCGAAAAGATTGCCCAGAAGTACATCCCCGAGGTCGTCTCGTTTGTCTTTGTCCCGACCGTTACCCTGATTCTTGCTAACGTTGCCCTGTTCACCGTGTTCGGCCCGCTCGGCAACCTGATCGGCGACGTCCTCGCTGGCGTAATCAGTGTCCTGTACAACAGGATGGGCGTCTTTGGCGCCTTTGTCTTCGCCGCGTTCCTGCAGCCGCTCGTCGTTACCGGTACGCATCAGTTCATCCAGGGTATCGAGGCCAACCTCGTTGCCACGACCGGCTTCAACTACATTCAGGCCATCTGGTCGGTTTCCATCATCGCCCAGGGCGGCGGCGCCATCGGCATGTATCTCATTCACAAGAAGCATTCCAAAGAGCGCAACATCTGCATGTCGTCCTTTATCCCGACGCTGGTCGGTATCTCCGAGCCCGCAATCTTTGCTGCAAACATGCGCTACTCGATCATCCCGTTCGTCTGCGCTTGCATCGGTGCAGGCTGCGGCGGTGCCTTCGTGAAGCTCTTTGAGGTGCGCGCTATCGGTCAGGGTCTGACCGGTGTGCTTGGCCTGCTCATCGTTACGCCCGAGACGCTCGTGTGGTATGTGGCTGGCAATCTCATCGCCTTTATCGTGCCGATCGTCTTGATCTTTGCCTACAACAAGGCAAAGGGCGTGCCGACCACCGATGAAGAGGGCGCTGGCGCTGGCTTCGACGTTAGCTTCTAGTTGAGCCGTTCAGCGTAATCTGAGGATAAGTCCATTTGGGGAAGGGCGTTCGACTCGTGTGAGTCGAGCGTCCTTCCCCATAGACGAGAAAGTCAACGGCGATGTTTAATCAAAAAAATAAGGTGACACGCGCGGACTATGAGCAATGGCGCGCCGGACAGGATGAGACGGCGGGTCGCATCGCGTCCGACCCCGATAGGCTCCTGTTCCATGTGGAGCCTGAGCTTGGCTGGCTCAACGATCCCAACGGTTTGGTGCAGATCGGTGATACGTATCACATCTATCACCAATACGATCCATTCGATGCTGCGCATGGCGGTCCAGTGCTTTGGAATCATCTGACAACAAAGGATTTTGTGACGTACGAGAATCGCGGCCCTGTGCTGTTCCCCGATTCCGATTTGGATTCGAGCGGAGCGTATTCTGGTTCTGCCTTTGTACACGACGGCAAGATTCACTACTTCTATACCGGCAACGTCAAGCATTTTGACCGCGATGATTACGACTACGTGTTGACGGGCCGTGAGCAAAACCAAATTCATATGGTTACCGAGAATCCCGACGAATTGGGCAAGAAGCGTGTGGCTGTTGGGCCGGTCGATTACCCCGACGATATCGGTACGCACGTACGCGACCCCAAGATCCTTGAACACGATGGTATTTACTACATGGTTCTGGGCGCTCGTACGAAAGACGACCGCGGCTGCGTGCTTGTCTATACTTCGCGCGATCTAGAGGATTGGCGCTATGCGACGCGCATTGAGCTGGGCGAGAAGTTTGGTTTTATGTGGGAGTGCCCTGATCTATTTGAGCTTGATGGCGAGCTAATTCTCGTTTGCTGTCCGCAGGGCGTGCCCGCCGATGGTTGGCGTTACCGCAATCCGCACCAGTGCGTGTGGTTCTCCATCGAGGCCGATTGGGAGGCGCCGAGCTTTAAGATCACCGGGCAGGGCATGCCCCCGATGGTCGATGCCGGCTTTGATTTCTACGCACCGCAGTCCTTTGAGGATGCTGCGGGTCGGCGTTTGATGATCGGGTGGTCTGGTTGCCCCGATGCGACGGCAGAAAACCCGACGGTGGCACGCGGGTGGCAGTGCGCGTTGACGGTGCCGCGAGAGCTGAGCATACGCGATGGTAAGCTCTGTCAGCAGCCGGCGCACGAGATTGAGAAGATGCGCGACGACTGCGTTCGCGCGACAGGCGGTGAAACCGTTGAGGAGCCGGGCCGCCTGTTTGATCTTGTGGTTTCCTGTGAGGGCGCCAAGATGGTCGAGCTCGAAATCCGCAAGGGTGTCTTTGTGCGTTATACGGACGGGATGCTTACCCTCGATATGGGTGACGAAGGCTATGGGCGCGACCAGAGGTCGATTGAGCTCGGCGAGCTTCGCGACCTACGCGTGCTTTCGGACACTACGATGGTCGAGATTTTTGCAAATGGCGGCGAGGCGGCACTTACGAGCCGTACCTATTCGCCGGCGGTTCCGGCGATGGAGCTGCGCGCCGAGGGTGCGGCATCGATGAATTTCTACCGCCTCGTGCATTAACCGTGCATGGAGCACGATTGGACTTGCTGGGCGGAATGTGTCGCAGTTACCGCGGCCAACTACCGTTTATCGCGTATAGTGACCGTTTGCGGAATAAGTAACACTCCTTAATAAACCGTGTAGAATCTCAGATAAGCACGGAGTTTTCCAGGGAGACGCTGTCCTTTGTTTTGTGCAAGGGACGGCGTCTCTTTGGCGCTTGGAGACCGTTCTGTAGCAGGACGGCGGACGTGCGTCACATATTAAAAAGTCAACGTCGAGATGGGTCGTGATAAGAATGGGCAAGTACGTAATCGTGGTTGAATCTGGTTCGGATGTGACGCCAGAGCTCTGCGAACGCTACGGCATCGTGCGTGTGCCCATGCATGTCACGATTGGTGACGAGACCGTCGAGGACGGCTCGATCGATCCGCTCGAGATCTATTCGCGCTGCAACGAGTTTGGCGTGATGCCCAAGACCAGCGGCTGCGCGCCGGCAGATTTCTCTCGCGTGTACGACCGCATTCACGCCGAGCAGCCCGACGCGACCATTTTGCATCTTGCGTATTCCGAGGCCACGACCTGTTCGCATCAGTCCTCGAAGATCGCGGCAGAGGGGCGCGACTACGTGTTCTCCATGGACACGCGTTTTGTCTCGGTGGGCCAGTCGCTTGTTGTCGTCGAGACCGCCAAATACATCGAGGCTCATCCCGATGCCACCGTCGACGAGATCTTTGCTTTTACGAACTCCGTTATGGACCGCGTGTTGCTGGGCTTTGTTCCTACCGACCTTGCCTTCCTTAAGGCGGGCGGTCGCTTGTCCAACGTGGCGTTCCTAGGTGCCCATCTGCTCAAGATTAAGCCCTGCATTGAGGTAACGGGCGGCAAGTTCGTGGCGACCAAGAAGTTCCGCGGCTCTATGCTCAAGTGCGCCCGCGCCTTTATTGACCACATGGTTGCGAAGGGCGAAATTGACTACTCGCACATTGGCCTGGCGTATTCGGTAGGCCTTTCCGAGGAGCTGCGCGACGACATGGAAGTCTATGCGCACGACCTGGGCTTTAAGGACGTTACCTGGACTCAGGTCGGCGGCGTCATCTCGAGCCATTGCGGCCCGACCGCCTTCGGCGCGGTGCTCACGCTCAAGGCGTAACGCCTGGCGTCTATCGATTTCTATTGCCTCGGCGGCGGGCGGGTTGCGACAACCTTCCCGCCGCTTTTGCATGGGGCCAAAAAGGACAATCCAATTGACCGCTAAACCGTTTCGCCATCAAGCATATAGGCTAGAATGACTCTGGCATTTATGTAGCTAAAACCAATGAGAGGCAAGGTAGCGGGAATGGCTGAGATGAAGCTCGAGGGTATGGACGCTCGTCCTGAGGACTCCGCGTTTGCCCTGGGCCGCGTGCATTCGATCGAGACGATGGGAACGGTCGATGGACCCGGCATCCGCTTTGTGGTGTTTGTTCAGGGCTGCCCCATGCGCTGTGCGTATTGTCACAACCCCGATACCTGGTCGGTTAACGGCGGCACCATGGTGACCGTTGAGCACCTGATAGACGAGTTCCAGAGCAACCATGAGTTTTACCGCAGCGGTGGTATTACGGTATCCGGCGGCGAGCCGCTCCTGCAGCCTGAGTTCTTGGCCGACCTGTTCCGCGCAATGCACAACAACCCCGATGGTCGCGTACATACCTGCTTGGATAGTTGCGGCTATGCGTTCGACCCCGCGCATCCCGAGAAGTTCGATGCCGTACTCAACGAGACCGATATGGTGCTGCTCGACATTAAACACGCCGATCCCGTCGAGCATAAAAAGCTGACCGGTTGCGATCCTGCGCGCATCCTGGCGTTTGGCGATGAGCTGGCGCGTCGCAGGATCAAGGTCGTTATCCGTCACGTGGTAGTACCGGGCATTACCGACACGGCAGAGGAGTGCGAGGCACTCGGTCGTCTGATTGCCCCGTGGCATAACGTGGTGGGCCTGGAAATGCTGCCGTATCACACGATGGGCGTCGTCAAGTATGAGCAGCTGGGGATTCCCTATAAGCTCGAGGGCGTTCCGCAGATGGATACCGCGCGCATGCCCGAGCTGCGCAACGCCGTCATGACGGGCATGAAAAAACGCCGCGCGGAACTCAAAAACGCCATCGGCTAGGGGTAGCTCATTTGGGGCCGGTAGGGTGGAGAAGTAGCTAAAAGAGCCCCGTCCTAAAAAGACTGCTCTCTGGGTTGCGGTGAGATGCGCAACAGAATCGTGCCATTTGGATAAATACGCTTGTGGTTTCTTTAAAGACACCTTAAACGCTTCTGAATATCTTTGGAAAGAAATGCCTGCTCGGTATTATGCTGCTCGTATATGAACGGGAGCAGCCAGGAGACCACGTGCGAAACAACGCATCGCGGGACGAGTATGTGTCGCAGCATAGCAGCAGATATGAGACGAAGGGCACGTCTTCGCGTGGCCTTGCCGACGCTCGCATCCGCGTGACGAAGATTGCCGCCGTTGGGATGCTAACGTTGGCGGTTATTATCCTCGGAATTACCGCTAAAACCTACGCGTCGGAGCGAATGGCAAACTCAGATGCGTCAACGGTACAGACGCAAAACAAAAAGATCTCTAAATCTAAAGCCACCGCAAGTCAAACCCTGTCGACAGCGAGCCTCAAGACGAGGCTTTCGAAGGCGGACTTTAACGATATTCCCTCAGGCGATACCGTGCAGACCTTCTCACTGGTTGATGACCAGATCCCCGCCCTGGAGGATGAGAGCCTCGCCGCGCTCCAAGATACCCTTGATCAGGCCCAGGAATTGGGCGACGTGGGCGTGGTGTTTTACAATCTGTCGAGCGGCAAGGGCGTGACGTATAACGCGGACGCCGAGGTGTACGGTGCGAGCAGCTACAAGGCGCTCTATGTACTCTACGTCTGCGAGTTACTGGTCGAGACAGGGCAAGTATCGCTCGATGATACTCTGGGCACCTATGGCGGCTACAGTATGGGTTGGCTGACGGTTCGCGACCTGATCGAGACCTCGGTCGTCAACTCGGATAACGACTCGTTTATCGCGTTACGTGCAACGTTTGATCAAGATGGCTACGAGGATTGGATTGCCGCACTCGGCGTCGAAGACGAGGTCGCGCTCGATTCGATGAGCGATTTCCCAACCTACTGCCCGCGCACCTCGGCCAAGTTGTGGCGCGAGATGAGCGAGTATTTGATCCGTGAGAGCGAGACGTCGCAATGGCTGTCGGGCCTTCTGGCCTCTACGACCCGGTCCTTTATCCGTGACGGCATTGCGGACGACCATGCCATGGTGCGTAACAAAGCCGGCTGGATCAGCGAGGCAGGTTGCAATTCGACGTGCGATGCTGGCCTCATCGATGTCGATGGCGACACCTACATTATGAGCATCATGTCATCGATGCCGTGGAGTGACCGTTCGAGTGAGGCCGTTGCCGCCATCGCCAAGGCGCTCTACGATACCCGCGCTGCGCTGGCCTAACGGCTTCGTATTGCGCGGTTGAGTCAAAATGCTGGTACCATACCGTGGATAAACAGTTTTCACAGGTTTGGGGGATGGTATGCCTACCATCGCAATCATCGGTGCACTCGAAAAAGAGGTTGCGCAGATTAAAGAAGAACTGAACGGCGCCCATGTGTCGCAAGAGGCAGGCTTGAGCGTTGTAAGCGGCGAGCTCAACGGTCTGTCAGTGGTCGCCACGACCGCTGGCATGGGAACCGTAAACGCCGCTGGTGCAACACAGCATCTCATCAGCAAATATGCTCCGCAGGCCGTTGTGTTTTCGGGCATTGCGGGTGGCTTAAACTCCAAACTCCATATCAATGACGTGGTTATTGGCAAGTGCCTGCGCTATCTGGATACCGACACGGCGCTCATCGCCGAGTCGGCGCCGGAGCTTGAGGAGTTTGCCTCGACACCGGCTCTGGTTGACATCGCCACCACCGTGCTTGCCGAACATGGGTTTATCGATGCTTGCGCTTCTGATTCCGCTGCGGAGAAGGACCCTAAACAGTTCCTGGTTGGCACTATCGCTACAGGCGACCGCTTTGTAACGGGCGACGCCATGCGCACCGCCGCCATCGAGGCGACGCATGCCGATTGCGTTGAGATGGAAGGTGCTGCGATTGCCCATATTGCAGCCAAGAACGGTGTCGATTGTCTGGTGCTGCGTGCTATCAGCGATAATTGTGACGAGGCATATGACGCGTTTTGCGAGCGAGAGTTCGATTTGGACGAGTACGCCCGCACCGCGAGCGGCATTACACTCGATATCGTCCGCTGCATCGCCGCTGCGTAATCGTGCATCCCTATTGTAAGAACCTACGACCAAGGAGTATCCATGGCCGATTCCATTAACTACCAGCTTGCCAAGTTCGTCGCCAGCTACGGCAAGGTTTCGCAGATCCCCGAGTCCACCTGTCCCGAGGTGAGCTTTGTGGGCCGCTCCAATGTGGGCAAGTCGTCCATCATGAACAAGCTCTTTGGCCGCAAGAACCTGGTCAAGGTTTCGAGCACGCCGGGCAAGACGAGCAATATCAATTTCTTCGAGGCCGACGACGTGCACTTTGTGGACCTGCCGGGCTACGGTTTCGCCCGTCGTTCCAAGGCCGAGCGCGACCGCTGGGCCGAGCTCATCGGCGACTTCTTCGACTCCGATCGCAGCTTTAACCTGGTTGTGTCGCTGGTGGACATTCGCCATGACCCCAGCAAGCTCGACCATGACATGATCGACTACCTGCAGGGCAACGAGTTCAACTTTATCGTCTGCCTCACCAAGGCCGACAAACTCAGCCGCACCCAGCAGGCCCGCCAAGCGGCAGCCATCAAAAAGCAACTCAACGTCCCGGCCGAAAACGTAATCATCACAAGCTCCCAGACCGGCACCGGCATCGACGAGCTCAAGCGCCGCATTGCCGAGGCCTGCCTCTAGTAGGGGCTCTTGGCAGACAATTCAATGACTATGGGCGCGGGTTTTATTGCACGCCACATGAGGAAATGGCGATGGAATGGGCATGCCGGACCGAGTCCGATGGCGTTGCCAATCGATATGAGCTTGTAACTGCTTAATTGATACATCTCCTTATGACGTTATTCGAGGCTATCGTGCTGACGACTCCTATTTTTCGTTTGCAAGACAGTTTGTCAGCGGCATGATATCGCTCAGACAGCTGCAACGTATCATGTGCTTGGGTGATTTGGGTATCCAATATGCCCTTATGAGCGAGCGCGCATTTTCGATGATTAGATTCTGCGATTGGAAGCGGGCTTCGGGGTCTGAGTTTTATCCCAAGCGTTTTGAGCGAGAGCAGAATGCTCGACGCAAATACTTGGATACGGTCAATGGCCTCGATTCCGAAGGTATCGACATTAGGGATTTAATGGCAGGGAGGGTTGATTTAAATGATCCAAGAGTTAACAGATCGTGGACCGAGTAGGACATATCCCGTCTACTACCTCGAGGACGCAATGAACAACCTCGGCGACTGCTTCGACTATGCCGTCAATGACTATGGAGCAGAAGGATCTGAAGTTGCTGAACTCTTTTGCCTGAGCGGGGTTGCTCGCGAGTTTGAACGCGGCAACGCATGGGTAGTGTCGGGAAAATCGGGTGTTGAGCTGTTCGCGCTTATCGCTGAAAGGTCGGGCTATCAAAACAGGTCTATACCGGACTGCACCTATCGATTTGAGAAAACGCCGGAATATTGGGCGGGCTGGATGCTGGCATACCTGCAGTGGCGCCTAGGAGAGTCTTTCGAAGATTTGCTGCATGTCGTTCCATTTGATGTGCTGCGCAGTCTGTATTACCCCTGGCACGAAGCCTCGGAGGAACGAGTGGTTCGCCTCGTCTGCGATATGGCTAAAAAAGCGTCCAGGCAAACCAAACTTGCGTTAGCAAGAAAGAAGCTTAAGAAAACCCAACAAGACCTAGCATACGAATCGGGTGTGTCACTCCGCTCAATCCAAATGTACGAGCAGCGCCAGAGAAACATCAATGAAGCTTCGGTAACAAGCGTAAGAGCCATAGCAAAAGCCCTCCACTGCAACATCGAAGACCTCCTAGAACCAGTCTTCGAATACAAGGAACCCAGTGCGGCGTAAACCAAGCACATAGTCGAAGCCTGTCACTAGTAAGTGCTCCAGCCTAGTAAGAGCCCCTATCAATAAAGGGCCATAATTTCAGCCCGGCGCTCCTTCAAAGCGTGGGTCCCTATAGACATCGCTAGCCACGTTGCCATAGGGCCACCCGGGGGCATCCCCTTAAAAACATTCCGCAGCACGAGGCCCGCTTATCCGCAGCTCCGAAGGAGCGCAATATTAAATCAGCGAATGCGATTATCCTGTCGAGGTCGCGTAGGTCTCCTTGGGGCTTCCCCTGAAAACAATCCGCAGATCGAATTGCCCCGTCGCGCGAAGCGCACGACGGGGCAATTCATGATCGAGGACGTTTTCAGGGGAAGCCCCAAGGAGACCGGTGAGAGCAATGAGACAGGGCGCTACAGGTACTCGATTTGAGCGCCCTCGGTGTCGCACGTTAGAATATGCGTCTCACACTTGGGGAACTGCTCACGCAGCTTGACCTGCAGGAATTTTGCCACGATAGTGTCGTCGGTCACAGCCATAAGGGTAGAGCCCGAACCGCTGATCCAGATGGTCTTGGCGCCGCCGTTAAGGCAGGTGTCGCGCACAGCGTTGTAGTCGGGAATCAGGCGACGACGATAGGGCTCCTGGATGCGGTCGTCATTGGCGGCGGCAATCAGGTCGAGGTCGCCGGCCTCCAGGCCTCGCGTCATGCCGGCGATACGGCCCATTTGCCATACGGCGGTGGAGAGCGGAATCTCCTGCGGCACGACCTTGCGCGCCTCGCTCGTGTGAACCTCGTATGGCGGAATCACGGTAATAAAACGCAAGCGATCGCTCACCTCGTAGCGCAGGCACTGGGGGAGCGAATCGGTCGGCGTAAAGGAGCAGACGGCGCCGCCCAGGATGGCGGGAGCGACGTTATCGGGATGGCCCTCGACCTCGGTGGCAATGCGGACGAGCTCAGCGCGGTCGACGGTGTGGCCTGTCAGTGCGGCGGCGGCCATAATGCCAGCGACGACGCAAGTGGAGCTGGAACCCAGGCCGCGAGCGACGGGTACATCGGTTTGAATGTCGATGGCGACGGGAAAAGCCGGCTCGCCCCATGCGGCCAGCGCATCGACAAAGCTGACGTAGACCAGGTTGTTCTCGTTTTGGAACTCCTCGGGGCAGCCCGTGATGGTGAGCTTGTCAGCGCGCTCGAAGGTGAAGTGCGAGTAGAGGCTGACGGCCATGCCGAGGGTGTCGTAGCCGATGCCTAAGTTGGCGCTGGTTGCTGGGACGGTGATCTTGATCATGTGGGTCCTCCTGGCGTGCCTGGCTGTTTAGTTCGCTGCTCGGGCAGTCCTGCGCAAGACGGAAAGCACATTAAGTGCTTTCCTTTGCGTGCGGAACTCGCGACGAACTAAACAGCCAGGCACGCTGTGGGCGTTCGTCATCATCCCGGGGGTTATCTGATAAAAGAAGGTGCGCCGGCTTTCGCCGGCGCCTAATGAGGGGTTTAGTTGGTAGACATCTTTTTTGCTGCAGACTCGACGTAGCTTGCCATCTCATCGACGTCGCAGACGTCTTCGAAGCGGACGGGTTTGGACTCGAGCTCGGCGAGCTGTGCCGGTGCGGCCGTATTGGTGGCCTGCTCGAGCACGCGCATGGCCTCAAAGTCGTCCTCGGGAACGTTGAGACCCAGAGCGTCGCAGCAGGCACGCGGGAACTTGTAGGGGCTGGCGGTCGAAAGCAGCACACGGGCCTTGGCGCCCTCGGCAGGAGCGACCTTTTCAAAGACGTGATAGCCGCAAGCGGTGTGCGGGTCGATCACGTAGCCGTTCGCATCCCAGCAGCTCTTAATGGCAGCGAGGACCTCGTCCTCGCTGGCCCAGCCGCAGCCAAAGACGCTCTGAATCTTTGCCAGCAGGTCGGCGGGAACCTCATAGTGACCAGTCTTTGCCAGCTGCTCCATAAGGCCGGCAACAAGCTCGCAGTCGCCATCGGACAGGAAGTAGAGCATGCGTTCCAGGTTGGAGCTGATGAGGATGTCCATCGACGGCGAGATGGTCGTGAAGAACGGACGGTTGCGGTCGTAGACGCCGGTGGTCAGGAAGTCAGCCAGCACGTTGTTCTTGTCGCTCGCGACGACGAGCTTGGCGACGGGCAAACCCATGCGCTTGGCATAGTAGCCGGCCAGGATATCGCCAAAGTTGCCGGTCGGTACGCAGAACTCCACGGCGTCGCCGACCTCGATGGCGCCGGCGCGCAACAGCTGCGCATAGGCGGCAAAGTAGTAGACGACCTGCGGCACCAGACGGCCGACGTTGATGGAGTTGGCACTCGAAAGCACCGTTCCGGCGGCCTCCAAGCGCTCGGCAAGCTCCTTATCGGCAAAGATGCGCTTGACGGCACTCTGGGCATCGTCGAAGTTGCCACGAATGCCGCAGACGGCGACGTTATCGCCTTCCTGTGTGGACATCTGCAGATTCTGCACGCGGCTGACTTTGCCTTCGGGATAAAAGACGGTGATGCCCGTGCCCGGAGCGTCGGCAAAACCGGCAAGTGCGGCCTTGCCGGTGTCGCCCGACGTGGCGGTGACGATCATGATGCGCTCGGCGCCGCCGTCCTTGGCGGAAGTGCGGGCCATGAGGCGGGGGAGCATCTGCAGGGCGACGTCCTTAAAGGCACTCGTGGGGCCGCCAAAGAGCTCCATCACATAGGTCTGAGGGGCGTCAGCGCCCGGCGCAGCGTCGAGTTTGACGAGCGGCGTAACCTCTTCACTCGCGAACGTGCCGCGATATGCCTCATTCACACAGGCCGAAATTTCTTCGCCCGTGTAATCATTCAGTAACATTCCCAACACATCTTGAGCGATTTCAAAGTACGATTTATCTGCAAGCGAGCTGATATCGACCTGCTGGGTGCCGAGCTCGTCCGAGACAAACAAACCCCCGTCGGGAGCGATGCCGGTGCGGATTGCCACCTTACTTGAGCACGATAAAGTGCGTCCTCGTGTACTATGATAAGTTCCCATATAACACTGCTCCTCGGATGCCTTGGTCCCAATCGGTGAAACCATGGTATCAGAGCGCGCAAAACAGGTTCGCAGAGGCTTTTAGAAAGGTAACCTCCAGCCCATGATTAAGATTGCCAAGTTTGGCGGCTCGTCGGTCGCCGACGCCGAACACTTTAAGAAGATCAAGGCCATCGTCGATGCCGACCCGGCCCGCCGTTTTGTGGTGGTTTCCGCCTGCGGTCGCCGCTTTAAGGGCGACACCAAGGTGACCGACCTGCTCTACCTGGTTAACGCGCACGTTAAGTATCACGTGTCGTGTGAGGAGCTGCTCGAGGACATTGGCCAGCGCTATTTTGATATCGCTGACGAGCTGGAGCTCACCTATCCCATCCGTGAGGAGTTCGCGGCCTTTGCCGAGCGCGCCCGCTCGGGCGGCTACTCCACCGAGGAGCTTGTGAGCCGCGGCGAGTACTTCACCGCTCGCCTGATGGCCGAGTACCTGGGCCTGCCGTTCCTGGACGCCGCGACGGTTGTGGCGTTCCATCACGACGGTACGCTCAGCATGAACCGCACCTCCGAGCTGGTGCAGGAGTACGGTCAGCAGGGCGGCTTTGTTATGCCCGGTTTCTACGGCGCGACGCGTGAGGGCCAGATTAAGCTGCTCGATCGTGGCGGCGGCGATATCTCGGGCTCGATCCTGGCCAAGTGTCTGGACGCCGACCTTTACGAGAACTGGACCGACGTCTCGGGCTTCTACTCTGCCGATCCGCGTATTGTTCCCGAGGCTCAGCCCATTGCGCGCGTTACCTACGAGGAGCTGCGCGAGCTTTCGTACATGGGCGCAAGCGTCCTGCACGAGGAGGCCGTGTTCCCCGTGCGCGAGGCGGGTATTCCGCTGGTCATCAAGAACACCAATGCGCCGCAGGACCCCGGCACCATCATTAGCGAGACGGCTGATGAGGGCGAGGCGGAGCCCATCATTACCGGCGTGACCGGCAAGCGCGGTTTTGTCGCCATCAACGTGGCCCGCGATCGCACCAAGCCCCGCGTCGGCTTTATGCGCCGTGCACTTTCGGTCTTCGAGCGCTATGACGTTTCCGTCGAGCACATGCCCACCGGCGTCGACCGCTTTGGCGCCGTGGTACAGGAGCAGGATGTGCACGATTCGCTGTACTCGCTCGTGGGCGACATCCAGCAGGAGGTTGAGCCGCTCGAGATTGAGGTTGTCGAGGGCCTGGCGCTCATCGCGACCGTCGGCCGTAACCTGCGCGGCCGCGCAGGTATTTCCGGCCACCTGTTTGGCATGCTCGGCCAGGCTGGCGTGAGCGTGCGCATGATTTCGCAGAGCTGCGACGAGATCAACATCATTATCGGTGTCGAGGATAAGGACTTCGACCTGGCGATTCAGACCATTTACCGTGCCTTCTCCGACGAGAACGGCATTGTGAAGGTCTCCGATCTGGAGGCTCCTGCACCGATTGAACCCGCCCTGGCTGCCCTCCACAAATAGCGACCATCCCGGTAGATTTTTGGGATATGTCTAGAAATCTACCTTTTGGCGCATGAGTGGGTTTTGAGGCATGTTCCAAAAAATCTAGCGCGGGGCGTTTCGTTTCGGTTTCGTTTCGACGGGGTGGGTTTCGTGTCCGCCCCGTTCTTGTATACACTGGGCAAGAATATCCTGCCTGCTCGGCGTGCGGGCAAAAGCCACAACCTTCAAAGGGGGAAGCATGAAACAGTACACGGTTGCTATTTTGGGCGCGACGGGGGCCGTGGGCACCCAGATGCTCGAGTGCCTCAACGAGCAGGAGTTTCCGGTTGGCAAGCTCAAGCTGCTGGCGAGCGCGCGTTCTGCGGGCAAGACCGTCGAGTTCCGCGGCGAGCGGGTTGTTATTGAGGAGGCTTGCCCCGAGGCCTTTGAGGGCTGCGACATCGTACTCGGCGCTGCCGGCGACGATATCGCCAAGGAGCTGCTGCCCGAGGCTGTCAAGCGTGGCGCCGTCGTGGTCGACAACAGCCACGCCTTCCGCATGGATCCCGAGGTGCCGCTCGTCGTGCCCGAGATCAATGCCGACGACATCAAGTGGCATCACGGCCTTATCGCTAACCCTAACTGCGCAACCATCATCGGCCTGGTTCCCACCTGGCCGCTGCACAAGCTCGCCGGCGTGAAGCGCATGATCGTCTCGACGTACCAGGCGGCTTCGGGCGCTGGTGCTCCCGGTATGGCCGAGCTCGAGGCCCAGCTGGCCGCCTTGGGTCGTGGCGAGGAGATTCCCGAGCCGCGCGCATTTGCCGCCCAGTTGGCGAGCAACCTGATTCCGCAGATTGGCGGCGTCAAGGAGGAGGGCTTTACCTCCGAGGAGATGAAGTTGCAAAACGAGGGTCGCAAGATTATGCACCTGCCCGAGCTGCGCGTGAACTGCACCTGTGTGCGCGTGCCTGTGCTGCGCTCGCACTCCGAGAGCATTACGCTCGAGTTTGAGCGCGACATTACGGTCGAGGAGGCCCGTGCTGCGCTGGCTTCTGCCCCGGGTGTCAAGCTGGTCGACGATCTGGGTGCCGAGGATGCGCACGACCGATTCCCCATGCCGATGGACACCTCCGACCAGGACCTGATTTGGGTCGGTCGCGTGCGCCGCGACATCTCGAACCCCGAGGTCGCGCGTGGCATCACCTTCTGGTGCTGTGGCGACCAAATCCGTAAGGGCGCGGCAACCAACGCCGTCCAGATCGCCAAGCTGCTCTGCGAGTAGCGGTGGAACTGTCCGGCGGGGGCCGGGCTTAGCTTTCAGAACGTCCTCGACCATGTGCGGCGCCTTGTCCTGCTCCTTCGGAGCCGCGGACAAGGCGCCGCACTGGTCTGCGGAGTGTTCTGAAAGCTGAGCCCGGCCCCGCCTGCGGTGACTCGGCTGCGAGCGGCCTGCGATGGGGCCGTTGTTGGTTGGGGCCGCTGGGCTGATGTGAGGGCGCGTGGCCGTTGCGGGCCCTGGTCCCGGCGGCGGTCTCGGCGCTTTGCGCCTGCCTCCTTTGGGGACTGCGGGTCCGTGACGGCAGCTGCGGCGCTTCGCGCCTGCTGCCTGAGGTGACTTTGGGGTTGGGGTGAATTGAAGTTGAATACTTTTCCCGAGAAGTGAACGACCTATTTTGGACCCCCGAAGCATTGGCATATTTTGACCGCTATTTCCTGCGGCTTTGCTGCGCGAATCCTGCGGTTTTGTAATCAAAAAGTGTGGATGCTCCGGGGCCTCGTTTTTACTCGTTCACTTCTCGGGAAAAGTATTAGAGCTCAGCTGGCATGGGTACCGCCCTGGCGTCGAAGCCCCGCGTCTTCTTCGCTTGATTGGGGAAAGTGGCCTCGCTTAAACAATTACGAGCCTGTCCGGGCGTATCAGACAGGTTGTCTGCACAATTCGCGGTATTATGGTGCGGAGTTTTGAAAGGAGCCGCTGGTGGTCACGACGACGTTTGCTTCGCCTTTGGGCGAAATCCTGCTTGCCGCTGATGGCCGCGGTCTGACGGGGCTTTGGTTTGAGGGGCAGGAGCACTTTGGCTCCACGCTTCTCCGGGAAGACTCCGAACATGTTGAAGGGGCCGATGCGGTTTCCGGTGCTGGTGGCATGTCGTCGGCGAGTCCGGCTCATGGTGCGGCTTCTTCGGTGCTTGAGCGTTCGTGGGCTTGGCTGAATGCTTATTTTGCAGGGCAGGAGCCTCTGTATACGCCGCCGTTGCATATGATCGGTACGGCGTTTCAGCGTGAAGTCTGGTTTGAGCTGCTTTCTATTCCGCGTGGCGAGGTCGCCACGTATGGCGAGATTGCGGCTCGTGTCGCCGCCCGCCATCGGGTGCCGGGGAACGAGGACCCCGTTATGTCTCCTCGTGCGGTGGGGGCTGCGGTCGCTCGCAACCCTATTTCGATTATCGTGCCGTGCCATCGCGTGGTTGCCGCCGACGGCGCGCTTAACGGATATGCCGGCGGGCTCGATCGCAAGGAGTGGCTGCTTCGGCTTGAGGGTGCGTACGAGGACTAGCGCTCGAACACTTTGCATAGCCAAGATGCCGTGAAAGAACGGGACACGCTTTCCGAATGGAGACTCAGACGGAAACCACGTCCCGGAATTCCGTTTTAAAGCGGGATGCGCTTTCCGAATGGCGTCCCAAGCGGAAACCGTGTCCCGGAATACAGCCTCAGAGTGGGACGCCGTTTCCGGTTGAGACCACCTGCTTGGACATCTTTCTACGCTCGCTCTTGCAGGGCGTAGATCGACTTATCCATGTTGAACAGGTAAGCCACGACGCAGACAATAAAGAACATCGGCAGATTACCAAAGCCGAAGACTTCGCAGCCAATAAGGATGGGTGCGAGCAGCGTATTGGTGGCGCTGCCAAAGACGGCTGCGTAGCCCAACGCGGCGCAGAACTCGGCGGGCATGCCGAGAATCCCGGCGAGTACGACACCCAGGCTGGCTCCGATGGAAAACAGCGGCGTCACCTCACCGCCCTGATATCCTGCGGCAAGTGTGGCGATGGTGAGTACGAATTTGAGCGCCCAGTCCCAAGGCATGATGGCGACCTTACCGTTACCGTTGAGCGCCGCCGATATCAGGTTGGTGCCAAGGCCGCAGTATCGACCCTGCCACAGTGCGAACAGAATCGCCGATAGCGCGATGCCGATAGCGGCGATGCGCGCATAGGGGTTGGGGAGCAGCCGCGCCGCAAGGGTCTTGGCATGGGCAAGGCACCAGGCAAAGGCACCGCCTACCATGCCAAACGCGATGCCTAGTACCGCAAGCCGTCCAAGACCGGGGAGATCAAGCGCGCATGAGGCGACAACGGCGACCTCGAACTTCTCGAGTCCCAGGGCACCGGAGGTCATACTTGCGGCGAGCGAGGCTGTAAGCGCGGGAAACAGTGCGCGGTATTCCATGCGTCCTGCGACCAGTACTTCGATAGCAAAGACCGTGGCAGCAAGGGGCGTTCGAAAGAGCCCGGCAAAGCCGGCGGCCATGCCGATAAGCAAAAACGTGTTGCCGGGGTCTCGGAAAGGTAGACGTCGGCCGATCCAATGTGAGACGGTTGCACCGATCTGCACGGCCACGCCCTCGCGTCCCGCACTGCCGCCAAAGAGGTGCGTCCCCCACGTGCTCAGCATAATGAGCGGCACCAAGCGCGGCGAGATGGCGTCCTCATGCCCGTGGCCTACGTCGAATACCAGGCTCATGCCGCGGTCGGTACCCTTGCCCCAAGCGTGGTAGGCAAACACGATGGCAAGGCCCATAAGGGCGAGGAAGGGGAGGAGCAGGGTGATGTGTTCGTCGCGGAAGGCGCCGATCGCCAAAAGCACGCGTCCAAAGAGCGCGCAGATGGCGCCAACGATGATACCGACGGGGATTCCGACGGCACCCATAAGCACAAGACCGCTATAGGTGTTGAGCAGACGTTTGATTCTGCTCGATGCGCTGCTTTCCGACACTTCTCCTCCAAAACAAAAAAGACTCCTGCCGCAGCGTGATGCCTAGGGGCATCACGTAACAGCAGAAGTCATCAGCAACAAGGCGGTTTAGGATAACGCGGCAGCTTGGCTGGCGCACCCAACGGAGACATTCATTCCGCAGTGGCATCATAGCGGTGGATACGGTTTGGGTCAAATGGTTGCCGTGGACAGTCCTGGTGCCTGCCCGCACCCCTCGTTTCCCCATATAAAACCTGCCAAAATAAACCTGTCCCTTTTTGGTCGGTGCGAAATGGGTAATACTAAAGAGTTATCCGACCAGATGGGAATTAATCGATGGCTTATATCGAATTCAAAGACGTCGTCAAAGCATACGGCGAGGGTGACGCCCGCATTCACGCGCTCGATGGCGCGAGCTTTACGGTCGAGCGTGGCGAGCTCGCCATCATTTTGGGTGCTTCGGGTGCCGGCAAGACCACGGCGCTCAACATTCTGGGCGGCATGGATACGGCGACTTCCGGCACCGTAACGGTGGATGGGCGCGATGTGAGTTCCGCCAATGAGGCGCAGCTCGTGGAATACCGCCGCGCCGACGTCGGCTTTGTCTTCCAGTTCTATAATCTGGTTCCCAACCTGACGGCGCTCGAAAACGTCGAGCTTGCGGCGCAAATCTGCCCCGATTCGTTCGATGCCGAACAGACACTTCGCCAGGTTGGCCTGGGCGAGCGCCTCGCCAACTTCCCCGCGCAGCTTTCGGGCGGCGAGCAGCAGCGCGTGTCCATCGCCCGCGCACTGGCCAAGAACCCCAAGCTGCTCCTGTGCGATGAGCCCACGGGCGCGCTCGACTATAAAACCGGCAAGCAGATCTTGCAGCTGCTGCAGGATACCTGCCGCAAGCAGGGCATTACGGTCATCATCATCACGCACAACTCCGCACTCGCGCCCATGGCCGATCGCCTGATCTGCTTTAAGAGCGGTCGTGTGGAGAGCGAGACGGTCCAGCAAAATCCCGTGCCTATCGAGACGATCGAGTGGTAGCGCCCATGGACCAGGACCGCCAAAACAGCCTACGCCGCGACGCGCAGAACACGGAGCGCGAGCAGGATTTTACGACCTACCGCACTGCCCAAAGCTCAAACGATATGGTGCCGACGGTGTTTCGCCGCGGTGTCTACCGCACGATTCGCGGCAGCCTCAAACGCTTCTTGTCCATTGTCGTGATCACCGCGCTCGGCGTGAGCGTGATGTGCGGCCTCAAGGCGGGTTGCGAGGATCTGTGCGATTCGGTCGACGCCTATTTTGACCAGCAGAATGTCTATGACATTAACGTGCAGTCGACCTATGGCCTGACTGACGATGATCTCGACGCCATCCAAGAGGTCGATGGCGTCGAAACGGCCGAGGGCATCTACACCGAGACCGCCTACACCGCCGTGGGCACAACGCGCGAGCGCGTGGTCGTGCAAAGTCTCTCCAAGGAGAACATCGATCAGCCGGTGCTCGTGAACGGCGATTTGCCCGAGAGCGCCGATGAGGTCGCGGTGACTTCGAAGTTCCTGAAGGCTTCGGGCAAAAAGCTCGGCGATACGGTGAGCTTTGCTGCCAACGATGCGAGCTCGTCGAACCAAAGCGCCAAGGATCAGTTTGCCGCGGGCGATTACACCATCACGGCCGAGGTTCTCGATCCCACTGATGTGAGCTCCGACTCGACGGTCAACGCCTTCCGTGCCGCCTCGGCGGCGGACTATAAGTTCTATGTGAGCGAGGACGCCGCGACATCTTCTTCCTACTCCGCGGTCCACGTGGTCGTCGAGGGAGCCAAGGATCTCAACTCATATTCGGATGCCTACGCGGCAAAGATCAATGAGGCCAAGGGCAATATCGAGAAGATCCGCGAGGAACGTGAGAAGGCGCGTGCCCAGGAGCTGACGGCCGATACGCCGGCGAGCTTGGACGCGGCTGAGCGTCAGGCCGCCATGCTCTTTGGGATCGAGCAGGACAACATCAATCGCATGGCCGAGGGCAGCGGCGAGCGTGCGCAGGCGCAAGCCGACCTGGACCAGCGCCGTGCCGCCGCCGACCAACAGTTTGCCGACGCCCGCGCCGAGCTTTCCGACCTGGGCGAATGCACCTGGTACATCCAGGATCGCGGCAATATCGCAAGCTACTCGAGCGTGGAGAGCGATAGCTCGTCAATTGAAGCCATCGCCACGGTGTTCCCGTTCATCTTCTTTATCGTCGCCGTGCTCATCAGCCTCACCACCGCCACGCGTATGGTCGAGGAGGAGCGCACGCTCATCGGCCTGTATAAGGCGCTCGGTTATTCGCGCGGGCGCATCCTGTCCAAATACGTGGACTATGCGCTGTGGGCGTGCCTGATCGGCGGCGTGCTCGGCAACATCATCGGATTTGTGGGCCTGCCGCTGTTCCTGTTTACGGTGTTCGACGACATGTACTCGCTGCCCCAGATGTTGCTTTCGTACGACATCGTGTCTTCGATCGTTTCGGTGGCGCTGTTTGCCGTGGGCGTGGTGGGCGCCACGATTATCGCCTGCCGCCACGAGATGGCCGAGACCCCGGCCTCGCTCATGCGCCCCAAGGCCCCGCGCGCCGGCTCGCGTATCTTGCTCGAACGTATCGGCTTTATCTGGCGCCGCATGGGCTTTTTGAACAAGGTCGCTGCACGCAACCTATTCCGCTATAAAAAGCGCGCCTTTATGACCATCTTTGGCATCGCCGGCTGCACGGCGCTTGTGATTTGCGGCATGGGCATTCGTGATACGTCGGTCGCGCTTTCGCCCAAGCAGTACGGGCATATCACGCGCTATGACCTGCTGGCGGTTGCCAATCCCGACGATTTTTCACAGACGTGCGCGGCGCTCGACGAGCGAAGCGCAGCCAAGGATTCCGACGTGACCGTGTCTTCGACGCTGCCGATTATGACCGACAACGTCACCTTTACATTTGGCGGCAAGAGCGAGACCGTGCAGCTGATCGTGGTGCCCGATGACCGCACGAACGACCTGGACGACTACGTGTGTCTCGAGGATGAGTCCAAAGAGCCGCTATCTTTGCGTGACGGAGATGTGTACCTGAGCAAGAGTTCACAGCTGGTGCTGGGGATTCAACCGGGCGATACGGCACACGTCCAGGATTCGTCGCTCAACGTAGCCAAGGTCAAAGTCAGCGACATTTCGCTCAACTATCTGGGCAACACGCTTTACATGACGCAGAGCACCTATGAGCGCGCGTTTGGGCGCGGCGTTCGCCTCAATGGCATCTTTGCGCTGCTCAAGGGTTCGTCGGCCGACCAGATTGCGTTTAGCAAGAAGCTTAAGAGTGACGGCTGGCTTTCGATTTCGAGCACGGCCGAGCATTGGGAGAACTTTGAGGCGAACTTCACTATTATCAATTCCGTCGTGGTGCTCGTGACCTTTATGGCGGCGTGCCTATCGTTTGTGGTGGTGTTTACGCTGTCTAATACGAATATTTCGGAGCGCGAACGCGAGCTGGCGACCATCAAGGTGCTGGGCTTCCGCCGTGGCGAGGTGCACCATTACGTCAACAAGGAGACGTTGATCCTCACGGCAATTGGCGCCGCGCTGGGCGTGCCACTGGGCGGCTTGCTGGCCGAGAGTTTTACGTACATTTTGCAGATGCCGTCGCTGTACTTTGATGTTGAGGTCGAGCCGCTAAGCTACGTGCTCGCCGTGGTGCTTTCCTTTGGCTTTACGTTTATCGTCAACCTCGCCACCAATCGTACCCTCAACAAGATCGACATGGTCGGCGCCCTCAAGAGCGCCGAGTAACCTGTCCTGGGATTCAAGTTCTAGCGAGCTGCCGACGCGCCCGCAGCAGCATTTTTGCATAAACCGCCCCGCCAAATGCATACTTTGACGGGGCGGTTGCTTTTTGCCCACAGGTACCCCAGGGGGCGCCGTGCAAATTCCGGAGTATTCAGCGTCCCGGGGTCCGCGGGCGCGGGGGCGAGGGTGCAAAACTGCGCTGAAAGCCCCGATTCTGAGTCCCAACGCCTCTAGAGCCGCTCGTTTTTTACAGGATGCGGCCCATGGTGCCTGCCTTTCGCCCAAAATCCAGTATGCAGGCACCCTCGGCTGCTGAATACTCCCAAAAATGCACGCCGCATCCTACCCCAGGCACCCGTAGCAAGAAGACGAATAGCCTCGGCCTCCCTAGTTACCGCAGGAGGCCCCAGGGCTTACCTCCCAAATCTTTCCGCAGGACGGAAGGACCCCGCCGCGCGAAGCGCACGGCGGGGTCCTGACATGTCCGAGGACGATTTGGGAGGTAAGCCCTGGGGCCTCCGATGGGGGCGGTTACAGCCGAGGCTATTCGTCGCCGAAGCTGATGCCCAATGCCTTGGCCTCGCGCACAAGATCGCTCTGGGGGTCGACATACTTGAGCTTGCCGGCGACCTCCTCGAGCGGCATGTGGCACATCTTGCCATCGCGCAGGGCAATCATGTAGCCAAACTCGCCGCGCAGACAGCCCAGCGCCGCCTCGACGCCGCACTGGGTCGCAAAGATGCGGTCCTGGGCGTCGGGCTGACCGCCGCGCTGCGTGTGGCCGGGGATGGCGACGCGGGTCTCGCGACCGGTCTTGGCCTCAATCTCCTTGGCGATGTCGTAGACGATCGACGGGCTCGTGCGCTCGGCGAGCTTCTTCTTGTACTCCTTCTTGGACAGCGCCGCGTCCTCCTTGGAGATAGCGCCCTCGGCGACGGCCACGATGGTAAAGCGGCTGCCGGTCTCCATGCGATGCTCGATGGTCTTGATGACGTTATCCATGTCGTAGGGAATCTCGGGAATCAAGATGACATCCGCGCCGCCCGCGACGCCGGCATACAGCGGGATCCAGCCAACCTTGTGGCCCATGATCTCGATAACGAACACGCGGCCGTGACTCGAGGCGGTGGTGTGGATGTCGTCGATGCACTTGGTGGCGACGTCGATGGCGCTCGTAAAGCCAAACGTCAGCTCGGTGCCCCAGGTGTCGTTATCGATGGTCTTGGGCAGGGCGATAACGTTGAGGCCCTCTTCGCGCAGGCGGTTGGCGGTCTTGGTGGAGCCGTTACCGCCCAGCATAAACAGGCAGTCGAGCTGCAGCTTATGATAGGTGTGGACCATTGCCGGCACCTTTTCGACGCCGTCGGCCTCGGGAATGTCCAGACGCTTGAACGGTGTGCGGCTCGTGCCCAAGATGGTGCCGCCGCGGGTGAGGATGCCGCTAAAATCGGCGGGCGTCATGACGCGAAATCTGCTGTAGATAAGGCCCTGGTAGCCGTCCTCAAAACCATAGATCTCGATAGGCTCTTCGCTATTGGTCATAAGCGTTTTGACGATGCCGCGCATGGTGGCGTTGAGCGCCTGGCAGTCGCCGCCACTGGTAAGAAGACCGATCCTAAGCATGATGAATCCTTCCGGGCAAGTTATAACATGCGCATAAGTTTACCCCCGCACACTGTTGATACGGGGGTAAAACGTGTTAGCTCAAGCGTATGGAAATGTAAGCAACGTCAGGGAACGTAAGGTCGACGGGCCTGGCTCCTTACAGTGCGAAGGCATCGACGTTGCCCCAGTGGCGGCGCAGCGTGATGGCGGCAGCGGGCTCGGTATTGTCAAAGACGACCGACCACTGCGTGTTGCTGGTGATGTCTTCCGGATTGGGCTCTTGCGCTGCGGCACGTAGGGCCTTCCAAGCGACTGCCTCGTCCTGGGCGCCGGCATGGGCGTCGAGGACATCGGCGATTGCGACGGCGCGCTCTTTACCATGGCCCAGCTCGCCATTCTTTTGGTTGGGCAGCACTTCGTCACCATAGCAGGCGTAGAAGTTCGTGACCTGGCGCACGGGCGTCGCCTTGCATGCGCGGTCGGGATCGCGCGGATCCCACTCCACCACCCGTGCGTCACCGGCGGCGTCGTTGATAAAGAAGTGGTAATCGCGTCCGGCCATGGCGTGCATGTCGTGGGCGGAAAGTAGGTCGACGGCCTCTTGCGTGGTAGCCGCGCGGTCGAGCACCAGACGGATGGCGAGCGAAGTGTTGATGACGGGGCGTTGCGTGTCCTGGTCACAGGGCTTGGAATCCAGGGTGAGTACGGCAATGGACACGCCGCATTCGTTAACACCGTCGAGCTGGGCAAACGGGCCCATGAGTGCGGCGGCGCGTCCGGCGACGGAGTCAAGTGGAGTGTTGGCGCCCAGGTTATTGAGGGCCGCAAAGCCGATGGAGGCATAGCCGCCGCGTGGGTGATTGCGCACCAGCAGCGCCGAGGTGTCGTCTTTAAAGTCGTAATTGCGACCGGTGCGCACACGGCCTTCGGCATCTACGGCGACAAAAGCGCTGCAGGCAAACTGGGGCGCCTGGACATGTACCGGCACACCGGGCAGCACCTGCGCCACCACGGCATCGATGTAGGCCTGGTCGTCGCGCACGCCAGCGGCGATGATGCGATCAAGATCGTAGTCGTAGGCGATGTCGATTGCGTACAGGTCATAGCCATCCGCGTAGCCGGTCAAGCGTTTGAGCGACGCGGCGGACTTGATTTGCTTGTGATAAACGATACCGGTGGCAGCGGCAAGGCCGACGGCGACTCCCGCGACACCGCAGGCGATGGCAATGTTACGTGGCTTCATGGCGGCTCCTCTCGTCCTGTTAGCGTAATTGTCGCAAAAGGTGCACGGGCATGATGGCTCAACTTGGTGAGCGGGGTTGATTTCTGACCTCAACCGAACACATTGAGCTGATGGCTCGCTCCCGCAGTT
>CABSNM010000025.1 GCA_902479065.1 uncultured Collinsella sp.
AACTGCGGGAGCGAGCCATCAGCTCAATGTGTTCGGTTGAGGTCAGAAATCAACCTTTGTTTCAAATGGGGTGGTTTTGCAACCGTCATACGCGCGCTGTGCGAACGTGCCCCGGCTCGGATAAGATAGTGCGCGATAAAAACGATGCAAGGAGGCACATATGGCAATCAAAGCCATCGCAATGGATATCGACGGTACGCTCACCAACGATCAGAAAGTGATTAGCCCGCGTACGCGCGAGAAGCTGCTCGCGGCGCAGGAGTCGGGCATTAAGCTCATTTTGGCTTCGGGCCGTCCCGCATGGGGGCTGCACGCCTTGGCGCAGGAGCTCGACCTTCAAAACCATGACGGTCTGCTGGTGGCCTTTAACGGCGCTCACGTCGTCGATGCCCAGACCGACGAGGTGTTGTTCGATCAGGCTATGCCTGCCGACGAATTGCATCGCCTGATTGATCACCTGCGTAATTTTGACGTGATCCCTATGATTTCGCTCGGTCGCGATTTGCACGTCGAGGACTCGTACCATTGCATGATCACGCTGCCTGACGGCTCGCAGAAGAATATCGTCAAGTATGAGCGCGACGCGTGCGATCTTAAGATTCGCGAGGTGGAGAGCCTGCATGAGGTCGCTGATGCTTATCCCGTGGACAAGCTGCTGACGGCAGGCGACCCGGCATACCTGCAAGCGCATCACGAGGAGATGTATGCGCCCTTTAAGCAGACGCTTTCGGGCATGTTTACGGCTGACTGGTACTTTGAGTACACGGCGCCCGGTATCGACAAGGCCCGTGCGCTCGAGGGTGCTCTGCCCAAGCTCGGCATCGATGCCAGCGAGGTCGTATCGTTTGGCGACGGCCAGAACGACAAGTCCATGATTGAGTGGGCCGGCACTGGTGTTGCCATGGGCAACGCGGTTGACGAGGTTAAGGCCGTGGCCCAGATGGTGACCGCCAATAACAACGAAGACGGTATTGCGGTGGCGCTGGATAAGCTGCTGGGTTAGAATCGCCGATAATGCATGGTTCGGGCGCCTGCTTGCAGGCGCCCTTTTGTTAGGGAGGGTGCCGTGTCCGCATTTCCGTTCGACGCCGTTATCTTTGACATGGACGGCGTGATTGTCGATACCGAGTATTACTACCTGGGCGAGACTGCCGCGTTTGCCAAGGAGCTTGGGCTTAACCTGACTCAAGAGGAGTTGAACGGGCAGGTTGGTACCTCGCATCAGTTCTTCCTGCGTATGCTGGTCGATTGGTTTGAGCGCGCCGGTAAGGGGCATTTAACTGGCGAGGAAGCGTTGGCCCGTTGGGACGAGTGGGCGCATAAGCGTCCGCGCGACTATCAGGCTTTGATTAACCCAGGCGCCGTGGATACGATTCGAGAGCTGCCGCGCCGCGGTGTTCGCGTGGCGCTTGCCAGCTCGTCTCCCATGGATAGCATCGAGGAAGTGCTCAACGCATGCGGGCTGTCGGATGCCTTTGAGTATGTGGTGAGCGGCGAGCAGTTTAAGGAGAGCAAGCCCGAGCCCGACATCTACCTGCATGCGCTGGACCTGCTGGGGCTGCCCGCGAATCGCTGCTGCTGCGTTGAGGATTCGGTGCCTGGCATCACTGCCGGCAAGCGAGCCGGCCTGACAGTCATTGCCAAGCGCGAGGAGCGCTTTGGCTTTAGCCAGGATGCCGCGGACAAGATTATCGACCAGCTGCCGGAGCTGCTCACGCTTTCTTAGGAGCGCGGTAGTTGCGCGTTTTTCGGGTCTGATGAGTAAATAGCCGACATTTTGGTGCGGCAGCAAGCATACTTTATGCTAATGCGGGCTTAAGGGCTTGTTGAATGCCCTTGAGCCCGCTTTAGACTTAATTGTGCTGGGAGAGGGTATATGCCACCGACTGAAGGGCTAACTGACGGTAAAGCAGCGATACCGCTGTACCAACAGGTTATTGATATCATTAAAAACGAAATCAACTCCGGCGCCTACAAGGCAGGGGCGCGGATACCCAACGAATTCGAATTGGCTGAGAGCTATAAAGTTGGCCGCGTTACCGTGCGACGCGCTATTGAGGAGCTCGTCCAGCAGGGCTATCTAACGAAGCGACAGGGGAAAGGCACGTTCGTCAATGCTCCCAAGCTTAAGCGTAAGATTCGCCAGAAGGATGACGTCCAGAGTTTTTCGGACGCATGCCGCGTTAACGGAATGGAGCCGGGGGCGTGCGTCATTTCGAGGAAGATACTGCCGGCGGATTCCACCGAAGCGCAGTTCTTTGGTGTTCCCGTTGGAACTGATTTGATTTGCGTTGAGCGTGTGCGTACTGCCGATGGAGTCCCCGTCATGCTCGAGAACAACATATACGTTTACGAGGACAACGCTTATCTATCAACGGCACCTCTATCTAACCAATCCATTTTTGAGTTCGTGCGCAACCGGACGGGCCGCACGCCCGCGTTTACCGACCCGTGCATGCTCGAGATCGCGTGCGCGTCGCCTGAGGTCGCTCGACTGTTGGCAGTTCCCGTCGGCGAACCCTTGTTTTATATGGAAGCTTTCTTTTTCGATGAGCAGCGGCGGCCGTTTATCATCGGTCGTCAGCGAATCGTTGGGTCTCGCTACGTTTTTGACATCTAGGACATTGCGAATGGAAGCGCCCGGTGGATCATCTCACCGGGCGTTTCCATACCGTTCACGGCGCAAACGCAACCGTTCAACCGCGTTGTGGCAATCAGTTTGAAATTATCCTGATGAAGGAAAAAGCTGCTGGTAATCTACGGGACGTCATAGAACGTTTGCATTGTGCAAACGTTGAAGCGAGATGCGATGCAGTCTCGAGTTCTTTGGAGGTATCTATGTCAGATACGAAGGCGAAGAAGACAAACAGACGTTTTAAGTTCAAATTACCGCATGTCTATACGATCATGTTCTTGCTGATCGTTGTCTTTGCGGTCTTGACTTGGATCGTTCCCTCTGGTCAGTATCAGCGCAAGACGATTTCGACAGCGGCGGGCGAGCGTGAAGTCGCCGTTGCTGGAACCTATGAACAGGTCGATAAGAACTACACCGATTCCGAGACCGGCGAGACCATCAATCTGGGCCAGGATATCTTCGCGGTCCTGCAAGCGCCCACTAAGGGCATCCAGGAGGCTGCCGACGTCGTTGCGTTCGTCTTATTGATTGGCGGATCGTTCGCGATCATCACCAAGACCAACGCTTTGAATGCCGGCATGAGTCGTGTGGTTAAAAAGCTCAAGAACAAGGACATCCTCATCATTCCCATCACGATGACGTTGCTGTCCATTTGCGGCACTACGTTTGGTATGTCTGAGGAAGCCCTGCCGTTCTATGCCATCTTCATTCCCATCATGATGGGTATCGGCTATGACTCGATGACGGCATTCATCATCTGCTTCCTTGGTCCCAACCTGGGATATTGTGCTTCGACCATCGACCCGTTTAACGTTTTGATCGCCCAAGGCATCATTGGCATCGAGGGCAATCCGCAACTGTGGCTGCGCGCCGTTTCTTGGGTCATCTTCACTGCCGTCGGTATCGCATGGGCCATGCGCTACGCCATGCGCGTCAAGAAAAACCCCGAGTCGTCCATTGTGTACGAGGACGATAAGCTCAAGCGTATTGAGTTTTCCGTGACCGATGCCTCCATCGAGGAAGAGTTCACGATCCGTCAGAAGCTCGTGCTTATCGATTTTGCCTGCGGTATGGGCATTATCGTCTGGGGTCTTGTTACCCAGGGCTGGTACATGAATGAGATTTCCGCCGTGTTCCTTGGCATGGGCTTGCTTGCCGGTATCCTGGGCGGCCTTGACCAGCAGACGATCGCTGAGGAGTTCGTTAAGGGTCTCGCCGACTTTGCGTACGCTGCCATCGTTATCGGTATCGCTCGCGGTATTCTGGTCATCGCCGAGGGCGGCATGATCATCGACACCATCCTCCAGGCGCTCGCTACTGCGCTCGCCGGTGCACCCGCCGCCGTCTACACCACGTTTATGTATATCGTCCTTGGTCTGCTCTCTTTGCTGGTTCCCTCGAGTTCTGGCTTGGCGGCGCTCACCATGCCCGTTATGGGTTCCCTGACCGAGCTCATGGGCCTCAATCCCGAGGCGGCCGTCACCGCGCTCCAGTTTGCTAACCAGACCATCAACACCATCAGCCCCGTGGCGGGCATGACGGTCGCCGGCCTTGCCGTGGCTAAGATTTCGTTTGGCCAATGGTGGAAGACCATTTGGAAGTTCTTCATCTTCATGGTCGTCTTTGGCCTGATCGTAACGGCAATCTCTGGCATGCTTCCGGTGTAGGTGGTTGTGATGTCTGATCGTTTGACGGTCCTGACGTCTAAGAGCGTCTTTACCGGTACGGGGGACCTGCCGTTTGAAGGTTTCGTAGCGGTCCGTGGCAATCGAATTGAGGCTGTTGGCACCAAGTGTGAGGTAGCTTCGTATTTGACCCAGGCGGACGAGGTAGTTGACCTGGGCGACCGCACTGTCATGCCCGGCCTGATCGATGTGCATACCTTCTATACAGGTTGGGCGCTGCGGACGTTGGGGTCTGATCTGTCTGGCGTCGCTGATGCCAAAGAGGCCGTGTCGCTCTTGCGTGCATGGAAAGAAGGTCATCCGGATTGCGCGGCGGCTTTTGGCCACAACCTGCCCGAAACGTTGGCATCGGATGCCGAGAACGCAAATACGGCAGCTGTGCTTGACGATTGTTTTGGCGATATCCCCGTCGTCTGCTTTACACCGGGAGCGGAGACCTGCGTTCTCAACGCTGCCGCCAGTGCGCGATACGGCTTTACGCCCCAGGCGTGCTATGCCGAGAAGATCTGGCGCATGATGAGCGATTTCCTCGCGCTGCCCGAGGTGCGTGCCGGGTATTCGGACTACATGAGCATGCTTAACGAGCGCGGCGTTACCGCCATCAAGGAGATGGCGTTTGATGACTACTACGGCTTTGCCGACGAAATGGCTCGCCGTGAGGAATCTGGTGAGCTGACGGTTCGCGTATCTATGATGTCGCAGCCGGTGGGCGCCGGTGCAAATCTGGCTTATGCCCGCGAGGCGCGAGAGCGCTTCCGGGGACCGTTCGTTCGTTTTTCTGGCTTCAACCGTATGACCGATCGCGGCGTATGGGCGGGGCTTGCCGAGATGATAGACCCCTATGAGGACTCGGCCGATGCGGGCGCTGCCGGCAAGACGGTCGTCGAGGAGCCAGAGTGGGATCTGATTGAGAACGAGCTGCGTGCAATTGATGCTGACGGCTTCCGATATTCCTTGCATTGCCAGGGCGATGGCGCCGTTCGTCGCACCGTGGCGCTCTATGCCTCGCTGCCTCGAGACGAGCATGGACGGATGCTTCGTCGCCATGCGATTACCGATCTCGAGAACTCTGACCCGACCGATCTTGTCAAGTTTGGCAAGTTGGGTGGAATTTGCGAGGTCTATCCGCAGATTCTGACGCTGGACCGGCGCGAGGATTGCCTGTCGATGATGCGTCGACAAATTGGCGAGACGCGACTTTTGCACAGCTGGAATCGCCGCGGCATGGAAGATTCCGGATGCACAGTGTGCTGTGGCACGGATTTGCCGCTGTTGATTCCGAGCTTGGGCGAGTCAATCTACAGTGCGTGCGGCGGATACTTCGACGACGGACTGCCCGTGAATGAGGTCAACACGCTGACGCTTGTCGAGCTCTTGTGCGCTTGGACTGCCGGGGGCGCGTACGACCTGATGCGCGAAGATGAGCTGGGTACGCTTGAGGTTGGCAAGCTTGCCGATATCTGCGTGCTCGATCGGGATGTGTTCGACCTCGATTATCGCGACGCACGCGATCTTGCGGTTGATATGACGATGTCGGATGGACAAATCGTGTTCGATCGAAATAAGGAGGCATAAGATGCCTGAATCCAAACCGACGCTGCACCGCGAACAGATTGCGGGCATGAATATCCACTACATCATGTGGTCGCTCGATTACTTCCTTGATGTGCAGCAGCGCTTGGGCTTTGAGTCCATTGAGCTGTGGTGCGCAGAGCCGCATGTGACGCTCGACCACACGGGCTACTTTGAGGCTGAGGTCCTGGCGAAAAAGGCTGCAGACCGTGGGCTTAGGTATCGTACTCTGTGCCCCGAGAATGTTGTCTATCCTTGGCAGTATTGCGCACGCAAACCGCTGCATGAGCAGCGCAGCCTGGCGTACTTTAAGCACGGCATTGAGCTTGCTGAGGTGCTTGGGTGCGACCGCATGTCCATCAACTCGGGCTGGGGCGACTGGGACGAGGACCGCGAGGAAGCCTGGAAGCGCAGCCGCGAGCACTTGTCCATTCTGGCGGAGTATGCCGGCGAGCACGGTCTGGTGCTCACGATGGAAAGCCTGCGTCCCGAGGAGAGCAACCTTGTGACGACGGTTTCCGATGCGAAGCGCATGATTGACGAGGTCGCGAGCCCGTACTTACAGCCCATGGTTGATACAACCGCGATGGGCGTTGCAGGCGAGACGCTCGAGGACTGGTTTGCCGCCTTTGGTGATGGGGCAATTCACGAGATGCACTTTATCGACGGTGACCCGTATGGCCATCTGGTGTGGGGCGATGGCAAGCACGATATGGACGCCTTCGTCGCCACGCTCAACGCCCATGGTTTCGACGGCATGCTGGGCCAGGAAATCACGGACGGTCGTTACTACGATGACCCGGCGGCGGCAGATGCCAAGAACATGGCCGCATTCGAGAAATATCTGATTGACTAAAACAACTATCGGCTACGCAACCAACGTCATTGATTGCGGGTCAAATAAGAAAGGAACTGGATATGAACGCACACGATCTGATCAAAGAGGCAATTGCCGAGAAGGGCAAGTTCGACAGCGTCTACTGGATTGCTTGCGGTGGCTCCATGATCGATTTGATCCCGGCTCATGAGCTTCTGCAGCGCGAGGCAACCACCTTCACTTCGTATATCTATACCGCACGTGAATTCGACATTATGCGTCCGCGTCGTCTGGGCGAGAAGTCCCTGGTCATCGCTTGCAGCCACAGTGGCAATACCCCGGAGGTCGTCGAGGGCTGCGAGATTGCCCTTGCCGCCGGCGCTACTGTGATCGCCCAGACCGACAACGCTGAATCCAAGATCGACTCCGGCAAGTGGACCACGTGGGTCTACCCATGGGGCGAGGGTGTGCCGCAGGCCGAGGTCCCCGCTGGCATTTCGCTGTCTCTTGCGGCAGAGCTGCTCGATCAGCAGGAGGGCTACGCCGATCTTGCCGATATGTATGCCGGTATCGCCGAGATGGATAAGATTCTTCCCCCGGCACGCGAGAAGGTAAATGCCGAGCTGGGCGATCGCTTTGCCAAGCTTTGCCAGGAGCACGAGTTCTTCTATATTCTGGGCAGCGGTCCCAACTTTAGCCAGACCTACGGTTTCGCTATCTGCTCTCTTATGGAGATGCAGTGGCAGCACTGCAGCTACATCCACTCTGCCGAGTACTTCCATGGCCCCTTCGAGGCTACTCAGGATGGCGTTTTTTACTTCCTGCAGATGGGCTCCAGCGAGTGCCGTGCTATGGACGAGCGCGCCCTGGCGTTCCTTAAGACGCATACCGATACGCTGATGGTGCTCGATGCCAAGGAGTACGGTATGGAAGCCGTGCCGGCGAGCGTCCGTGCCTATCTGGACCCGGTGCTGTTCTACGCCATGAACTGCGAGCTGCGTGCCGCACGCGGCAAGGTGTTTGATCACGATCCCGATTTCCGTCGCTATATGGGTGTTGTCGAGTACTAGAAGGGACAAAGGCCATGGCATTTAACGTTAACGCGCTCGGATTTGGCGACAACGTCGTCGATCGCTACGAGCATATCCACACCATGTATCCTGGCGGCAACGCGGTTAACTTCGCCGTTTATGCCAAGAAATGCGGTGCCGCACGTTCTGCATACATGGGCATTTTTGGCAATGACGCCGCTGCCGAGCATGTCATTGCAAGCCTCGAGGATGAGGGTATCGAGCTTGACAAGTGCGAGCAGATGATTGGCGAGAACGGAGCGGCTCGCGTGACCGTCGTTGACGGTGACCGTGTCTTCCTCGGCTCCAACGAGGGCGGTATCCGTGGCGATGCGCGCTATGTCCTCGATCGCTTTGACCTTTCGTACATGAAGCAGTTCGATGTGGTTCATTCGGGAAACTATTGCTTTACCGAGCGCGAGCTGCCCAAGTTGAAGGCTGCGGGCGTCACGGTCTCTTTTGACTTTTCGGACGACTCTACCGACGAGTACTACGAGCAGATTGCGCCCTACGTCGATTTCGCTTTCTTTAGTGCGGCGGATGCCGCGAGTGAGGACGAGATTCGCGAGCGTCTGGCATGGGTGAAGGGCCTGGGTCCGCGTTTTGTGTCGGCTACGGCGGGCGCCGAGGGCTGCATTGCTTACGACGGCGAGCGTTATTACCGCCAGCTGGCTAAACCGGTAACGGACATGAAGGACACCATGGGGGCGGGCGACTCGTTCCTCACCTCGTTTTTGATGTGCTATCTCGATTCCGCCAAGCGCGGTGAGGATGGCGCCGAGGCCATCGAGCGCGCGCTCGACTTTGCTGCCGGGTTTGCCTCGACCGTGTGCGGCATGGAAGGTTCTTGGGGCCACGGAGCACCAATCGTCGAATAGCCGAGCTGTCCCGGGGAGCTGTATTGGTGCCTTCCCGTGACTCGGTGGTCAAAAAAAGCTAAATATGAGTACTGTGACTAATTTAGTCGCAGCAAAATCGACCCCTTCAGACGTGATTTGAGCGTTTGGAGGGGTTTAAGATTGCGAAAATGCAGGATGAGTGACTGTAAAAGTGTTAGTTAATGGACAATCGTAGATTATTCTGGTGGTCGGAAAGCTCAGAGTAATGTATCCATTTCGCTAGCAGTACTCATATTTGACGTTTTTTGACCACAGGGGTTAGCGGAGGCTAAAAACAGAGCGTGCATTCGCTAAAACCGCCGACTCAATATGCTTTGCGTCGCATTTTTTGAGCGAGGCGACGTGTTCTGAGGCGCTTTCGAGCGATCTGATGAGTGACTGTGCGCTTATTTCTGCGTTTGCCTCCGCTGGTGCATCGGTCTCGAGCAGTAAACGATCGAGTGGAATTTGTCGTACGTATTCGCGTCCTCGTTTAGATGCGAGCATGCGTTCGTTGACGGAAAAATAACAGCCCGCATTACGCGCGCGGACGAGTTCGTCCGAAGTACCGCTAAACCAGTGGAAGATGATAACGGGGGAGTCGGGGTTTGGGATGAGTAGTCCATGCGATTCGAGGACGTCCAGTACGGCTCCTGCCGAACGAACGGCGTGAATTGATATCACGCGCCCGGTAAGAGGATGCTGCACGAGCGCATCGCAGAGCCGGTTAAGTGCCTGTATTTGTAGCGGCTCACTTCCAGCAAAGCGCGCGGAAAAGTCGAGTCCGACTTCGCCGATGTAGCGTTCTTGGGCAGCAACTTCGCAAAGCAGATTGACTTCGACAAAACCGCAGTGGCCATCGGCGAGCCACCAGGGGTGAAGCCCAACGCCGGCGATGATGCCTGGTTGGCGACAGGCGCGCTCGTTTGCGGCCGAAAAGTCGCGCGGATTGACGCCGCAGTCAAATAGACCCAAGCCCAGCGCCGTCGCCTCATCGGCAACGGCGTCCGGGTGAGCCATTAAATCAAGATGGCAGTGTGCATCAAATAGCCGGGGCTCCATCTCGGTGCGCTCCGCTAGTCCAGACGTTGGCCATCGGAGCGTACGCGCTCAGTGCCGCGGCCGCTGATCTGGCGGATAACCTCGCCGGCAATCATCTGGCCCATGATGGGCGGCATAAAGCTGGCGGTTCCCAGCTCGGTGCGCTCGTGGATGTTGGAAGGGTCGCGGGGCTGTGTCTTAACCGATTCCTCGCAGCTAAACAGTACATGCAGGCTCTTGATTCCGCGCTTCTTGCATTCTTTGCGCATGATGCGGCTCATGGGGTCACGTACCGTATCGAAAATGTCGGCAAAGCGGAGGCACTCGGGATGGAGCTTGTTGGCCCCGCCCATGGAGCTGACCAAACGAATGTCGTGGTCCTGAGCATATTTGGCAATGGTGAGCTTGGCCGAGATGGTGTCGATGGCGTCGACGACGTAGTCGAGCTTGCCGTCCGTCTGCTCCAAAACGCTCGCGAAGAAATCATCGATGTTGTCGCTCAGCAGGTATTCGGTGCGCTTGATGACGGTAGCGGTAGGGTTGATGTCGTGAATCATAGCCTCCATGACGTCGACTTTGCGCTTGCCGACGGTGCTGTGAAAGGCGATGGCCTGGCGATTGATATTGCTGGGCGCGATGATGTCCTTATCCAGAATGACGAAATGACCGATGCCGCCGCGGGCGAGTGCCTCGCAGCAGTTGGAGCCCACGCCTCCGCAGCCGAGCACTAGCACCGTAGCATCGGCGAGCTTATCGAGTGCCTCGCGGCCCATGATAATCTCGAGCTTGGTGTCGCGTGTCTCGATGGCGGCTGCGGCAGCGGTTTCGGTCATAAATATCCTCCGATGGGGAAGCAGGTCGTGTTTTAGCTATCGCCATTATAGGTAATCGCCCATAGGTTGCGATGGCGTTTGCTTTGATGTGGTTTGAAGCATTGCGATTAGATAGTTAGACAAACATCTAAATATTGAGTATAGTGTGCACGTCATGAGAGATGATGAGAGGAGGTCTTATGCCGGGAGAGGGTTTTAAGGCGCTTGCCGATCCAACGCGACGGCGCATTTTGGAGTTGCTGCGCGAGGGCAATTGCACGGCGGGGGAGCTTGCCGAGCATTTCGATATCAGTAAGCCGTCGCTGAGCCATCACTTGGCGACGCTCAAAAACGCCGGGTTGGTGACCGACGAACGTCATGGCCAAAACATCGTTTACAGCTTAAACACCACCGTCATGCAGGACTTGATCGGTTGGTTTATGGGCTTTACAAACACGGAAGGTGATAAGGATGAATAACGAAAACAAGGGCATTCACGCCACGGGGGTATCGTCGCGCGTGTGGGCCATGCTTGTTGTGGTCTGCGCTATTAATGTTGTAGCGCACCTCATGGTGATGCCGAGCCTGCCTGCACAGATTCCCACGCACTGGGGCGCGAACGGCGCCGTCGACGGTTGGGGTCCTAGTTGGATGGCCTCCGCGCTCGGCGTGCTGCCTCTGGCGCTTCTCGCAATGTTCTGCATGGTGCCGCGCATCGACCCCAAAGGTGAGGCATATCGAACCTCGGGCAAGTTCTACCAGGGCTTCGTAATCGCCTTTACCTTGTTCATGTGCGCCATAAGCTGGCTGGGAGAGCTTACGGTCTGGGGCGTAGTGCCGGCGGTCGGTTCGGTTAACGTGCTGATTTCCGGTGTTGTCGGTTTGCTGTTCATCGGCGTAGGCAACTACTTGCCGCGTGTGAAGCAGAACTATACGCTCGGTATCAAGACACCCTGGGCGCTTGCCGATCCCGAGAACTGGCGCCGTACGCAGCGTTTTGGCGGCGCCTGCTTTATGGTGCTGGGTATTGGCCTGATTGTGATGGGCGTGGCAGGCAGCGTGCTTTCGAGTGAAGTCGTCGCCGCGGTGATTGCGGCTCTGGCGTTTGGTTCGGTTGGAGCCGTTTACGTCTACTCGTATCTGTTGTGGCGCAAATCGCAGCGAGCCGCTCGTTAAGGTTGCGGAAAACTAGCGTACGCAGTTCATAGTATGTTCCGGGGGACTTTTCCCAGGTAGTATTAGGGGGTGTGGGCAACCATGCCCCTTTTTCGTTACGTTTCAGAGCTGGTTCCCTCATTTCGTTTCCACTAAAGCGAATCAAGAATAGGGAAACAGCAGGTAGAAAGGATAGAACAGGCAAATGGCAGAGTTTATCTACCAGATGTATCAGGCTCGCAAGGCCCATGGCGACAAGGTGATCCTTGACGACGTGACCCTGAGCTTCTACCCCGGTGCCAAGATCGGCGTCGTGGGCCCCAACGGTATGGGCAAGTCGACCCTGCTCAAGATTATGGCCGGCATCGAGGAGGTCTCCAACGGCGATGCCAGGCTCACTCCCGGCTACACCGTGGGCATCCTGCAGCAGGAGCCGCCGCTCGACGATGACAAGACCGTCATCGAGAACGTGCGCATGGCGTTTGGCGACATGATTGCCAAGGTCGATCGCTTCAACAAGATCGGCGAGGAGATGTGCGACCCGGATTGCGACATGGACGCCCTCATGGCCGAGATGGGAAAGCTCCAGGACGAGATCGACGCCGCCGACGGCTGGGATATCGATTCCAAGCTCGGCCAGGCCATGGACGCCCTGCAGCTGCCCGATTCCGACATGCCGGTCAACGTACTTTCCGGCGGCGAGCGCCGTCGCGTGGCCCTGTGCAAGCTGCTGCTCGAGGCTCCCGACCTGCTGCTGCTCGACGAGCCCACGAACCACCTGGACGCCGAATCGATCCTGTGGCTCGAGCACTTCCTGCACAACTACCAGGGCGCGGTGCTTGCCGTCACGCACGATCGCTACTTCCTGGATAACGTTGCCGAGTGGATCTGCGAGGTCGACCGCGGCCACCTTTATCCCTACAAGGGCAACTACTCCACGTATCTGGAGACCAAGGCCGCCCGTATCGAGGCGCAGGGCAACCGCGACGCCAAGCTCGCCAAGCGCATGGAGGCCGAGCTCGAGTGGGTACGCAGCTCGCCCAAGGCTCGCCAGGCCAAGAACAAGGCCCGTCTGGCTCGTTACGAGGAGATGGAGGCCGAGGCCCGCGCAAGCCAGAAGCTCGACTGGACCGACATTCGCATCCCCGTGGGCCCGCGTCTGGGCAACAAGGTGCTCGAGGCCCATCACCTGCACAAGGAGTTCGATGGCCGTGTGCTCATCGACGACCTATCGTTCACCCTGCCGCGCAACGGTATCGTGGGTGTCATCGGCCCCAACGGTGTGGGCAAGACCACGCTGTTCAAGACCATCGTAGGCCTGGAGCCGCTGACTTCGGGCGAGCTCGAGGTGGGCGAGACCGTCAAGATCTCCTATGTCGATCAGAACCGTTCCGGCATCGACCCCGATAAGAACCTGTGGGAGGTCGTCTCGGATGGCCTGGACCACATGATGGTCGGTGAGACCGAGGTTCCGAGCCGTGCTTATGTGGCGAGCTTTGGCTTTAAAGGCCAGGACCAGCAGAAGCGCGCCGGCGTACTCTCCGGTGGCGAGCGCAACCGTCTGAACTTGGCGCTTACGCTCAAGCAGGGCGGCAACCTGCTGCTCCTCGACGAGCCCACGAACGACCTCGACGTCGAGACGCTGTCCTCGCTCGAAGCGGCGCTGCTCGAGTTCCCGGGCTGCTCGGTGGTCATTAGCCACGACCGTATGTTCCTGGACCGCGTCGCCACGCACATTCTGGCGTGGGAGGGCACCGACGAGAATCCGGGCAACTGGTATTGGTTTGAGGGCAACTTCGAGGCCTATCAGGCCAACCGCATCGAGCGCCTTGGCGAGGACGCAGCCCAGCCGCATCGTATCCACCGCAAGTTGACGCGCGATTAGTCGAGCTCAGGTGACCTAACGAGAAAGGGACGATAACCTTGGGGTTATCGTCCCTTTTTGTTACTTGGTAGAAGGCTCGACTTTATCGATGGCCCAGGTGGATCCGAGGCCACCGGTGGTATTGCGGCGGATGCGCACGGCAACCTCGCGGCGCTCGCCGGCCTGCGTGTAGCGCAGGGGGAAGCTTGCGCGGTTTCGCGCGGCCTCGATGGTACCGCGCTCGCGGGCGATCCAGTAGTACTCGCCGACAATGCCGAGGGTATCGGCGCCGTAGGGGAGATAGGTCGACAGCTGGTGCAGAAGCGGGCCGGGGCAGAAGACCTCGGTTGCGAAATCGACGGGGAAGTCCTCGGGGATGGCGGGCGCTACGGGTGCGGGGGCCGGTACCATCGCCGGTGCGAAGGCCTGCTCATTGACGGGCGTCATCTCGACGACGGGCACGGGTTCGGTGCCGAGTACTGATTCGGTGCCCACTTTCGGCATCGCCGCGGAACCTGCAGGCTCGACGATAGCGGGTGCGTCTGCGGTCGCGGTGTCGAGCTCAACCTGCGTCGCGCTCTCATTCTCGACGCTCGGCTTTGCCTCGATGGGCGTGGATGCCATGGTGGTGATGCCGGCGTTTGCGTTCTCGGGGTCATAGACGACCGTGAGCGAGATGGCGGGCTGCGGCATCTCGGGCTCCGGCGCCGACTCGGTAGCGTCTTGATCAGCGGACTCGTCGGGCTGATTGTCCTCGGTCTCGTTGCCAAAGACATCGCTGTTTTGGAACGCAGGCGTCTCGGGTTGGTCAGCGGCTTCTTCGGTTGTCGACTTGGGCGCTTCGTTGAGCTCCACAGTGGCTTCCTGCTCGGATATGACTTCGGAATCGGTCGTGGCGGCGATTTCGGTTTCGGCTTCTGCCGTTACCTCAATAGCGACTTCGATCTCTGTCTCGGGCTCGGGTTCCGGCGCGGCTTCAACCATGGCTTCGGGCTCGGGACGCTTAACGTGCTTGGGGCGCACGGCCTTGAGGTCCTTCTCACCGCGCTTTTTCTTTTTGTAGGACTGCTTGGCGCCCTTGGCGGTCTTGGGCTTGTCCTCGCCCTTGGCAAGCGCAGCATCCCAGGCCTCGTTGGCGATGACGGTGGCATACAGGCGGCCGCCTTTAAAGACGGTCAGCTTAATGCAGTCGTTAAGTTCCTCGAGCAGCTCGCGCGTGGACTCAAAGCCCAGGTCATAAGCAGTCATGTCGCCTGCGGCGAGCGCCTCCTCGACCTGCGTCATAAACGTTTGCTTGCCGCATCCAATCGCATCGCGTAGCAGGCGATACAGATAGATGTGGTTGCCCAGCGAAAGCGTGGGCCTAACTATTGTCTTGCTCATGGCAAATCTCCTCTTTACACATGTAAAGCATCTTACCATCGCATAGCGTTCGCCATGGCGGCGCCCAAGGCAAACGGGCGCGAACCGCTGTCGATTCGCGCCCGTTATACAGGTCGGTTATCTATGAGAGGCAAATGTGCTTAGTTGCCCGATGCCGTGCCTTGGCTCGAGTTGTCAGATGCCGTGCCGGACGCGGTTCCGCTCGAGCTGTTCGAGCTGTTGGTGTTGCTGCTGTCTGTTGTGCCCGTTCCCGACGTGGTGTCGCTCGTCTGGCCGCCCGTGCTCGGCTGCGAACCGTCAGTCGTTTGGCTTGAGTCGGTCGTGCCGGACGGCGTGCTGCTGTTGGCCGTAGAGGAATCGGTGCCCTGCGATTGGTTTTGGGCGTTCGAGGACGAATTGGCAGAGGTAGAACTGTCTTGCGTGTCGTCCGTCTGTGCCTGCTGATCCTGCGGCTGAGTGTTGCCATTTGCATCGCTCTCGGTCGTGCGCGACGAAAGGATTGGCTCGGGACGCTCGCCCAGACCCTCACCGGCGGTGGTGATAAGGATGGCACCGGTGCAGGCGATGACCGCGACGATGGCGATGGCGATCGAGAAGATGATGACCTTCTTTTGCGTCTGGCTGCGCTCTGCCGCCGCCTTGGCGCGCAGGCTGTTGGGAGCGACGCGTGCCGTGGTCGCGCGCCCCGCAATCTGGCGCATCTCTTGCGTAGTCGCGGCGCCGCCCAGGTGCTCCTCGGCATTAAATTCAACGGGCTCATAGGCGCCGGCGGGGTAGTCGACGTCGGCGTGCGTACCTTTGAGGGCTTTGGCGCTGGCAGAGATAAAGTGGCGGTAGACCTGCGAGGACACAACGGTGATGACCGAGCTCACGGCGGCGCCGATCACCGATCCGGCGATACCGATTTTGGAAGCAAGCGCGACGCTCGTGGCGGCGGCTGCAGCGCCGGCGATGATTTGGGGAATGGAAATGTCGTCGAACAGGCCCTTTTTGGGCGCGATGGCCATGGTCTGTCCGATGGAATGGTTTTCGTGAACGCCGTTGTTGAGCGCGGCCGGTGTCATGACGCGTGTGCGCGGCGCGTCGGTGTACTTGGTTGTCATGCGGGACCCTCCCGGTGTAAATCTGCTTCGTTTCATGTAGCCATCAGGGTACCCACCAGATGTGAATCGTACGTGACATTTAACAGATACCATCAACTCATCAATAGCTCACCAAGTTGGTGGGATGCGGTTGCACCCGGCGGTTGAACTACAATAGGGCTTGCTAATTGTTGTGAATGGCGTCTACGCACGGGAGCATTCTTATGAATCTTCACCTTTCTCAGTCTGATGGCTTTTTGCGTGTGGCGGCGGCGTCGCCGCAGATTCGCGTGGCCGATGTCGAGGGCAATGCCGAGGTTGCGCTGGCGGCTGTTCGCGATGCTGCCGGGCGTGGCGTTCGCGCGCTGGTACTGCCCGAGCTTAACCTGACCGGCTATACCGCGGCCGATCTGTTCCATAACCGCACGCTGCTGCATGCCTGCGAAGCAGCGCTGGTGCACATCCTCGATGAAACCCGTGAGCTGCCGATCGTCTTTACCGTTGGCTTGCCCGTTGCGGTGGCTGAAAACATCTACAACTGCGCCGCCGTGTGCTGTGCGGGTGAGCTTTTGGGTCTTACGGCTAAGAAGTATCTGCCCAACTATGGCGAGTTCTATGAGCGTCGCTGGTTTGCTCCGTCGCCTGCGGATCCCGTGTGGGTTGAATTTGCCGGTCAGGGTCCGATTCCGCTGGGTTCGGGGCTTGTCTACCGCTGCTGTGATGAGGGTGCCGAGGATATGGTGCTGGGCGTTGAAGTCTGCGAGGACCTGTGGGTGCCGGCGCCCCCTTCGACCGAGATGGCGCTTGCCGGTGCGACGGTGATCCTCAATCCGTCGGCTTCGGACGAGATTATCGGTAAGGCGGATTACCGCCGCAGCCTCATCTCTAACCAGAGCGCACGCCTGTACTGCGCCTATGCCTACGCGGACGCGAGCGAGGGCGAGTCCACGACCGACATGGTCTTTGCGGGCGAGAACCTTATCTACGAAAATGGCTCCAAGCTCGCCGCCACCAAACTGCTTACCTGCGATATGGCCATCGCCGACGTTGACCTTGACCGCCTGGTTGCCGAGCACCGTCGCTCGACGACGTGGGCGCGCACCGACGATGCGCCGGAGGCCACGACCGTTGAGTTTTCGTTTGAGGGCGTGCTGGCCGAAGAACCTGTCCTGCGCGATGCCTGCGATATCGACCGCGTTTTCCCGCGCGCGCCCTTTGTGCCGGCCGACCACGGCGACTTGGCCGAGCGCTGCGAGACGATCCTCGATCTGCAGACTGCGGGCCTCAAGACCCGCCTTGCCCACACGGGTACCAAGGCTGCGGTTATCGGCCTTTCGGGCGGCTTGGACTCCACGCTAGCGCTGCTTGTGACCGTGCGTGCCTTCGATGCACTGGGGCTGCCGCGCACTGGTATCACAGCCGTGTCCATGCCCGGCTTCGGCACGACGCATCGCACCAAGTCGAATGCCGAGTCGCTCGCTCGCGACCTGGGTGTGAGCTTCCGCGAGGTTTCGATCCACGCGGCTGTGGAGCAGCACTTCAAGGACATTGAGCATGATCCAGCTGTGCAGGACGTGACCTACGAGAACAGCCAGGCGCGCGAGCGTACGCAGATTCTGATGGATCTGGCCAACCAGGCTGGCGGTTTTGTCATTGGCACGGGCGACCTGTCGGAGCTGGCGCTCGGCTGGGCTACCTATAACGGCGACCACATGAGCATGTACGCCGTCAACGCGAGCGTGCCCAAGACGCTTGTGCGCCATCTGGTACGCTATGCCGCCGATGTCTTTGGCGGGCGCATTGCCGAGGTCTTGCTCGATATCCTCGATACGCCGGTGTCCCCCGAGCTTCTGCCGCCCACGGGCGACGGCGAGATTGCGCAGAAGACCGAGGATTTGGTGGGCCCGTACGAGTTGCACGACTACTTCCTCTACTACCTGCTGCGTTTTGGCTTTGAGCCGGGCAAGATCTACCGCATGGCGCTCAAGAGCTTCGAGGGCGTCTACGACGCCAAGACCGTCCACACGTGGCTACGTACGTTCTACCGTCGCTTCTTTGCCCAGCAGTTTAAGCGCAGCTGCCTGCCCGATGGTCCCAAGGTGGGCTCGGTGACGCTCAGCCCGCGCGGCGATTGGCGTATGCCGAGTGACGCTAGCTCGCGTCTGTGGCTTGCGCAGATCGACGCGCTCAATCCAGTTGACTAAGGTTGGCTAAATTGAACCAATACGGGGGTTGCAAGCGTTACACTTTTGCAATCTGATGGCCCGTATCGCGCGGCGCTCTTGTCGGAGCGCCGCGTTTTTCATATCGAAAGGTGGCACCATGCAGGCATCGCAGCGTCTCGACCGCTTTGGCGCGGAGGTCTTCGCCTCGCTCAACAACAAGCTTCTCGCGCTGAAGGCTCAGGGCAAGACCATTTACAACATGAGCGTGGGCACGCCCGACTTTAAGCCGTACGACCACGTGGTCGAGGCGCTCACGCAGGCAGCCCAAGATCCCGAGATGTGGAAGTATGCCCTGCGCGACCTGCCCGAACTCAAGCAAGCCGTGTGCGATTACTATGAGCGTCGCTTTGGCGTTTCGGGCATTACGCCGTCTATGGTGCAGTCGTGCAACGGCACGCAGGAGGGCGTGGGCCATTTGGGCCTGGCCCTGCTCGATCCGGGTGACACCATTCTGGTTCCCGATCCGTGCTACCCGGTCTTTGAGGCGGGTGCCAAGATCGCCGATGCCAAGCTCGAATACTATCCGCTGGTTGCCGAGCATAATTACCTGCCCTATGTGGCGGGTATCGATCCCGAGGTGGCCGATCGTGCCAAGTATATGATCGTGTCGCTGCCCGCGAACCCGGTCGGCTCGGTGGGCACGCCCGAGATCTACGAGGAGATCATCACTTTCGCCCGCGAGCACGACCTGCTCATCGTTCACGACAACGCATACTCCGACATCGTGTTCGACGGCGAGCCGGGCGGCAGCTTCTTGCAGTATCCCGGCGCGCTCGAGGTGGGCGTTGAGTTCTTCTCGCTCTCCAAGTCGTTTAACGTCACCGGTGCTCGCATCGGCTTTTTGGTCGGCCGCGAGGACGTGGTCTCTGCCTTTGCCAAGCTACGCAGCCAGATCGACTTCGGTATGTTCTTCCCGATCCAGAAGGCTGCTATCGCCTGCCTGAACGGTCCGCGTGATGAGGTCGAGGCGCAGCGTTTGAAGTACCAGGAGCGTCGCGATGCCCTGTGCGACGGTCTTGAGGGCCTGGGCTGGGAGCGTCCCAACGCGCATGGCTCCATGTTTGTGTGGGCCAAGCTTCCCGGTGGTCGCACCGATTCCATGACGTTTTGCGAGGAGCTCATGGAGAAGGCCGGTGTTGTGGTGACGCCGGGCACGAGCTTTGGTCCTTCGGGCGAGGGACACGTGCGTATGGCGCTGGTTTTGCCGCCCGACCAGATCGCTTTGGCTGTCGAGGCCATCCGCGAAGCGGGCCTGTATTAGAAAGCTATTTCGGCTCGTCAATAGCTCGAAACCGATTTCGTGCAGTTATTTTACGAATTCTGCAAATAATTTCGGCAAACGGTCGATATTTGGCTGCGAATAGGAGCATAATCAAAGTCCCGATTGGATGTATTGGGATTGCGGCAAGCCGCTCGGGTCGTTCCCGAGCGGCTTGTTTGTGGAGAGAGATGGGAGTTCCAAATGGTTAACGAGAAGAAGGTCGCTATTGTCGGCTGCGGTTTCGTCGGTTCGTCGTCGGCGTTCGCGTTGATGCAGAGTGGTCTGTTCTCCGAGATGGTTCTCATCGACGTGGACAAGAACCGCGCCGAGGGTGAGGCCCTGGATATCGCGCACGGCATGACGTTTGCCGAGCCGATGAAGATCTACGCCGGCGATTACTCCGATGTCGCCGACGCCGCCATGATCGTCGTCACCGCTGGCGCTGCCCAGAAGCCCGGTGAGACCCGCCTGGACCTGGTCAATAAGAACGTCAGCATCTTTAAGTCCATTATTCCCGAGATTAAGAAGTCTGGCTTCGACGGCATTCTGCTAATCGTCTCCAACCCGGTCGACGTTCTGACCTACGCCGCCATCAAGATGTCCGGCCTGCCCGAGGGCCATGTCATCGGCTCCGGCACCGTGCTCGACACCGGCCGTCTGCAGCAGATGCTCGGCGCTCACGTCGAGGTCGACCCACGCGATGTCCAGGCCTACGTCATGGGTGAGCACGGCGACTCCGAGTTTGTCGCTTGGTCCAGCGCTCAGGTTGCCGGCGTTCCGCTGAACACTTTCTGTGAGCTTCACGGCCACTTGGAGCATGAGGCTGCCGAGAAGCGCATCGCCGAGGACGTCAAGAACTCCGCCTACACCATCATCGAGAAGAAGCACGCCACCTACTATGGCGTCGCCATGGCCGTCAAGCGCATCTGCACCGCCGTCATGCGCGATGAGCAGACCGTTCTGCCTGTCTCTTCGCTCATGGTGGGCGAGTATGGCCTGTCCGATCTTGCCATCTCCATGCCGACCGTCGTTGGCCGCGACGGCGTTGTCTGCCGCGTCCCCGTGCCGCTGAACGACGACGAGCAGCATGAGCTCACCGTCTCCGCCAAGGCCCTCAAGGACATCATCGACAGCGTCGATTTCTCCTGCTAAATCAAGCTCGCTAGAGCGAAAAGCTACAATGAAGGCGTCCGGGCCCACACGGTCCGGGCGCCTTTTTGGTGCAAAGTAACCTGACCCCAATGCACCATCCCAATGCACCATAGTTGATGGGAGGGCCATGTCGGATTCGCCTAATTTTTTGACCTATGCCCAGACGGCGTTTGATCCGTTTGAGGAGCGGCCGTTCTGCGCGGTGGATAGCCTCGTCTTTGCGTGGTTGTCCTATTTGCGTTTGCCGGGTGATATGGCGGAGCTGACGAACTGGCAGGGCCTAGACGTACGCGAGCTGCTGCGTGCCGAGTGCTACCGGGACATGATTGACGACTTGTGGGACCCGGAGGGGAGCAGGGCCTTGTTGGAGGCCGTGGCAGCAAGTCCTCGCTACCGTGGCGTGCACGTTTGCGGCTATCGTGCTGTGAGCGATATGGTGGCGACGGAGCAGTTTGCAGCCATGGCGTTCCGGTTTCCGGCGGGGTTTAGTTATCTTTCCTTCCGGGGACCGATAGTACGATTGTGGGCTGGAAAGAAGACTTTAACATGGCGTTCCGGTGTCCTGTGCCGGCCCAGGAATCCGCGGCACGTTATGTGGACGAGGCGGCGGATGCGATTGGCGGGCCGCTTTTGTGCGGGGGTCATTCCAAGGGTGGAAACCTTGCGGTGTACGGTGCAGCGATGTGCTCCGATGTTGCCCGTGAACGAATCGAACGGGCGTATTCCCATGATGGCCCGGGCTTCGTCGAGGAGTTTCTGAACGGCGACGCCTTTGCCGATCTTTCCGGTCGAATCGACAAGACGCTACCTCGGTCGTCGATCTTTGGCATGATGTTCGAGACACAGGAGGACTATGCCATCGTTGAGAGCACCGAGTTCAGCCTGCTGCAGCACAATCCCTTTAGCTGGGTGGTTGATGGTCACGACTTCGTGTACTGTGAGCGCCTGTCTGCCGGTGCTCGATACGTTGATGGTTCCATTCGTGAGATGCTGCTTGCAGTGTCGCCTAGCGAACGCGAGCGTTTTGTAGATGCGTTGTTCTCCGTGTTTGAGGCTACGGGTGCTGAGCGGTTTGCGGATATCGCTGGGAATCTGCGCGAGAGCCTGCCCGTGATGCTCCAGGCTGCGCAAGGCTTTGACGAGGATACACGACGCTTTGTCTCGCAGACCATCGTTGCGATTCTTAAGTGTGCGCTGCTGCCCAAACGACCCCAGATCGACGTGCCCGCTGCCGGCAAGAGTTTGGCAGAACAGCTCGAGGCTTGGCAGTCCGAGCTCCTGCGCTAACCATTGGTGCAAGCAACCTGTCCCCGATGCACCAATCTTCGAAGCGCCTGGGGCGGGCTCGACCGCTATACTGATTCGTGCCGAAATCGATCTAGAACGGAATGCCGTATATGAAAATCAATCACGCGATTCTGCATATCCTGGACTTTGACTCTGCCGTCAACGTCATGAGCCAGCGCGAGTTGGATATCGAAAGCCGTACTGTCCGCAACTTCGTGACCACACATCTGCGTCGCGCGCGCACTTCGGCCGATAACAAGCGTGCCACGTTTGCCGAGAACTCCGCATTCGGCGGCGAGCTCAAGAGCTATTTCTTTGGTGAGCGTGAGTTCGTGGACCTGTCGCAGCAGATTGCGGAGTTCATCTCTTCCGAACTCACCAAGGCCGAGAAAGCTGAGTCCACCGACGTGCTCGTGGCTGATTTTGACGACGATGAGGATGCCCGCTGGTTTGCCATGATGCTGCTGGGCTCCAAGCAGGCCTTTATGCACGAAGTGGGCCGCGAGGAAGGGGAGGTGCGCAACGACATCTCGCGCCACTACGCCATTCTGCCGAACCCCTCGCAAAAGGTGCCGAGCTATGCCATCGTGCGCGCGAGCACCATGGAGATCGGCTATGTGGACAAGAAACGCAAGATCGCCGGCGAGGACCGTATGCTTATCCCCGATGGCCTGCTGCAGTGCGACACGGGCGTATCGGGCAAGGAGGTCATCGACACCGTGACGCGTGTGGTCGAGGAAGTCGCCGGGGAGCACGGTGCCAACACGGCCGTGGCGCTCGCAAAGGTTAAGGCCGCTGTGGCCGAGAAGGTCGAGGATGACGAGGAGCTGCCGCCTTGGGATATCGTCGACGAGGTCTTTGAGGACGAGCCGGTCATCAAGGAGAGCGTGCGCGCGGCACTGACCGAGGAGAAGGTGCCTGAGCGTGTGCCCGTGGAGCGCAAGCAGGTCGAGCGCGCGGCCGTGCGCAATCACAAGATCCGTACCGACACGGGTATCGAGATCAGCTTCCCGGCCGAGATGGGTTCGAACTCCGAGTACATTGAGTTCGTCAACGAGCCCAACGGCCTCATTTCCATCGAGCTCAAAAACATCGGGTCAATTGAGAATCGATAAACTGAGCTTGGACGCTGCAAAAAATAAAGGCCGAAGCCTCGGATGAGGCTTATAGGACAAAATGTGTGTCTACTTTGGGGCATCGGCGCAGGTCGATGCCCCTTTTTCAGCCGTTTAAATTCCGTGCCCGC
>CABSNM010000026.1 GCA_902479065.1 uncultured Collinsella sp.
CATTATCGTCCTAAATCGGAAAAAAGCTATATGTCAATTTTGGTCTAACAGAGCCTTCTTTTTTGGGCCCATCGCAGAGGGATTCGAACCCGCCAGCACATCTATCGCAAAGGCCGTGGTCAAAAAATGGCAAAAATGAGTACTGCTACTTTGTTTGCAACATATAAAAAGATAGTATTTGCTTAAGTTACGCAACATATGTCCATTATAAGTACTAACAGTTGGATCAAAATCGTGCTTTCATCGCCATTTCGACTTGCTATCTGGCCTTATTAGTCCAAAATTGCTGCTACCAAATCGGTAACAGTACTCATATTTGATGTTTTTTGACCAGCAGGTCTCCCTGCCTTAGCAAATCTAAGGCAAAACGGGCTCCAGACCGCTGAATCATGCCGCATAGGACACGCCCACAGTCCGGAACCCGGTCCAAATTGAGTTATTGCGCCGCGTTAGCCCAAGACATCCGACAGGATCTCGATCAGACTGTCCACGTCGGCTTCCTCGCAGACGAGCGGCGGCAGGAAACGCAGCGTATGCGCACCTGTAGCGTTGATCACGGCACCGGCGGCCAGCGCGCGGGCAACAACATCATGCGCGTCGCCCGCGGCATCATCCAAATCACAGCCGAGCATCAAGCCGCGGCCACGTACCTCGGTCACGTGCGGCAGCTTGGCGAGCTTTGCCTCCATATAGGCACCCACCTTGGCAGCATGGTCGGCATAATCGCCACGCACAAGCGCGGAGAGCGTCGCGGCACACGCCGCGATGGCCAAGCAGCTACCGCCAAAGGTCGAGCCGTGGTCGCCCGGCTTAAACACGTCGGCAATCTCCTTCTTTGCCACGACGGCACCCATGGGCACGCCGTCGGCAATGCCCTTGGCAAGGCTCATGATGTCGGGCTCCACGCCATAGGTCTGGAACGCAAACGGCTTGCCGGAGCGGAAGATGCCGCACTGGACCTCGTCGGCGATAAGCACGGCGCCCACTTCGTGTGCCAGGTCGCGCGCTGCCGCCATAAACTCCTCGGTCATGGGGTGCACGCCACTCTCACCCTGGATCGGCTCGAGCATCACGGCACAAATCTCGCTCCCCAGCTGCTTAAAGATCGCACGCAGCTCGTCCACATCGTTGGGCGTGCAGGCCACAAAGCCACCCGGCAGCGGGCGGAAGCTGTCCTGCAGCCAATCCTGCATGGTGGCGGCAATGGTCTCGAGCGTACGGCCGTGGAAGCCGCCGCGCATGCACACGATGGTGTTGCCGCCATTACCGGCACGCTTGGCGTACAGGCGCGCGAGCTTCATCGAGCCCTCGTTGGCCTCGGCGCCAGAGTTGGCAAAGAAGGTCTCCCAAACCTGCTCATCCGCAGCCGGGGCACCAAGTGCAGCTGCCGTGGTCTCATCGCCGGCGACAATGGCATCGGCAAGCACGCGCGCACCATCTACGTCGTCGTTAGCAAGCTTGGACAGCAGCGCCGCGACCTGTCCGCGCTGCTCGATGTAGAAGTAATTGGAGACATGCATGAGCTTTCTGGTCTGTGCCTCGAGCGCCGAGAGCACAGCCGGGTCGCCATGACCTAGGCTGCACACGCCGATGCCGGCAAGAAAGTCGAGGTACTCACGGCCATCGTCGCCGGTGAGCTTCATGCCGTGACCCTCGACAAACTCGACCGGAGAGCGGCCAAAGGTATGCATAACGTAATGGGATTCAAGCGATTGCTGAGCTGCAAGTGACATGAGATGCCTTTCGTTGGGCGCCAGACGGCGCGGGGCTATGGGTGCAGGAATGGGGCGGCTGCGGGTCAGCTAGACCGTCTGAAGCTTCTCGACCTCGTCAAGGTTCTCGGTCAGACGCGCAGCAAACGTCGAAAGCGGATGCGGATGCGTATCGAACTCGTAAGCCGTCTCGGTGGAATGGATCACGGTACCGACGCCGGCATCGGTCAGCAGCTCCAGGAGCAGCGACTGCGGCGTAGTACCGTTAATGATGTGGGCACGAAATACGCCGCCGGTAAGCGCATCGACGGCCGCACGCAGCTTGGGAATCATGCCCTTATCGACCTCGCCGCCGTAGAGCATTTCGTTAACCTCGTCGAGCGTTAGGTTGGAGATAAGCGAGTCCTTGTCGCTAAAGTCCTTGTACAGGCCATCGACATCGGTCAAAAAGATCGCCTTATGCGCGTGGAGCGCCGCGGCAACGGCACCGGCGGCGGTGTCGGCGTTGATGTTGAAGAAACCGCCGTCCTCCCCCGCCGCGACGGTAGCGATGACGGGGATGTACTCGCTATCGAGTAAGCGCTCGATATAGTCGGTGTTGACGTGCGTCACTTTGCCTACGCGGCCGAGCTCTGGGTCGAGTGGCTCGGCGATAAGGGTGCCGGCGTCGCTGCCGGACACGCCCACGGCCAGGTTGCCGTGGTGGTTGAGCGCCGCGACCAGCTCCTGATTGACCTTGCCGCCCAGTACCTCGCGCACGATGTCCATGGTGGCAGGCGTAGTCACGCGCTGGCCGTTCTTAAACTCGACGGGGATGTCGTAGTGGCTGAGCGCCTCGTTGATAGCCTTGCCGCCGCCGTGCACGATGACGGGACGCATACCGATGATCTTGAGCAAAACGATGTCGCTCATCACGTCGCGGCGCAGCTGCTCATCAACCATGGCGGCTCCGCCATATTTGATAACAACCGTCTTGCCGGTCAGGTTCTTAATCCACGGCAGCGCTTCGAACAGCAGCTGCGCGGTTGCTTCGTTGGATTCGCTCGAACGACAATCGCGTGCGAATTTCATAATCTGCCTCGTCTTTCGTATCGTTATCGCGCCGTGCTCCGCTGTCCGCAATCGCGGCAAGATGCGCAGCGTGCCTGGAATCTAGGAACGGTAGTCGCCGTTGATGGAGATGTACTCATGCGTGAGGTCGCAGGTCCACACGGTCGTTGCCGCGTCGCCTGCGCCCAGGTCGGCCGAGATCACGATCTCGGGCGCCTCGAAACGCCGTAGAGCCTCGTCCTCGTCAAAGGGAACAGTCAGACCGTCGCGACAGACAGGCATGCCCATCATGTCGATGGAAACATCTTCCTGATTAAACTTCACGCCGCACTTGCCAAGCGCCATAGCAACGCGACCCCAGTTGCAGTCGTGGCCGGCGATGCAGGTCTTAACGAGCGGCGAGTTGGCAACGGCACGGGCAGCGATATCGGCTTCCTCGTCGTTGGCGGCGCCGGTAACGTTGACCGTAACAAGCTTGGATGCGCCCTCACCATCGGCGGCGATATTGCGCGCCAGGCTCTCGCACACCTCGTGCACGGCAAATGCCAACTCGTCAAAGGCATCGGAGCCCTCGACGATAGGCTCGGCATCTGCGGCAGCGGCGCCGGAGGCAAGCATGATGCAGGTGTCGTTGGTCGAGGTGTCGGAATCGACCGTTACCTTGTTAAAGGTCTGCTTGACGGTCGAGAGCAGCAGGGCATGAAGTGCCGCAGGCTCGACGGGGGCATCGGTGGTGATAACTGCGATCATGGTGGCCATGTTGGGCATGATCATGCCCGAGCCCTTGCACATTCCGCCCACCGTATAGACATTGCCCGCATGACCCGCAGCCTCGCTGACGTAGGACACGGCGTACTCCTTGGAGTGCGTGTCGGTCGTCATGATGGCGCGAGCGGCATCGGCGCCACCGTGAGCGGAGAGCGCCTCGTAGGCAGCAGGAATGGCAGTCTCAAACGTGTCGATCGGCAGAATCTGGCCAATCACACCCGTGGAGGCAACCAGAATCTGCTGGGGCTCGCAGCCGATGACCTGCGATGCGATGCTGCACGTCTCGCGCGCGCATGCAAGGCCGGTCTCACCCGTGGCGGCGTTGGCATTGCCAGAGTTGACCGAAACGCCGGCGATGATACCGTAGCCCTTGTCGGCACCGCCCAGGTTGGCGCGGCTCACCTGCACGGGCGCCGCGCAAAAGCGATTGGTGGTAAACACTCCAGCGCCGGGACAGGGTTTATCGGGCACGACGAGCGCGTAATCCAGACGCTCGGGGTTCTTGCGGAACCCAGCATGGATGCCCGCAGCCTTAAAACCAGCCGCAGCCGTAACGCCGCCCTCGACGGCGCGAATCTTGATATCAAACAGCTCGGTATTCATCGTCTTTATGACTCCTTATGTCAAACAAAAAACGGACATCGGTTGGTGCGCCATGCCAGTCGTAATCATGAGACCAGCTTAAGAGTGGCGCCCCACTCGATGCCCGACTACCAAATCGTTAACAATCGAATGTGCTACACCGGGCACGCCACTGTGGGCAAGCCTCGTCGCTCGTCAAAGCCAAAGACGATATTGGCACACTGGACCGCCTGACCCGCAGCACCCTTGCACAGATTGTCGATGGCACCTGTCGCCACCAGCACGCCCGCGCGCTTGTTGAGCGCAAGGCCAATCTGGGCGGCATTGGTGCCGACGACCGAGGCCGTCTTGGGCTGCTGGCCGGCATCGAGCACGCGCACAAAGGTGCGACCGGCGTAGAACTGCTTGTAATGGTCGACGACGTCCTCAAGGGTCAGCGTGTCGAGAGCCTGCGGCGCGAGCGGCAGCGTCACCGTGGAGAGCAGACCGCGCTTGAGCGGTGCCAGATGCGGGGTGAAGACGATGCGGTCGGCCAGGCCAAGTATCTGCTCGATCTCGGGCGTATGACGATGCTTGCCCACGCCATAGGCCTCCAGATTCTCGTCCGCGCTGCAAAAATGCGTACGGGCGTTGCAGGACTTACCGGCACCCGTCACACCGCTGATAGCGTCGACGATCACGGGGCCGCTCTGGGCAACCCAGCCGGCACGCACGGCGGGCGCGGCAGCAAGACTCGTTGCGGTGGGATAGCAGCCGGCGCAGGCGACCAGCACGGACTTGCCATCAGCATAGTCGGATGCGGCGGTCTCCAGGTCCCGACAGAACAGCTCGGGCAGACCAAAAGCACGGGTCTTGAGCAGCTCGGGGCTCGTGTGCTCGGCGGCATACCACGCCTCGAACACGGCCGGATCGCTCAGGCGGTAGTCGGCAGACAAGTCGAAGCAGGAAACGCCTGCGGCAAGCAGGGCGGGCACCTGCGCCATGGCGGCGGTGTGCGGCACGGCCAAAAAGACAGCGTCGCAGGATGTAAGCTCGGGAGCATCGTGCGTCGTGAAGACAAGATCGCTCACGCCGGCGAAACTCGGATACACCGCGGACAGCGGTTGGCCGGCATCGGCGTTGGACGTGATGGCAACAAGTTCAAACTCGGGATGGCCGAGTACGAGGCGAATGAGCTCGGCACCGGCATATCCTGCCGCACCGACGATTCCAACCTTTAAAGACATATCAGACTCCTTGTCTGCAGTTTATGCACCAATGCGCATCCCGCACCCGTCGTTATGAGGTGGGTTGAAACTTTAGCACCAAAAGATGCATATATACGCAAATCTTTTGCATATTCATGCATTGAAACAAACCAGACACATTCACGCGAAGGAATTGACAAATAACAATGGGCTCCACATCGCCCGGTGCACCTTGCGGTGCCGTTGCGATGTGGAGCCCGACACAGACGGGTATTTAAATTGTTGGGGCCGGCGGAAGAACTCTTTTAGAGCTCGACCGGCACCCATTCGTCGTGGTTGCAGACGAAGGCCTCCGGCTCCTCGACGCTAAAGAAGACGAGCGTGGGGTCGCCTGCGCCCTCATAATGCTCGCCCAAACGCTCCAGATGCTTCCAGCCGGCCTCGCGCATATCGGGGGCAGCCTGGTCATCCAAGCCCGCGCGTCCGCGCAAAATGAGCCAGCCATGGCCCGGCCACCAGCTCGTGGCCTCAAAGCGCTGGTTTTGCAGCAGCTCCTGCCACACATCTTTGGTGCGCGCTGTCACAAACCACAGCTTGCCGTCCTGAATCTGCGCAAACGAAAACGGACGCACATGCGGCTGCCCATCCACGCTCGTCGCCAGATACCACGCCGGCACCGACGTCAGATACTCCAACACCGTATTCAATCCGTCCACGTTTCCTCCTGCCACTAGCCAATTTGGAACGGGTAGTTCATTTGAGACGCGCTAGAGCTCCAGGCGCTCCTCGCTGCCGTCGATATCACAGAAGCGCGCGGCAATATTGCGGACCGAAAAGAAAGCAAGGCGGCCGTCGTTGGCACTCTCGTGTTCCTCGCCAATGCCCACCATGTGCTTAAAGCCCGCTTGACGCACCTTGTCGCTCGCAACTGCGTCGTCCTCAAGTGCGGCTTCGCCGGTCAATACGATCCAACATTCCCCCGGCTTCCAGCCCGATACCTCAAACTTGGGATTCGCACTCAGCTCCGCCCACACGTCCTTGTCGCGCGACGTGCAAAACCACAACTTACCGTCATCGACCATGGCAAACGAAAACGGCCTCACGCGAGGCTGATGCCCGTCACTTGCATCGGTCGTGGCCAGATACCACGCCGGAATGCGCCTGAGATACGAACAGGCGCGCTCAAGCTGAGCCGTGCGGTCGTTGTCGGTCATAGGGACCCCTTTCTTGCGCTCGAATCGCGCCTAAACAAGTTGAAGGTTGATGACGATGACGCAGATGAGCAGCAACGCCGTCACCACCGCCGCCAACGCATCGCCGCGGCCAAATGCAAGCGCATGCAGGCGCGTGCGGCCCTGCTCGCCGTGATAGCAGCGTGCATCCATGGCGGCAGACAGCGTCTCGGCATGGCGGAACACGCCCGTGAACAGCGGAATCGCCACACTGCCGAGCATACGCACGCCGCCGAGCGGACCGCCCGTCACGCGCGCGCCGCGGCTTGCCTGTGCATCGGCCGTCTGCTTCATCTCAGTGGCAAACTGCGGCATAAAGCGTAGCGCGATACCCATGATCATGCCGAGCTCGTGCGCAGGAAGTCCCACACGCGCAAACGGCGCGAGCAGGCGCTCAAAGCCCGCGGTGAGGTCGAGCGTCGGCGTGGTGAGTGTAATGGCGCTCATGCCGGCCATCATCAACGTCAGGCGGCACGCCATAAAGGCGGCAGAACGCAGTGAGCCCTCGCTTATCTGCAGAAAGCCGAGCTGCCACAGGATGCGCCCACTCTGATCGGTAAACAAGTTGAGCACCGCGACCACGACGACGATTGCCAGCAGCGGCGCCATCGACGACAGAACGCGACGAACCGGCACCCGAGACACGGCATAGGTCAGCACGACGAAAATTGCGACCGGGGCCAGTCCGCGGAAGCCACTGACCGTGAGCGTCGTGATCAGAAACACAAAGCCCAAGAGCAACTTGGTTCGCGGGTCCAGGCGGTGGATTGCACTATCGCCGGGATAGTAACTGCCAAACGAAAACGCCTCCATCAGCAGCCCTCCTCTCGCGAGACCGTCTTGGATTTAGCAATGTCCGCGACGTTAGAAGGACCGTCCGAGCGACCGATCAGCAAATCTACCAACTCGTCGGCCAACGACTCAACCGTATAGAGCCCGCCGCGACGCAGTGGCACGCCCGCTTCCGCAAGCGCCAGCGCCATGCGTTGGGCAGCGGGAACGCCCAAACCGATCGATTTAAGCTCATCCGCATGCGCAAAAACCTGAGCGGGCGTGCCCTCGGCAAACACCGCGCCTTCGTTCATCACAACGATGCGGTCGCAGCAATTGGTCAGGTCCTCCATACTGTGCGAAACCATGACAACGGTCAGGCCCTCGTCATGAAGACGGCCAATGAGCTCCAGGAAATCCCTGCGGGCCGCCGGATCGAGACCTGCCATGGGCTCATCGAGTACCAACACCTCGGGCTCCATAGCGAGCACGCCGGCAAACGCCACACGCCGCTGCTGTCCGCCCGAGAGTTCAAAGGGACTCTTGTCACCTATCGTGGCAAGGTCGAGGCCCACGCGTGCGAGCGATGACGCAACGCGGCGCGCGACTTCCTCTTGCGACAGGCCAAGGTTGTGCGGACCAAATGCAACGTCCTGCACCACGGTCTCGGCAAACAGCTGGCGCTCGGGATACTGAAACACCACGCCGACCTTAGCCTTAACCGCGGCGGCGTCTTTCTTGCTTGATAGGTCGAGCCCCAGCGCGCAAACGCTCCCCTCCTGCGGACGGATTAATCCGTTGAGGTGCTGGACCAGTGTGGATTTACCCGAACCGGTATGGCCTGCTAGCCCCAGGAACTCGCCGCGACGCACCGTCAAAGACACGTCGCGCAGTGCCCACGGGCTGCTGGGGTCGTTTCCCCAGAGAGTCTGTTTGTTCGATTTGCCCGCAGCGGCCGAGTGTTTATGCCAGCGACGGCGCTCGCGCGGACTGAGCGAATAACTGTATGAAACATGGGATAGCTCGATGACGGGCTCCGACGCGTTGTCCTTGTTGTCTGCCGGAATAGTGCCGTCAGCAATTTCCAACTGGGATGCGGAAGGCTGCCCCGCGGTGCCCGCCTCACTTCGCTCGGTATAGGCCTGCGCAACCTCGGCAACCATATCCGCTTCGCGCACTTGCGCATGAACGGGCACACCCTTCGCACGAAGCGCCATACCCAAACGGCACGACTCCGGCATGTCCAAGTTCAGCTGCGCAAGTTCGTCCGCCTGCGTCAGGATTACCTCGGGAGTACCGAGCATGGCAACGCACCCCGCCCGAAACACTGCGACTCGATCGGCCTCGGCGGCCTCTTCCATAAAGTGTGTGATCATCACGATGGTCATACCACGGTCATGAAGAGCACGACACGCCTTCATAAGGCCCTTGCGGCCGCGTGGGTCGAGCATCGAGGACGCCTCGTCCAAGATGAGCACGCGCGGTTCCATGGCAAGCACGCCGGCAAGCGCCACGCGCTGCTTTTGGCCACCCGAAAGTGCATGGGTCTCGTGGCGCTCAAAGCCCACCAGGCCCACGGCCTTCAGCACATCCCGCACACGCTGCGCGATCTGGGCCGATGGCACGCCCAAGTTTTCGGGACCAAAGGCAACATCGTCCTCGACAAGCGTCGCCACCAGCTGATCATCCGGATTCTGGAATACCATGCCCGCGGTCGAGCGAATGTCGTAGACCAGCTCGGGGTCGGACGCATCCATGCCATCGATGCGCACCGTGCCGGCATCGGGCTGCAGCAGCGCATTCAGGTGCTTGGCAAACGTCGACTTGCCCGACCCATTGCCACCGAGGATGCAGAAAAACTCGCCATCCTCGATGTTCAGATCGACGCCGTCGAGCGCTTTCGCAGCGCCGTCGTAGCTAAATGAGATGCCCCGACACTCAATCATGCGCGGCCTTTGACCTGGTCCTTCTTGGGCGTGATGAGATTAGAGACCGCCTTGTACACCGCTAGCGTCAACACCGAGTTAAGCACGGTCTTGATGAGGTTAAACGGCAAGACGGCGGGAAGCATGAGCGGCAGAATCACATCGGCCGAGCCATACCAGAACCAAACGCCGATGGTCAGGTTCGCGACCATGGACAGCACCGTAGCGGCAATAACGCCCAACGCCAGGCCAATCACGGCACCCTTGTAGGTGTGCATCTTTTGGTAGATGATCGCCGCGGGCAGAATAAAGCCCAGCGTAGCGACCAAATTCATAAGCGCGCCGACCCAGTCGCCCGTGGTGAGCGCATGGATGACGATTGCCATGGCGGCAACGGCAGTGCCGGCACCAGGGCCGTACGCAAACCCGCACACCATCGCCGGCACCAGCGACGGGTCATACGTCAAAAAAGGCGCCGAGGGAAGAATGGGCAGCTGCACATACATAAACAGTGCTCCCAAGGCGCACATCAACGCCATGGTAACGAGCTGTTTGGTGCTCCACCTATTCGTGTTCTCAAAATGGATATGCTGCGACTGTTCAGACATAAGATCACCTGCCTCTTTCATCCGGACTCTAACCGTTGGTACTGGAATCTCACCAGTTCAGCCGGCATGCGAACCAACGCACACCCGGGTCGCGGACTCATCGGCTCGACCGCAGGCACTTTGCCTGCGCCACGGTACCCCCTTGGCACCGCCCGATTTACCACCAGTGGGGAATTCCACCCCGCCCTGAAACAGCAATTGCAAGTGTAGCACCAGTAGGCTTTCGCGCAAGTATGCCAAGGGTAATTTATGGCGGGGGAAACGCTCTAGAAATGCGGCCGGGACAGAGCAGCGCAACAACCACGTTCCCCATTCATCCCAAAGTAGCGCGCCTTTCGCGCAAAGCGCGAAACAGCGAAGGGGACACGTATCCCTATCGACCACGTCCTTCTCCGCCCGCCGACCTCAAGGCCGTAAACGCAGGGAATCCGGGGGCGCGACGGGGGCTTCTCTCCGGAACATTCCGCAGGACGCAAAGAGGCTCCGCAGCGCGAAGCGCGATACGGAGCCTCTTTGCATGTCCGAGGACGTTCCGGAGAGAAGCCCCCGTCGCGCCCCCGGATTCCCGGTGGGAGTTCTAGACCTTGTCGGCCTTAGTACATACCGCCGCCCTGCTGACCAGCGGTGGCAGCAGCGATAGCATCCTCAAGCTGAGTGTTCTTGGGCACATCGGAGACGGTGGCCTCGGTGATGAGAATCAGGCTGGCGACAGAAGCAGCGTTCTGCAGGGTAACGCGGCTGACCTTGACGGGGTCGAGGACGCCCATCTCAATCATGTCGCCCCACTCGCCGTTGGCAGAGTTGAGACCCTGGCCGGCGGGCAGCTCGGCAACCTTGTCGACCACGACAGCGCCCTCAAAGCCAGCGTTCTTGGCAATGGTAGCGACCGGAGCGGTCAGAGCCTTCTTGACGATATCGACGCCAATCTTCTCCTCGGGGTCGTCGATCTCGACAGCGTCGAGCGCAGGAGCAGCGTCCATGAAGGCGACGCCGCCGCCAGCGACGATGCCCTCCTCGACAGCAGCGCGGGTAGCCTGCAGGGCGTCCTCGACGCGATGCTTGATCTCCTTGAGCTCGGACTCGGTAGCAGCGCCGACCTTGATGACGGCAACGCCACCGGAGAGCTTGGCCAGGCGCTCCTGGAGCTTCTCGCGGTCGAAGTCAGAGGTGGTGTTCTCCATCTCACCCTTGATCTGAGCGATACGAGCGTCGATGGCCTCCTTGGAGCCAGCGCCGCCGACGACGACGGTGTTGTCCTTGGAGATGGTGACGGACTTAGCGGTACCGAGCATATCGGCGGTGATGTCAGCGACCTTCACGCCCAGCTCGTCCAGGGCAGCCTGGCCACCGGTGAGGACGGCGATGTCCTCGAGGATGCGCTTGCGGCGATCGCCGTAGCCCGGAGCCTTGACGGCGCAGACGTTGAGGGCGCCGCGGATCTTGTTGAGGACCAGGGTGGGCAGAGCCTCGCCGTCGATGTCCTCAGCGATGATGAGCAAGCCACGGCCAGCGCGCTGGACAGCCTCGAGAACAGGCATGATGTCCTGGACGCTGGAGATCTTCTGGTCGGTGATGAGGATGTACGGATCCTTCATCACGGCCTCCATGCGGTCGTTATCCGTGACGAAGTAAGCGGAGACGTAGCCCTTGTCGAACTGCATGCCCTCGACGGTGTCGATGGTGATGTCGAACGTCTGGGAATCCTCGACGGTGATGACGCCGTCCTTGCCCACGACCTCCATGGCCTCGGCGATCTTCTCGCCGACCTCGGGGTCACCGGCAGAGATGGTACCGACGGAAGCAATCTGCTCCTTGGTCTCGACCGGCTTGGCCTGCTTCTTCATCTCGGCGACGGCGGCGTTGACGGCCTTGTCGATGCCGCGACGGATGGCCAGCGGGTTGGCGCCAGCGGCGACGTTGCGCAAGCCGTCGTTGACGATGGCCTGCGCGAGCAGGGTTGCGGTGGTGGTGCCGTCACCCACGGTGTCGTTGGTCTTGGTGGCGACCTCCTTCACCAGCTGAGCGCCCATGTTCTCGATGTTGTCCTCGAGCTCGATCTCCTTAGCGACGGAAACGCCGTCGTTGGTGATGGTCGGGGCACCGAACGTGCGCTGCAGAGCAACGTAACGGCCCTTGGGGCCCATGGTGACGGTAACGGCGTCGGCCAGAGTGTTGACGCCCTTGGCGAGCTTAGCGCGGGCATCGGTGTTGAACGTAATGTTCTTTGCCATAGTGGGTAATCCTCCAAAAGAAATGTGACTCGCGTCGCCGCTTCCGAGTCCTATGCGGCGGGCGTGTTCAAAGACGAATCAGAGATTCTGACGAGACTAGGCCTCGACGACGGCGTAGATGTCGTCGGCGCGCATCAGCAGATACTTCTCGCCGTCGACCTTGACCTCGTTGCCACCGAACTTACCGTAGATGACAACGTCGCCAACCTTGACGTCCATGGGGATGCGCTCACCCTTGTCGTTGACCTTGCCGGCGCCCACGGCAACGATGGTGCCGCGCTGCGGCTTCTCCTGAGCGTTGCTGGCGATGTACAGACCAGAGGCGGTCTTCTGCTCGGCCTCGTCGGGCTTGACCAGGACGCGATCTGCAAGCGGCTTCAAAGACGACATGCTTGTTTCCTCCTTTGTGGGCCGCGCGGTCATGCCGCGCGGGTTAACCCTTTTTGTTTGCGTACGCGTTGAATGGTACCCACGAATGGCGGGTTATACAACACGGAGTCAAAAAATCTTATTTTTTGGCACTTAGATTTTCTGAATGCCGGGGGATAACTTGTGCGCGGCTCCCGTGTGGCGCCGGAGGGGCGGGATATAAGGTTTCCTGCTCGGACAGTCCTGCTCGCACGAAGGCCACATTAAGTGGCCTTCGGCTCGTGCGGAACTCGCGATAAACCTTATGCCCCGCCCCTCCGGCGCCACACGGGAGCTGAGTCAACGTTATCGGACCCGGCATTCAGAAAAGTCAGTGCAGCAAAATGGCGATGCAGATGGTGCGAACAAGAAAGGGGCACGTTGTTGAAACGTGCCCCTTATGGGTGGGGTATGGGGCTAGCGCTCGTAGATTAAGCTACCTGCCAGGTAGGTGGCCTGAACCTTGGTGGCTTGCAACTCTTGAGGGTCGATGGTGAGCGGGTTTTGGTCCAGGACTACCAGGTCGGCGTATTTGCCGGGCTCCAGGCTGCCGAGGTTTTGCTCGTCGCCCGCTGCGTACGCGCTGCCAAGCGTGTAGTTGCGCAGGGCCGTTGCCGCGTCGATGCGCTCGCTCGGCAACCAGCCGCCCTCGGGCCAGTGGCTTTTGGGGTCTTGGCGCGTGATAGCCGTGTAGAGCACGTTCATGCTGGTAACGGCTGTGATGGGGCTATCGGTGCCGAAGGCTTGGCGGATGCCGCGCTGTTTATAGGTCGCAAACGGCCACATGATGCGGCTGCGCTCCAAGCCCAGGTCGCGCTCCGGGCCACCCGGGTCGAGCGTGATATGGCAGGGCTGACTCGAGGCAATGACGTTGAGTTTGCGCAGACGATCGATGTCCTCGGGCAGCAGATTCTCCAAATGCTCAAGCGTATTATGGCCGTGCTGGGGCAAGCCGTAGAGCTCTGCCGCCTCCTCGAAGATATCGAGTGCGGCATGAATGGCGCCGTCGCCGATAACGTGGATGCGCACGGTGTGACCGCGCTCCGCGGCAGCGAGGACCAGCTTGCGCATACGCTCGGCAGGAACCGTCAGACGACCCTGATCGCCCGGAAAGCGCGGGTTGGTATAGGGCTCAGTGAGGTATGCGGTATGCTCGCTCGACACGCCGTCGAAGAACTGCTTAAAGCCCGGCGCCGAGAGCAACGCATTGTTTGCGTAGCGGGTCTGAAGTTCTTCCAAGCGCGATTGGTCATCCAACAGCGTGGGGAACAGGTGGGCGCGAATGCCCAGCTTGCCGGCAGCCTGCAGCTTGTCGTAAATATCGTCGCGGATGAAGTCGCAGCCCGGCATGGGCATGAGCGACATGTCGCAAATCGAGGTAATGCCTTGCTCGGCCATGCGTTTCATTTGGTCGGCATACGCGCTCGCGATGCGGTCCTCGCCCAGCCACTCAAGACAGCGCGGCAGCAACTGCATGGCCGCAGCCTCGTGAGCGATACCCGTAAGCTCGCCATTTGCATCTTTGTCGTAACTGCCACCCGCCGGAGGCTCGCTGTCGCGCGTCACGCCGAGGGCTTCGAGCGCGCGGCTGTTGAGCCACAGCGTATGCCCGTCGCCCGAGTACATAACACAGGGGCGATCGGGAAAGGCGGCGTCGAGGGAGGCCTTGGTAGGATGCTCGGGCGGATCCCAGCGGTAATCGCGCCAACCCTGCGTCACGACCCAGGCGTCGTCGGGCAGGTCCTGGGAAAACTCGAGCGCATGCTGCACCAGCGCCGCCTCGGACGTGCCCATATCCATGAGCATGTACGGCGAGGAACCGACCGAGGTATGGAAGAAATGCAGGTGCGCATCGTGGAAACCGGGGCAGATAAACTGCTCGCCATAGTCGATAACCGGCGTGACGGCGGGAGCGGCGGCAATCACGTCATCGGGCGCGCCGACTGCGACGATGCGATCACCCGCGATGGCGATCGCCAGCTCGCGGGCGGTATCGATACCGTATTGGGCGGTAAAAACGTTCTTGGAGCGGATAATCCGATCGATATGCTGCATGAGCATCCCCATCTCTGGCAGGTAATTCAATACCCCCGAGTGTACTCCCCCACCCTTGCAACATAATCCCAAGCGGCAAACGGCAACTTTACCAGCCCTAGCGGCAGGTGGCATACTGGAAAGAGCCTGTACGATTTTGCGATCAACCCAGCAAGGAGCAAATCGACCATGACGAAGACCAAGGCACAGCAGATTATGGCAGCAACCGAGGTTCGCGCGGCAGACGACGTCACCGCGGCCATCCGAGATATCGCCGCCGAGTTTGAGCCCTATATCATCAAGCAGCGCCGGCACTTCCATAAGCACCCGGAGCTGAGCCTTGCCGAGGAGCGCACGACCTCCGACATCGCCAACCAGCTCGACGCCATGAATATCCCCTACGAGCGTCCGCTCAAGACCGGCTTGGTGGCAACGCTTCGCGGTACCGCGCCGGATGCCTACCGCGAGGACGGCACGCCGCGCCGCCGTATCCTGCTGCGCGCCGATATCGACGCCCTGCCCGTCACCGAGCAGACCGGCGAGGAGTTCGCCAGCGTCAACGAGGGCTGCATGCACGCCTGCGGTCACGACTGCCACATCGCCATGATGCTCGGCACGCTGCAGATCCTGCGCCACATGACCGATGACATCCACGGCGAGGTCCGCATCGTGTTCCAGCCCAGCGAGGAAAACGGCCAGGGCGCCAAGCTCATGATCGGCACCGGCGTGCTCGATGGCGTCGATGGCGCCTATGCCGCTCACATTTGGAGCGAGGTCGACGCCGGCACCGTGAGCTGCGAGCCCGGCCCGCGCATGGCCAATACCGACTGGTTCCGCATCGACGTCCGCGGCACCTCATGCCACGGCGCCATGCCCCAGCGCGGCCACGACGCCGTTATGGTGGCGGCAGAGATTGTCAACGCCCTGCAGACTATCGTCTCGCGCGAAATCAGCCCCTACGAGCCTGCTGTCATCACCGTCGGCGAGCTGCATGGTGGCACGGCGCGTAACGTTATCGCCGGCACGGCCTACCTTGCCGGCACGGTGCGCACCTATGGCGACAAGACGCACGAGGAAATGCCCGAGCTCATGCGCCGCATCGTGGAGCACACCGCGGCAGCCCTGGGCGCCGAGGCCGAGCTTACCGATTACACCATCGCCAACTACAAGGTCGAAAACGATGCCGCCTCGAGCGAGCGCTGTCGCCAAGCTGTGCTCAAGTGCCTGGGTGCAGCCGGCGAGGGCCATTATCGCGGTACGCTTTCGGGCGAGGACTTCTCGGAGTATCTGCGCCGCGTGCCGGGCGTGCTCGCCTTTGTTGGCACGCGCAACCCCCAGATTGGCGCCACGTACGCCCAACATTCTTGCTTCTACAAGATTGACGAGTCGGTACTGGCCAAGGGTTCCATGGTAGCCGCCCAGTATGCCATCGACTTTTTGGCCGAGCCCACGCAAGAGGAGCTCGACGGCCCCACGATCGCCGCGGTTGCCGAGACCAATCCCGACTTGGCCGCCAAGCTGCGCTCTGCCAAGGCAACGGCCGCCGAGGCTCGCGACGCCATGCACGACGCCCGCACCGCCCGCCATGCTGCAATCAAGGGCATCCACGATGCGCGGGCTGCCGCTCGCCACGAGGAGAAGCGCGACGAGTAGCCATCACGCCCACCTATAACAACCTGGCTAGAGCAAAGCGGGGGCGAACGTTATCTCAACGTTCGCCCCCGCTTATGTGTCGACCGCTTTCTAGTGCGTCCTCCGTCACGCCAGGTAAGAGCGAAGGATGGTGAGCCAGCGTGGGGATTCGAGGTGGATGATGTCGTCGGGGACTCCGGCGGGAGCATGGCCGCCAAAGAGCAGACCGGCATCTGCCGGATTGATGAGGCGCACAATCCATACGGCGACGACCAGCACGCACAACACAGTGACCGCAACGTCGATACCACGCTTTAGCTTGCTCGATGCCACCTCCTCGCGCACGAACGCGAGCACAAACGCAATCGGCACCACCCAAAACAGCGGATGGTAGGCAAAGGCCGCCGCAAAATCGAGACGCAGCGCCGCCAGCCACGCCCTCGTCATGCCGCAGCCTGGACAAGGAATGCCCGTCATCAATCGAAAAATGCAGCCGATATCGAGCAGGTAGAGCGCGAGCCAGGCGACAAAGAGCGCCCCAATGCAAGAAAGGGCGCGGCGAAGGAGCTCCGCCGCGCCCTTATGTCCCTGAGTGTCGCTCACAATGCCTTGACCGTTAGGCACGGGCGCCAAGACGGGTGTTGTACACCGTTGCCAGAGCGTTGGTGTTCTTGATGATGATGTTCATGGCAAAGATGGGGCCAAGACTGCACAGCAGCACGCCGATGATCTGCCACATAAGAACGGTGGTGCCGTTCTCCCGGAACATCAGGCCGTAGCGAGGAGCGTTGGCCTGCAGGCGGTTGCCAATCTTGTAATACCAGTAGTACGCATAGAAACCGCAGGTCACGAACGACAGCAGGATGAATGCTGCCAGACCCGGTGTGGAATCGCCGTCATCCTGACACATGACATTGATGTCGCGGGCGAGGCAATAGAGGAAGTAATACGAATAGATGCCGCAGGTCACGATGGAAAGCAGGAGCCAGCCAATCAGGCTGCGGTCAGCCTTAACGGGGCCATATCCCATCGGAGCGGATGCGGGCTGCTGGGCGTACTGACCGGCGTACTGCTGCTGACCGGTGTACTGCTGCTGAGGCTGGGGCGCAGGCTGAATAGCCTGGGCCGGAGCAGGCTGGACCTGCGTGGGCTGCGGGGCAGGCTGGGGCTGCGGGGCTGGAGCGGCAGGAGCGGCACCAACGGCGGATCCGCAAACAGGGCAGAATTTGGCATCATCTGAAATGGGAGAACCGCAAGTAGGACAGAACATAACCCTCTCCTTTTCCTAAGGCGCTAGACGCCTCTAAACCTTACGAGTCTATATTCTCAGCAATAGCCGAGATGTTGTTGCGCAACATTGCCTATTTTTTAAGAATCAGATCCGTAACCGCGTATTTGCTCAACAGTACCGAAAAGGCACCTCAAGCCAACGTGCTCAAGGTGCCTTTATATGCAGCGTTACTCTACTTGATTATTGTCGGCAGGATTGGCCTGCGGCTGATCGGCAGCGTTAGGCTCATCCGCCGGCGTGGCAACAGCAGTCCAATCGGGCTCCACCGGCGTGGCCTCGGGCGCGGGGGCCGGTGCCGGAGCAGACGTCGGCGCGGGCGCCGGTGCAGACGTGGGCGCAGGTGCGGGTGCAGGCGCGGCGCCAGCGGCCATGGGATTGAAGCCCGCAGGCGTAGGCTTCTTCTCGCCCGGAAGCACAAACGTCAGAACATCGTCGGTATCCTCGTCGGACCACTCGCTGGCATGACGTGCTGCCCAATAGCCAACGGCGCGATACTTGAGCATCTTGCCAAACACAGTCAGGAACACCGTGACAAAGGCAACGATCATCAAGAACAGAATGAGCGTGATGCCACCGCCCGTGATGATTGCCTCGAGGCCCGAAGGACGAGAATAGTAGCCGTAGTAGCCATAGCTGCTAATGCCCAGCGCGGCAACAAAGCCAAAGATGGCGGTGAAGATCCACGTGATGATGTGCGACACGATGCCCGTCAAAAACTCGGGGAGAATCGATGCGCAGAACAACTTACCCAGGTTGGCCTTATAGGACTTCCAAACCTTCTCAAGCGAAAAAGCGCTCTCGACGCGACCGACGACCGCAAAGTGCATCACAGCGGCATCGCCAAACATCTTAAACAGGATGCCCAGCACCAGTGAAACGATCACAGCAAAGACGAGCAGGCCCATCGACCCAACAAGCGCGCCCTCGAGACCGCGCGACCCGTAAAAATAGTACGAACCGACAGTGCCGATCACAGCGCTCTCGATCGCCGAAAGCACCACGCCAATCACCGGGATAACGGCGATGAACTCGAGCACACCCGTAATGACAGACGAGAAAATGCCCAGGCCAAACGAGGTCGAGCGCAGCAGCGGGCGCTCCATACCGTTATCGTCCTTGAGCGACAGGTCGCGACCCCACTCGATAGCAAAGCCAGCGCCGCACACGCTTGCCACGTACGCAAGCAAAAAGCCGATAGCCGCCGCAATGCCGCCGATAACGGGAATAAACAGCACCAGCACCGACACGACACAGATCAGCGCCGGTAAAAATGCAATCTGGCATACGCGAACCAGGGCGCCAGGACCTTGAGCATGTCGTTGAATGCCTGAGCCATGCAACCCTTGGGAACGTTCATCGCCGGCTGGGGCGCAACGAACGGCTGAGGCTGCGGTTGGACAAACGGCTGGCCCTGCGGGGCAGAACCGGCAGCGGCATGGGGGGCCTCAGTATTAGGGGCACCGCACACGCCGCAGAACTTGTCGTTATCGCCCATAGGGGCGCCACACTGCGAACAGAACATCGAAATCATCCCTTCGTATCTAGAGCGAATCACCTGGACCGCAAACGATGTTTTGGCATCATTATCGCCCAATGTGGGGACAAATACTCCAAGATGATCGATTTGCAGCGTAGGCGGCTTTATTCAATGATTCGAAGGGTACCTCCGAGCTAGTTCGTGCCGCGGAAGCCCTTGCCCACGATCTCGGAGCTGTCGACGATCGTGATAAACGCACCCGGATCGATATCACGAACATAGCGGCGCAGCTGCACGGCTTCGCGACGGCTCAGCACGCTCATGATCACCGTCACGCACTTGCCCGAAAAAGCACCGTAGCCGCGGCTGATGGTCGCCGTACGGTTGAGATGCTTGACGATAAACTCCTCGACTTTGCGCGGCTCGGAACAAATGACCGTACAGACCTTACGAAGGTGAATGCTCTCGATGGCTTTGTCGACCACGAGCGTCTTGGCAAACAGGCCGAGCACGCAATACAGGCCAACGCGCGGACCGTACAAAAAGGCCGCGATGGTCACAATGCCGATATCGACCAGCAGCAAGGCGCGTCCGATCTCGAGCGTCGTGCGGCGCTTAAGGATCATGGCGAGAATGTCGGTACCGCCCGTGGAGGCGCCAATGTCAAAGACGATGGCGCTGCCGAGTGCCGGCAAAATGACAGCAAAACATAAGTCGAGCCACATATCGCCCGTCATCGAAACATCAGTCGGGATGAACAGCTCGAACAGCGAGACGTAGGCAGAAAGAGCAAAGGAGGCGAAGACGCTCCAAAGAATCGCCTTGCGATCCAAGAAGATGAAACCCAGGACGACCAGGACCGCATTGATGATCCACATAAAGACGCCGACGGGCAGGGTCGGGAACAGCGTGGACAGAATGACCGACACACCCGAGGTGCCGCCGAAGGCAAAGTGATTGGGCGTTTTGAACGCCACGATGGCAAAGGCCGTGAGGATCAGGCCCAGGTTGAGTTCGCCAAAGAAGCGCAAGAAGCCCGGCTCCTGGCTACGCTTGCGACCGGCACGCTCGCCTTGCTCAATAACATCGCGATCGACCACGCTCTCCATCGGCACCACGGGAGGACGGTGTACCTCCTCGGCAACGCGTGATGCCGCCTCCGCCGCAGCGGCCTCGATTGCCCATGCCTTACTTTCTGTCTCGTGCACGTCGGCCATTACGGCAACCCTTCGTTAACAATTTGGAAACAATGCGCCCATTAGGGTAACGCGGAACACAACGATTGCAACCCTTAGTTAGACGAGCGGTACGCCTGCATCGGGGGCATACAAATAAACGGCCGGTCGCGCTTTTGCGTGCGCAACCGGCCGTTTAACGTTTTCGCAGATAAAACCTGCCAAAATAAACCTGTCCCTTTTTGGTAGATTACTCGTGCTGGTTGGCGTGGTGCTCGTACTCCTCGGGGGTGATAACGTCCTCGATGCGCAGGTTGACGCCTGCAACCTCAAGGCCGGTCATTGCAGCCAAGCGCTCGGTAACGCGTGCCTTGACGTCGTCGAAAATTGCGGGCGCATAGGCACCGTACTCGATGATGACCGAGATGTTGACGACCACGCGGTTGTCATCGGTGACCTCGACCGTCACGCCCTTGGTCAGATTCTCGGCACCAAACTGCTCCTGCACAAAGTGCATGAGGTTGCCCTTCATACCCAACACATGCGGCACCTCGCGAGTGGCCATGGCGACAATCTTCTCGATCACGCCGTTGGAATAGGTCAGCGAGTCCTCGGACTCGTCCGCCTCCTCGTCGTCCTCGTCCGTCTCGTCTTCGGACTCTGCCTCGACGAGCGCCTCGTCCTCGAGCGTTACGTCCTCCGGCTCGGCGGCGACGGCCTCGTTCGTCTCGAGCTCGGTATCGGCTACATCGACCTTCGTGTTAAAAGCCATGGTTCCTCCTTATGCCTGCCGCGAATGCGACAGTCGAATACGTATTAGCGGCCGCTAAACAGGTGCCCGAAGAAGTTGACGATGCCGTTTTCGCCATCACGAATCTGGCCAATCACGGCACCGATCAGTACAAAGAACGCGATGACGAGCGTATCCCACAGGCCCAGCGTAAGCACCAGCACGGCGAGGACAAAGCCAGCGACGGCGCCGAGCGTGGTGTTGGGATGGCGTACGGCGTAGCTCCAGATGGCAGCACCCGTGCCTTTGATGAGACCCATGGCCTCGTCAAAGTCGTTAGCGGCGCTGTCGTGCTGCTCGCTGGCCTCGGGTTTGGCGTCGATGGCGTCGCTTGCCGGCGCAGCGCTCTGATCGATCGTTAAGCGCGGCGTGCGGGCGGTCTTGTCTTGGTTGGTATCACTCACCGGAAACCTCCACGGTCTGGACGGTAGTCTTGGACGGCAAAAAACGAACGCGCGCGGTTGTGCCCGGCGTGCCGAGCATGGTGTCGCAGGCTTGCTCGATACGCTGCTGCATCGCGGTGGCAAGGGAAGCGACGTCCTTATCATCGAGCGCGATGGCTTCGACCTTAAAACGGACGCGCGATTCGTCGGAGCCCTGAACACGCGCCTCGATATGCTCGACCATCACGCGATCATCGCGTTCGGCAGCAGCACGGGCACACGAGGAGAGAGCCGCAAGCGTGACCTCGATATTGCGCTCCCCTGCCGGATGCACGCAGGACGGTTCGCGGCGGGCGAACATCAGGCGGAAAAAGCCCATCAGTACGCCAAGCGCCACAACGCCGGCACACACCGTGACGACAATACGCGGCGCAGCGTCGCGCATCAGCAACATAAAGCGGTACGTATACGGCCCCCAAAACTGGCAGACAAGCGTACCCAGCGCCACGATGGCGGCGGCAAGGTACACGATTGCTAGGGCTCGTTTGAGCACGCGCATGCGGCGCTCCTTTCGGATCTCGGTCCACAGAATGCAAAACGGTTCGCATCATTATAAAAGAGCCGGGTCCGGTGCCATACGCACGCGGATCCGGCTCATCTATTCCACGAGGCTTGCATGCTCGCTTCATTATGCCCAGATATGCACGGCTTAACCCGTGCAGGCGCTACTCCTCCTCGAGGGCGGCGATGACCTCGTCGGTCATGTCCATGGTGCTGTAAACATCCTGGACGTCGTCGAGCTCCTCGAGACGGTCGATGAGGCGCTGAACCTTCTTGCCGTCGGTACCGGAGACCTCGGTCGGGGTGGTCGGGACCATAGTGGTCTCGGAACCCTTGACCTGGATGCCCTGCTCCTCGAGTGCCTTGGAAACAGCCATGACGTCGTTGGCAGCGGTCCAGACGATCCACTCCTCGCCGGCGTCCTCGTAGTCCTCGCCACCGGCCTCGGCGATCGCCATCATAAACTCATCCTCGTCACCGGCAGCACCGTTGGCGATCATGGTTTCCTTCTTGGCGTTCTCGTCCAGGACCTCCTTGGCAACGACGATCTGGCCCTTGCGCTCAAACTGGAAGGCGACAGAGCCAGAGGTGCCCAGGTTGCCGCCAGCGTGGGAGAAGGCGGAACGGACGTCGGCGGCGGTACGGTTGCGGTTATCGGTCAGGCAGTCGACGTAGACGGCGACACCGGCGGGACCGTAGCCCTCGTACACGATGTTCTCGTAGACAGCGGCGTCGGCACCCGAACCAAATGCCTTGTCGATAGCGGACTTGATCTTGTCCTTAGGCATGGACTGAGCCTTGGCCTTGGCAACGGCAGCAGCGAGGCTGGCGTTGTTCTCGGGCAGCGGGTCGCCGCCGAGACGGGCAGCAACGGTGATGTTGCGGCTCAGCTTGGAGAAGAGGGCGGAACGCTTGGCGTCCTGCGCGCCCTTACGATGCTTGGTTGTGGCCCACTTAGAGTGTCCGGACATACGTGTCTCCTATCGGTTTCGACCTAAAGCCCAGCGCAGATGCTCGGGCAATATAAACAAACGTCGTTATGATATACCTACTGGCCTGCGAGATAAACCCCAAAATGAAGGCGTCGTGATGATGTCCCCTTTGCCTTGATTATCAACTTCATCCGAACACCTTCCACATTCATCCGCACATGTGCGGATGAATGTGGGAACCCGATACCCTGAGGG
>CABSNM010000027.1 GCA_902479065.1 uncultured Collinsella sp.
TCAATCTCCAGGAACGAGGAGCACATCCAAAAACCGGCATCGTTGACGTGCGAGAGGGCCGTGGCACCGCCGCAGATAGCAAGACAGATAGCGGCACGCATGAGCACTGAGGCTCCGGCAACCGCAGGCATGGCGGCCATAATGCCCGATGCCATGGTCATAGCGACAATGGAGCTGCCGACAGAGGCACGCACCATGACGGCAATCAAAAAGGCAACGACCACCAAAGGCAGCGGTGAGGCCTCGAGCATAGGGCCGATAACCTGGCCCAGGCCGCAGTCCTGCAGCATCCAGCGGATCACACCGCCGCAGGCAATGACCAGCAAGATCATGCCGACGGGCTTAAGCGAACGGTCGAGCAGGGCCTTGAGCTCGGCGCCGGAGTAGCCGCGCCGCGCGCCCAGCAGATACATCGCGACGAGCGTGGCGAGCGTCAAAGCGACAAACGGCTTGCCCAGGAAGGCGAGAATCGAGGCGAGCTCGGCGGGCATGGGGATATAAGAGGACAACGTGCCCAGCAAAATCAGACAAAGCGGCGTGAGCACGATGGCAAGCACCATGCCAAAGGAGGGAAGCTCCTTTTCGTCGCTCGCACCCTCGGCAGAGGTAAAGTGCTCCGGAACATCGGTAAAAATGCGACTGCCCACGTTGCGACCCCAGATGACGCCGGCGATCGCCATAGCGATGAAGGCGGTAGGGATACCGACGAGAATCATGGTGCCCAGGTCGACACCGAGCGTGCCGGCGACCAGAACCGAACCGGCCGATGGCGGCACAAACGCATAGCCAGCGGCAAGTCCTGCGAGCAGCGCGATGCCGTAGTAGAGCGTCGACTTTTTGGTCTGCGATGCCACGCTAAACGCAAGTGGGATCAAAACGACCACGCCGGCCTCAAAGAACACCGTAGTGCCGATAACCAGACCGGTAATTCCCAGCGCCCAGCTGGAATGACCCTGCCCAAAGGTATCGATGAAGGTCTGGGCGATCTTCTTGGCGCCGCCGCTCTCCTCAAGAATCTGGCCAAACATCGAACCCAGGCCAATGAGCAGGGCGATGTTTTACAGCGTGGTGCCCACGCCCTTGGTGACAGTGTCCGCCACCAGGTCGAGCGGCATACCGGCGCCGATGCCGATCGCGAGCGCCGAGACCATCATCGAAAGCACGGGATGCAGCTTGAACTTAATGATGAGCGCAAGCAGCAGCGCAATGCCCACGATGGCGGCGATGACCAGCCTGGTGGGGTCGGCCATAAACGTTGGGTCTGACATCTTTCCTCCAATTCATCAGACCTTTTGAATTCGTCTGATGACTATAGCGTGTTTTGGAAAGGTCTGATGTTTCATTTTGAAATTTGTTCGAAATACATCTGATGTATTTGGTAAACGGCCGTATTTGCGCTGCGAACGGTATATCTAAGCCGCCCGACTCAAATCCAGCGGCCAATATCGCATCCGTGGTGCGCTAAAATAGCTCAGATGAATTTTGTAATGAAAGGTATAGCTATGGCCCGCGCCGAATCGGGACTCCCCGAGCAAATATCGGAGAAAATCATTCAATTGATTCTGGATGAACACCTTGAGCAAGGCGATCGCCTGCCTAAGGAAACCGTGCTGGTCGAGCGCTTGGGCGCCGGCAGGAGCACCGTGCGCGAGGCCATGAAGTTGCTGCAGTCGCGCAACATCGTGCGCATTAAGCAAGGTTCGGGCACCTATGTGGCGTCAAACCCCGGCGTTGCCGACGACCCGCTGGGCTTTACCTTTATCGACGACAAGCAGCGTCTGGCGCGCGACCTACTCGAGGTGCGCTTTATGATCGAGCCGCAGATGGCACGCATGGCGGCCGAGCACGCAACCAACGACCAGGTCGTCTGTATCAAAGAGCTCTGCGACGAATCCGAGCGCCTGGCCGAGGCCGGTGAGGATTACTCCGCCGCCGACACCGCGTTCCACAATGCCATTGCCGAGAGCTCCGGAAACCTCGTCGTTCCCCGCCTGATGGGCGTGCTCAAGGCATCCGTCCCCCTCTTTATCGACGTGACCGGCAAAAAGCTCGTCGAGGAAACTATCCACACGCACCGCGATGTGGCCGACGCCATCGCCTCGCGCAATCCCACCGCAGCGCACGATGCGATGTATTTGCATCTGGTGTACAACCGCAACATGATCGCAGAGGGCACGCAGGAACAGAGCGAATAAACGTCCGCGCGGCAAGGGCGAGACCACCGTTTACCTTTTAAAAGTGAACGTTCACCTGTTTTTAGGAGAATCTGTCTTTTAATTCCCCCTCTTCTCCTATACTGACCTTGTATGAAAAGCAAGACTTATATAGATGAACGTTTCTTTTGAAAGGATCGCTATGTCTGATCTTATGGACAGCTTCCGTCTGGACGGCAAGGTCGCACTGGTGACCGGCGCCACCTACGGCATTGGCATGGCCATTGCCGAGGCGCTCGGAGAGGCCGGCGCCAAGATCGCCTTTAACGCCCGTCACGCCGACAAAGTCGCCGAAGCCGAGAAGCACTACCGTGAGCTGGGCTTTGAGGCTCATGGTTACGTGGCAGACGTCACCGACGAGACTGTCGTCGCCGAGCTCATCGCCAAGATCGAGGCCGACTTTGGCACCACGCCCGACATCCTGGTCAACAACGCCGGCGTCATCCAGCGTACCCCGATGCTCGACATGAGCGCCGAGGACTTCCGCCGCGTCGTCGATATTGACCTCAACGCACCGTTTATCGTGTCCAAGGCCTGTCTGCCCGGCATGATCGCCAAGGGCCACGGCAAGATCATCAACATCTGCTCGATGATGAGTGAGCTGGGCCGCGAGACCATCGCCGGCTATGCCGCGGCCAAGGGCGGCCTGAAGATGCTCACCAAGAACATCTGCTCCGAGTTTGGCGAGGCCAACATCCAGTGCAACGGCATTGGGCCCGGCTACATCGCCACGCCGCAGACCGCGCCGCTGCGCGAGACGCAGCCTGACGGAAGCCGCCATCCGTTTGACCAGTTCATCATTGCCAAGACGCCGGCCGCCCGTTGGGGCACGCCCGAGGACCTGAAGGGCCCCGCCGTGTTCCTGGCTTCCGACGCGTCGAACTTCGTCAACGGCCACATCCTCTACGTCGACGGCGGCATCCTCGCATACATTGGAAAGCAGCCGCAGTAAGACGTCTGGGCGAGGCGGCGGACGATAAGGTCTGCTGCTCGAACAGTCCTGACTCGCACGAAGAGCACATTAAGTGCTCTTCGGCTCGTGCGGAACTCGCGACAGACCTTATCGTCCGCCGCCCGCAGAGCGGCTTCTCTGTTGGAGATGCCATGCAACATAACGAACCATCAATTTAGAAAATAGTGGAAGGTTACCTATCATGAAAATCGCTCTGATCAATGAGAACTCTCAGAACTCCAAGAACCCTATGATTGAGGCTGCCCTTAAGAAGGTTGTCGAGCCCATGGGCCACACTGTCTTTAACTATGGCATGTATGCCGATGCCGACTCCAAGCCCCTCACCTACGTGCAGAACGGCATCCTTGCCGCCGTGCTGCTCAACTCCGGCGCTGCCGACTACGTCGTGACCGGCTGCGGCACCGGCGAGGGCGCCATGCTCGCCTGCAACTCCTTCCCCGGCGTGCTGTGTGGCCACGTTGCCGACCCGCTCGACGCCTACACCTTTGCCCAGGTCAACGATGGCAACGCTGTCGCGATGCCCTTCGCCCTCAAGAACGGCTGGGGCCAGGAGCTCAACCTCGAGTACACCTTTGAGAAGCTCTTTGGCTTTGGTTCGGGCAACGGCTATCCTGCCGAGCGTGTTGAGCCCGAGCAGCGCAACAAGAAGATCCTCGACGGCGTCCGCGCTGTGACTATGCGTCCGCTCGTCGACGTTCTGGGCGAGATCGATCAGGACCTGGTGAAGGGCGCACTTGCCGGCGAACACTTCCAGGAGTACTTCTTTGCCAACGCAACCGACGAGGCCATCATCGCCAAGGTCAAGGAGATCCTGGGCCTCTAATCGCACGACTCATTGCAGCTAACGCAAGCGGCGGTCGTCCCACGTACGGGACGACCGCCGCTTTTTGCTATCTACCGACTGACGCCGCGGGGACAGGCCCCATGCACCAAGGGATTAACTAGAGCTCGCAGGCAATCTTGTAGCCGTCGCCGATGGCGTCGCGGATGTTGCCGATCTTGTTGGCATCGCCCAACACGTGGGTGGCAACGCCGGCAGCAGCAAGGTCGTCGGCCAACTTGGTATTGGGACGATAGCCCATCGCCAGCACCAGCGTATCGGCATCGGCGATGGTGTGAATCTCGCCATCCTTCTCGTAGCTGATGGCATCCTCGGTAATCTCGGTCACCTTGGCCTCGGTCAGCACGTGAACGCCCTTGGAGAGCATGCGCGTGATGAGCACCGCGCGACCGGCGCCGCCCTCGTTGGCGGCGAGCGTCTTGGTCATCTCGATGACGGTGACGTCGCGATTGGCCGGCGACAGATCGTTGACCAACGGGGCCAGGTAGTCGGCCGTCTCGCAACCGACGGTGCCGCCGCCCACGATGACAATCTTCTTGCCCGGGAAAGCCTTGCCGCCCAACAGGTCGTCAGCCGTCATGACCTGCTTAAATCCCTGCATGAAGGCCGGGGCGATGGCCTCGGCGCCATAGGCCAGGACGACCTCGTAGCCGGCGTAGTCACGCTGAATGTCCTCGGCAGTAAGCTCGGTGCCAAATACGCACTTCACGCCGACCTCGGCCAGGCGACGGTACTGATACTTGATCACGCGGGTGAGTTCCTGCTTTGCCGGCGGAACGGCCGCGATGCGCATCTCGCCACCCGGCTCGTCCTGCTTATCCACGAGCACTACGTTGTGGCCGCGCTTGGCAGCAATGTAGGCTGCCTCCATGCCCGCAGGACCAGCGCCCACAACCAGCACGTTCTTAGCCTCGGCGGCAGGCTCGTAGCCGGCCTCGTCGCGCTCAACATCGGGATTGACGGTGCAGGAGATGCGCTTGCCAAACATAATGCCGTTCAGGCAGCGCAGGCAGCCGATGCAGGGGCGGATGTCGTCGGCGTTGCCGGCAGCGGCCTTATTGCAGAACTCGGCATCGCACAGATTGGCGCGGCCCATCATGCAGATGTCGGCAGCGCCGTCCTCGATCAGCTCCTCGGCGATCCAGGCCTCGTTGATACGTCCGACGGTGGCGACGGGAATGTTGACGTGCTTCTTGATCTCGCGCGAGCAGGCGGCATGCGAAGCCTGCTGCGTACCGGCGGCGGGAATCGCGGAGCCGCGCTTGATGGTGGTACCGCCCGACACATGAATCATGTCGACGCCGGCCTTCTCCAGGCGACGCGAGACGTAGATCATGTCGTTGAGGGTCAGGCCGCCATCGGTGTACTCGTCGCCCGAGATACGGACGTCGATGATAAAGTCCTTGCCGCAGCGCTCGCGAATCTCAGCGATGACCTCGAGTAAGAAGCGCATGCGGGCGTCGAGCGAGCCGCCGTACTCATCGGTACGCTTGTTGTAGAGCGGAGTCAAAAAGCCGCCGAGCATACCGTGGGCGTGCGCCGCATGGACCTCGACGCCATCGACGCCGGCCTTCTGCATACGCACGGCAGCGTCGCCAAACTGATGCGTGAGCTCGTGGATCTCGTCGACCGTGATAGGACGCGGCGCCTCGCGGGCATAGGACGGGCCCACAAAGGACGGGGCGATCAGGCGCGGCGTGCCCGGAATGTTAAAGGCCATGTAGGCGGGGTGGAAGAGCTGCGGCATGATCTTGCAGCCATACTCGTGGACGGCCGCGGCGAGCTTTTCCCAGCCAGGGATAAACGTGTCGTCGTAGCAGCACATGTCACCCGGCAGATAGGTATAGGTAGGCTCGACCGTCACGACCTCGGTGATGATGAGGCCCACGCCGCCCTTGGCGCGGGCACGGTAATGATCGACCAAGTCGTCGGTCACATAGCCATGATCGGCCAGGTTGGTGGACACCGGCGGCATAAAGACGCGGTTCTTGACCTCGGTCGTACCGACCTTGATCGGGCTAAAGAGCATTGGATAGGCAGAGGACTCCATACAGGGTTCCTTTCATTTGAGCCGCTCGGCGGCAGTTGCTGACTTATCTATCGTACCAGCAACCACACGGTACCCGACCGCACGCACTCCCCTGCCTACGTATCGACCCACAAAAAAGTTGCGGTGGAATACGGAGTAGATAAGGCTTTTGACAGCCAAAACAGTCCGTATTTCACCGCAACTGATGGATGGGATGGGATGGGCTAGAGACCCAGGTAGGCAGTCATGCCTTCGACGGCGAGCTTGGCGCCGGCTACGGCGTGAACAACCGTCAGCGGGCCGTTAACCACGTCGCCGGCGGCAAAGACGCCGGGCACGGTGGTCATGCCGTTCTCGTCGACCGAAAGCAGGCCGCGATGGTCGGTCTCCAGACCACCCGTCGTAAGCACAAGCTTGTCTTTGGGCACCTGCGAAGCCGCAATCACAACTGTGTCGGCGGACACATGGTCGAGCTCTTCCTCGTAGCCCACCACATTGTTGTCCTCGTCAAAGATAGCCGTCTCGAACACCGGACCGTTATCATCGATGGCGCAGATCGCCTTGCCGCGCACAATCTCGGCACCGTCAAGCTCGGTCAGCTCCACCTCGTCATCGATGGCCGAGATATGGCGCGAGCGGGCATACACGGTGACCTTGCGAGCGCCCGAGCGCAGGGCTGTGCGGGCAACATCCATGGCAACATTGCCGGCACCGATGACCGCCACGTTCTGCCCGATTGCCACGCTCGCGGGATCGACCAGGTAATCGATGCCAAACAGCACGTTGCCGCGCGACTCGCCGGGAATACCCAACTTTCGAGCTCGCCAGGTACCGGTACCAACAAAGACCGCATCGTAGCCGTCGCGCAGCAGGTCATCGATGTGCAACGCGCCGCCGATGGTGGTCGAAGGGCGCACGCGCACGCCGAGCGAGCACATCACGTGGCGGTACTTTTGCACGAGCGCACGGGGCAGGCGGAACTCGGGGATACCGTACTCCAGCACACCGCCGATCTCAGGGCGCTGTTCAAATACCGTGACGGCACAGCCCAGCTGGGCCATCTTAATGGCCACGGTAATACCGGCAGGACCGGAACCGACCACAGCAACCTGTTTGCCGCACGACGGCGCGGGCGTCCACTCCTTACGATCCAAATACGCCGTGGAGATATAGTTCTCGATGCTCGAAAAATGCACGGGCGCGCCCTTGCGGCCCTGGATGCACGCGCCCTCGCACTGGCCCGAATGGTTGCAAACCATGGAGCAGACCGCGCTCATGGGATTGTTCTGGAACAGCAGCTCGCCCGCCTCTTCTAGACGACGCTGTTTGAACAGGTCGATGACCTGCGGAATAGGCGTCTGAACTGGACAGCCCTCAATCTGACAGAACGCCCTTTTACAACCCAGGCAACGATTCGCCTCTTCGACAATGTGGATAGCCACGCAACTCCCCTTTTTAATGCAATCCAATGGGGCGACGATAAAGACCCTTCACCGCCGCCCCCATACAGGCAATCTCAATCTGACGACACGGCAAAAGCCAATGCTATAACTCGCGATGCGAAGCCCCGCAGAGAGCGGACATGTGCTCGAGTGTCGCCAGGCAGTCAGCCGCCGTCGCCGGCACACTGTTCTCGACCACGCAGGGAATCCCAGGGCAGGCGGCAGCCGCCCAGGCCACCACGGGCTCAAAGTCGTATCGTCCCGTCTCGCCCACGCCATGGCACACCAGGCGCGAACCCGTACCGTCGCACCAACCGGCTTTGTCCTCGTTGTCGACGACCTCAAAATCCTTGGCGTGCAGCACGCGGATCTTACTGCCGCATAAGTAGAGCATGCGCGCGGTGATTTCCTGCGCTTCGTCAACGACACTGGGGTGCAGCAGCGATACCGGGTCGTAGATCACGCCGAGCGACGGGCTCGAGACGCGCTCCAGCACCTCACGGCAGCGATCCGGAGTATTAACCGTCTCGTTCCAACCGGGCTCGATCAAAATTTGCCCGCCCACGGCCTCGGCCCGATCGCAGACGCGTGCAAGCCCGTCTGTAAACGCTTCGAGTGCCCCATCGGTCATGCGGTCGTCAGCAACGCGGTTCTGCGCATTGGGGCGACCGGTCTCGGTGCCAACCGGGCATCCGCCGAGCATCTGGGCAAAGTTCAGGCATGCCTCGTACTCGGCAAAGTTATCCATGAGCTGTTGGCGATCGGGCGTCGCCAGATTCTTATAACAGCCGAGCACGGCGACCGAAACGCCCGACTCATCGAGCACGGCACGCAAATGGTCGGCAAGCTCGCGGGTCAGGCCGCCTCGATCGATCCCCATCGATGCGTAGAGCACCTTGCTCGGCAGCTGAATGCACGAAAAGCCCAGCTCTCCCGCCATGCGAATGCGTTCCTCGACGGTCCCCTGCGGAAGGTCGTGCAAGCGTACGCCCGGAGTAATAGCCCCCACGTTATTCACATCCCTTATGAGCGTTGATGCCCGGGGTGTATCCGCCAAACGGGTCCTCGATGGAGCACACGCCCGAGGGGGCGAGCGGATCGCGCTTACCGGCCAGCTTGTCGTGATGCATGGTCTCGATATAGGCAAGCACCAGCGGCGCCACACCCTTTGCATCATTTTTGACCACGGGCTCGCTCATGTAGTAATCAAACGTGCCCTCGCGGTGCGCGGTGTTTCCCAAGCCCGCAACCAGGCAGATGTTGTCGAGCGCCAGCTGCCCGTCATACTCGGACAGGCAGGTCTCGCAGATGCCGTCGAAGGCGCGACGGCCGTACTGGTAGTAACGCTCGCCCAGCACGCCCAGACGCACGCCCTTCATGATGGCGTTGGCAAAGATGGCGCTGCCCGACTCCTCCAGGTAGTTGGGGGCGATATTGGGCAGGTTGATGACCTGGTGCCACATGCCGGTCTTCTCGTCCTGATACGGCAGCATGGCGTCGATCAGATCGTGGAACATCTTGCGGATCTCGTCCTTCTCGGCCGACATCGAAGGCGGCATAAGCTCCCAGGTGTCGATGAGCGCCATGGCAAACCAGCCCTCGGCGCGCAGCCAGAAGTTAGCCGAAAGGCCGGTGACCGGGTCGCACCAGAACTGTTTGCGGCTCGCGTCGTAAGCGTGATAGTACAGACCGTTGAGGGGGTTGCGCATCAGGTCATGCACGACCTGGAACATATGGAAGCTGTCCGAGCAGGCACGACGGTTGTGGAAGCTCAGCTCGTACTGCATGTAGAACGGCTGCGCCATGTACATGCCATCGAGCCAAATCTGGTTGGGATAGACGGCCTTGTGCCAGAACACGCCCTCTTTGGTGCGCGGCTGGGTCTCGAGCTGGCGGTAGATGGTGTCCATGGCGGCACGGTACTTGGGCTTGCCCACCAGGTCATAGAGCTTGTAGAGGGTCTTGCCCGCATTGACGTTATCGAGGTTGTACTCCTCGGGGTTGTAATGCTTTATGGTACCGTCGTCCTGGACAAAGAAATCGATGTAGTCATCGGCGAAAGTCAGGTAGCGCTGCTCACCCGTGATCTCGTACAGTTCGATGAGCGCCTTGATCATGCAGCCGTCAATATAGTTCCAGGTGTTCTCCTTGCCGGCGCGAATCTTTTCGATATTCCAAGCCGGCGCCTGCGGCGTAGAGGTTTCGATCAACTGCTCGATATAACGGTCCAGGATTTGATTGCAACCCATTGCTGTCCCCCCTGACATAAACGATAGGTGAACGTTACCCCTAGTGTAACGTGAACGAGGAATATGGGGTGAACGTTAACCCTATATTCCTCGCGAACGGCAGACTTTTAGCGGCAAACGGCGGTGAGACCCGCGGCGATGCGATGCGCCAGGCGCTCATAGCCGGCAGGACTGTAATGCAGACCGTCCGGCATATAGAGCTCGCGGTGCTCCGGCAAAAACGGGCTGATACCGCTTTGCGCATACAGGTCAATCACCGGCACGGAGTAGCGGTCGCAGACCTCGAGCATCGCTCGCACGTAGGCGACCTGCGTCAACCCCAGGTGGTTGAGCTCGTCGCTTGCCGGGATATCCTTCTCGTGCTTGCCGCTCGTCTTGCACGGCGTCATAAACACGAGCTTTGCCCGAGGCGAGCGCGCCGTGATGGTACGGATCAGGTAATCGAGTGCACCATAGAACTCATGCACGTCCGTGCTGCCGAGCTCTCCAAGCGGCACGTTGCGGCTAAAGTCGTTGACGCCGCCAAAGACGATGTAGATATCGGCCGCATCGTCGATACCGTCAAGGCGCTCGACAAACGAATCGGTACGGTCGGCCTTGATGGCGATACGCGAACCCTTGATGCCAAAGTTCTCGACGACCGCGCCTCCCAGCAACGCGCCCAAATGCGAGGTCCACGAGATGTCGTTGCCTCCCCCACCGCAGCCGTTGTCGCCCCAGGTCGTTGAGTCGCCAAAGCAGCAAATGGTCGATTCACTCAAACTCTTCGTTTCCATAATCTTCTCCTCATCCGCCCATCGGCGGTCATACAGGAACGTACCGTTTATTCGCAGCATGCCGAGGGGCTATGCACGGGCGCATTCCGCAACGTGCGAATCGAGCCATTCGATATCCTCGGCAAGATGTGTCACGCCCAGATGGTGTTCACCCGGACATACCTCGTGCCGCAGGCCATCTCTGCGACCCAGCAACTTGTAGGCATCGCGCACGATCTCGAGCTGCTCGTCAACATTTTTCAGCCCGCGCGAACCGTTCAGATGATCCTCTTCGCAGCTTTGCACCAGCAGCGGATGCGGCGCGATGAGCGAGGCAATATCGCCCATGTCGAGTAAGCGCCAAAGTCCGGGTGTGTAGTTGCAGCTGCAATTGCCATTGAGATGCAGCAGCGAATCGTCGACACCGTACAGATAGCCCGAGACAAACGCCTTGCGCACACGCGGGTCGAGTGCGGCCAGGTACAACGTCATGTAGCCGCCACCCGAAAAACCAAAGCAACCCAGGTCATCCATGGCAATGTCGCCGCGCGCCTCCAAGTAATCGATCAAGCGCATGTTGTCCCAGACGTTGAGGCCCGCGACCGTAAGACCCAGTGGCTCGGCCATACGTGCTTGATTCAGACACGTACCGCGCAGGTAGCTGTTCTCGTCATCGCCCTGACCCTTCCAGTCACGACGGTATCCCCAACCGCGCGCATCAGGGCAGACGGTCACGTAACCCATGCGTGCCAAACGCAGACCGTAGTCGTAATTGAACTTACGCACGGCATCATCGACAGCCGGCACGCCCGCAACACCGGCTACGCTTGCAGCACCCGCTCCCTGATGGCCATGCGGGCAGATATAACAGCGTTTGAGTCCCCGCTCATCAAGCTTAGGATGAGACGGTTCCAACAGGTAGAACGGCATCCAAACATCGCGCTCGACCTGCAACATCGCATGGGTGCGCACGATGCCGCCGGCAACCCGCACGCGGCTGAGCTCACGAATCTCAATCGGGACGCGGTCCATAAGCGAAAGGCCCAAAACATCGTACAGACGAGTCCTGGTCGCAATCTTCCATGCCTCAAAATCTGCAGGAGTCTTGCCCGTAAAAGCAGCCGAACGCCCCTCGCGCTTCAGCCGGGCACGCAGCGCAGGTTCGTCTTCGCAGTACGTCTCGATGTGCACGGTGCGGCCGTTGGCAGACAGTTCAGCCGTCTCAACCGCATCACCGTCGCCGCCCTCGGGATCCCAGCCATCCCCACCGGCAAGCACCTGCTCGCGAGCGTACCCGGCGGCAGCCATCACATCGAGTTCATTCGCCCACGGCACCCAGCCGGTAGTATCACCCGCCGGCCCATGCAGAATCGCGCCAGCATACTGCACGCAGTTGTGTGCCGCCGGCTTATTCCAATCCCACCAGCCTTCGCGCTTGATATGTCGCCCCAGCCAGCAATCGATCAGCACAGTTTGCGCCCATTCGCGCCAAGGACGACCCAGGTAGACCGAATCCGGCGCCACGCCATCCGGAGCTGTAAACGAACAGCCGTGGAACACAAAGCCGTGCGGCTCGCCTTCGGGCGTCGACGCCGCCGTCACGTAGCCGTTCACGTCCATATCGCGGTTGAGCGAGCGAATCTCGCACCCCTCAAAGTAGGCACGCGCGCCGCCAAAGATAAAGTCGACATCGCCCTCGATCCGGCAACGTCGAAAATACTGGCGCCCCACCCGGCGCGGCGCATACTGTTTGGGTCCTATAAACCCGCCCGGTTTGGCCTCATGCGGCGGCAGCGGACCCAAAAACAGCGTGTCTTGGTGTCCCTTAATGCAGCAGGCATCGACAACCAGACGGTCGCCATCAGCATACAGGGCAATCGCTTGACCGACCTCGCGCCCATCGCCCGCATCGTTTTCGATCGTGAGGTTCTCGAGCCGTACGTCGTCGGCATCGACAAAAACGGTATAGGTCCTAAACGTGCCGAGCGTGCCGTCGACGCCCGAGCCGTCCTCCGAAGGCATCTTGGCACCCAGGCTGCCCACGATACGCACGCTGTCGGCCGTCTCTCCCTCAATCGTCACATGCGAGCGATGAATCTCGACCCGCTCGCAATACTCGCCCGGATCGACGCGAATCATCACCGGTTGCTCGGCATCCGGATAGAGCTGATCGGCTGCCGCCAAGGCATCGGAAATCGTTGGATACGCTCCTACCGCAGCCCTCGAAACGCGCAGCGTATAGATACTTTCGCTCATCGTCCATCACGCTCCCATGCAACGAACTGTTCAGGCCAGCCCTGAACCTGTGGCTGAATATGCTCGGCGCAGCCCTTAAATGCCGTTTGGGCCGTGGCGAGCGATGCCCCATGCTTTCCATGCGGAAAGACATGTAGGCTAAAGCCAATCCCGTGGTCGGCAAGAGTCTGCGCAAGAAGGAGGCTATTTTGAACTGGTACCGATGCATCTTCGGCGGTATGCCACAAGAACGTACGGGGGAAGCCATCGCCCACCATATTCTCGATCGACAACTTTTGAGCCAAAGCGCCATCGGCACCCGTTAGGTGTTCAAATGAACCACGATGAGCATAGGCCCCCGAGCTTACGACCGGATAGCCCAAGCAAAGTGCGTCAGGCCGAATCGACTCAGGAGATGCCGTAATCGACTCTGCAAGCCAGGGTTGGTCCCAAAGCGCCCCGAGCAAGCCAACTAGATGCCCACCGGCCGAAAAACCCATGACCGTAATCCGATCAGGATCGACACAGTACTCTGCCGCATGGCTTCGGACGGTATCGACCGCCCGCGCGAGTTCTTGCAATGCCAGCGGATAGACAGCCGGAGCAACCGAGTAGTTCAGTACAAACGCTTGGTAGCCCATCGCCAACAAACGGAGCGCTACCGGCTCGCCTTCGCGCGGCGAAACGTGATCGTAGCCGCCTCCTGGCACGACCACAACTGCAGGCAGCGGTTTTAAAGCATAAGCATCTTCGGTCGGGGCAAAAACATAAGACGTAATCGTGGCAGACGAGCCATCGACCCCGACAGGAATCGTTTTATTGAGCATGTATTCCCTTTCACCATGATGCGTAGCGCAGCGCACACGGCCGTATCGCACAAGGGCTGCATTGCCGATTTATCCGACAATACAGCCCTGGTCATCAACCCGAGTTAGGAACGGACAACCTTGTCGACGTTCTGGAGCTGCAGTTCCTCGCCGTCCTGGCCCTCGATCACCACATTTTGCAGATCGAGTACCTTGACGTTTTGCGCAATGATGCCCTGACGCACCATGGGCTCAACGCCGCAGGCCATGGCCGAGACAAAGGGCTCGGCATCCGGCGCGAAGGTCACGTGGACATCCTGGAACGTCAGGCGCGTTACTTTACTCTCGGGCAGGCCCGTGATGTAGGCAGCGGCCGCGTGGCAGTTAGTGGCCTCGATATCGCAAAACGTCGTGGCACCAAAGCCGGGCGTGCGGTCGTCGACAGGCAGCGTCTCGCGAGACTGCACGTAATCGGTCTTGCCGTCCTTGTCGCAGAAGTAGAAGGAGTTGACCACGAAGGGCGTGAGCACCTCATCCATGCGAATGTGCTCAAAGGTAATGCCCTCGTTGACGGCATCCTTGCCGCGCCCGCGGCGGGTCTTGACGCGCAGGCCGCGGTCGGTGCGCTCAAAGAGGCACTTGCTCACGGTAAGGTCCTTGATGCCGCCGGCAGCCTCTGAACCCAGGACCACGGCGCCGTGACCATCGTGCATGTAGCAGTGAGAGATCAGCACGTCGTGCGTGGCGGGACGAAGCTCGGGCTCAATGCCCAGCTTGCCGCTCTTGATGGCGATGCAGTCGTCGCCCACCGAGAACTGACAGCCAAGGATGCGGACAAAGCCGCAGCTCTCGGGATCGAAACCGTCGGTGTTGTGGGAGTTCTTGGGACCCTCGATCGACAGGCAAAGCGCGTCGACATGCTCGCACAGGACGGGATGGATATTCCACGCCGGGCTGTTGCGCACGGTAAAGCCGGCAAGGCTCACGTTTTGGCACTCGGACAGGAAGATCATGCGCGGACGGGCGACCTCGCGGCCCTCCTCGGGACGGAAGATGTTCTTAAAGTCCTTGTTCCACCAGTTGTCCTCGGCAAAATCGGTCTGACCGTCAATCGCGCCGCGACCATAGATGCACACGTCGTGCACGCCCAGACCCGTAAAGGTAGAACAGTAGGTCGAGAAACTCTCGCCCTCCCAGCGGCCCAGGGGCAGCATATCGGTGCCGGCATACCCGGCACCCTCGTTGCCCGTGACCGTTCCCGGAATGTAGGCAAGCGCGGCACGATCGTGGCGGGCCAGCAGCACCGCTCCCTCGGCGAGCTCGATGTTGATATTGCTCTTAAGGAAGAGGGACTTGATGCGATAACTACCGGCGGGGATCAGCACGCGGCCGCCCTTGGGGCAGGCCATGATGGCAGCCTGGATGTTGGTGGTGTCGTCGTGCTCGGCATCACCCTTGGCGCCACAGTCGCGAACGTTGATGGTAAAGGGCTCAGCCGGCGTGGTGACACCTACGCTCAGCTCACGCTCGCCACAAACAAAACGAACCAGGTTGCGCTTGCCGGGGGTCAGGCCGTCGACATAGGTCTCGACCGTATTCGTGGTACCGGCGGGCTCGTCGTTGACAAAGATCTCCCACGTATCGGCACAGGTAAAGTAGCCGCCGTCGTCAAGCTCGATCACGGCCGCGCGGGCGTTGCGCCAGATAACGTTCGTCTCCATGGATTTCTCCCTCAAAAAGATGCTCTAAAGGCAAATTGTACGCTGTTGAAAAAGGGCCGTGCCTGCCGGCGGAATTCCGGTGGCACGGCCCTGTGATTTGGACGATATGTCGGCCTTACTCGGCGGGGGTTACGCTACCGTCCTGGAAGCCAACGTTGTTGTGGGCAAAGCAGTCCTCGTACTTAAAGCCGGAGAGCTCCTCGCAAAGCGCCTTGACCTCGGGCTTGACGTCGGCCATCTTGCCACCCTCCTTGACGCGGTGAATCTCGTCGCAAAGGATGTCGCACTGCTCCTTGTCGATCTTGATGCCGCGGGCAAGGACGGCCGCAAGCAGGAAGAAGCCGGCGCAGCCGATGATCATGTAGCCGCAGATATACAGAGGCACGGTAGCGGGCTGGGTCACGGCGTCGCTATTGCCGGCGGTCTGAATGAAGCCGGAGGCAGCAAGGACGATAGCCCACACGTTGACGGCGATAGCCTGGGCGATCTGCTGGCAGAGCTGCTGCGCGGAGCTGTAGATGCCCTCGCGACGACGCAGGGTGATGAGTTCATCGACATCGGGGATGTAGTTGAGCAGAACATCGGGCAGGTACTGGAAGCCGACGTAGAAGAACTTCCAGATGGCGAAGATGATGGGGTAGGCGATCATGGCGATGGCGACCGTGGAGGTGCCGTTGATCTGACCAAAGGCGAAGTAGTTGTAGGCAATGATGCACGCAGCGCAACCGACATTTGCGAGGTACCAAGACTTGTGGAAGCCCTTCTTGGCCATGAGGGCGACCCAGATGGCGGTGCAGACGATAGCGACGACCTTGCCGGGCATCTCCATCACGGACTCGTAGGACTTAGGAATCTGCAGGCAGTAGACGATGAAGAAGGACAGGCAGGCAGACCAGCAGGCAGCAGCGAGCTTCGTGGAGACCTGTGCATACAGGACCTTGCGGAAGGACTTGTTGCGGAAGGTGGAGATAACGTGCACAAAGAACTTCTTGATGCCCTCGCCGACGCTCTCGATCTTCTCCTGAGCGACCTCCTCGGGGGTGTGCTCCCACGTGGACAGGTACACGCAGAGCAGCGAGATTGCCATGACCGAAGCGTTGACCGTAGCGATGATGAAGTAGCTGAACGGGTTGGTCTCGCCGAAGGTGCCAAAGCCGAAGCCCACAAGTGCAGCCATCAGGAAGCCGGCGGCGTTACCAAAGAGATGCTTGTAGCCGGTGAGGTACGTACGCTCCTTAAAGTCGTCGGTCATCTCGATGGTAAGCGGCGACAGGTTGGCAGTGCAGAACGTGTACGCGACGTTGTAGATCAGGTACAGCACAAAGTAGTACGGGAAGCCAAACGGCGTAGCCACGAAGATGAGCGGCTCGGCGATCATCATCGGGATGGCCAGCAAGATCCAGAAACGACGACGACCAAAGATGCGGCCAATCTTGGTGGCATAGAAGTTATCGGCCACAAAGCCCATCAGCGGGCAAAGAATGGCGTTGACATAGATGGCAAACGAGCTGATCAGTGCAGCCTCGCCTGCGGACAGGCCACACTCCGTGGACAGGAACAGCACCATGTAGCTGTGCGTAAAGGTCAGGGCACCGGAATTGAGCATACCGCCCATACCAAAGCCCAAGCGCGTCCAGAATGTGATCTTACGCTTTTTTCCGATCTTATTAGTCATCGAGCTCCCTCTCTTTTCTCGATTGTCTTGTAACAAGACAGTTGAGTCCACACTGACATCTGTCTGCCCAGCGTTCAGGGTGAACGTTTAGTTAGATTATGCGCGATTGCTTACGACAGGTGAACGTTCACTTGAATAATATCCTTGAACGGTCGATTTTTACCGCTGAACGGACACAATTGAGATCCTCACACCTATTTTCTGCTGGTAAAGGTGCCATGCTGGACAGCCATGAGATAGGTGAACGTTTATCAGATTTTCCAACATATTCACTTAACCACAAAACGAAACCCCGCCGGGAACACTCCCGACGGGGCCGACGACATAGCGCTACGCTTGGGTGCATTTGCCACTACAGGCAGACGCCGTCCTTCCAGATACTGATCTCGTGACAGCCACGGCGCTCAGCACTCGTGAGCTTACCGCTCGCCGTCTCCAGCACCAGCTGGTACAGATCGTGGGCAGCCTCGTCGAGCGTGCGCTCACCCGTGGCAATCACGCCAGCGTTAAAGTCCATCCAGTTGGCCTTGTGGTCGCACAAACGCTGATTGGTGAACACCTTGAGGGTAGGCGCCGGCGCGCCAAACGGTGTGCCGCGGCCGGTCGAGAACAGAATCACGTGGCAGCCGGCAGCCGTCAACGCCGTGGTGGATACCATGTCGTTGCCCGGACCGCACAGCATGTTCAGGCCGTGTTTAGTTGCCTGGCCGGCATACGGCAGCACGTCGACGATGGGGGCAGATCCGCCCTTTTGCACGCAGCCGCAGCTCTTGTCCTCGAGCGTGGTAATACCTCCGTCCTTGTTGCCGGGGCTCGGGTTCTCGTAGACAACCTCGCCGTGGCTAATAAAGTAGCCCTTAAAGCCGTTGAGCATGTCGGAGGCGGCGCCAAAGACCTGCTCGTTCTCACAGCGATCGAGCAGAATACTCTCGGCGCCAAACATCTCGGGCACCTCGGTAAGCACCGACGTGCCGCCACGGGCGACGACCATATCGCTCACGCGACCGATCGTGGGGTTGGCGGTAATGCCCGAAAGACCGTCGGAGCCGCCGCACTTAAGACCAATAACCAGCTCGGAGGCCAAAATGGGCTCACGCTTGGCTTGCTTGGCGAGGTCTGCCAGCTCGGCCAGAATCTTGTGGCCCTCGATTTGCTCGTCGGCTACATCCTGACAGGTGAGAAAGCGAACGCGCTCGTGATCGAAGTCACCGAGCTCGTCGAGCACCTGCTGGTGCGTGCAGTTCTCGCAACCGAGCGACAGGAATAGCACGCCGGCCGCATTAGGATGACGCGAGAGCGCCACCAGCAGAC
>CABSNM010000028.1 GCA_902479065.1 uncultured Collinsella sp.
GAGATGTAGAGAGGTCTCGTGGGCTCGGAGATGTGTATAAGAGACAGCTCCCGGCCCAGCTCATGCCAGCGCCACGCGCTAGTAGTTCACCACCTGCTCCTCAAAGTACGCCTTGGGGTGGTTACACACCGGGCACACCTCAGGCGCCTCGGCACCAACGTGCAGGTGCCCGCAGTTCAGGCACTTCCATACCTTCACGCCCTCACGCTCAAACACCTCGCCCGACTCGATGCGCTCGACGAGTTTGTTGTAGCGCTCCTCGTGGGCCTTCTCGACGGCGGCGACACCACGGAACTTCTCGGCGATCTCGGCAAAGCCCTCCTCCTCGGCGGTCTTGGCGAACTCGTCGTACATCGTGGTCCACTCGTAGTTCTCGCCCGCGGCGGCGTCGCGCAGGTTGTCCAGAGTGCCCGGAACGGCGCCGTCGTGCAGATACTTAAACCACAGCTTGGCGTGCTCGGACTCGTTGCCCGCCGTCTCGGCAAAGATATTCGAAATCTGAACGTAGCCATCCTTCTTGGCCTTAGATGCGTAGTAGCGATACTTGGTGTGTGCCTGGGACTCACCGGCAAAAGCGGTCTCGAGGTTCTTCTTGGTTTGGGAATTCTCAAAATCCATAGGTGTACTTCCCTTCAACACGTGCCGCCCATAGGCTTTGAGCGACCTTGTCTTTAGGATGCCCTCAAGCCGCGAATTTAAACCTTACAATCCCGTTCTTCAGATTTGAGCGGGCTACACACTCAACCAACGATCGTCCTCGGCTCGGCAAAAGCCCTCGCGCTCCAGGTCAGCTAGAATGCCCGCGATCAAGTCGCACTCGACCGGCCCGCGACCGGCTGCCGCTTCCATCTCGTTAACGCCCACCACGGCATCAGCAAGCGTAATCCCCGCCGGCTGCCCATCGCGCGCTGCCAGCAACATACGCACGATATGCGCGCGCTTTTGGCGACGCGAGCCCTCAAACTTGGACTGACGGCTATAGCCCGCCGACCGCCTGGACGGATTGGGCAACGTCTTTTTTAGATATGCGCCGTAATCTAGCAACGCGTAATACCACGCGCGCGGCGTGTCGGCATCATCGAGCGGCACGGCAAAGGGAGCGATCTCGTCCGCCGACGCACCGGGGGCCGCCGGACAGGCCGCCTGAATCAGCGGCACCAGCTCGCGATCGGGAACAGCCGGCACATCGGGAAAGAAATGATGCAGAAAGACCGTGCGCACGTTGGTCTCCAGATACACACCCGGAAGATCAAACGCAAACGACCGGATACCCTGCGCCGTTGCCGGGCCAATACCAGGCAGGGCGACCAGGTCACGCGTCTCACGCGGAAACTCCCCGCCCCAATCCCCTACGACCCGTTGAGCGGCCCCGTGAAGCGCCAGAGCGCGTCGGTTGTAGCCCATGCCCTGCCAAGCGTCCAAAACATCGGAAGGCGCGGCCTGGGCAAGCGCCTGCACAGTCGGAAAACGATCGAGCCACACCGGCATGCGCGCCTCCACACGCGGCACCTGCGTTTGCTGCAGCATGACCTCAGAAAGCCAAATGATGTACGGGTCGCGTGTACGGCGCCACGGAAGGTCGCGATAACGCAGGACCCCTTCCGAACGAATCATCGAACGAAAGGGGTCCTGAATCATGGCTATGCTCCTTATGCGGCGTTATTCCTCCCGGTAAGCGCACGCGCAGGTGGCGTACTCGGGAAACGCTTCGCGGTCGGCAAACTTGGGATCGACGGCTGGGAACTGGCGGTGAGCGACGATGTCGCCGAGCGAAACGGAATCGAGGTAGTCGCGCATCAACGCCTGGGCTCCGGCCCACAGGGGATGATAGCAGCACGCGCCCATGCGCGCACAGTCACCATCGGGCGCGGTGCAATCGTTCATAACCATAGGACCCTGAACGGCCTCGACGACCTGGCGGATAGTAACGTCGTCCGGACTGACCTTGAGACGCATGCCACCGTGGACGCCACGCAGGCTCTCCACAATACCGGCCTGGACCAAACCGTGCTGAATCGAGCGGGCAAACGAATACGGGACATTGACCTCTTCGGCAGCGGTGCGAACAGAAAGCAAACGCTCCGGATCCTCGGCAAGCATCGCCAGCATACGAAGGGCGTAATCAGTCTTCCTCGATATGTCCATTTTTCCCCTTTCAAGGAATACGAACAGCTCGAACGAGCTCCGGGGCCGAGCTTGTGTCGAGACGCTAAATGACCGCCAGGACATCCAAATGGTAAATCGGATATCCACTGAGTGCCGCGCTTGGAGCGAAATGCATCAAATGCGGCGCACAGTGCAATTTAGTATAACCCAACCCCCTGTCTCGTTGAACAGGTGTTGCGCAACAAAGCTGTTGTTCAGACAGATATACTTATTAGTTTTTACTTGCGTTCCCGAAGGCGCGGGGATTCTGGGCGAAGATGCACCAGGGCAATCGTTCTATCGAAACAAAGTGCATCAAACGCAAAAAGCCACGTCCGAAGACGTGGCTTTAATTGCGTTGGCGGGAAGTACGGGGCTCGAACCCGCGACCTCCGACGTGACAGGCCGGCGCTCTAACCAAACTGAGCTAACTCCCCAGGCAGACGTTCGCGTTTGTTTCCGCTCGCGTGCGCTGCGGGGATTAGTATACACAGAAGTCTGTCCGGCGCGCAACAACTTTTTTGAAAAAATTTTTGGGACCATCCGGGAGGGTCTCCGGGGCTGGGGCGCGGGTTAAGTTTGCTGCTCTACAGTCCTGCGCAAGACGGAAAGCACATTAAGTGCTTTCCTTTGCGTGCGGAACTCGCGACAAACTTAACCCGCGCCCCAGCCCCGGAGACCCTCCCTGTCGTCACTTTGTTCAACCAGTTTTGCGGGCGTGCGCCGCTGCGCGGCTAGCCCGCGTGCTCCTCGGCGGGGTTGGTCTGATGGATCTTGTTGAACTTTGGCCTTTGGCTTAAAGAAAAACGGGAGGTGCGGCTTGCATCCCCCGTTTTTGTTGTGGTTACTCTAGGTCAATAAATTTGGTGCTTATGATCTTGCCGTCTTTTACGAGCATTCTGGCCATGGTGGGGCCTCGGGTGCCTCTGGGGTAGCTGGCGCTGCCCGGGTTGAGGACTAAGCAACGGCCCACTTGGGCTTCTTTGGTTACGTGGGTGTGGCCGTTGATGGCTACGTCTACGGATCCCACCGGAAGGTCTTCGCGGTAGTGGGCTACGGCGAATTTAAGGCCTTCGTAGGTAAAGAGTGCAAGACGGTCTACATCGGGACCGTAGTCGCGGTAGTAATCGTTGTTGCCCAGTACGGCCCGCACGGGGGCGATGGTGCATAGGTGCTCGTAGTCCATCTCTGACGTAAGGTCGCCGGCGTGGATAATCAGATCCGCGCCCTCAAGCTCGTCCAGGAGCGCAGGCGACAAATAGCCGTGGGTGTCCGAGATGATGTCGATGCGCTTGGCGCTTGCACTGTTCATGGGATCCCTTCCGCAAAAAAACGATTCGGCAGATACATACAAAAAAGGCCCCACGGCTCCGCAGACGATGGGTCTACAGGGCTGCGGGGCCAGTGTGCTAGAGACTCAGAGCCTTCTTGAGCGGCACGACGCGGCGGCGCGAAACCGGCACGCGTTCGTCGACGCCCGTAATGCCCAGCTGGATGGCGCCCGAGGGCACCGTCTCCACATCCGTGACGCACGCCAAGTTAACGATATAGCGGCGGTGAACACGGAAGAAGCCAAAGTCGCAGAGCTTGGCCTCAAACTGCGCCAGCGAGGTCGTCGACAAAAAGCGATCATCGACGGTATAGATGCAGGAGTAATCGTCCTTGGCCATGATAAAGCGAATGTCGTCCACGGGAATGAGCACCTTGCGGCCGCCCTTTTCCACCGGGATACGCTCGATGGTCACCTTGCTGTCCGTAACCGGTTTGGCGCGTTGCATGACCTTCTCGATCGCGCGATCCAAGCGAGCTTCCTCGACCGGCTTCATCAGATAATCGACGGCATCCACGTCGAATGCCTCGACCGCATGGTCACTATACGCAGTCACAAACACGATCGCCGGCGGATTTTTGAGCTTATGCAGCGCCTCGGCAAGTTGCAGGCCCGAGGCACCGGGCATCGAGATATCGAGAAACACGACATCCACGCGACTTTCCATAAGCATCTCGATGGCGGAGCGGACGCTCGACGCCTCCGTGATCGTGCCGATCTTGCCCGTTTGCTCGAGCAGGAAGCGAAGCTCCGAGCGAGCCGGCGCCTCATCATCCACAATCATCGCACGCAGCATAGGGATAAAACCTTTCGTCAACTAACTACGCCGGGCATCCGTCGCATGACGTTGAGCCCGTAGCTTTTTATTTTACTCTTGAATGTCAAAGATGCTCTCTGACAAATCAAGATGAAGGAGCACTTTGGTGCCCTTGCCCGGCGCCGATTCGACACGCGTATAGGAGTGCGGCCCATAAAAGCGATGGATGCGCTCCGAAATATTGTGCATGGCCACACCGGCGCCGCCACCCTGGGGAGAGCTGGCGTCGGGACGGGCAGAACGCTCGTCAAGCAGTCTGGCGGCGGCACCCTCATCCATGCCCACGCCATTATCGGCCACGGCAATCAAGATTGCATCCTCGCCGTCTTGGTGAACGGTCACGTCGATCCTCAGGGCGTCGTCATCGCCCATACCATGACGTACGGCGTTCTCGACAATCGGCTGGATCACGAACGCCGGCACCAGCGTATCTTCCACGTCCTCGGACACATCGAACGTCGCAAGCACGCGGTCCTCGCCAAAGCGGGCCTTCTCAAAGGTAAGGTAGCGCTTGGTCTGTGCAACCTCGCGCGAGACCGGAATAAGCGATCCCGAGTTGTCGAGCGTGGCACGATAGAACGATGAGAACTCACGAAGCAGTTCGCGGGCCCGCAGCGGGTCGGTGCGCGTAAACGATGCAATGGTGTTCAGCGTGTTGAACAGGAAGTGCGGGTTAATCTGCGCTTGCAGCGCACGCACCTCGGCGCGCGCCGTGAGTTCCTTTTGCACCTCGAGCTCGTGGATGGCGAGCTGCGTGGACAAGATCTCGGCAAAGCCCGAGGCAAGCGCGTACTGGGTACGGTCGACGGCGCGCGGGGTCTTGTAGTAGAACTTGAGCGTGCCGACGGTACGATCGCCCACCTTGATGGGGGCGATAATGCCGGCGGGGACTTGGTTGTGCGAGCCATCCGAGCCCACGACATCCACCATACGGTTGAACGACTGCACGATGCCATGTTCGATAACGTAGCGTGTGGCAAGCGTGTGGATGGGAGAATCTGGCAGTAGTTTTTCCTCAAACTCGCCTGCGCAGGCCAACACGTTGCCCTCGTCGGTGATGGCCACCGTCATGGCGCGCGTCTCGGGCAAAATGCGCCGGCACACCAAACGCGCCGACTCCTGCGTCAGACCGCCCTTAATGTCCTCAAGCATGGCCGAGGCCACCGAGAGCGTCTCCTCGGTGTACTGGGAGCGCACCGAATCGGGATTGAGCGTCAAAAAGATAAAGATGCACAGAAAGATGCACAGCAGCGCGCAGGCAATCACCGTGGCGATCGGCTCGATACCGGTCACCAAGGCAAAAATAAAGTACACCAGCACGCAAATGGCGCAGGCAACGGCAATGATGCGAAAGATTGATATTGAACTATCGCGCTGGGCGCGGCGGTCGATCATTCGGCCCCCTCCAGGATACTGATCAGTTGTGCGTCACGCCAAAGCCCGTCCATGATCTTGGGCCAAAAGCTCTGGAAACGCAGGTAGCTTGCAGCGTTTTGGCGCGCATAGGCCTTTGCCTCGCCGATACCATGGCGCCAAATGCGCAGGTAGCCCTCATGCTCGCGGGTAAACACGCTGCGGACCATAGCGGTCTTGCGCACGCGGTCGTCGAGCTCGCGCGAAATCCACGGGCCCGGGTAGGGCATGAGCGATGCCGCCGTAACGGGAATGAGCTCCTTTTGATGCGCGGCGAATGTCAACTTGGCCCGTTCGTAGTACCAACGGTATACATCCTGCATAAAGCGCGGTGAGCGCTTTTCGGACTCCGGAGGCAGATGGCGCACGGTCCACTCGTTATCGAACCACACGTCGTAGCCAAACATGCGCATGTTAAAGAGGTAATCCAAGTCCTCGCCGCGGGTGATAAACGGGTCAAAGGCTACACGCGTAAAGGCGCGGGCGTGCAGGGCCATCAGGCCGCCGCACACGTAGTTGGAGCGCGAGATGCGGGTGCCCGAGAGCGCCTTTTTCATCCAACGGTTGAACTCGATGCGCTTGGTCCACCAACGATGGCAGATGCCCGCCTTGTCCGTGGGAGCCAGCGGCGAGCCGTCGCGATCGTAGAAATAGCCGCTCTTGACCAAGATCGGCAAGCCCTGACGCGTCTGCTGCCCCAACGCATAGGTCGCGCGCTTCATAAAGTCGGCGTCGATGACAGTCTCATCGTCATCCAAAAAGATAACCGCGTCATGCCCCAGCACAGCGGCACAGGCTAGCCCCATGTTGCGGATGGCACCGTAGCCTCGCAGGCTCACGCACTCGCCCGAACCCTTGGGCGCGATCTGAGCAACCCGGTCTGCAATGCGCGAGGCCTGGGTGTTGGTGACAACGGTGACCTTGAGCGTGGGATGCGCGTCGACAATCTCGTGCACGCGCAGCGACACATCGGCTGTGGCAGAAACGGGACAGACCACCAAAAGGATGATGCGCGGGATGTCACGTACCTGCTCAAGCGAGGCCAGACAGCGGTCGAGTTCGGGATTGTCGGCGTTGAGTCGCGTCGAATGGTCATAGGTGCCAGGGGCGTTTGCGCAAGCGTCATCGCCCGCCCAATACGTTGGAATCACGACTGTGGCGTTCATGCCTTACCCTCCCTGCAACACAAAAACGGGACGCCGCCAAACACAGGCGACGCCCCGCGACCTAGCTGATTCCATCATACCCACTTGGGCAAATCATTGCTCGCAAGTCGCAATGTTTATTGCGGATAACCCCAAAAGAGTACCGTGGACAGGCACAATAGCCGCTCGCTCCTATGCGGCATGCTCTGCCGCCCGAGTCATGCGGGACAGGCGGACCAGCAGCATAAAGCCAACGATCAGCAGCACGCCAATGGAAAGGACGCCCAGCGACGGGTTGCCGGTCAGCGAGGTGACGACCGACACTAGGAAAGTGCCCATGACGCTTGCATAGCGACCGAAGATGTCAAAGAAGCCGTAGTACTCGTTGGACTTTTCCTTGGGGATAATGCGACCAAAGTAGCTACGGCTAAGCGCCTGCACGCCGCCCTGGAACAGGCCGACCATAATGGCAAGCACCCAGAATTCAAAGGCGGTCTTTAGGAAGAACGCGGCGAACAGCACAATGCCCATGTAGGCGGCGACTGCCACCAGGATCATGTTGAGCGTGCCCACGCGTCCGGCGAGCTTGCCGTAGATGATGGCGGACGGAAAGGCCACGAACTGCGTGACGAGCAGCGCCAGGACCAACTGGGTCGAATCGATGCCCAAGGCCGATCCGTAGCTGGTTGCCATGGAAATGACCGTGTGCACACCGTCGATATAGAAGAAGAACGCGATCATGTAGACCAGCACGGTCTTGTTGTGGGCGATCTCGCGCATGGTGTGTCCGACCTCGGAGAACACACCGCCCACGATGTGGCCGATGGTGTCCTCGGGACCGCGCTCGCGACCGTACTTTTGCTTATAGGTGCGAATGAGCGGCAGAGTAAAGATGAGCCACCAGGCACCAGTGATGATAAACGACAGACGCGTTGCCAGCATGGTGGGGACGCCAAGAGCGGGGCCGCCCATGATGAGCGCCAGGCAGATGACGAACGGCACGGTGGAACCGATGTAGCCCCAGGCATAGCCCGAGCTGGACACGGCGTCCATGCGCTCGTCGGTGGTAATGTCGGGCAGCATGGCGTCGTAGAACGTCATAGAAGAGTTAAGGCCGATGGTGCACAGCACGTACACGGTCAAAAATGCCATGGCGGACATTGGGATAGCCTGCGCCAGGCAAAGCACCAGGCCCGTGAGGAAGAAGCCCAAGAAGAACTTGATCTTGTTGCCGGCGTAGTCGGCAAGCGCGCCCAGAATGGGCATGAGCATGGCGATGACCAGCGAGGCAATCGTCTGCGCATTGCCCCAGGCGACCACCAGGTCGGCCGAAGAAGCGCCGGTATTGATGGCGTTAAAGTAAATGGGCACCACCGAGGTATTGAGCAGCACGAGGGCCGAATTGCCCACATCATACATAACCCAGTTACGCTCGAGCTTGGTGTATTTCATGGACAGGGACCCTTCGTATTCGCCCGATATGCAGTTAGTTCATCGTACCCCAATTGTCCAGAACCGCCGGTAAGGATTCGGCAAAGGGGCACGCACGGGCCCTATTCCTCGCGGTCGAACTCCTCATCGGCATTGAGCACGCGACCGCTGTAGTTGACGTGACTGGTCACGGCATCCATGTCACCGGTCTCGATAAAACGTGCGACCGTGCACTCGTAATCGACCAGCGCGCGATCAAAGACCTCGGGGAAACTCTCGTTCGAGACCTCGTCGGTAAAGGGATTCTTCCATGTCAGATGGCCCAGGTTACCGGTGCGCTCGGGCAGCTCCGTCGTCACGCGATGGGCAAGGCCGTCGAGCAGCGAGTAGTCGTGCACCAAGCCCTCAACCAGCGAGATCGCGCGCGTCTTTGCGGAGCCGGCCGGCTCAATCGCGCGGTAAAGTCGCTGCATATTGGCAACGGCAGCACCGTACTCCCCCGCCGGAATGTCAATGCCGTACACGCGTCCGGCAACATAGCTCATCAGCACGCCGGCCACGCGATTGATGCGATCGGTAGTGACGATCTCGCCCGCCGGCGGGTAATCGTCGACCGTAGCGCCATCGCGTTTAAGCTGCAGCATCAGTACATCCAGGTCGCTCTCGATCACGGCATGGACCTGACTGCTCGAATCCTCAAGCTCTGAGTCGGATTCCACGATGCCAAACTGCTGCTCATAGACAAAGGGATGGGCGTTGCGGTCGAGCACGTAATGAGACAGCAGGCCCAGCGCAAAGGCGCGACCCAAGCTGGCGTCGCGCGGCAGCAGATGCGACACGCCGTCGCGCAGGCACGCGAACTGGCGAGACATGCGCGACCGATGCATGACCTGCGCCAGCAGCGTGCAGTCGGAAACACGCGGTGTCAGAATGTGAAAGAAAAACGGGTCGGGGCCTTGGTTGCCCAAGATAAAGGCAATGCGCTCTTCATCGGACGTGATGACGCCCTGCGGAAGACGGTCGATGCTTTCCTCGCCAAACAGATGATGGGTGATAAGCGCGGGCATAATGATCCTTTCGATTTCATTCGATGCCACCCATTATGCCCACCGCGCGCCCATGCCAAACCTGCGATGGTAAACGACGGCACGCAGACCGTCTACGCAAGCCCCAGGTGCGACTTGACCTCGGCGGCACGACGACGGGACACCGGTACCGTCGAGTTCACGCGGTCGAGCCTGAGCTCCATCAACCCCGTGGAGCCAATCTCAACATTGTGCACGTCTTCCAAATTGACCAGGTAGCTGCGATGAACGCGAATAAAGCCCTCGGAGTCCAAGCGACGCTCGAGCGAAGAGATCGACTCATTGATCAGGTACGTTCCCTCGGCGCAGATGGCGTTGCAAAAATCGGCGCGCGCCTCAAAGTAGCAGACGTCTGCGGCGGGAATGAACACCTTTTTGCCCCCGCGGTCCACCGTCAGACGCAAAGGCTGGCGCGGAGCATGGATAACACGACGGGCACCCAAGGCTGCCTCGATCTTGTCGAGTGCCTTTGACAGGCGTGCGTCCTCGACCGGCTTGACGACATAGTCGACCGCATCGAGGTTATACGCATCAGCGGCAAATTCGGCAAACGCCGTCACAAACACAACCACCGGCGGCGTCTTTAGGTTCTGCAGCGTCTCGGCAAGCTCAATTCCCGAGCGACCGGGCATGGTAATGTCTAAAAACAACACGTCGGGCTTGTTCGACAGAATCGACTCCACGGCTTCGGTGACATTGCCCGCCTCGGCAATCTGACCCACACGCGTATCCTTTTCCAACAGATAGCGTAGCTCAGCCCTAATGGGAGGCTCGTCATCAACCACCAAGATGTTCCAGCCTTCGGACATATGTGCTTCCCCTCTTTTTCTCTCAATCCAACCGCGTGCTACGCCGTCAACGGCGCGGGCTCATGCGGCTCGCCGTTCAGCTCGACGATGACCTGCGTTCCCACGCCCTCCTGGGACTTCACGCGCATGCCGGAATCTTCTCCGTAAAAGAAATGGATGCGCTGAAGCACGTTGAAGAGTGCCAGGCCGCAACCTCGCTTGACGGAGCCGTCGGCGGTAATGCTCTCGGGCTCCTCTCGGCGATGTTGCTCAAACAGATGCGCGCAGACCTCTTCGCTCATACCGATGCCATCGTCCTCGACGATGATCTCCAAACCGTCATCGGTCTCGAAAGCCCTAACATGAATAGAAAGCGGCTCGGTCTCGCGCTGCGCGTGCTTGATGCAGTTTTCGAGCAGCGGCTGCAAGATAAACGGCGGCACCAGGCTGTCGCGCACCTCAAAGTCGATATCGACCGAAACGCGCAGACGGCCGTCGCCATACCGGGCCTGCATAAGGTTGATGTAACGAGTGCCCTGTTCCACCTCGTGCTCGAGCGTTGTGAGGGTATCGGAATCGGACAGTGTCTGACGGTAGTAATTGGAAAAGTCGATGAGCAGCGACCTGGCCTTGTCCGGCTCGGTACGCACGAGCGACACGATGGTGCTGATGGTGTTAAACAGAAAATGAGGATCGACCTGCGATTGCAAGGCGCGCAGCTCCACGCGAGCTGTAAGCTCGTCCTGGCGCTCGAGCTCAAAGCTCGCAAGCTGCGTGGAAATGAGGTCGGCAAAGCCCGAGGCAAGCGCCGTCTGGCGCATATCGATGCTGCTCAGACGGGGATAATACAGCTCGAGCGTGCCCACGCAATGCCCGCGCACGGTGAGCGGTGCGACGATACCGGCGCGCAGGCGCGGAAAGTAGCCACCCGTCTCAGTCGAGGCATCGCGCGAAAATACGCTTTGCTCACCGCTGTTGATCACGTTGAGCGTAGTCCGCAGCACAACCGGAGTGCCCGCGGGGCATTTTGCCGAGTCCTCGCCCCAGCTCGCCAGCACCTGCTTGCCGTCGGTAAAGCAGATGGCCGAGGCAATGGTCTCGGAAAGGATGATTTTGGAAGCGCCCAGGGCCGCTTCGGGCGTAAGGCCTCGCGACGTATAGGCGAATATTTTCGATGCGATGGCGAGTGTGCGGTCGGTAGCACTCGACGTGAGGTCGTCGGGAACGACAAAGACGTACGAGAAGAAGAAGCACAGCATGACCAAGCCGGCAATGACGACAACGCCCGGGACGGGGTTGGGATTATCGGTCAAATCCCAGATAAGCAACAGGATAAGCGCCGGAACGACAACACCGAGCAGGATGGCCTGGACCACATGCTGGGCCGTACGAAAGACCTTGGTAGAGTTGTAGCTCTTGCCCAGAATCAGCCTGTTTAAATCCACCGTCATCCCCTTTTATCTACCGCACCCATAGCAATAAAGAGGGCCGCAAGCGACCCTCTCCATTGCATTATGCAATCAAATACTGTGTTTTACATCAAGCCATCGATGAACGGTAGCTTAGGCGCTGTACTTGTTTGCCTCGCCGAAGGTGCCGGCCTCGACAATCCAGCCGTCCTTCATGATGACGTCCATGTTGTCGGTGTTGAGCACGTGAATGTCAGCGGCGACGTCACCGTTGACGACCAGCAGGTCGGCGCACTTGCCGGCCTCGATGGAACCGGTCTCGTCCTCGATGTGGCACATCTTGGCACCGTTGAGGGTGGCGCAGGTGATGGTCTCGACCGGGGTGAAGCCGATCTTGTCGACAAACTCGTACATCTCCTCGATGGAGCAGGTGCCGTACGGGGTGACGAAGGAGAAGGAGTCGGAGCCGATCGTCATGACGACGCCGCGCTTCTTGGCCTCGCGCAGACAGTCGTAGTTGCGCTGCAGCTCCTTCTCAACCAGGGTGCCCTCGTACTTGTCGTGCAGCTCGGGGACGTAGACGGGCGGATAGGTGGCGTACCAGGTGGGCAGGAAGGCGATCGTCGGAGTGAAGAAGGTGCCCTGCTCGGCCATGAGGTCCATGGTGCGCTCATCGATATCGAAGCCGTGAATCAGCTGCTCGCAGCCAAAGCGAACGGAATCGTAGGCAGCGGCGTGGTTGTTGTAGCAGTGGCTCCACACGGGGATGCCGACCATCTTTGCCTCTTCGACCACGGCCTGGATCTCCTCGGAGCAGTAGTGCTGGTCGCGACCGGAGTCCCAGCGCCAGATGCCGCCACCGGTAGCCCAGATCTTGATGGCATCGGGGTTCTCGCGCAGGCGACGACGGACGGCCTTGCGCAGATCCCAAGGACCGTCAACCTGATCGCCCCAGGGGTGCGATTCCTTGTTGAGCTCCTGGCTGCAGTGGTGGGAGTCGCCGTGGCCGGCAACGCGGCAGAAGCCAAGGCCGGTGGCCAGAACGCGCGGGCCCTTGAAGACGCCCTTGTCGATGCAGTCACGGATCTGGATACCAAAGCGGCCGATCTCGCAGACGGTGGTGAGGCCGTGGGTGAGGCAGTCGTAGGCCTGCTTGACGGCGACGGCCTGCTTCTCGAGGAGTGGCTGCATGACCCAATCGGTGTCATCGTCGGTCAGGTTGCCCGAGAAGTGCAGGTGGGTGTCGATCAGGCCGGGAAGGACGGTCTTGCCGGCGGCGTCGATGACCTCAACGCCCTCGGGAAGGTCCTGCATGGCGCCGGCGTACTCGATCTTGCCGTTGTCGTCGACGAGAACGAGGGAGTTCTCGACCGGCTCGGCACCGGTACCGTCGATGAGCTTGCCGCCAACGATTGCATACTTAGTGGACATGGTTCCTCCTTATGGATCCATATAGTGGGCGAGGCCATGTTGGGTTATGGCCTCACAAAGCTACCCAAGTGGTGCCGGGTTCGGTGCGCGGAAGAGAGGGGTCCGCGCACCCGATCCGCCCCGGCTGGGCGTTATTTTTTGCGGGAATTGGTGAAGGCCATGAGGGCCAGGCCAACGGCCAGCCAGCCGATCACGATGCTCCACTCCACCATGTTGAGGGAGGCGGGAGAGAACGGGACCACGAGCAGGCCAATGATGACGGCGCAGGCAGCGACAGCGAGGCTGATGCCAAACTTGCCGCCGGGCACCTCGTAAGGACGAGGCAGGTCGGGCTCGGTGAAGCGCATGCGCAGGCAAGCGAGGGCGACCATGCCGCAGGAGAAGATGAAGGCGAGAGCCGACACGTTGGTCAGAGGGATGAGCATGTTCTTGCCCAGGAACGGACCGATGACGGTGATGACGCCCAGAACGGCGCAGGCGAGCTTGGGAGCGCCGGACTTGGGATCGACCTCGGCGAACTTCTCGGGCAGCTGGCCCTTGCGGCCCATGGCGAGCATGATGCGGCTCGTGGCGCCGTAGAAGGAGTTCATCGGGCCCATGGGTCCAAGCGTGGCGATGACGAGCATGGCCAGGTACAGGAGCATGTTGATGCCCTTGAGGCAGGCAAGCGCGGGAACCGGGCTCTTAACAAACTCATGCCAGTCGAGGATGGTGCCGAACGAGTAGATGCAGACCATGTAGAAGCCGCCGGCGGCCAGCAGGGCCAGGGAGATGATCTTGCCGAACTTGTTCCAGTTGAGGCCCTCGGCTGCTTCCTCAGCCTGCTGAGGAATGGTATCGAAGCCGGCGTAGAAGAACGGGGTCAAAACCAGGACCGACACGATGCCGGCGAACAGGCTGGTGCCCTCGGTAGCGGGCTTGCCGCCGCCAGCACCGGTGACCTGGGAGAACACGGGCATGGCGTGTTCCGGCGAACCGGTGAACAGCGAGACGCCCATGGCAAGCAGCATGCCGCAGAGCAGGGCCTTGGTCAGGAAGGCCTGGAGCTTGGCGGCCGAGCTGGCACCGCGGAAGTTGAGGAAGATGACGTAGGCTGCAAAGCCGAGCGCGATCAACGTCGGGAACAGGTAAACGTCGGCGCCCAGGATGGTGTAGAGCTTGACGGCGCGCAGCCACTCAAGGCCGGGCAGGCTGCCGAACATCTCGGACACGAGGGTCGAGATGGCGATGGCCTCCCACGGGCACAGGATGCCGTTGCCCAGGGCCAGGAGCCAGCCAGTGATGTAGCTCATCGTACGGCCAAAGCTACGATCGACATACTCGACGATGCCACCCGAAATGGGGATAGCAGCCGTGAGCTCACCGAAAACAGCTCCGACGGGCACGAGGAAGATCGCGCCCAAGAGGAATGCGATCATAGCGGGAACGGGACCGCCGCCCACGACCATCCAGTCGCCGACCTGCAGAACCCAGCCGGTACCGATGATGGCACCGAAACCGATGGTGAAGAAGTTCCAGAGCGAAAGCGTTTTCTTCATGCCACCGTTACCTTCGACTGCAACTTCTGCGTTCTTGTCCGCCATTGTTCCCCTCCTTTCCTTATTGACGCCTCTTTGGCGTCACCCCTTGCGCGGTCTGTTTTGCCGCGCACTTTTATTTCGTGGCTTTAAGATACGGCCTTGGCACAGCAGCGCCGCTTGTAGCTCGACCGAAGGCAGAACTGCAAAACGAGCGGCGCCGTTTTTGGGACGAACGGCGGGAGACGTCATTCGTCTTGGACGCTTTCATCTTGTCTGCTTTTGAATACCTGTTGCCGTGACGCTTGGCGCGCGGCGCGGCAACGTTCATACCATTTGTCAGGCTTTTGGCGCACATGCCCATGTGTCGTGCATCTTTTTATGTAGGATAGACAAGTTACACATGAGGCAAGGTGATTCGAATGGCATACGGATACAATGACGGCGACCAACGGCCACAAAGCGTGCGCCTTGCCGGCCGCACCACGCCAACGCCCAGAAGCACCTCCGACAACGACAACCCGCAGCACCCCCAAGAGCAGCCCGGGGCTTCTTCGCGGCAACAAAGCCGTACCGCGCAGCAGTCAGACCGCGTGAGTACGAGCACACGCCAACGCCAGACCGACACATCACAGCCACGCCGCTACGATCGCCGTAAGACCGACTACTACGTCAAGCGCTCCTTTTCGCGACCTCAACGCGATCGCGGCAATTCCGCCCCTCACCCTGCGTCGCACACCACAGCCCGCGCTTCCGGCCCGCCGCCTACGTCTTGCGCTTTGCTCCATCGCCGCCTGCCTCGTCTTTGTGTTTTTGGGATCCTGTATCTCCCACGGATCAGCCGGTCTTGAGCCCACTGCCGAGGACAAGCTGCTTAAAGCCCCCGTCGCGCCCGGTTACTCCTTTGCGTTCTCGACCCCACGCTCGCAATGGCAGGCCGGCACCATGCCCCACATCTACCAAATTGACCCCGCATGGTCGGAGCTGCCCTATGCCGGTGGCACTATTCGCGAAAACGCTTGCGGTCCCACTTGCCTCACCATGGTCTATATCTTTAAGACCGGCCGCACCGATATGACACCGGTCGACATGTGCGCCCTTTCCGAGGCGGGCAACTATGCCCCCACCGGCGCCACCGAATGGTCATTTATGACGCGCGGCGCATGGCAGCTGGGCCTTAACGGAACGGAGCTTCATAACGATCGCGACTCGATGACTCAGGTGCTGCGTTCGGGAGCGCCCGTCATCGCCGCCGTTCGGCCGGGCACCTTTACCAACGTGGGCCACTACATTGTGCTTTACGGTATTGACGACGCCGACCAGATTGAAGTCTTCGATCCCAACTCGGCCAGCCGCAGCGCCCGACGCTGGGGCGTCGTAGAGGTCCTCAACGAAGTCGAAGCCATGTGGGCCTACTACTAGTCACTGGGGACAGACTTAAATGAGTGGTCTCTGGATGCCCGGAACTGCTGGCACGGAAAGCGCACCCCGCTTTGAAGTTCGATAGCGGGATGCGCTTTCCGTTAGCGGCCTGTTTGGGAAACTGGGGGCCATTTTTCGGGCAAATTCCGGGATGTATTTTCCGGTTGAGGGCCCCGGGGAAACTGTGCCCCATTTTGGACGCTCATTGTGAGATGCACTTTCCGCAGTTGATTGGTGCTACTCATTTAAGTCTGTCCCCAATGACTACCGATAGCAAAAGCCCCGCAGTCGGAGCGGACTGCGGGGCTCATGAAGAGAGGCTAGTTT
>CABSNM010000029.1 GCA_902479065.1 uncultured Collinsella sp.
AGAGAGGTCTCGTGGGCTCGGAGATGTGTATAAGAGACAGCTCCCGGCCCGCTTTGGGTCGTCGCGTGCTCGCTACAGAAAAGCTGATTAGAAGTTTGTGTGCCGCCCCTTTTGGGCGGCACGTTTTGTATAGGGATTGGGTTGCGGCCATTTGGTTGATGGTTCGGTTATTTGGTTGACGGGGCTTGCTCCGGGTTGGGGCGGCGCCGTTGTTTAGGGGGTACACTGGGTGGCGACTTTTAGTTTATCTACTACCTGATGGGGTGTTTTTTATGGGCAAGAAGTCTCGGGCTCGGGTTGCTGCGGCGGGAACTCGCAAGGATCCTGGTCGTCGGGTTGCCGAGGGTAAAAAGGCCGATCGTGCCGAGAAGGACAAGAAAGTCGGCGCGCATGCTCATCCTGAGTGGGCGCCTCATTTGAATTCGGCTAGTGAGGATTTGACTGCCAAGTTGTTTACTCTGGTCGAGGTAATTTTGGGCGTGGTGCCCCTTGTGGTTATCGGTTTATTCTTGGCTTCGAAGGACGCCACGAGTGTCGATAAACTCACCGAGGTCTTTTCGCAGGACCCCTCGATGGTGGTCTCGTTTATTTCTGCGTGCTTGCAGCCGTTTGTGGCGTACATGCTGTATATGGTCTACCGCAAATACTGCGAGGGTGATGCGGGCTTTGCCGCCGGTAACCTGATCGGTCTTTTGTGCTCCGAGATCCTACTGCTCAATATCCCGGGCGTCATCGGTATGGGCATCTTGCTGTGGCGTGTTTGGCGCAACGTTGCCCCGCACTTCGAGAGCTGGTTGTTTGAGCGTCGCTTTGCGGGCGTGGCGGCCGATATTGCGGGCTCGCTCGTGATTCTAGCCTTGGCGTTTCTGTGCGCCACCGCCGCCCGCGGTCTCGCGGGCATGTAAAGATGCCTTCACCGACTGCGGAGCACAGGGCGGGGAAACACCTTTCCCTCTCGCTCACGGCTCCGCAGGTCGCGCGAGGCAAAGGTGTTTCCCCGCCCTGCGCTCCGGCTTCGGGTCGTCGCGTGCTCGCTACTGAAAAACTGATAAGAAGTTAGCGTGCCGCCCCTTTTGGGGCGGCACGTTTTTGTAAGGGGTCCCGGTCTCCACAATTTTCGTCAAGCTTTTGGTTAGATTTTGGTCAGTTGGCGTAAGGGTGGAAGGCCAAAAGATTGCTGGCGAAAAAAGCTCAGAGAAAGTGCTGGTAGGGGAGTTGTTGAGCTTTTCGACAGCTTTTGAGCAAAAGAAACTTTGTGGCTATTGCCGGCGATTGCGTTGTCGCGGTCATGGCGGTGCGGGATGCTGGTCGTAAGCGTCGAATGCTCCGATTTTGGAGGCCAGCATGGATCTGTTTCTTGAGACTCCGCAGCAGCAAGCCGAGCGCATGTTGCGTCAGCAGCAACGACTCATGGAGATACAAATGCAAGGGGCGGCAGTCCAGCCCTTTGCGCAAAATGTCGTGCCCGCTGCTGTACCTGCAGCTGTGCCCGGGTGCGAATCGGCACCAGAGGCCTATTCCGTACAGCAAGATTCATATGCGCAGGAGCTCGCGTTCGACAAGCGTCGTGCGCGTCGTCGCCGCGTGGGCCAGCGCCTGCGCACCTTGGCGATGATCGTGCTCATCCCGTTAGGGCTTGTGGCCATCTTTCTGGCGTCGTATGCCCTCACGTGCATCCTCAACGGCGCATCGCCCAACGAGGTACTCCAACATCTAGCGGCTCTCGGCCAGCGCCTAGGCGATGTCGTAACAACCATTCGCGCCGGCTGGGAGAGTTAGCGTTTGTAACATTAGGACTTCTAGGGTGTAGGGATTATCGCCACGATCGGAATCCTTGCATCCTGTTGGTCCTGTCGTACGACTGAATAGTATTATTGAGGATGAATAATAATAGGATTTGTTATGTATAAGCAGGATTTAGAGCAGACCCCTCTTGGAGGATCTGGCGGTAATGAAGCTCTATGCCTTCCGTCCGAACGACATCATCGATCTTCATAGTCAGGCATTCGTCGACCGACTTGATTGGGGGCTGCTCGAACGGCTTATATTCGACGAGGGAGAAGCACTGGCGTCGTCGCCTTCGGAGCGGAGTTATCAAGAGATGGTCTGTGCATACAGGCAATACAAAAAGGAGGTGCTCGGTTGAATCTGACCTTTGAGGGATTCTTAAAAGGCTATTGCCGAGAGCTATCCGGACAGCAGTCGCTCAGTTTTAGAAAGCTGGTTAAGCAGGCGACGACGGTTGCGCCGCGCGTGGCGGAGCCCCTGTTTTTGCTCGCTTTGGCGCAGGGTAAAGCCGAATACGTTCTGGGCTTGTCCGAGGGCTCGTGGATGGAAGAAGATTACCGAGGCGTTTTGTCCTTGTACGCCCAAACGGGTAGCCTGGCATCTCTATGCGCCGAGGACAAACTCCCTAACCGTTATGCCAACGTTTGGCGTGCGTATAGAGCGGTGAAGGAAAAGCCGGTGGCGGACAGGAGGATCAACGCCCTGATGCGAAAAAGAACGTTGGGAGCGCTAGGGGAATCGGGCGTAACGCGCTACGGTCTCTGCCGCGATTTGAATCTGAATAAGGGAAACGTGTACGCATACTTAGCCGGCGATGACTCAAAGGTGAGCAGGGAGACGGCGCGCCGCATTATGGAATATGCGGAGGAGAGGGGCGCCCAAGAAGGGGCCGGGCGCCCGGTGCGTGTGGCGGGGTAAGATTGATCGCGGTTTTGATTGATGACCGATTGAGTCTGTTGGGCGGAGTCTATGTCTGCTATTGATATCGTGCTTGTTGTGATCGCCTTGGTGGCGGTGGGGGTTGCTGCGGCTTGCGCCCTCCAACTCAAGAGCCTGCGTGCCGAGTTGCGGGAGCGTGGCGACAGTAGCGCGGAAACGCTGGCAGCACTCGAGCAGGCTAACAACGCGCTCGATGCCCTGAACGTCGCGCTGGCCGAAACCCGCCGCACGGCCAATGCCATCGCGCAGCAGCAGACGACAGATGCGGCCGTGGAGCAGCAACGTTACCTGACCATCGCACGCGAGTTTTCGCAAGCTGGTGACCGGATGGATGACCTGCGCCGCGAGACGGCCCAACAGCTCGGTGCCAACCGCGAGGGCATCGAGCACCGCCTGGACAAGGTGCGCGAGACGGTCGATGCCCAGCTGGGCGCTATCCGTAAAGACAACAACGTGCAACTCGATCAGATGCGCGCGACGGTGGACGAGAAGCTCTCCCGCACGCTCAACGATCGCCTGTCGGCATCGTTTAAGCAGGTGAGCGACCAGCTCGAGGCTGTGTACAAGGGCCTGGGCGACATGCAGTCCATCGCCACTGGCGTGGGTGATCTTAAGCGCGTGCTGGGCAACGTGAAGGCGCGTGGCATTTTGGGCGAGGTGCAGCTGGGTGCAATTCTGGCGGACATCCTTACGCCCGACCAGTATCTGGAAAACGTCGCCACCAAGCCCGGCGCCTCGGAGCGCGTTGAGTTTGCCGTCAAGCTGCCGGTGGACGAGGGCGATCCCGTGCTGCTGCCGATCGACTCCAAATTCCCGGGCGACGCGTACGAGCACTTGCTCGACGCGCAGGATTCGGGCGATGCGGAGGCCGTGGCGGCTGCGCGCAAGACGCTCGACACCATGGTCAAGCGCGAGGCCAAGGACATCTGCGAAAAGTACCTGAGTGTGCCGGCAACGACCAACTTTGGCATCATGTTCGTGCCGTTTGAAGGACTGTACGCCGAGGTCGTCAGCCGCCCCGGGCTTATCGAGACCCTGGGCCGCGACTATCACGTCAACGTTGCCGGCCCCAGCACCATGGCGGCCATTCTCAACAGCCTGCAGATGAGTTACCAAACGTTTAAGCTGCAAAAACGCACCGACGATGTACTGCGCGTGCTCTCCGCTGTCAAGGCCGAGCTGCCGCGCTATCAAAAGGCGCTGCGCCGCGCCCAGCAGCAGATCGAGACCGCGGGCAAAACGGTCGAGGGCATCATCACCACGCGCACCAACGTCATGGAGCGCAAGCTCAAGGACATCGACGCCCTGGAAGATGCCGAGGAGGCCGACGAGATCTTGGGGCTTACGTCTGCGAGCCTGCTCGCAGACCAAAAAGACGAGGACTAGCTTCATCTGACGGCGGGGCGCCTGCGCAAGCGCGGGGCGCGGGCGCTTTTCGCGTCGCACTTGCCTGAAGTGCGCTTTAGTGTGCAACAATGGCGTTTCGCCCTATCAGACGCGAAAGGAAGCCCATGTCTCAGAGAAACACCAGTCCGCTCAAACGCTCCACCGTGCGTCGCACGCTGCAGCGTTTTTGGGACGTCACGCGCACGCAGCCGCTGATCGTCTTTCTCTCGGTGTTCTCGTCGGCGGGCTACATCTTTTTGCTCACGTTTGCCAACACCTATGTGATGGCCCTCATCGTCGACCGCGTCCAGGCCGGTCCCGTGGCAGGCGACCAGGTGTCTGAGGTCTTTGGTCCTTACATTCTGGCGCTCGTGCTCGTTAACCTAGTGGGCCAAATCCTCTCCAAGCTGCAGGACTACACCGTCTACAAGCTCGAGATTGCGGGCAACTATCACCTGGCGCGCCTGTGCTTCGACACGCTCTCCAATCAATCCATGACATTTCACACCAGCCGCTTTGGCGGATCGCTCGTGAGCCAGACGAGCCGTTTTATGAGCGGCTATACGGGGCTGGTCGACGTGACGGTGTATTCGCTCATCCCCACCATCACCTCGGTCATCTGCACGGTGGCGGCGCTCGCCCCGGTGGTGCCCACATTTACCGTGATCCTGGTGTGCATCATGGCCGTCTACATCGCGTTTGTCTGGCTTATGTACAAGCGCATCATGCCGCTTTCGGCCGCGACGTCCGCCGCGCAGAACAAGCTCTCGGGCGTGCTCTCCGACGCGGTCACGAACATCTTGGCCGTCAAGACCTGCGGGCGCGAGGACTTTGAACGCGATCTGTTCGACGCCGCCGATCGTGCCGCGCGCGACGCCGAGACGGTCTCGATGCACGCCATGATGCAGCGCAACTTTACGACCTCGGGCCTCATCGTCATCACCATGGCCGTGGTGAGTGTGTTCGTGGCGGGCGGCAACGCGTGGTTTGGCATCTCGGCCGGCTCGCTCGTCATGATCTTTACCTACACCTATAACCTCACCATGCGCCTGAACTACGTGAGTTCCATGATGCAGCGCATCAACCGCGCGCTCGGCGATGCGGCCGAGATGACGCGCGTGCTGGACGAGCCACGTTTGGTGGCAGACGACCCGGACGCCCCTGAGCTCAAAGTGACCGAGGGCGCGATTGATTTTGAGCACCTGAGCTTTGCGTACCGTGACGCTGCGGCGGGCGAGAGCGTGTTCGATGACCTGACACTTCATGCGGCAGCGGGCCAGCGCGTGGGCCTGGTGGGCAAATCGGGCTCGGGTAAGACGACGCTCACCAAGCTGCTGCTGCGCCTGGACGATGTCCAGGGCGGCCGCGTGCTCGTGGACGGTCAGGATGTCTCGCACTGCACGCAGCAGAGCCTGCGCCGCCAGGTTGCCTACGTGCCGCAGGAGGCACTGCTGTTCCACCGCTCCATTCGCGAAAACATTGCCTACGGTCGTCCCGGCACCACTGATGAGCAGATTCGCGAGGCAGCGCGCCTGGCCAACGCCCTGGAGTTTATCGACCGCTTGCCCCGTGGCTTTGACACCATGGTGGGCGAGCGCGGCGTCAAGCTCTCGGGCGGCCAGCGTCAGCGCGTGGCTATCGCCCGCGCCATCCTAACCGACGCGCCGATTCTGGTGCTCGACGAGGCGACCTCTGCCCTCGACAGCGAGTCCGAGGCGCTGGTGCAGGAGGCGCTCGAGAACCTGATGCGCGGCCGCACCTCCATTGTGGTGGCGCACCGCCTGTCTACCGTGGCGGCGCTCGACCGCATTGTGGTGCTGGCCGATGGCGAGATCGTCGAGGACGGCACGCATGCGCAGCTCGTCGAGGCGGGTGGCGAGTACGCGAGCCTGTGGAGCCGTCAGACCGGCGCATTCTTGGAGGCGTAAGCGACTCGGACGTGGGACAATTGTGCCCATAAGTTTATTGTGCCGTTGAGCCGAGGAGTCGTTATGCCACGCGAGACCAATGCCGCCAAACGCGAGCGCGCCGTTGAGGTGTGTGAGCGCCTCAACCGTCGCTATGGCCCGGTCGAGTGCTTTTTGGACCACGAGAATCCCTTCCGCCTGCTGATCGCGGTACTGCTCTCGGCGCAGACGACCGACGCGCAGGTCAACAAGGTGACGCCGAAGCTGTTTGCCCAGTGGCCCACGCCCGAGGCCATGGCCGGGGCGAGCGTGGCTGACGTGGCAGACACCATCAAGTCGCTCGGCTTCTACAAGAGCAAAGCCAAGCATGCCGTCGAGGCCGCACAGATGATCGTCGCCGACTATGGCGGCGAGGTGCCGGCCGACATGAAGGAACTCGTGAAGCTGCCGGGCGTGGGACGCAAGACGGCGAACATCGTGCTCAACGTGGGGTATGGCATCGTGGAGGGCATTGCGGTGGACACGCACGTCAACCGCATTGCGCACCGCCTGATGCTGAGTCCCAAGACGCATGCCAAGGAGCCGCTCAAGACCGAGCAGGATCTGCTCAAGATTTTGCCGCACGAGTATTGGGAGTCGGTCAACCATCAGTGGATCACCTTTGGTCGCGAGATCTGCGATGCCCGCAAACCCAAGTGTGACGAGTGTCCGCTGGCAGATTTGTGCCCCAGCGTGCGCGTAGCGGGGTAGGGCGGAACGCATCTTCGTCTGGCGTTTTTTGCGGGGCTGGGTTTGCCCTTGAGCCGGAGTCCTCTCCATGCGCTACCATGACAGACAATGTATTTGACGTACGACCCGCCGAGCTTGCTCCGGCGGGCTTTTGGCGTTGCGATGCCGGAGGAACAGCATGCTCATTCACCGTATAGCCGCGCAGCTCTACACTGCCGAGGCGCTGCAGACCGTCGAGGCCGGACTCGATGCCGGCGAGGACGTGACGCTGGCCGTGTCGCAGTCGGGCCGCACGCTTATGGCGGCCGCCCAGTTTGCGCGCCGTCCGCGCCCGACGGTCTACATTGTGAGTGGCGAGGATGCGGCCGATCGCGCCGCGCGCAGCCTTGCCGCCTACGTGGGCCTGGCGCACGTGTGCCGCTTTCCCGAGCGCAAGGACTATCCGTGGCGCGAGCAGGCGCCCGACGATGCCGTGGTGGCGCAGCGCTGCGAGGCTCTGGGGCGCATCGTGCGCGGGGACAACTGCATCATGGTTGCCTCGGCCCGCGCGCTGTTGCGCTGCGTGCCGCCGGTCGAGAGCCGCTATTGGGAGTCCACGACCTTTGCGGTGGGCGAGGAGATTCCTTTTGATGAGGTGCCGCAGCGCCTAGTGGGCATGGGCTACACCAATGCCGGCGCCGCCGACGCGCCCGGCCTGTTCCGCGTGCACGGCGACACCGTCGAGGTGTTTCCCGCGCAGGAAAAAGCGCCCGTGCGCATTGAGTTCTTTGGCGACGAGATCGACCGCATCCGTCGCATGGTGAGCTCAACGGGCCAGACCATCGGCAACGAGGACAGCATCGAGATCTTCCCGTGCCGCGAGCTGGCGCTTACCGACGAGGCCGTCCACAACATGCATGTGGCGCTCTATCGCGCCAGCCAGGACGACAGCAAGTTGGCGGCGCTGCTCGAGATGGTGGATGCGCGCATCGTCACGCCCGAGCTCGACCGCTTTTTGCCGGTGATGTACGGCCAGACCGTGAGCCCGCTGTCGCATGTGAGCGGCAAGGCGCTCGTGGTACTGTCCGAGCCGCGCTCGCTGTTCGACGATTGCCTGCGCGCCTACGAGGATATCGAGGCACGTGCCGGCGAGGCGGGAGTCGACCGTCTGGACGGCCTGTACGTGCGTGCCCAGCAACTCGACTTTGGTTCCCAGCAACGCCTGAACTATGTGAGCCTCATCCGTGCCGGCGGTGCGGTGACGGCCGAGCTCAAGATTGAGCAGCCTGCCATCGCAGGCTCGGACAACCGTTTCATGACGCGCATCCAGGAGGTCGTGGGCAAGCGCTATGCCTGCGTGTTTGCCATCCCCGACCGCGGTGCGCGCGAGTCGATGGAGCTCACCTTTGGCGACGAGGGCATTACCTTTGAGGAATCGCTGACCGCGGCGCCCGAAAACGCCGGCGCTATCGGCGACCGCGTGCGCGTGGCAGCGGCGGATTCCGCCGACCGTGCCGCACGCCAGGAGGCCCATGCTTCCATTCGCGAGCGTCGCGCCGATGCGCTCAACGCCCGCTCGCTCGAGGTGGGCGCCGCGCAGGCTGCCGCCGGCGCCGCCGTGCCCACCATCTCGCGCGGGCGCGTGACCTTTGTGGACGCTGCCCTGCCGCAGGGCGTGGTGGTGCCCGATGCCAACCTGGCCGTGTTCTCGATCGCCGACCTCAACGCCCGCATGGATGCCAACCGCGCGCGCAGCCGCCGCAAGGTTGACATTACGCAGATCACCTTCCCGTTTAAGCCGGGCGACTACGTGGTGCACGCTACCCACGGCATCGCACTCTTTAGCGAGATCGCGCGCCAGGAAGTGGGCGGCAAGGAACGCGACTACTTTTTGCTGGAATATGCCGACGGCGACAAGCTCTACGTGCCGCTCGAGCAGGTCGACCGTATCACGCGATACGTTGGTCCCGACGGCGATAAGCCGCGCTTGACTAGGCTCAACACCGCCGACTGGACGCGGGCTACCAACAAAGCGCGCAAGAATGCCAAAAAGCTGGCGTTTGACCTGGTCGACCTGTATACGCGCCGCTCGTCGATTACCGGTATCGCCTGTCCGCCCGACACGCCCGAGCAGATCGAGATGGAGGAGAGCTTCCCCTACGACGAGACGCGTGACCAGCTGGAGGCTATTGCCGACATCAAGGCCGACATGGAGGCGCCCAAGCCCATGGACCGCCTGCTGTGCGGCGACGTGGGCTTTGGCAAGACCGAGGTCGCCCTGCGCGCGGCCTTTAAGTGCGTGGACTCCGGCCGCCAGGTCATGGTGCTCTGCCCCACGACCATTCTGGCCCAACAGCACTACGAGACATTCTTTGAGCGCTTTGCCCCGTTTGGCCTGGAGGTCGAGGTGCTCAGCCGCTTCCGCACGCCGGCGCAGCAGAAGCGCGCGCTCAAGGCGTTTGCCGAGGGCGCGATTGATGTGCTCATCGGCACGCACCGCTTGCTTTCTGCCGATGTGAACCCCAAGAACCTGGGCATGGTGATCATCGACGAAGAGCAGCGCTTTGGTGTGCAGCACAAGGAGCAGCTCAAAAACCTGCGCGAGCAGATTGACGTGCTTACGCTTTCGGCAACGCCGATTCCGCGAACCATGCAGATGGCCACGAGCGGCGTGCGCGACATGAGCCTGATCACGACGCCGCCGACCGGGCGTCGTCCCGTGATCGTGCACGTGGGGGAGTACGACCCCGATGTGGTGAGCGCGGCGATTCGCCTGGAGGTGGGCCGCGGCGGTCAGGTGTATTACGTGTCCAACCGCGTCAAGACCATCGATGACGCCGTGGCGCGCGTGCACGAGGCCGCGCCCGAGGCGCGCGTGGGCGTGGCGCACGGCAAGATGAGCCCGCGCGAGGTCGAGGACGTGATGATCGAGTTCGCGACCAAGAAGATTGACGTGCTCATCGCCACGACCATCGTGGAGAGCGGCATCGACAACGCGACCGCCAACACGCTCATCATCGAGGACTCGCAGCGCCTGGGTCTGGCACAGCTCTACCAGCTCAAGGGCCGTGTGGGCCGTTCTGCCACGCAGGCCTACGCGTACTTTATGTTCCCGGGCGAGCTGCCGCTCACCGAGGAGGCGACGGCGCGCCTGACCGCACTTTCCGAGTTCCAGGACCTGGGCAGCGGCATGCGCATCGCCATGCGCGACCTGGAGATTCGCGGCGCCGGCTCGCTTATGGGAGCCGAGCAGCACGGCAACCTGTCGAGCGTGGGCTTTGACCTGTTTACGCAGATGCTGGGCCAGGCCGTGGCCGAGGCGCGCGGCGATGACGACGCCGGCGTGGAGGCGGCGAGCGTGGGTATTAACCTGCCGGCCGACTACTTCTTGTCCGAGGAGTACCTGCCGGCGGTGGATCAGCGCGTGCTCGTGTACCGCAAGCTCGCAGCGGCCGAGGACTTGGAGAGCATCGATGAGGTGCAGGAGGAGACCGAGGCTGCGCATGGCGAGCTGCCGCTGGCGGGACTCAACCTGTTCAATCGCGCACGAATCCGCATTCGCGGCGAGCGCCTGGGGCTCGAGAGCGTCACACTCAGCGGTGGCCGCATTACGTTTTTGGGCGTCGACGTGCCCAAGAAGGTGGCCTTTGAGCTTAAGACCCGCTATGGCGCGGTGAACTTCCCCAAGAGCCGCAAGCTGTCGGTGCCCTACAAGGCGGGCGCCGGCGCGGGCAGCGGCCTGGGTCGCGGCCTCGACGCCAACGACGGCACCGGCCCCGTGGCCGCGGCGCTCATGCTGCTGCAGCAGTTGGGTGCTAGCGACGACGACTAGCGGGTCGACGCTGCAAACGCTCCATTTGGGCAATCTGACCCTCACTCGTCGGTCGCGTACGCAAGTACGCTTCCCTCCTCCTTCGGGCCACCTTGCCACAAATGGAACGTTTTCGCTCACTTATGCTCAACCTGTAAGGGTATTTATGGGACAAAGCTATCTTTGCCCCACCACGTTGCGGGTCGACCCTTCGCCCGACCGAAAGGAAAGCATGTTCGGATACATCTATGAGAAAGATGTCGCCATTATCGCGGTTGTCCTGTGCCTTTGTCTGGGCGTGGGCAGTTTCTTCGATTATCAGATCTCGAGCGCGCTGTTCAACGTCGGCAGCATGTACGGCCGCTTTATCGAGGCCGCCGGCGAGCTGCCGTTCGAGCTGACGGCGAGCGTCGCGGGCGTTATGCTCGTACGCGCAGTGCGTCCCGACTCCAGGGGGAGCAAATGGCTCGCCGTGCTGGGCGTTCTGATCAACGTTGGCCTGGCCGGCTACGAGATCGTTTCGTCCCTGCGGGTTAGCGGTAAGCTCATTGCCGTTCAGCTGGTGCTGACGTTTGTGCTGGTCATCGCTGCCAACCTTATCATCTATCGCCTCACGCGCACGACCGAGCCCGATGAGCTCACGCGCTGGGCGTTGATGGTGCTTGCCGTGTGGGTCGCTCAGGCCATTATCCTCAACGTGATCGTCAAGCCGCTGTGGTCGCGCCCGCGCATGCGCGTGATCGAGGTGACGCAGGGGCTCGAGTTTCAGCCGTGGTGGGTGATCGGCAATCCCGACAAGTGGACCTATATCGCCGCCGGCGTGATCAAGGACGGGTTCAAGTCGTTTGCGAGCGGACACACGGCGCACGCGGCAATCGGCCTTATGCTCGCCGGGCTTCCCGCGGCGGCTTTTAAGGAAAAACCTTCGCGCCGTCGTGTGGTCTTTTGGACGGCGGCTGTGGTCGCGGCGCTCGTCGCGTTTGGCCGCATCGTGATCGGCGCACACTTTTTGAGCGACGTGAGCTGCGGCTTTGCCTTGGTGCTGGCGCTTGAGTGTCTCGCCGCGCGCATTGCCTATCCCAACGGCGTACAATAGCTCCGTTTGAATCATCTGGCCGATACCCGGTAAGAGAGGATTGCCATGCTCGCGTTCAACAACGATTATTCCCACGGCGCACACCCGGCAGTGCTGCAGGCGCTCGTCGACACCAATATGGAGCCGCAGCCCGGCTACGGTACCGATGCGCATACCGAGCGTGCCAAGCAACTTATTCGCGAGGCCTGCCAGGCGCCTGACGCCGACGTGTTTTTCCTGGTGGGCGGCACGCAGGCTAACGCGACGGTGATCGACATGCTGCTTGCGCCGTACGAGGGCGTCGTTGCTGCCGAGACTGGCCACGTCGCTTGCCACGAGGCGGGCGCCATCGAGTTTGGCGGCCACAAGGTGCTCACCATCCCCGGCTACGAGGGCAAGATGCACGCCGAGGACCTCGAGAACTATATCCAGGTGTTCTACGAAAACGAGAGCTACGAGCACACGGTGTTTCCGGGTGCCGTGTACGTGAGCCTATCGACCGAGTACGGCACGCTGTACTCCAAGGCCGAGCTCGCGGCGATTCACGCAGTGTGCCAGAAGCGCGAGATTCCGCTGTTTGTGGATGGCGCCCGCCTGGCCTATGCGCTGGCGGCCGATGAGTGCGACATTACCCTGCCCGAGCTGGCGCAGCTGTGTGACGTGTTCTACATCGGCGGCACCAAGTGTGGTGCGCTTTGCGGCGAGGCTGTGGTGTTCTGCGGCATGCACGCTCCGGCGCATCCTATTCCGCGCATTAAGCAGCACGGCGCGCTGTTGGCCAAGGGCCGCCTGACGGGCGTCCAGTTTGAGGCGCTCTTTACCGATGGCCTGTATTTTGAGATTGGTCGCCAGGCGATTGAGACCGCTCGGGCGCTGCGTCGTGTGCTGCACGAGCGCGGCTACCAGTTCTTCTTGGAGACGCCCACGAACCAGCAGTTCGTGATTCTGCCCAACGAGGATATGGCCCGCATTCGCGAGCATGCGGCGATCGAGTACTGGGAAAAGTACGACGATACTCATACGGTGGTGCGCTTTTGCACCAGCTGGGCCACGACGCAGGAGGACATCGACGCGCTGGCGGCTGTCCTGTAGCCTGATGTAATGACGAGGGGCCGCCTTGCGCCGGGTTTGGCGCAGGGTGGCCTTTGCTTTTGGGGGAGAAGGGTTGTATGACCGAGATGTCCGAGCCGACGATTCGCCTGGCGACGCCCGAAGACGCGCCGGCGTTGCTTGCCATCTATGAGCCGTATGTGCGCCAGACGGCGATTACCTGCGAATACGAGGTGCCGAGCGTTGAGGAGTTCGCCGGGCGCATCGAGCGTACGCTCAAGCGCTATCCGTATTTGGTGATGGAGCTGGACGGGCGTCCGGTAGGCTATGCCTATGTGAGCCCGCTCAACAGCCGCGAGGCATACGACTGGTCGGTCGAGACGTCGATCTACCTGGCGTGCGACGTGCGCCACGGCGGGCTGGGCCGCAAGTTGCACGATACGCTCAAGCAATGTCTGATCGCGATGGGCATCACCAATATGTGCGCGCTCATTGCCGTGCCGCACGACAAGGACGACGAGTATCTGACGCACAACAGTCAGGACTTCCATGCCCATATGGGATATCGCCTGGTGGGTGCCTTCGACCGCTGTGCCCAAAAGTTCGGTCGCTGGTACGACATGTGTTGGATGGAGCTGGTCCTAGCCGAGCGCACGCCCAACCAACCCAAACCAACCTGGTTCCCCGACCTCCCCAAACCTACCATTTAGGGACAGGTCTATTTTGGCAGGCTAGCCGATGGGCTCGGTGTATTTGGCGCGGTCGGTGCGTTGGATGCGCTTGGAGACATGGAGCGGGCGGCCGTCGGTGTCGTAGACGTAGTCGGTGATCAGGATCAGCGCCTGCCCGCGCTCAACGTTGAGCAAAAACGCCTCGTTTTGCGAGGCATAGCACACTTCAAAGGTCTTATGCCCCTGTGCCGGTGCGCGATGGAACTCCTGTCGCAGCGTGGCGTAGAGCGAACCGTTGATATCGCGATCGATGAGTGCCTCAAAGCTCGGTGGTAGATAGGTGGTCTCCAGGCACAGCGGCGCATCGTCCAGATAACGCAGACGGACAAGTTTGACGAGCTTGCTGCCCACGGCGGCATCAAAGAACTTAGCTATGCTGCCGCCCGCCTTGGTAAAGCCCGAGTCCACGGTGCGCGTGGTGGGCTTCATGCCCTGGCCTTCGACCTGCTTGGTATAGCTCGAAAACACCAGGTTGTTTTCGTGGAGCGCGGGCGTGTCGGCCACAAAGGCGCCGCGCCCGCGCTCGGTGCGCACCAGGCCCTCATCAACGAGTACCTTAAGGGCGTGGCGCACGGTGCTGCGCGACAGCCCCGATTCGTCCATGAGTTCCATCTCGGACGGCAGCTTGTCTCCGCGTGCGTAGATACCGGCGGCGATGCGGTCACGCAACATGCCCGCCAAGCGCTCGTATTGGCTCAGTTTCTTTTTAGACGAAGCGTTCATGTGATCAACCTGTATCTAACTTGTATGCGAGTCTAATCAAGCATGTATTCAATACAACAACAAAACTGCTGGTAACGAGAAGTCGAAAACCTTACCAGCAGAATTTCTAAGTCAAATATAGCATACAACTAGTCGACATAACCAAAACATGTATGTAACTTGTATGCCATCGAGAGCATCAAACGAGAAGAAAGGCTGATGCACGATGACTACTCAGGAACAGGTTAAGGATGTCGTCTCCCAGGTTTTGGCTGACAAGGCAGACAAGGGCGGCATCAAGCGCGTCGTGTGGATTGGCGCCGGCGGATCCAACGGCGGCAACTATCCTGCCCAGTACTTTATGGAGCACGAGGCCACGCAGGTCGTGAGCTCCAGCTACACCAGCAACGAGTTCGTGCACGCAACCCCCGCCTACGTTAACGAGAACACCCTGGCCGTCGTCGTGTCCATGCGCGGCACCAAGGAGACCATCGTCGCCGCCCAGGTCGCCAAGGACCACGGCGCCAGCACCATCGCCATCTATGTTGACGAGTCCGGCCTCACCGAGGTCTGCGACTACAAGATCCAGTACGACAGCTTGGCCGTCGACGAGTCCTGCATGGGCCGCACCAACTCCGCCGTCGTGACCATGATCGCCATGGAGCTTACGCAGCAGACCGAGGGCTATGCCGAGTACGAGACCGCCATGGCCGCGTTCGACTTGGTCGACCCCATCTATCGCAAGGCCGTCGAGTATACCCGTCCGCTCGCTGCCAAGTGGGCCGAGCAGAACGCCGACAAGCCCTGCATCAACGTCATGGCCCAGGGTCCGCTCTTTGGTGCCGCCTACGTCTTTAGCATCTGCAACGTGCAGGAGATGCTGCAGATCGACTCTTGCACCATCAACACCTGTGACTTCTTCCACGGCCCCTTCGAGATCCTGGACAAGCGCACCTCGCTGTTCCAGCTCATCAGCGTCGGCCGCAGCCGCTGCAACGACGAGCGCGGCATCCGCTTTGTCAACCAGTACGGTGGCGAGCGCGTCTATCAGCTCGACGCCAAGGAGCTCGGCCTCAACGACATCAAGGACAGCGTGAGCGAGTACTTCAACCACCTGATCTTTGCCCCGATCCTCAACAACGTCTACATGCGTGCACTCTCTGCCGTCACCCACAAGGACTACATGACGCGCCGCTACATGTGGAAGCTGGATTATTAGTTACGGCGTTTTACCAAACGCCGTAACGGCTCGACGCTGCAAACCCACCTGAGCGGCAATCTGCCTTTCAGCTTCAGCGGCATGACCAGAAGGTCAATGCCGCTTCGCTTCAAGGCACCTTGCTCGCTCAGGTGGGTTTTCGCTGGCGTTGCCAAAGCATCGGCGTCGCCTTGGCCCAGATGCGGCACTTGGAGACGTTCGGCACTTGGGGACAGTCCTAGTCATTGGGGACAGGTTACTTTACACCAAGTTGGCGCATATGAACCGGGGGTGCGGACGGTTTCTTGGACCGCGCCTAGGCGTATCCAAGCTTCCTGCGGT
>CABSNM010000030.1 GCA_902479065.1 uncultured Collinsella sp.
TCCGCACATGTGCGGATGAATGTGGAAGGTGTTCGGATGAAGTTGATAATCAAGGCGGGTTTGCGCACGTCAGCGTGTTATTCTAGACATACGTAAATTCGTATAAGTTGGAGGTAGCATGTTCTCAATCGGTCAACACGTCATTCATCCGGGCCAGGGAGTCTGCACCGTCGTCGGTTTTAGGGACGACACACCGCAGCCCATGCTGCTGCTCGAGACCAAGCAGGGACATGCGCAGACGATCCTCATGTACCCCGTGGCGCAGGCCGACCGTCTGCACGCCGCCATCTCTCAGCAAGATGCCGAGCACCTGCTGAGCCACTATGACGAGCTGGAGTGCGACACCTTTACCGAGCGCAACAGCTCGCTTGAGGAGACACACTTTAAGCAGCAGCTCAAGCTGGGCGCGCCCGAGACGGTCCGCGTGGCAAAGACCATGATGCACCGCATTCGCCAGGCCGAGGAAGCTGATAAAAAACCCAGCTCCTACTACATGCGCGTACTCAAGGAGGCCAAACGCCGCTCCATCGAGGAGTTCGCCGTGGCCCTTGGCGTCACCGAGGAGGCCGCCGAAGCCCGCCTAGCCCAAGCCGCCCTCAACTAACCCATCCGCGCCAAAAACCACCACAAAGGGAACAGGCACCTTTGTGGTGGTTTTCTTGTTCTAGTAGTATTCATTCTTATCGATACCCACGAGCACAAGGAGTCTCTTATGGCAGAGCCGCTTACCGCCGGAATCACCCGCGACCGCGCGTTCGAACTGCTCAATGAGCACAACAAGGACCCGTTCCATATCACCCATGGCGAGACGGTCGAGGGCACTATGCGCTACTTTGCGCGCGAGTTCGACCCCGAGAACGAGGAGTTTTGGGGCATCGTCGGTCTGCTGCACGACCTGGATTGGGAGGAGCATGAGGACGACCCCATTAACCACACCATCTATGCTGCCGAGATTCTTGAGGGCGAAGGTGCGTCTCCCGAGCTCATTCGCGCCATCCAGACGCACACGTCGGACTTCAACACCTCACTACCCAAGCCCGAGCTGCAGATGGAAAAGATCCTGTTTGCCTGCGATGAGCTCACCGGCCTGATCGGCGCTGCCGTCATCATGCGCCCGAGCAAGAGCGTTATGGACTTTACGACCAAGTCGCTCAAGAAGAAGTTCAAGGACAAGCGCTTTGCCGCCGGCTGCTCGCGCGACGTGATTTCGCAGGGCGCCGAGATGTTGGGCTGGGAGCTCCCCGAGCTCTTTGACCGCACCATCGCGGCCATGCAGTCCTTCGCCCCCGACCGCGATACCTTCCAGGCCTAACCGCCCACGCCACCTAAAACCGCCACAAAGGGGACAGGCACCTTTGTGGTGGTTTTTGTTTGCGCGGGCGTTAGGGACGGACCTGGCCGGTGCCGCGGAGCTTGTATTTGTAGGTGGTGAGGGCCTCGGCGGCAAAGGGGCCACGGGCGTGGAGTTTTTGGGTCGAGATGCCGATCTCGGCACCCAGGCCAAACTCGCCGCCGTCAGTGAAGCGAGTGCTGGCGTTGGAGTACACGGCCGAGGCATCGACAGCATCGAGGAAGCGCTCGCAAGCATCCGTATCCTCGGCAACGATGGCCTCGGAGTGCATCGTGCCGTAGCGGTTGATGTGTGCGATGGCCTCGTCCTCGTTTGCCACGACCTTCACGCTCATCTCGAGCGCCAGGTACTCGCGACCCCAGTCCTCCTCAGTCGCGGCGACGTAGTCATCGCCCTCCACAAGCCCGGCATCGGCGCATGCGGCGCAGGTTGCCTCGTCGCCGTGAATCAGCACGCCGTGGTCATGCAGCACGGTCACGACCGCGGGCAAAAACGCATCGGCCACAGCACGGTCGACCAGCAGCGACTCGGCGGCATTGCACACGCCTACGCGCTGGGTCTTGGCATTAACGATAATGTTGAGCGCCTTATCAAAGTCGGCGGATTCATGCACGTAGATGTGGCAGTTGCCCGTGCCCGTCTCGATCACCGGCACAAGCGACTCGCGCACGCAGCGCTGGATCAGGCCTGCACCTCCGCGCGGAATGAGTACGTCGACAATACCGCGGAGCTTCATGAGCTCGCCGGTGGCCTCGCGGTCGGTGGACTCGATCATCGACACGGCCTCGCGCGGGAAGCCCTTGGCCTCGAGCGCATCGGCCAGCAGCTCGGCGATCATGGCACACGAGTGATAGGCCAGCGAGCCGCCGCGTAGAATGCAGGCGTTGCCGGTACGGATGCAGATGCCTGCGGCGTCGGCCGTCACGTTGGGGCGCGCCTCGTAGACCATGGCGACCAGGCCCAACGGCACGCTCACGCGGGTCAGGTCCACACCGCTCGCAAGCACGCGGTGGTCGAGCACGCGGCCGACGGGATCGGGCAGCTCGGCGAGCTTCTCCAAACCGGCGGCCATGCCCTCGACGCGCTCAGGCGTCAGCAGCAGACGGTCGAGCAGACCGGCCGAAGTGCCCGCATCGCGCGCGGCGGACATATCGAGCTCGTTGGCGGCGACGATGGAGTCGACACCGTTGCGCAGTGCTGCGGCCATGGCGCGCACGGCCTCCTGGCGCTGCTCATCGCTCGCCGTGGCAAGCGAGACCGACGCTGCCTTGGCGGCAACGGCAAGATCGTGGACATACGTGGCTATATCGACCGACATGGGCGGCCCTTTCTCCTAGAAGTTTGCAACCATGGTAGCCGATTTGCGCATGGCCTCGCCCGCGGCGGTAGAATTGGTCAACCCGAAACACCGCAACGAACGGAAGTACCGCATGGCCCTCATCACTTCATACAACGTCCCCGGCCTCTATGTCGAGGACCACAGCATCGACGTCCCCCTTGACTGGCGCGGCCTGGAGCCGATGCTCCTGGCCGTCGGCAACACCATGCGCCGCGGCGCTATGCCGGCACCAATCGCCGGCGCGCCCGAGAGCATCAAGCTCTTCTACCGCGTGGTTTGCGCGCCCGACCGCATCAACGACGATCTGCCGCTGCTCCTGTTTTTGCAGGGCGGCCCTGGTGGCGAGAGCCCGCGTCCGCTCTCACCCACGAGCGACGGCTGGATTGAGGAAGCCGTCAAACACTTCCGCGTGGTCCTTCCCGACCAGCGCGGCACGGGGCGCAGCAGCTGTGTAGACGGGCGTACGATCGCGGCTCTGGGCGAGCGCGCGACGGCGGCCGGCTCCGATGCCGCACGCTCGCAGGCGGACTTCCTCAAGCGCCACCTCGTCAGCTCCATCGTGCGCGATTTTGAGTACCTGCGCCTGGTGGGCTTTGGCGGTAAGCCCTGGGTCACGCTCGGCCAGAGCTACGGCGGCTTTTTGACGCTGAGTTATCTGTCGCTCTTCCCCGAGGGCGTGGCGGCGAGCTTTACCTGCGGCGGCATCCCCCACGTGCCGGCGAGCGCCAGCGAGGTCTACGCGCACACCTTCCCGCGCATGGCCGCCAAGACGCAGCAGTATTACGACCGCTACCCCGCCGACGTCGAGCGCGTGGCAGCCCTGGCCGATGCGCTCGAGGCACAGAAGCCCGTGCTGCCCGACGGCTCGCCGATGACGGTCGAGCGCCTACAGCTCATGGGCAGCGACTTTGGTATGAAGCCGAGCTTTGAGCGCATGCACTGGATTATCGACCACGCGTTTGTTGATGGCGATGGCACGCTGAGCTGCGGCTCCTCGGTATCCGACGGCTTTTTGATGCGCGCATTCGAGCGCACCAACACACGCACGAATCCGCTGTACTGGACGCTGCAGGAGTTCATCTACGCCGACGGCGACACCATGCCCATTCGCTGGGCCGCGGCAGAGGAAAAGGCACACCGCGCCGAGTTCGACACGCTCGCGCGCCCGCTCATGTTTACCGGCGAGGCCATGTTCCCGTGGATGTTTGAGCAGATGCCCGAGCTCAAGCCCTTCAAGCCCGCCATGGACCTGCTGATGGAAGACACCAGCTGGGACAAGATCTACGACTCGCAGCGCCTGGCCTGCAACGAAGTGCCACTCCAGGCCGCCGTGTACTTCGATGACATGTACGTGGATTCGGGTCTGCAGCTCGACACGCTCAGTCGCGTGGGCAACTCGCATGCCTGGGTGACGAACGAGTTTGAACACGATGGCCTGCACGGCAGCGTGGTGTTCAAGCACCTCTTCAACGAAGCCCTCAACCGAGGAGACCTGCGCCAGATCTTCTAGCAAAGGAGTGTCCCCACCTGCCGGCACAAAAAGAACGTCCCCAAGTGCCGAACAAGTGCCGGCAACGACAATGCCGCAGGTAGAGAACGGAAAGCGAAAACGCCCCTAAGCGAGCAAGGTGACGTGAAAGAGGAGGGCATTGACCTTCTGGTCATGCCCGACGATTGAACGTCAGATTGCCGCTTAGGGGCGTTTGCAGCGTCAATTGGTTATGCGAAGACGATCAAATTATCCCTGTGTATCGCCGGCTTCTCGGCCAGGTTAGCGAGCAGGCGGTTGCTGGCGATCTGGTCCTGGCGGCGACCGGCAGCAAGTTCCAGCACGTCCGAATCGGCCTCGGCGATACCGCGGGCGACGACCATACCGCTCGGATCGCACACATCGAGCACATCGCCCTCGGCAAACTGGCCATCGACCTCGCGAATACCCACCGCAAGCAAGGAAGAGCCACGGCTAACCAGCGCCTTCGCAGCACCATCATCAACCGTCACCGACCCATGTGCCTTGTCGCCCAGCGCGATCCACAGCTTGCGGGGCGCGATGTCCAGACGCTCCGCCGGCGGATCGAACAGCGTGCCCACGCTCTCGCCGCGGGCGAGGCGCACGAGCGCATCGGGCTCCTCGCCCGAGCAAATCACGCTCTGAATGCCCGCCGTCATCAGGATGCGACTCGCGCGGATCTTGGTAATCATGCCGCCCGTGCCCACCGATGTGGAAGAATCGCCCGCCGAGGCAATAATCTTGGCATCGATCTTATGCACGACAGGAACAAACTCGGCCGTGGGGTCCTCATGCGGATTGGCAGTATAGAGACCATCGATGTCCGAGAGCGTCACGCACAGATCGGCAGATACCAGGCAGCTCACGAGCGCCGCCAGTGTGTCGTTGTCGCCAAACTTGATCTCGTCGACGGTAACGGTGTCGTTCTCGTTGACGACCGGCACCACGCCCAGCTCCACCAGACGCAGCAGGGCGTCGCGCGCGTGCAGGTAGGACGTGCGACGCGCCGTGTCGTGACGCGTGAGCAGCACGAGCGAGGTGAGCAGGTCGCGCGCATGGAACTCCTCGTCGTAGGCCGACGAGATGATGCACTGACCAGCCGAGGCGCAGGCCTGCAGGCTCGGAAGGTCGCCGACCGGCTTGCGGTCGAAGCCCAACACGGGATAGCCACAGGCAATAGCGCCCGAGCTCACCACGACCAGACGCCAGCCGAGCTTGCGCAGCGCTGCGGCTTGATCGGCAAGTCCGCCGATAAAGGCGCGGTTGACCTTGCCATCGGCGCCCACCACCGTGGACGAACCGATCTTTACCACCATCGTTTTATAAGAAGTCGTCATACGTCAAACCAATCAACTGTTCAGCGAACGGCCGAGCTGGCGGCCAAGGGAGCGTGACTCGCCCCTACCGCCCAAGGAATCATTTTGCCCAGGGGAAAGCCGAGGCCGCGGCCATATTCTTGCGCACGAGCTCGTCGCGCACCTGGGCCAGGCCCTGTTCCATACCCACCACGTAGGTCTGCGGATACAGGAAGCGCTTGAAAGCCGCATCCAGATGATCGAGCGCCCAAACACAGCGCTCGCGCGCGTCCTGGATGCTCTCACGCGGAGCCACCGCACTGCCGTCGCGCACGATCGGCACCAACAGCTCACGATACTCAAGTTCGGACACGTCGGTCACCAGGGCGGCATCATTCACGGCCACGAGGGTATTGCCGCGCGCGGCGCCCTCCCCCGCCAGATGGTCCTCGTCGTAGATCATGTCGCAGACCGGGCCGCCAAAGCCGTCGTAATAACGGCGCACGCGCTGTACGCCCGGGATCGTGCGCTTATAGGGCTGCTCGGAGAGCTTGACCACCGGCGTCCACGGGTCGGCCTCGCTCGCACGGCGGGCGGAAAGCTTGTACACGCCGCCCAGCGCCGGCTGGTCGTAGCAGGTCGCGAGCTTGGTACCCACGCCAAAGCTATCGATGGGCGCGCCCTGGTCGAGCAGCGACTGAATCGTGTACTCGTCCAGGTCGTTGGACACCGAGATACCCACATAGGGCAGGCCCTCGGCATCAAAACGGCCGCGAACATACTTGGAGAGCTTGGCAAGGTCGCCGGAGTCGATGCGAATAGCCGACAGGCGCTCGCCCACCGCCTCCATCTCCTTGGCAACCGTAATGGCATGCTCGCAGCCCTCGCGCACGTCATAGGTGTCGATGAGCAGCGTGCAGTTCTTGGGGCTCGACTTGGCAAAGGCGCGGAAGGCCTCGAGCTCGGAATCGAAGCTCATCACCCAGCTGTGCGCATGCGTGCCAAAGACGGGAATACCGTAGCGGCGGCCGGCGAGCACATTGGACGTAGAGGAGCAGCCGGCAACGTAGCTCGCGCGCGCAACAGCTAGGCCGCCATCGGGGCCCTGGGCACGGCGCAGGCCAAACTCCGCCACGGGGCGACCGTCAGCGGCGAGCACCACGCGCGCCGTCTTGGTGGCGACAAGCGTCTGGAACCCGACGATGTTGAGCAGCGCCGTCTCGAGCAGCTGGCACTCCAGCGCGGGGCCGGTGACGCGCACCATGGGCTCGCGCGGAAAGACGAGCTCGCCCTCGGGCACGGCGTCGATGTTTACATGCGCACGAAAATCGCGCAGATAGTCGAGGAATGCGGACTTAAACATCGCGCCGCCGGCCGGGGCCTCAAGCGATGCGAGGTAGTCGATATCCTCGGGCGTAAAGCGCAGGTTCTCGACCAGCTCGGGCAGCTCGGCGGTGCCGCACATGACGGCATAGGCGCTGCCAAAGGGATGGTCGCGGTAAAACGCGGTAAAACAACCCTGCTCATTGGCCTTGCCGCTCTCCCACAGGCCCTGGGCCATAGTGAGCTCGTACAGATCGGTGAGCATTGCAATGTCGGTGGGATGCGAGATGTCGGTCAAAGCCATGGGGCGACCTTTCGGATGTGTGGTACAGAATTTGAGGGTTAGACGAGAGCAGAGGATGCGGACATAACGCCCGATGCAAATAGGTTAGAGCAGGTCCATGCTGGTCAGGATCGTGTAGCCCATAAAGATGACAAACGCGATGAGGGCAAGGACAATGATGATTTTTTGAGCCGGCGCCATGCCAGGGATCTCGTTCTCGCCCGTAGGTTCCTTGGAGGTAACCATGCGCTGGGCAAAGGTCATCTCGTCACGGCTCTGCTTGGGCTCGACGGACTTGGGACGAGCGGCCTTTTTAGGCTGAGGTTTGGGCGCGGCAGGTGCAGGCTTCGCAGCAGCGGGCTTGGGTGCGGGCGCGGGCTTGCGCTCGGATGCGGCGTTCGAGGCGACCTCCTTGGCCTTCGCACGCTCGGCGCGCAGGGCAGCCAGCTCCTCACGCTCGCGACGGGCCTCTTCCCGAGCCTCGCGGCGGGCCTTCTCAGCGCGGAGCTCTTCCAACTCAGCGCGCTCCTCGTCGGACAATGGTTGGGACTCAAGCTCGGCCATGGTATAGCCCTTTCTTTTAAAAAAAGCCGCCGACACAATGTCAGCGGCTTATCAAATCCAAGGGTGGAGACGAAGGGAGTCGAACCCTCGGCCTCTGCCATGCGACGGCAGCGCTCTCCCAACTGAGCTACGTCCCCAGGACAAGTCGATATTTTACCTACGGCTCGCCAACTGTCAACGCCCAATAACCAGTCTTTTTGGGGCGCGGCTATTTTGGCAACTTTTCGAACAGGCGATCCTCTCGATGATTTTTTATCCCCGTCCCAGAAAAATCATCGACGAACGCACTACTTTGCGCTGGTAAGAACACCGGTGGTGTCGAAGGCCGGGGTGAAGCTCTCGTCTACCGCGCCGCCCTCTTGCCAGAACATCGTCGTAAAACCCAGGTCGTCGGCATGGTCGAGCACCTGCTCGTACTCCTCACGCGTCACGGCGCGTGCCAGGTCGCCGCCCTGCTCGCGCATGAGCGCATTGGGCGTGTACTGGTTCATAACCGAGATCGGCACGTCGCCCACCGTCTGCCACACCAGGTCCAGCACGCGACACGAATCGTCTGCATGCCCCGGAAGCACCAGGTGACGCACGATCATGCCACGCTTCATAAGCCCGTCCTCGTCCACCAACTCTCCCCCGCGGCGCTCGATCTCGCGCGCCATCTGGGCCAGACCCGACACGGCCACACGCGGGTAATCCTTTATATGGGAGAGCGACTGCGCAAGCCCGGCATCGGCATATTTAAAGTCGGTGAGCCACACATCGACCAGGTCGCCCAGCGCCGCCACGGCACTCGCGCGCTCGTAACCACTCGTGTTGTAGACGATTGGGATAACCAGTCCGCGCGCCCGTGCCGCGGCAATCGCGGCAGGCAACAGGTGCGCATAGTGCGTCGCCGTCACCAAATTGATGTTGTTGGCACCCTGGTCCTGCAGTTCCAGCATAATCTCGACCAGGCGCTCAGGCGAAATCTCAAGGCCAAAATTGCCGGTCGAGATCTCGTGGTTCTGGCAGTAGATACATTTGAGCGAGCAGCCGCTAAAGAAGATCGTGCCCGAACCGGCCTCGCCCGAGATAGGCGGCTCCTCCCACATATGAAGCGCGGCGCGGGCCACCTTGAGCGTGTCGTTAGCACCGCAGATGCCGTGCGCGCCCTCATCGCGCGCCGCACCGCAACGGCGCGGACACAAATGGCAGGCGGGCGAAAAAAGTTCGGTCAACGACGTCGGCATAAAACCATGCTCCAAAACAACGATTCAGCAGCTCAAACGTAAAAGGATCAACCCCACAGACGGCTCGAGCCCAAGGCGCCGTAATCGTCCGACACGATTTTTGTAATGTCAAGACTGGAATCGACAAAGTGCCGCATTATGATGTAGCTATTCCGCCCCCCGCGGAGCAACTGGGTGAACCGTCGCGTTTATTTAGGGAGCCCACACAGTCGTACCTAGTACAGGTATCCTTCGTTGTTAAGGACGCTGGAACAGTCGATGAGGGCACCCACCTGTTTTAGGTGGGTTCATTTTCGTAACGTGGGGGGTGGTTTTCTTTTGCCGAAAATCACCATTACAGTCCATATGGATCCCCGCCGGCATCCCGACAAGCCATCGACAACATTCCAATATCTGGTATGCGCGTGATAATCGCACGGTGCAAACCTCCGCACCCCCCTCGGTCGAGTATCATGGGACAGCTATGCCATTTCCGCGTAGCAACCTTTGACCTTTTCCTTCGACGCTTGGCGGTTTTTAGATTCATGGCTTCATCCCCGAGCTACATACCGTACCTATGCGTGGCAGCGGCGGCTTTTATCACGACCTTCCTCGCGGTGCCCCTGGTCAAGCGCTTGGCAATTAAGCTCGATGCCGTCGACTATCCTTCTAAGCGCCGCATCAACACCAAGCCCATCCCGCGTTTGGGCGGAACGGCGGTGTTTTTGGGCCTGGTCGTTGCCTGCATTGTGCAAATCCTAGGCACCTGGTACCTAGGCTGGCCACCCGTCCTGGTGCCGCACCCGCGCCTTCACATTAGCTATCCCATGCTGGCGCTCTCCTTTACCGTCATCTTTGCGACCGGCGCTATCGACGACGTCTTCCAGCTCACGCCCAAGCAAAAGCTGGCCGGACAGGTCCTCGCCGCGCTTATCGCCTGCATGGGCGGCCTAAAAATCGGCGTCATCGTCAACCCGTTTGCTCCCGGCGAGATCATGCTCGGATGGCTCGCCTACCCCATCACCGTAATCTATCTGGTGGCATTCACCAACATCATTAACCTCATCGACGGCCTCGACGGCTTGGCCACGGGCATCTGCGGCATCGCCTCGTTCACCATGTTTTCGATGGCCGTTCTCTCGGGCCGCATCGACGCCGCCGCGCTCTCCATTGCGCTCTTTGGCGCCTGTCTGGCCTTTTTGCGCTACAACTTCAACCCCGCAAGCATCTTCTTGGGCGACTCGGGGTCGCTGCTTCTGGGCTTTGCGCTGGGCTCCATCTCGCTGCTCAACGTGAGCCGCACCGCCGCACTCACCTCGCTTATCATCCCGCTCATCGTTGCCGGCGTGCCTATCATCGACACGTTTAGCGCCATCGTGCGCCGCAAGCGCGCCCACATTAGCATCGGGCAGGCCGACAAGGGCCACATCCACCACCGCCTGATCCAAGAAGGCTACAACCAAAAACAGGCTGTGCTGCTCATCTATGCCTGGTGCATTATGCTTTCGGCCGGCGCCGCCGCCATCAATCAGGTCGAGGTGCCCATGCGCGTGCTCATCTTTACCGTGCTTACCATTGGCTCGGCGGCCTTTGCCAAGCACCTGCACCTGTTTGAACCCGTGCTGCGCCACCATTACAACAAGCGCACGCACGAGGACGAACTGGTCACCCCCGACGACCCCGCCTTTAAGCAGGAGGAGCAGGCAGCCGAGGAGCGCAAAGAAGAGCGCCACCACAAGCTCTAGGGCAAGCTGCCGAGGATGTGCCAAGGCACCGTTAGCCAAGCACGGCCGCGCCGCACCCATCGCACATGCCGCACCACGCGCGTCCCTCTCCCGCCCCTCGCCTACTTACGCACCACCCCTCCAATAAACGCGTTATCATCTTGACCCATGAACATACGTTAGGAGCAATCATGCCAAACGAGAACAGCTACGAAGTCGCGCTGCAAAAGAGCAACGCCATTCGCGAGGGCCTGACCAAGACGCCCGAGAAGTTCACCATGCTCACCGGCGACCGCCCCACCGGCCGTCTGCACCTGGGCCACTACTTCGGCACCCTCAAGGGCCGTGTTGAGCTGCAGAACATGGGCGCCAAGACCAACGTGCTCATCGCCGACTACCAGGTCATCACTGACCGCGACACGACCGAGCACATCCAGGACAACGTGTACAACATGGTCATGGACTACCTTGCCTGCGGTATCGATCCCGACAAGACCATGATCTACGCGCACTCCGCCGTGCCCGCCGCCAACCAGCTCATGCTGCCGTTCCTGTCGCTGGTGTCCGAGGCCGAGCTGGCGCGCAACCCCACCGTCAAGGCCGAGATGGAGGCCTCGGGCCATGAGCTTACCGGCCTTCTGCTCACCTACCCGGTGCATCAGGCCTGCGACATCCTGTTCTGCAAGGGCAACGTGGTGCCCGTCGGTCGTGACCAGCTGCCGCACATCGAGCTCACCCGCACCATCGCCCGCCGCTTTAACAACCGCTACGGCAAGGTGTTCCCCGAGGTCGACGCGCTGCTGTCCGAGACCCCGCTGCTGCCCGGCCTGGACGGCCGCAAGATGAGCAAGAGCTACGGCAACGCCATCAACATCTCGATGACCGCCGAGGAAACGGCCAAGCGCATCAAAAAGAGCCAGACCGACTCCGAGCGCATGATCACGTTCGATCCCGAGAACCGCCCCGGCGTGTCCGGTTTGCTTTCGACGGCCGCCATCTGCACCGGTCGCTCCGAGGTCGAGATTGCCGAGGAGATCGGCATGGGCGGCTCCGGCCAGCTCAAGAAGTACGTGACCGAGGCCGTCAACGAGTACTTCGCACCGATCCGCGAGCGTCGCCAGCGCTACGAGAACGATCTGGACTATGTGAAGGACGTCCTGCACGAGGGCAACCGTCGCGCCAACGAGATCGCCGATCAGACCCTGGCAGAGGTTCAGGACGCCATGGGCATGGTGTACTAGACCGATCTACTGGCTTGAGCTTTCGATTGCTTTAGGGCGGGCGCTGCGGCGTCCGCCTTTTTTGGAGCCGGACCGCTTCGGCTCCGTCCATCGCACCCCCTCGACAAACAGGAACAGGCCCGCCGGCAGTTAGCTGCCAGCGGGCCTGTTCCCGAAGTACACCGTTGAATCGCACAGAGGGGAGGGATGCGAATCAAACTCAACAGGGCAGGCTTTTTCATCGCCTATTGCCTGCTCCCTTGCTGAAACCAATATAGTTCACCGTGGTTTACTTTCTGACGGCAAAGTACGCCGCCACACCTTCTCCATAAGTTAGCTCTGGTAAACCTACAGTGTAAAACCACCACAAAGGGGACAGGCGCCTTTGTGGTGGTTTTCGCTACGGAAGAACCGCTAGAGCCCGGCAGGCCAGCGACAGGCGGCCAAGTCGACGTGCATGTCGTCCTTAAACGCCACACCTTCCCCCATTAAGAGCTCGCGTTGAGTATCGGCCCCGCCAAAGGCAAAGCCCTCGCAAATGCGGCCGTCGGCAAATACCACGCGATGACAGGGAATTTGGCCAGGGCGTGGGTTGCTGTGCAGCGCATACCCCACGTACCGCGCACTTCGTGGACGACCGGCAAGCAGCGCCACCTGACCATACGTGGCGACCATCCCCTCGGGGATCTGCTCGACCACCTCGTACACCCGTTCAAAAAAGCCCTCAGACGCCATTGCTCGCTCCCTTCCACCCTGAAAAGCATAAACCACCGCAAAGGGGACAGGCACCTTTGTGGTGGTTTATGGCAGGTCGGTTAGTTGGCGGGCTGGAAGAAGGCTACGGCTACGGCGCCAGGGCCTACGTGAGTGCCGATGGTGGCGCCAATGGTGTGAACGGGCAGTTCGCCCTCGGTATGACCAGCCCACAGTGCCGCGCTGTCCTCGATATACTTCTTGAGCACCGCATCCGAAAGGCCCGTATAGCCGAGCGCCAGCGGCATGGAAAAGTCGATGCCGCCCGCTTTTTCGACCTTTTGGTTCAGCAGATTGCGGCCGTTCTTGGAACCGCGCGCCTTACCCAGCTGCACGATCAGACCGTCCTCGACAGCCACCACGGGCTTTACGTTGAGCAGCGTGCCCACGGCGCCGGCCGCAGCAGACAGACGACCGCCGCGCACCAGGTACTCCAGCGTCTCGAGCAGGCCGATAACCACCACACGGTCGCGCACGGCCTCGACGGCCGCCGCGATCTGGGCCGCACTACGGCCCTCATCCACCAGGCGCAGGGCATACTCGACCATGACACGCTCGCCCAGAGTGACGTTATTGCTATCCACCACGTAAACGTCGCCGCCTGGCGCCTCGGCAAGTGCGGTACGGGCACTCTGATTGGTGCCTGATAGCTTAGCGCCCACGGTAATAATCACAGCCTCATCGCCGGCTTCACGAACCTTGGCAATCGCCTGCGAAAACGCGTACGGGTTGACCTGGCCGGTCTTGGGCAGCTCATCGCGCTCCACGAGCATCTCGTAAAAGCGCTGGTGATCGATGTCGATGCCATCCATGTACACATCGGTGCCAAAGGTAACGGACAGCGGCAAAACGGCCAGTGCTGGGTGCTCGGCCGGCGACATATCGCTTGCGGAATCGGTAATAATGCGGACGGACATAGCGAATCCTTTCTTGCGCAGGTCCTGCGCAGGGAATTTTGACAGCAAGGCCCCGGCACGGTATACGCGCTCAAACAGGACTATGCAGTTGTTAATTGGAAGCAAAAGCCTTGGCGGCCCTACAGCTCGCGCAGGGTGTTGAGAATCGTGCGCAGCGACGCATACATCTGCTCGCGCTGCTCCACACCCATAGCCTTACCGGTGGTATCGAGCACCTCGCGAATGATGCGGTCCGCTTCGCTCATGCTCTCGCCGCCCAGAGCGGTCAGGCGCACCGGAGCACGATACTTAACGGCGGCATCGCCCGAATCGTCGACCTCGACGTAGCCGCCCTCCTCCAGATGCGCGAGCGTACGCGAGACGGCGGCGCGGGTCACGCCTGCCATGCGAGCCAGGTCAGCGCCAGTCAGGCCGTCCTTGCTGCGCTCAAGATAGTAAAGGCACATCACGTCGGAGCCCTTGAGGCCCAGCCTTGCGCCCTCGGATGTCTTAATGCGCTGAATCTCCTTGTAGAGCCCGCTGATCAGTCCGACAAAGTCCTCGAAACGTGTCTCGTCGTTCTGCTGCATGGGAGACGACCGCCTTTCGCTTGCATAATGCTTACGGGTAAACATCTTAGTCGCATAAGGCGACACCCGTACCCAAATACCCCATTTGTTAACCCATCAACATAAAAACCACCACAAAGGGGACAGGCACCTTTGTGGTGGTTTGGGGCATCAATAGGTTCTAGGCGCCGCTACAGCTCCACGCAGGGATTGTCGCGAGTCACAAGCGTCTTAACGACAACCGTCGCTCCCAGATAACGCTCGAGCAACTCAGCGAGGCGATCGATCGCGGCCTGGCATTCCCCCATCCGCTCGGGCTCCACGCACTCAATCGCCAGGAACGCATCGGCCGAATCATCGGACAGCGCCGTGCGAACGCCGTCACGCCAGTTCCAGCAGCGGCACACAGCGCCCGCATCGTCGATGTAGGCGAGCTCGCCGGGCAACGTCGGATCATCCGCCTCCTCGCCAAGCGGCAAGAACGCATCGCCACCGTCGGTCACCTTCAAGCGAAGGTCTCCCTCGATCGCATGCAGATCCTCGCCTCCCACGGGCAGCGCGTAGGTCAGCGACACCGTGTTGTAAATATCCACCGCGGGCGTAATGTGGCCCACCGGCTTGCCTTTGAGCACGCGTTTGAGCAAGTTCTCGATCGAGCAGCGCGCGCCTTTCTTGGTCTTGAACAGACGATAGGCCTCGCGCCATGCCTTGACCGGTGCGTTCTCGCTGATGGTATCGCTTGTCAGGTGACGCTCCGCATCGATATTGGCGCGATTGAGCAACGTGGCGATCGCATCCACGTCCTCCTGGGGAATCTGGGCCGCGGGCTTCATGCCCTTTACGACCACGACGCCGACCGCCGCCTGCGGAAACAGCTCCCAAAACGAATCCTCGGCAACGAAACTCTTCATATGCTCTCCCTTCATAGCGTACGCCCGAGCGAGGGCGCCTAAACAAAAAGCTCTGTTAGACCAGGATTGACACACATCTGTCCTCACGGCGCCATATCGTTAG
>CABSNM010000031.1 GCA_902479065.1 uncultured Collinsella sp.
CGTGCACAGACTGTCGGTTCGACGTAGAAGCCTCAGCCGTAGCAACGGATTGCCCAGCGAGAGATCGCCGCGGGCGGATATTAAACTGCAAAGACGAGCGTCGGTAAGACACGCCGAGGTCGCCGCGGACGGGCTGATATAGGGAGAGGGCCTGACCCCATATCGTTGGGGCCAGGCCCGATTTTGCCTCTTGACAATGTCCTGCTCATATTAAAAGGAACGTCCCTAACTGCCGGGTTTAGGCTGTTAGATCGAGTTCGTAGAGGAAGCTTTCGCGCGGCATGTCGTGACGGCGCTCTTCGCGGTTGGCGTGGTGCGTGGCCGTGCGCTTAAAGCCGTGCAGCTCGTAGAACTTCCACGAGCAGTTGGAGTCGGTGTACAGGTGCGCCCTCGTCGCTCCAAGCGAGGACAGGTGCGAGACGGCGGCATCGAGCAGAACCGTGCCAACGCCCAGGCCATGGACATCGCGATCCACGGCAAGCAGCGTGACCTCGTTGTCGTGCGGCAACGGGCTGCTCTCGAGCAGGCGGTTGTTGGTTCGGATGGTTGCGCGCACAAACGAGAGATACTCGGCGCACGCATCGGGCTCTAGCTCACGCATCTGCGATAGCAGCGCGCGTTCGGTATCCATCCAATGCTCGTTGATAGTGGCGCCGGAGCTCTGTCCCGCACGCGCGAGCGAAATGCCACGCGCCTGACCGTCGATTACGGCAACCTGTGAAAACGTCGACGACGAAAGGCAATAGGCGAGGTCGCACGCGGCCTCAAGGCGGTTGTACTCATCGTTATCCGAATTGTTATGCCAAAGCTGCTGCAGAATCAGCGCGATGGCGTCGAAGTCTTCGGTATCAAACGGTCGGTAGAGAACCCGCGAGACCATGGTGCCTCTTTCTTTTGCGGATGCATATCGAGCACAGTTCTACCACGCCATTGGCATCTAATTATGGTGCCCCTGTGTTCCATGAACTCACCGTGCCCGGTGCCATGCCCATCCCCTCCGCTCGCAAACTTTTTCTGCACATGCGCCCGTTGCGGGGTGCATCGATGCGCTCGATGCGCTACATTAAATCAGTATTTTCAATGCCGCTGCGCGAGCGCTGCAGATCGACGTATCACCGACTCACAGAGCACGGCGGCGTACCAGACAGGAGGACTGCATGGGATCTGATGTGAAGATCGCACGCGCGTTGATCTCGGTTACCGATAAGACGGGCGTCGTCGATTTCGCACGGACGCTGGTTGACGACTTTGGCGTCGAGATCATCTCTACGGGCGGCACGGCTCGTGCCATCGAGGACGCGGGCGTTCCCGTAACCCCCATCGAGGAGTTCACGGGCTATCCCGAGATGATGGACGGCCGCGTTAAGACCCTGCACCCCAAGGTTCATGGCGCGCTGCTGGCCCGCCGCGATTCCGAGCAGCACATGCAGGAGGCGGCTCAGCACGGCATTAAGCTGATCGACCTGGTCGTCGTCAACCTGTACGAGTTCGAGAAGACCGTCGCCAACCCCGAGGTCACCTTCGCGGACGCCATCGAGCACATCGACATCGGTGGCCCCTCCATGCTGCGCTCTGCCGCCAAGAACGCCACGAGCGTTACCGTCATTTCCGATCCGGCCGACTATGATGCCGTCCTGGCCGAGATGCACGAGACCGGTGGCTGCACCACGCTTTCCACCCGTCGTCGCCTGCAGGTGAAGGTCTACCAGACCACCGCCGCCTACGACACGGCTATCTCCCGTTGGCTTGCCGCCCAGGCAAGCGACGTGGCGGACACCTCTGCCAAGCTCGAGATCTCGCTGGAGAAGGTCGACGACCTGCGCTATGGCGAGAACCCGCAGCAGAAGGCCACGGTCTATCGCTTTGCCGAGGGTTGCGAGAACACCGCGAGCTCGCAGTTCCCGCTCGTGGGCTCCGAGCAGATCCAGGGCAAGCCGCTCAGCTACAACAACTATCTGGATGCCGACGCCGCCTGGAACCTGGTCCGTGAGTTCGACGAGCCGGCCTGCGTAATCCTCAAGCACCAGAACCCCTGCGGTTCCGCCGTTGCCGAGGACATCACGGCTGCCTACGACCGCGCTTTTGCCTGCGATCCCAAGAGCGCCTTCGGCGGCATCATCGCCTGCAACCGCGAGGTTCCCTTGGATCTGGTTGAGCACTTTGCCGATCAGAACAAGCAGTTCGTCGAGGTCATCATCGCCCCGAGCTACACCGCCGAGGCGCTCGAGCGCATGGCCAAGCGCCCCAACCTGCGCGTGTTGGCGACCGGCGGCGTGGACCACGGCGCTCAGGTGGAGCTGCGCTCCGTCGACGGCGGCATGCTGGTGCAGGAGGTCGACCACGTGACCGAGGATCCCGCGACCTTTACGTTCCCCACCGACCGCAAGCCCACCGACGCCGAGATGGCCGAGCTCGAGTTTGCCTGGAAGGTCTGCAAGGGCGTTAAGTCCAACGCCATCCTGGTCTCCAAGGGTAAGGCCGGCATTGGCATGGGCCCGGGTCAGCCTAACCGCGTTGACTCTGCGCTACTTGCCTGCGAGCGCGCCGAGGACTTCTGCGAGCGCGAGGGCGTGGAGAAGGGCGGCTTTGCCTGTGCAAGCGACGCGTTCTTCCCGTTCCGCGACAACGTCGACGTGCTTGCTGCACACGGCGTGACCTGCATCATCCAGCCCGGCGGCTCCAAGCGCGACGACGAAAGCATCCAGGCTTGCAACGAGCACAATATTGCTATGGTCTTTACCGGCGCCCGCCACTTCCGCCACTAAGTTCCGCCTTGGGACAAAATAATCTCCGCAAAAGACGGCTGCTCCGTTTGGAGGGCCGTCTTTTTGGTATAAGAGGACGGAATGACTAACACGAAAGGTATGACCATGCCCCAGATTGATGATGCCGAGCTGTTTGGCAATGCCGAGGATCAGCGTGCGTACGAGGACTTTTGCGCCAATCAGGAGGCGGTCGAGAAGTTTACGCTCGACAAGCCCGCGCTTGTCTGCCGTTGGCGCATGTCCAATAAAAAGGTGCCCATGCTCAACCGCCACATTCGCGCACTGTCCGAGCGCCTGGTGCAGGGCGAGCCGCTTACCCATAACATGCTCAGCTGGGCCAAACAGCACGTTGAGTGGTCGCTTGCCGAGGGCGATTACACTGCGCACGACGGCGTACTCATGCTGGTGATCGACATCAACGGCAACGCCGCCATGACGGTGGGGGAGTACGAGCCGCTCGCCGATACGTCGGCCAAGGCGCTGCGTGCCCGTTCCGCCGAGGCCCGCTCCGAGGCCGACGAGACCGGCGTGGCGCCCGAGTTGCTCGCCGCCGTCAACAACGGCGAGCTTGCCTTTGTGGCGCCGGCGGACGAGTGCCTGTGCGGCACGGCGACGCTCATCGAGCAGCTCGCCCAGACCAAGGGCATCCCGGTCACGCGCGTAGACATTCCCGCGCAACTCAAGGGCGCGCTGTTCCTGGTGAGCGACGAGCACGGCGTGGTTCCCGCAACCGAGACGGACGCTGCGGAGGCCGACGCCGCCACGGTCGCCTTCTTCGCCGAAGGCTACGAAAAGCTCCGTGCCCGCCGCTCCTAACCTCAAGGCGGGGTGGGCTTACTGAAGTGAGCGAGCGCGTTCGATGGCGTAGGCGAGCGACAGCTGCTCCATCTCCGGGGCGCATTTGTAGCTCAGTCCGGTGAGAGCTGTCACCTTATCGAGGCGATATCGAATTGTGTTCGGGTGCTGGCCAGTCTGCTTGGCGGTTTGCTCGATACGTCGGTCGTTCTCGATGAATGCGGCGAGCGTTGATTCCAGTTCGCTGCCATGCTCGCTGTCGTGCTCGCGTATCGGCGAGAGAATCGCCTCCGAGAACGATCGCATCTCCGGGGTTTCCGCAAAAGGCATCACGGTTCTCAGGATGCCGAGCTGCGTATAGCGGACGGGACCCTCGGCTCGTTGACAAGATAGGCGCTGTGCGTAAATCGCCTGCGAGATCGCCTGCGCCACCGCCTCGTCTCCAAACAGAATATCGCTGATGCCGAGCCCTTCCGCTCCGCCATCGATGCCGCTAGCCTCGATGAGCTCCGTGAGCGCCTGCACGATTCGCTCCACATCGAGCGTCTGCTCCGAGTCGCTTGTCGCTACGAATAGCAATCCTCCGTCATAGGGTGCCAGCATGTTGTGGCATCCGGCGAGGGTCGATTTTGCACAGAGACGTTCGATTTGCAAAAACGTACGCGGGTCGAGGGGCTCTGCAAACGATGCGAACAGGGCGACCGCTTCGTCCAGAAATGACGGGTTGAGGCCTCGGATGCGTCGGCAGATGGACTCGGGCGATACGTCTGTCCTCAGGGCATCGATCTCGCGCTGTGCGAAGTCGATGGACGCGAGCTGCTCGATATGCCGTTTGACCTCATAGATGACGCTGTCAAAGAACAGTGAGTCGTCGGTCGTGAGAAAGACCGGGTAGTGCCGCGCGTTGGCGTAGCGGATGGCTTGGTCGGGAATCGGGATATGCAGGACGTTTTTGATGATAAGACCGCTCGTTCCCTTGGCGACGAGGTATTTCACGGCTTCAGTGATGAGGTATGGGTCGTCCTTCGCATAGAGGAAGGTGCTGAGGACGATTTCGTCTGAGCTGAAGTTGGCGCGCTGGTACTTGTTCTTGAGGCCGGGCATAAGTTCATAATCGAGGATCCCGACGCCAGAGACGGCACGCGAGACGCCATCGCTGCCGGCGATTAGACGGACCGACCCCTCATATTCCAGTGAGAAGTCCGAGATGGTGTATAGCATCAACATCACCTTGTAAATCACTACAATAAGTACAGGTATAAATAGGATAATCGCACATCCGTATGCCGTTGATGCGGGAAATAGTTCAAATACCTGCTGATAGAACGAAAAATCAGATTGAGAATCGTTGTAGATTCCAACAAGAAATGATCCTTGGCGGCATCGTTACTAAACCGTACAGTGAGGCAACGTAAAGCTTTCGCTGAGAGGAGCGATGATGGGGCAGATGGTGGTGCTTTCGGCCGAGGAAGTTTCCAAGGTGCTGACGATTGAGGATGCAATCGCTGCCGTGGAGGAGGCATATCGCCAGAAGGCAACGGGCAAGGGCGTTGCGTGGCCGATGGTATATGAGCAGTTCGAGCCCGGCGTGGCCGATATGGATATCCGCTCGGGCGAGTTGGCGGGAAGCGGCCTCTTCGGTCTCAAGCTCACTGCTTGGTTCTCTCAGAATTCCAAAAAGGGGCTGCCCGAGATCTTTGGCACCACGCTGCTGTGCGACAGCGCGACGGGAGAGCCGTTGGCGCTGCTCAATGCCTCCGCCGTCACTGGACTTCGCACCGGTGCCGCCGCTGCGCTCGGTGCCAAGTGGCTGGCTCGGGCGGATGCGTCCAAACTGCTTGTTGCGGGTGCCGGCCACATGAGCATCTATATGGTGGCGGGCGTGCTCACCGCCTGTCCCAAAGTGAGCGAGGTCAAGGTGTGGGAGCCAGTTTCCGATGCCGCGCCCGAGGCCCGCGTCGAGCGCATGCGAGACGAGGTCGCCCATATCTTGGGCGCCTGCGAGCATGCTCGCGAGGCATCCACCTATTCCATCGAGGCGACGGCCGACGGCCAAGGCGCCGCGGCAGAGGCCGACATCATCGTGACGATCACGCCGGCGACCAAGCCCATCATTCCCGATTCATGGGTGCGTCCTGGTACGCATATCTCCTGCGTCGGTGCCGACATGCCCGGCAAGCAGGAGCTCGCCTCGGCGCTTGTCGCCCGTGCCGCTGTTTACGTCGACGATCGCGAGCAATCCGTCGCGTCCGGTGAGCTGGAGATTCCGGTTGCCGAGGGTGTCATCACGCCCGAGGACATCAGAGCGGAGCTCGGCGAAGTCATCGCCGGCATGGCTACGGGGCGTTCGGATGACGAGCAGGTGACGGTGTTCGATACGTCGGGCATCGCCGTTCAGGACCTTTCGGCATCGAAAATCGCCTACGACCGCGCCATTGAGGCGGGGCTGGGCACCGTGGTGGAACTGTAAGAAAGTCAAGGAAAGGAAACGACAATGCAGATCAAGGATTTCGCCGTCGAGCAGTGGATGAACGAGTGGGAGACCAAGTGCACCCACAACGTTGCGGAGACGTGCGTCTACTCCCTCACGCTCGACCAGCTGTTCGAGCTTACGAACACCGACAAGAAGGCGTGGCTCGATAGCCTGTGCTCGCGCCGATTCACCTACGGAGACATCGAGGGGCAGCCCGGCTTCCTCGAGGGGGTCGCGCGTCTCTATAAGACGGTCGAGCCCGGGCATATTGTGCCCACGCACGGCGCGACCGGTGCCAACTCCCTGGTTATTTCCACGCTCGTCGAACCGGGCGATCACGTAGTCTCCGTCAAGCCCACCTACCAGCAGCTTTACTCGATTCCCGAGATGTGCGGCGCGAAGGTCGATATCCTTCAGCTCGATCGCAAGAACGGCTACCACGTCGACGTCGACGCGCTCGATGCTCTGGTGACCGACGATACCAAGCTCATCTGCATCAATAACCCGGACAACCCCACGGGCGCCCTGCTCGACACCGATACGCTCAAGGCGATTGTCGAGGTCGCACGCAAACACGACGCGTGGGTGCTCTGCGACGAGGTCTACCGTCTGCTTACTCAGACGGATGAGTACTCCGAGTCCGTGATCGACCTGTACGACAAGGCCATCGTCACCGCATCCATGTCCAAGGTCTGGTCGTTCGCCGGCCTGCGTCTGGGCTGGGCGGTCACCAAGAGCCCGGAGCTCCGTCGCGCGCTGCTCTCGCATCGTGACTACAACCTGATTTCCGCTGGCATATTCAGCGAGACGGTGGCGGAGCTGATTCTGGGCAACGCTTCCGTGATCCTTGAGCGCAGCCGTCGCATCGTCCGTCAGAACCTTGCTGTTCTGGAGAAGTGGGTCGAGAGCGAGCCGCACCTGTCGTTCGTCAAGCCCGAGGCGGGTACCACCGCGCTCGTGTATTACGACTACGACATCGATTCCAGGACGTTCTGCATCGACATGATTAAGAAGTCCGGCGCGCTCGTCACTCCGGGCGATTGCTTCGAGGAGCCCAAGAGCATGCGCATCGGCTATGCATACTCCGATAACACCGACGACCTGCAGAAGGGCCTGGATGCCATCTCCGCGTACATGCGTACGCTCGAGTAGAGACTCGTGGTCGAAGTGATGGGGCCGATCGGTTTAGGACCGGTCGGCCCCTATTTTCTCTCAAGACTACCGAACGCTTTTGTCACATTAGGTGCCCACGGGGTCGTATCGCTGCGACGCTGTGGGCATAATGGTGTGAAAGGTGCAAGTTACGCGAAATGGGAGGACACATGGCGCTGATCTATGTCGTTGAGGACGACGAGCCCATTCGTCGTGAACTTATCGACATCCTTGCCCGCGCCGGGTTTGAAATCGAGGCCTGCGAATCGTTTGAGCATGTCTCGCGCGATATTCTCGCCACCGCGCCCGACCTGGTGCTGCTCGACCTCACGCTTCCCGTCAAGGACGGCCAGCATATCTGCCACGAGGTTCGCCGCGAATCCGAGGTCCCCATCATCGTCCTCACCTCGCGCACGACCGAGATCGACGAGGTCATGGCCATGACGCTCGGCGCGGACGACTTTGTTCCCAAGCCCTATAGCGCGCGCGTGCTCGTGGCGCGCATCAACGCACTGCTGCGTCGCACCGCGGCGTCAGGCGAGCGCAGCACGCTCGTCCACAAGGGGCTGGAGCTCGACCTCGCCCGCTCTATGGTCACCAACACGGCGACCGGCGACAGCACCGAGCTCACCAAAAATGAGCTGCGCATTCTCTCGCTGCTCCTGAGCCGCGCGGGCAAGATCGTCTCGCGCTCGGCCATCATGCAGGACCTGTGGGACTCCGACGCCTTCGTGGACGACAATACGCTCACCGTCAACATCAACCGCCTGCGCACCACGCTCGAAAAAATCGGCATCAAGGGGTATTTGACGACGCATCGCGGTCAAGGCTATTCGGTCTAGGGGCCGGCTATGTCGTTTGGCAAGTTCTTTAAAGATGCACTGCTTCCCGTCGCCGTGTGGACGTGCGGCGTGCTGCTGAGCTGCTTTGTGCTGACGGTCGCCGGCGCACCCGTTTCTATCGTGGTCGTGGCGGTTGGCGTGTCCTTTATCTTCGGTATGCTCGGCATCGTGATCGAGTACGCTCGCCGTCGCCGTTTTCTGCGTCAGTTGGAGCGCGCGGCAGAGGAGCTCGAGAGTCCCGCATGGGTCCAGGAGATGGTGCAATGCCCGACCTATGCCGAGGGCGAGCTCGAGTACGAGGTCTTGCGCCGGGTGGGCAAGGCGGCATGCGACGAGGTTGCCGAAGGCCGGCGTCAGACCGATGACTATCGCGACTATATCGAGAGCTGGGTCCACGAGGCCAAGCTGCCCCTGGCGGCGGCCCATCTGATTTTGGAAAACCTGGATGGCAGCGAAGACGACCTGTCGCGTGTGGATGACCTGGGTCGCGAGCTGGCTCGCGTGGAGCGCTATATCGACCAGGCGCTGTACTACGCGCGCTCGGAAGTCGTGGAGCGCGACTACCTGATTCGTCGCTGGGATCTCAAGACCTTGGTGACGGGCGCGATTAAAGCCAACGCGCGCGAGCTTATCGCGGCGCACGTGGCTCCGGTGTGCGAGAACCTCGACTTTGAGGTCTTTACCGACGAGAAGTGGCTCGAGTTTATTCTAGGCCAGCTTATTCAGAACAGCATCAAATATGCGCGCGAGGACGGCGCAAAGATCGTGTTTTCGGGCGCGTTGCTGGACGAGGGCCTGGCGAGCGAACGCATCGAGCTTACCGTCGCGGACAACGGCTGCGGCGTGAGCGCGGCCGACCTGCCGCGCGTGTTCGAGAAAGGTTTTACCGGCGACAACGGCCGCACCACCAAGCGCGCAACGGGCATCGGCCTCTACCTGGTGGCGCGTCTGTGCTCCAAGATGGGCATCGACGTCACCGCGGCATCCGAGCCCGGCGAAGGCTTCGTCGTAACATTCGCGTTTTCAACGAATAAGTTTCAATATTTCGAGTAACGCACGCGGCAGACGCCCACCCAAACAAAAACGTGCAGCCCAAACAAAACGTGCCACCCCAAACGGGGCGGCACGCCATCTTTTATCAGCCAACTCGCTGAAGTAAGGCTGCGAAGGCCGCGGGGCCGGGAGGGGTTTCCTAAGGGCATATCCCGCAGCCGCAACGCGGCGAGGACGTGCCCGTGGAAACCCCGCAGGCCCCGCGGCCGGTGGGAGCAACGCTACTTCACAACCAAAATGTCGCAGTCCGTATTGCGTAGCAGGAACGTCGAAATCGAGCCCAGGAGCGCATACTTGATCGAGGACAGGCCGCGGGCGCCACAGAGCACCAGGTCGGGCTTGACCACGTCGAGCATCTCGTCCTTGAGCGTCTCGCGAATGCGGCCGGCGCGAATCATGACCTCGACCTCGGGAATGTCGGGATTGGCCTTGGCCTCTTCGAGCTGCTTGGCGATGGAGTTCTTAAATGCCTCCTCTAGGCCGTTGACAAGATCGACCGGATAGGAACCGGCGCTCTCGAGCGCCGTGGAATCGATAACGTGGCCGATGATCAGCTTGGCGCCGTTGTTCGCGGCGACCTTGATGGCGCGTGCGAGCACAAAATCCTGCTGCTCAGTACCGTCGAGTGAAACAAATACCTTGGTGTAGCCCTCGTTCATGGTTTCCTCCTTGGTCTATCGCACGGGCGCTGGGCTCGTGCGTCGGGCGGGCGCGGATGCGTGGCCGCCGGACACTTTATCTTGTTGCAGTTATACCCAAGGATTTGGGTTTGACCGCTCGCAATTCTGTGAACGGGCGAGTTTTTTGGTAAGGGTAGGCGCAGGCGCGCCGCCAACGGTTGATAATGGGACATCGCCCGCACCGTCCGCAGAACAATATCGGCGGGTGTCTAACGAGGGGGTCCCTTTGGATATCATCGAGCTTCTAAAATCTGCCTTTATGGGCCTGGTCGAGGGCATCACCGAATGGCTGCCCGTTTCGTCGACTGGTCACATGATCTTGGTGGACGAGTTCGTCAAGATGAACGTGAGCGAGACGTTCTGGAATATGTTCCTGGTCGTGATTCAGCTCGGCGCCATTCTGGCCGTCTGTGTGCTGTTCTTCCATGAGCTCAATCCGTTCTCGCCCAGCAAGGGCAAGGAGGGCCGTCGCGACACCTGGGTGCTGTGGGGCAAGATTGTGCTCGGCTGCATTCCCGCCGCGGCGATCGGTCTGCCGCTTAACGACTGGATGGAGGAGCATTTCTATAATGCTCCCGTCGTGGCGCTGGCGCTCATTGTGTACGGCGTGCTGTTTATCGTGATCGAGAACTGGCGCGCGAGCAAGCGCGAGGAAATGGCCGTTGCCGGTTCATTTGGTTCGCGTGCTGTGGTGTCGGGTGGACGTCCCGCCGGTGCGCACTTTGCGGCGCCCGCCGCGGCTACCGCTGAGGATGAGGACGATGACGAGGATCTGGACTTTGGCTCCATCGCCACGCTCGAGGACCTCAGCTGGAAGACTGCGCTGGGTATCGGCTGCTTCCAGGTGCTTTCGCTGGTGCCTGGTACGTCTCGCTCCGGTTCTACCATCATCGGCGGCCTGCTTTTGGGCTGCACGCGCTCGGTGGCGTCTAAGTTCACGTTCTTCCTGGCCATCCCTGTCATGTTTGGCGCGAGTGCGCTCAAGCTGGTCAAGTACTTCATCAAGGGCGGCACGTTCGGCACCAACGAGATCGCCATCTTGGGCGTGGGCTGCGTTGTTGCCTTTGTGGTTTCGCTCATCGCCATCAAGTGGCTCATGGGCTTCGTCCGCCGTCACGACTTTAAGTGCTTCGGTGTTTACCGCATCATCCTGGGCATCGTAGTGCTCGCATACTTCTTCGTTCTGGAGCCCATGCTCGGCCTCTAACTTAGTCGACGCTGCGCGGCGGCCAGAGCGACAGCTTGTCATTCAAAGAGGGTGGCATGACCAAAAGGTCTATGCTGCCCTCTTTTTTGGGCGATGGGGTGGGTCCGATGGTGGCGCACGGAGTCGTGGTGTGATTTGCGTCGGTGTCCGCGCGGCTCGGTATACTGGTACGGCTCAAACTATGGCGCTGCCCGCAGGCGCGCCGTCCGTCAGATGAGGAGTCGCCCATGACCCAGCCCTTGCCCTGGGAAAAGAATGCCGCGGTACCCGTGCCGCCCGCGCCGGCACCCGTGCCGCTCGATGCATACACCGCCCCCGCTGCGCCGGAGCCCGAGCTCGTCCCGCTCGACATCTACGACGCTCCCGCGCCGGCACCCAAACCCGCCAAGCCGCTCGTCGACATCGACAGCCTTAATTCCGCCCAGCGCGAGGCAGTTCTGACCACCGAGGGCCCGTTGCTGGTGCTTGCCGGCGCCGGCTCGGGCAAGACCCGCGTCTTGACCTTCCGCATCGCACATATGCTCGGCGACCTGGGCGTTAAGCCCTGGCAGGTCCTGGCCATCACGTTTACCAACAAGGCCGCGGCCGAGATGCGCGAGCGTCTGGCAGCGCTCATCCCCAGCGGCACCCGCGGCATGTGGGTGTGCACATTCCATGCCATGTGCGTGCGCATGCTGCGCGAGGACGCCGACCTGCTGGGCTACACCGGTCAGTTCACCATCTACGATGATGACGACTCAAAGCGCATGGTGCGCGACATTATGCAGGCGCTCGGTATCGAGCAAAAGCAGTTCCCCATCAACATGATCCGCAGCAAGATTAGCTCGGCTAAAAACGCCATGATCGGGCCCGAGGACATGCTCAAATCCGCCGACAGCCCTAATGACAAAAAGGCCGCGCAGGTCTACCTGGAGCTGGAGCGCCGCCTGCGCGCCGCCAACGCGATGGACTTCGACGACCTGCTCGTGCGCACGCTCGAGCTGCTGCGCACCCGCCCCGAGGTGCTCGATAAGTACCAGGAGCGCTTCCGCTACATTAGCGTCGACGAGTATCAGGACACCAACCACGTCCAGTACGAGATCGCCAACCTGCTGGCAGCCAAGTACCAAAACCTCATGGTCGTGGGCGATGACGACCAGTCCATTTACAGCTGGCGCGGCGCCGACATCACCAACATCCTGGACTTTGAGCAGGATTTTAAAAACTGCAAGACCGTCAAGCTGGAGCAAAACTACCGCTCCACGGGGCATATCCTGAGCGCCGCCAACGCCGTGGTGCGCCACAACTCGCAGCGCAAGGACAAGCGCCTGTTTACGGCCGAGGGCGATGGCGAGAAGATCCAAGCCTTCCAGGCGAGCGATGAGCGCGACGAGGGCCGCTGGATTGCCGGCGAGATCGAGAAGCTGCATGCCAAGGGTACGAGCTACGACGATATCGCCGTGTTCTACCGCACCAACGCCCAGTCGCGTATTCTCGAAGATATGTTCCTGCGTGCGGGCGTGCCCTACAAGATCGTGGGCGGCACGCGATTCTTCGACCGTGCCGAGATCCGCGATGTCATGGCCTACCTCAAGATGATCGTGAACCCGGCCGACGAGATGAGCGTCAAGCGCGTCATCAACACGCCGCGTCGCGGCATCGGCTCCACTTCGATCCAAAAGATTGAGCAGCTGGCGCGCGACAACCGTTGCTCGTTCTTCCAGGCCTGCGAGATTGCGACAGCCGAGACGGGCATGTTTAGCGCCAAGGTGCGCAATGGCCTGTCGAGCTTTGTGGCGCTGGTGCGCGAGGGCCGTCGCATGGACGGCGAGCTCAAGGACGTCGTCGAGATGATCGTCGATAAGACGGGCCTGCTGCGGGCTTTTCGCGCCGAGGGCACCATGGAATCCGAGAGCCGTGCCGAGAACATCCAGGAATTCCTGGGCGTCGCCGCCGAATTTGAGGAGACGCACGAGGATATCGAGGGCACGCTCGAGAGCTTGGAGGAGTTGCGCGCTGCCGGCGTTGCCGACGTGCCTGCCGGCGCCGAGCCCGAGCCCGTCGTGGTGAGTGCGCCCGCGCCCGAGCCGGGACCCTCCGCCCCGGCATCTTCGTTTGAAGTGCCCATCGGCGCACGTGACGCCGCGGGCACCAATCCGTTCGATAGCCTGGCCGCTCCGGCACTCTCGCCGCAGGACGCCCTGGCCGCCGCCATCGCGGGCAACGCATATGCCGCGCCGACGGAGTTGCCGGCGGGTGCCGTGCATGCCGATGAGATTGAGCGCACCTATGGCCCGCTTACCTGCAAGGCGCTGCCGGCGCTCATGGAGTGGCTGGCCCTACGTTCCGACTTGGATTCCCTGGCCGGCGAGACGCATGCCATCACCATGATGACCATCCACTCCGCAAAGGGCCTGGAGTTCCCGGCGGTGTTCGTGGCCGGCATGGAGGAGGGTATCTTCCCGCATGTGCACGACTTTGGCGGCAGCGATGATCCGGGCAAGCTCGAGGAGGAGCGTCGCCTGGCCTACGTCGCCATCACGCGTGCCCGTAAGCGCCTGTTCTTGACCTATGCGGCCACGCGCCGTACGTACGGCTCAACTTCTGCCAACCCGCGCTCGCGCTTCCTCAACGAGATTCCGTTTGAGGATATCGAGTTCAGCGGTATCGGTTCTGCCGGTTTTGAGGGCACGGGCTGGGAGAAGCGCGGCGACCGTCGCGGCACCTTTGGCTCGGGCATGGGCTCGGATATGTACGGCGGCAAGGTGTTTGGCTCGCATACGCGCTCGACCGGCGGTTCCGCCTCGCGTGGCGGATCGAGCTTCGACGATTTCTTTGGCGGCAGCAGTTATGGGACCGAGCGTCATCGCGGGGTCTCGCCCGACGCCGGCCGTGTCGCCTCGACCTTTGGCTCGGGTGCATCGCGAGCCAAAAAGCCGTCGTCCAAGGTGTCGCCGACGGTGGAGCGCAAGGTCGATCGCGCGAGCGCGTCGCAGGACTTTGCCGCGGGCGATACCGTGAGCCACAAGACCTTTGGCACGGGTACCGTGATCTCGGTCGCCGGAGACATGATCGAGGTTCAATTCGAAAAGACCGGCCAGACCAAAAAGCTAATGAAGGGCTTTGCACCTATAGTGAAACTGACCTAGGCGGCTTTCCCAGGCACGGCACCTCGGCCTTCAATCGTCGGGCATGACCTCAAGATCTATGCCCTCCTCTTTCAGGCCGATCTGCCGCACCTGGAAAACCCGTACATCCGGCTGGCGGGCACGCCGGGGGCTTTGGTCGCCTGCTCGGGCAGTCCTGCGCAAGACGGAGAGCACATTAAGTGCTCTCCTTTGCGTGCGGAACTCGCGACCGATGTTGCCCTATACGCCCACCCAGGTCCTCAGGTAACGTTGCTTGCGAACAACGCTCTGC
>CABSNM010000032.1 GCA_902479065.1 uncultured Collinsella sp.
ATGGTAACGTTCTTGTCGCTTAGGAGCTTGGCTTCCTTTTTCTCAACCGTGACGCCGGGCCAGTTGCCAACGTAGCCGTTGGCGCCGGTGATCAGGTTGAAAAGCGTGGTCTTGCCGCAGTTGGGGTTACCCGCCAGCGCGACATGGATCTGAGAATCCGCCATTCAATCCTTCTTCCTTGTGTGCCTGCGCTGCTTTCTCCGCGCAGGCTGGATAATGTGCTTTAAAGTTGCTGCATTAAGTTAGAAAAACCTAACTTTATCTGCAGATATATGCGCCGCGAACCCTTACTGGACCTCCACGACGGCAGCCTCCTCCTTGCGGATGGAAAGCTCGTAGCCGCGCACGTTGATCTCGACCGGATCACCGAGCGGTGCAACCTTCACGACCTTGAACGAAGTGCCCTTGATGAGCCCCAGGTCCATAAGGTGACGGCGAAGCGCACCCTCACCGTGAAGCTTGACGATGGTAGAGCTCTCGCCCACCTTAACGTCACCCAACGTCTTCATCCTCTTGTCCCCCTTTCAGTTTTTATGAAATGCTGCGGACTAACCGACGGTCATGATGTGCATGGCAACCTTGGAATCGATGCCAAAGCGTGCGCCCAGCACCGTGACGATGATATTGGCGCCACTCGAGCTCACCACGTGGATTTCGTTGCCCTCGACAAAGCCGAGGTCCTTGAGGTGGTGCTTCATGTCCTCATTGCCCTTTACACGAGACACGCGCACGGTTTCGCCCGCTTTTACCATCGAAAGCGGCATGGCCGGCATCTGCGGTCCGCAAGACATGAGTGGCTCCTAACGTCAGTTCGTCCTCAACATCGACGCGATAAAAGTTAACCACGTCTATGTTCGCTTTAGTAAACTAGCACGTGGTTAACTTTTTGGAAAGGGTCCCTATTCAGATTTCGAAAAAGTTTCCTATATAAAACAAAAAGGCGCGGCAAAGAGCTGTCCTTTGCCGCGCCCTGTCATGCTTAGAGCGAGAGGTTTCTGATCGACGTAACGCAGGAAGCCTCGTCTACGCCCGAAACGCGAAAGATGATGTCCTCGCCGCACTCGCCGTAGAGAGCCATGAGGCCCATGACATCGCGACCGTCGGTATGGCGGTCGCCGATGCTGACCGACACGTCGCTACGGTGCTTGGCAATGATGTCATAGAGCAGCGCAACCGGGCGGGCGTGTAGTCCCAACGGATCTTTAATCGTCTTTGTAAACTCGACCATGTCCCCTCCCACGACATCACACATTCGGCCGGCAAACCCAGCCACGTAGTAGTTATTGTAGCGTTAGATGCTTATCGAGGGCCCCTCCGGATACCCCGTGGTCAAAAAGTGGCAAATATGAGTACTGTCACAAATTTAGTAGCAGCAAAATCGAGAGCAAATTGCCTAGCTTGAGCGATTCGAAGAGGTTGAAAGCCGTCAAACGCCCTTTAAAGGGAGTTAGATAAATCGATTTTGAGCCCATTTTCGCTCAGAGCAGGCCGAAAAATATGGCACTTCTTTTGCAACGGTACTCATATTTGGCATTTTTTGACCACGGGGGCCAAAACCATGCCCCAAAACACAAAAGGAGGGGCCTCGTAAGGCCCCTCCTTAGGAAAGGGAATCGATTTATTCCACAGCCGTAGATTAATCCTAGCCGCTACTCCATCATATCGAGGACGGAAGGGCGAAGCTCGTTCTCGGCGGCCTCGGGATCGGTCTCGCGCAGGCGGTTGATGTAGCGGTTGTACCACATCACGGCAAGGCCCAAGAAGACAACCACGCCGCCAACGTTGTAGACCAGCGTCAGCCACAGCGGCTGATCGAGCGGAATGGTGCCGCAGATAAGCACGAAGCAGAAGACCACAAGTAGGAATGCGGCAACGACCAGGCCAAAGCGGCGCGAACCCATGCGGAAGCCACGGGGAGCGGCGTCAAAGTTCTTGCGCAGCATAAAGTAGGCAAGCAAAATCAGCAGCGGTGGGAGCAGAGCGGTGGCAGCAGTCATGTTGGTAACGATCATGAGCAGGTCGTCGAGGTTACCGGAGCCCAGGGCCGGAATGATCAGGATGGGGACGACGATGGCGAACTGCAGCCAAGCAGCGCGGGCAGGAATGCCATGCTCGTTGAGCTCGACGATCTTGCTACCAAAGACGCCCTTGGGGATCTCGGTGAAGAAAACCTTGATGGGAGCAGAGGTCCACATCATGAGGGAGCCCAGCGTGGCGGCGAGAAGGATCAAGCCGATGGCGCGCGTAGACACTTCCATGGGAATGCCAAAGTGGGCAAAGACAGCGCCGAATACGTCGAAGATACCGGTGGAGATGGCAACGCCGCCCTCGGGGATGAACAGGTTAACCAGCAGCGAAGCGCCTGCATACAGAAGGCCGATGGTCAGGCCGGCGATAACGACGGTGCGCACGAAGGCCTTGACGCCACCCTTAAGGTCGTTAAGGAACACGCCGACAGACTCAGCGCCGCCAACGCCCTGGATGATCCAGGCAAGCGTACCGAAGAAGCCCCACGCAGTTGCGAAGTTGCTCATGTCGGGAGCCATGTTAGCGGGAGTAGGAGCCGTAGCGAACTCAACGCCGCCAAAGGCAGCAGCCAGGGACAGCAGGATGAACACGGCGGTCAGGCCGAGAGCCGCGGTCGAACCGAAGGAGGAAATGGAGCCGATCCACTTAGCGCCCTTGGTCGAAACCCACGTGGCGATAGCAAAGACGACGATCTCGATAATGGTGATCCACAGCTGCGAAAGCTCGGCGTTGGCACCAAAGAACACGTAGCTCGCGTAGATGATGACGTTGGGCAGGACGGAGGCAAAGAAGAACAGGTTAACGAACCAGTAGCTAAATGCCGTCAGGAACGCCCAGCGACCACCCATCGAGGTCTTAACCCATGCGTACACGCCAGACTCGGAGTCCTTGTTGAGGCCGACGAACTCGGCGGTAACCAGGGTATAGGGGACAAAGTACAAAAGCGTGGCGAAGAAGAACGACGGCGCAGCTGCCAAGCCGATGGCCGCGTTGTTGTTGATGATGTTCTTGATACCGAACACGGCGGCGACCGTCATGCCCAGCAGAGCGAACGAACCAATCGTTCCTCGTTTTTCAGAGCTCATAAGCCCTCCCAATCATCTGTTAAATGTCATCTAAAACCGTCCGAGCTGCAAGTGCAAACACGGACGGCGCACCTGCTAAGGGGAATGGGGAAAAGGGAGTCAACAAAGCCATCCCCCTTAACGGCGCGAAGCAAACGTCCAGGCGGACGAATACTACTTGTTGGGGAAGGAATAACCTTCGACTGTCACGTGCAGTACCACGACGCGGGGATCCGCGGCATCGGCCACGACACGGTAGGCCTCGTCAATTTCGACGACGGCAACGCCGCCGGTGGGAATCGTCACGGTCTCCCCCGTACCCTCAAAGCGCTCGCGATCATCGATATCGCTGTAGGCGCGCGTACAGGTAAGATCGGCCTTGGAAGCCACCTCAACGGTCAGATTGCCGTCGAGCGGGGCGAGCACGGCATGGTAGCGACGGTGACCGACCAGATCGGCAGTAGCCGCCTCGTGGGCGTTCACCCACCAATACACCAGCGAGTCGCCGATAGAGTACGCCACATCGTGCTGCAGTTCAGAAACGCCGTCGAGTGCCTGACCGGTACGCATCCACTTCTTGACGGACTTCATCTGGGCGTCGAAATCGGCACGCGAGTTAAAGATATGCATGACTTATGCCTCCTTAATGGGTGCCAGCGCCTGAGCCAGATCGGCAGACGTCAGCGGTCGCAGGGACACCTCAAAGCTGAAGCTCTCAAAACGGGTGCGATAGGAATCGAGCACCTCGGAACCCCAAGAGTTCGAGCCAAGGCCGAGCAGCTGGTCGTTGATGTTGACCGTAACCGTGTCGCCCGGGACAAGATCGTAGACATGCTTGGCATTATCGATAGCCTCGCAGCTATAGGGCCATGCGGAGAACGAGAACGGATTGGAAGCGGCGTCGCTCGGACGCGTCACGACCAGACCGTCACCGTGGCTGGAGCGCAGGGCGACCCAGCGGGTACCCTCGCGGTTGGCGCAGTCCTGGGGCATAACGTAGGGCGTGAACATGTCGTCGACACTAGTGCGGTAATGACCGACCGGGTTGGCGCGCAGCGAGTCCGGATAGTTCTCGCCCGGGCCGTGGCCATACCACTCGACGGCACGATCACAACCGGGGACCTCGAAGGAGATGCCGATGCGCGGGATAATGTCCGAATAGTCGCCGTAGGGCTCGCCGGAAACCTTGAGGTCGACGCGGCCACTCGGAAGCACGGTATAGACGAGCTCGACGCGCATGCCGAACGCGCGGACGGGAGGAGCGATACGCTGGCTCACGGTAACGACAACCGCATTGTCGTCCTGCTTCCAAGAAACATTGCGGGTAGACGTCTGCATCACATCGATGAAGTTATCCTTCCACAGGGAGTCGTACTCCTGGGCGTGGTTATCGACGAGCGGATGCCAAAAACCAACCTGGGGACCGGAGGTCATGACGTCGCGACCGGATGCCTTCCACTCGCTCACGGTACCGTTGACCTTGCTGAAGGTCAGCTCGCCGTTGAGGGAGCGAATACGAATCTCCTGCTCGGTCTCCTCGACCGTAAGCTCAGGACGAGTGGGGGCGGCAATTGCCGGCGCCGGATGGTTTGCGATGGCAAACTGGCTTGCACCCAGTTGGAACATCGGCTCGCACCAGGCGTGAGCCGCCATGGTGTAGGCGTGCACGGTCAGCAGGGTCTCGCCCACTGCGGCCTCGCGAATCACCAGCGGAAGCTGGACGGACTCGCCGGGGGCAACCGCACCGGGCATAAGCGTCTTGCGGCAGACCACGTCGCCGTCCACCAGGGTCTCCGCCGACAGGCAGACATCCTCGAGGGTGGTAAACCAACGCTTGTTGGTGACGGTCAGCTCGCCCGCCTCGGCATCGTAGGCCATGCGAACCGGGCAGATGACCTGGCCGTACTCGGTAAGGCCCGGGCTCGGCTGCTGCCAGGGGAACACCATGCCGTCGATGCAGAAGTTGCTGTTGTTGGGGTAATCGCCGTTGTCGCCGCCATACATGTCGTAGGCAACGCCGTCCTCGGTCACAGCAGCCAAACCGTGGTCGCACCATTCCCAAATAAACTGGCCTTGGATGCAATCCCAGCGATCGAAGACCTCCTGGTACTCGGACAGGCCTCCGGGACCATTACCCATGGAGTGGCCGTACTCGCAGTTGATGCGCGGCTTGGGGAACGGATGCTCGCCAAAGTCGTTCATCTGCGACACGCGGGAGTACATGGTGGAAATGACGTCGACGGTATCGGCGTTGCGATCCTCCTCGTAGTGGACCGGACGACCGTCGAGCTCGTGAGCTTTGGCGTACATCGCGCGGATGTTGCAGCCATAGCCGCTCTCGTTGCCCATCGACCACATGATGATGCACGCGTGGTTGCGTTCCTGCATCACCAGGCGCTCAACACGGTCAACGTAAGCCGGCTCCCAGGCAGGGTCGTCGGTGACCAGGGCGATATTGCCGATATTCTCGAAGCCGTGGCTCTCCATATCGGTCTCGGCGACCAGCATGATGCCGTACTCGTCGCACAGCTCGTAGAAGCGCGGATCGTTGGCGTAGTGGGACGTGCGCACCGCGTTGATGTTGTGCTGCTTCATGAGCTCCAGGTCGCGGCGCATGCGCTCGAGACCCACGGCGCGGCCCTTGTGATCGTCGTGGTCGTGGCGGTTGACGCCATGCATCTTAAAGTAGGTGCCGTTGAGGTAGATATGATTGCCCTCGACCGTCACCTCGGCAAGGCCTTGGCGATGCGGAACGTACTCGCTGACCTCGTCGCCGTCGTAGACCTCAAGCGTAAGGTCATAGAGGAAGGGGTCCTCGGGGTTCCAGAAGTGGGCATCGGCAACGCTGCACTCGGCATGGCCGTCGACGCACTCGCCCGTAGCGACCACATTCTGGCCATCGCTGAGCGTATACACGACGCGACTTGCGCCCTCGGCAACCGTATCGAGCGTGATCAGAGCGGCATCGCCCTCGCGGTGCGTGCGGAACCTAAAGTCGACCAGATGCGCGGCGGGACGCTGCATGAGGTACACATCGCGGAAGATGCCCGATGCCCACCACATGTCCTGGTCCTCGATGTAGCTACCATCGCTGTACTGCAGAACCTTGACCGCAAACAGGTTGTCGCCCTCGACGAGCGCGTCGGTCACGTCAAACTCGGCGGACAGGCGCGAACCCTTGGTCATGCCGATAAACTTGCCGTTGACATACAGCTCGCCGTAGCTCTCGATACCGTCGAAGCGAATAATCTCGCGAGCGCCGGCAGGCACGGCGGGAAGTTTGACGATGCGCTGGTAGACGCCCGTAGGGTCGTCGGAGGGAACGAACGGCTGATCCACCGGGAACGGAAAACCCTCGTCGGTGTAGGCAAGGTTGCCATAGCCGTCTACCTGCCACAGGTGCGGAACCTCCACGTGATCCCACTCGGGCTTGTACGTGCAAAGTGCTTCGTTGGAGACGGCCGCGGGGCCCTCAAAAAGGCGGAACTGCCACGAGCCGGACAGCTGGACAAATCCGCGCGACAGCTCGCGGCTGTACGTAGCGGCGAGATCGGCGGCCTCATAACCCATAAAGTACGCATGGGGTGCCAGGCGGTTCCTGTGGGTGAGCGCTTGGTTTTCCCAATCGTTAATGGCGTCCATGGTGATGCTCCTTCGTCATCGTAGTGCTTCTTTGTGCAACCGGTTGTCCTTATCTTACGGGCGGTACAAAAATCTGTGCAACCGGTTGTCCGCCGAACGGTCGATTTTGTCGGATTAACGGTGCAACCGGTTGTACAACCATGCTACTTATGTCACCCTAAGCTTAGGTGCACAGCACGGGGCATCGTTCTTGAACTCACAGGCAACTGTCGCGCCTGCCTATGTCTCGCCCATACATGCCGTGCTCAGTCGCAGTTTGATTGCAAAACGACACCGGTCACCGGATACCATGGACGCCGTTCACGCGCGCTATAGTAATCTGTATCCGCATTAGCCTTTATCGATAGCCCACCGACCCAATTGCACAGGAGACGCCATGACCCAACCAGCACGCACCGCACCCACGCTTGCCGAGGTTGCTGAAGCTGCCGGTGTTTCGCGCTCCACGGCATCGCGCGCCCTCAACGACTCCCCCCGCATTAGCGAGGAAACTAAAAAGCGTGTCCGCGCAGCGGCGAAAAAGGTTAACTTCGTTCCCAACGCACGCGGCCGGGCGCTCGCCGTCGGACGCACGGAAATTATCGCCGTGCTGGTTACCGAGCCTTTGAGCGAGCTGTTTAGCGATCCCACCTACAGTGAGTTTTTAAGCGGCATTACCGAGGAACTTTCGGAGTCGTCTTACTTGCCCGTGATCTTGCAGGCATCTTCCTCGCATGAGCGCAACCGCGCACGCGAGCATTTTGAGCGCCGCTCGTTTGACGCCGTCATCGACGTCTCGCCCTACAAGGGCAGTGAGCTGCTCGAGGTGCTGCGCGAGCTGGGCGTACCCACTGTGTTATGCGGCCAGCTCGAGGGCCATCCCTATCGCGACGTGTTCTCGACGGTCTACTCCGACGACGAAGAGGGCGGACGCTTTGCGGCGCTCGCTATGAAAGATCGCGGACGCAAGGACATCGTTGCCGTGCTGGGGCCGCAGGATAACCCCGCCGTCATCGACCGCCTTCGCGGCTACCGTGCAATTTTGGGCGAAAGCCTTCCGGATGAAAATGTCATCTATACCGGATGGAGCAGCGGAGACGGCTACCAAGCCACGCGGCGGTTGCTCGCGCGCGAAATACGTGCCGACGGCGTGCTATGCGGATCGGACCGTATCGCAACCGGCGTTATCGCCGCATTCAACGAAGCAGGAATTAGCGTACCCAAAGACGTTTCGGTCGTGGGCTTCGATGACCACGAGGTCGCAGCTCGCAGCGTCCCCGCGTTGACGACCATTCGTCAGCCGCTTCGCGAGGAAGGCCACATGGCCGCAGGCATTGCGCTCGATATGATCAATGGCGCCGCACCCACCACCACCGTCATGCACATGCAGCTCGTTCAGAGAGACTCACTGTAGGAAACTGGGCCGGGCTTTCCGCTAGGCTGCTTTAGCGGAAAGCCCGGCCCATTCCGAACGCCGATTCTGGGATGTACTTTCCGCCAGAAGCTCAACCGGAAAGTGCGACCCGTTATTTGGCTGGATTCTGGGACGCAGTTTCCTCGACGTCCGGTCACCCCATGCCCTCACAACCTCGGCGCATAAAAAACGAGGGAAGGCACGCGTCCTTCCCTCGTTGCGGGCAATATATAGCCGCTCGCCTACATCAGACGCAGGCTGACGTCCTTGAGCTGGGCGCCGGAAACGGCACTCGGGGCGCCCGACATAAGGTCGGAGCCGCTGGCCGTCTTGGGGAACGCCATGACGTCGCGGATGGAGTCGGAGCCGGTGAGCAGCATGCACACGCGGTCCAGGCCCAGAGCAAAACCGCCCATCGGGGGCGCACCAAACTTGAGCGCCTCCATGAGGAAGCCAAACTGAGACTCGGCGCGCTCCTCGGTAAAGCCCAGGAGCTTGAGCATGGACATCTGCATCTCGGCGTTGTGGATACGCATACCGCCGCCGCCGGCCTCAAAGCCGTCCATGACAAAGTCGTAGGTACACGAACCGGCTGCCAGCGGATCGGCCTCGATCTTGGCGATGTCGGTCTCGGTCGGCAGGGTAAAGGGCTGGTGCTCGGCAGCATAGGCCTTGCGGTCCTCGTCCCAATGGAACAGCGGGAAATTGACGACCCACAGGAAGTCGTGGCCCTCGCGCTTGATCTCGAGTGCGTTGGCCATGTGCGAACGCATGCCGCCCAGGATCTCGTCGGAGAGCAGGCGCGGGCCGGCGGCGAACATCACAAGGTCGCCGGGCTCGACGTCCATGCGCTCGCGCAGAGCGGCCATCTCCTCGTCCGAGAAGAACTTGACGATGGGGCTGTTGATGGAGCCGTCCTCGCGGAAGGCGATCCATGCCAGGCCCTTGGCGCCAAACGTGGAGGCCACGCCGGCGAGCTTATCGATCTTGGCACGTGCCCAGGCACCAGCGCCCTTGGCGTTGATGGCCTTGACGACAGAACCCTCCTCGTTTGCGGCAGTCGCAAAAACCTTGAACTTGGAGTTGGCAAAGATGTCGGTCAGGTCGACCAGGTGCATGCCATAGCGGGTATCGGGCTTGTCGGAGCCATAGGTGTCCATGGCCTCCCAGTAGTTCATGCGACGCAGCGGCGTGGGCATCTCGACACCCATGCGGCCGAAGGCATCGGACAGAACTTCTTCGAGCGCGCTCATGACATCGTTCTGGTCCACGAAGGACATCTCGATATCGACCTGGGTGAACTCGGGCTGACGGTCGGCACGCAGGTCCTCGTCGCGGAAGCACTTGGCAACCTGGTAGTAGCGCTCGACGCCACCGACCATGAGCAGCTGCTTCAGGAGCTGCGGGGACTGCGGCAGGGCGTAGAAGTTACCCGGCTGAATACGGCTGGGAACGATGAAGTCGCGAGCGCCCTCGGGCGTGGACTTAAACAGGGAGGGCGTCTCGACCTCCATGAACTCACGGTTGTGCAGCGCCTCGCGAATGGCAAAGGTGAAGTCGGAGCGCAGCTTGAGGTTGGCCATCATCTCGGGACGACGGAGGTCCAGATAGCGATAGCGCAGACGGGTGTCCTCGCTCGTCTCGATGCCGTCCTCGATCTGGAACGGCGGGGTGACGGACGTGTTAAGCACCTCGGCATGGTCGGTCAGGACCTCGATCTCGCCGGTCGCGAGCTTGGTGTTGGTGGTCTCCTCGCCACGAGCGCGCACGACGCCGTGGATCTTGATGGGCCACTCGGGACGCATGGTCTCGGCAATCTTAAAGGCGTCGCCGTCGGAGTGCTCGGGGTCGAAGGTGAGCTGCGTGATGCCCTCGCGGTCGCGAAGGTCGCAGAAGATAAGGCCGCCGTGGTCGCGGCGACGGCTCACCCAACCGGTGAGGGTGACCTCTTCGCCCACGTTCTCGAAGCGAAGCTCGCCGCAGGTACGGGTGTGCATGGAATGCTCATCGATGGGACGGGTCTGGCTCATACCAGTGATCCTCCTTTATGGATCTGTGCCGCCCCGTGTCGTTCCGGGCGGCGTCGTACAGATTTGCCCAGCCTGCGTAAACCGCGCAGCCAGACATGGCGTTCTATCTTATCGCACCTGCGTCGATGTGCCGCGGAAAAGTAGCTCCTGCCCAAAGACTTGACGGAGACGAAACAATTGACGCACCGTGGCCGTCGCCGACGCGCGCCACGTGCGACAATGTGCCCCAATACAACTGCACTCGGAAAGGCCCCTCATGACCGCACGCCTCATCGTTATGGATATCGACTCCACGCTCATCAACCAGGAGGTCATCGACCTGTTGGGCGAGGAGGCCGGCGTGGGCGAGCAAGTTGCGCAAATCACCGATCGCGCTATGCGCGGCGAGCTGGACTTTAGGCAAGCGCTCGAGAAGCGCGTGGGGCTGCTTGCCGGCTTGGACGAGAGTGTGTTCGAGCGTACCTTTGAGCGCGTGACGTTTACTCCTGGCGCGCTGGAGCTTGTGCGCTCAGCGCACAGCAAGGGCTGGAAGGTCGGCGTGGTAAGCGGCGGCTTCCATGAGGTGGCCGACAAAATCGTGGCCGCCGCGGGCATCGATTTTTGCCTGGCTAACCGCCTGGAGGTCGTGGACGGCAAGCTCACCGGTAAGTTGGCGGCAGACATTGTGACCAAGGAGTCCAAGCTCATCCAGCTGCTGGATTGGGCAGTCGAGTGCGGTGTCGATGTGGCCCATACCGTCGCGATCGGTGACGGCGCCAACGACATCCCCATGATTCAGGCCGCAGGCACGGGCATCGCATTTTGCGCCAAGCCCAAGACGCGCGAGGCCGCCCCATTTGCCATCGACGAGCGCAACCTGATGCTCGCCATGGACATCATCCTGCGCGACTAGTCAGTTTGCCTCACAACTTCATCTAATCTGACATGTCAGATTTCCGAACAATTATGTTCTAATGTTCGGAAACAACCCTTCGCGTGCTAAACTTTTCTGCGTCGAAGGGAACTTATATGGACAAAAGAGATCTTGAGCAATTGCTAAGTGACGTGGCAGACGGAAGCATTATGCCGGCCGATGCCCTCACGCGCATCCAGACGGCGCCAACCGCCGATCTGCGTTTTGCGCAGCTCGATCTTTCACGCGGGGTACGCCAGGGAGCCGGCGAGGTTGTCTACGGTGCCGGTAAAACCGCCGAGCAGATTGCCGCCATTATCGAGGCGCTGCGCGATGCCGGCCAGGAGCGCATCCTGGTCACGCGCCTGGACAGCGAAAAAGCGGCCCGTACCTCGGAGCTCCTCGACAACGGCATCGACCTGGGATATGTCCCGGACGCACAGCTCGCCCTCGTGGGCGGCAAGCCCTCCCCTACCGGCAACGGACGCATCGTCGTCGCCTGCGCCGGCACAAGCGACCTGCCCGTCGCCGAAGAGGCGGCACTGACGGCCGAGTTCTATGGCAACGAGGTCGACCGCCTCTACGACGTAGGTGTCGCCGGCCTGCACCGCCTGCTCGCACATGCCGAGGAACTTGCCCGGGCGCAGGTGGTCATCGCCATCGCCGGCATGGAGGGCGCGTTGGCGAGCGTTATCGGCGGTCTGGTGAGCTGTCCGGTCATCGCCGTTCCCACCAGCGTGGGCTACGGCGCAAATTTTGGTGGCGTAGCCGCGCTGCTCGCCATGCTCAACTCCTGCGCCAGCGGCGTTTCGGTCGTCAATATCGACAACGGCTTTGGTGCCGCCTACCAGGCAAGTCTTATCAATCATCTGAGCGCTGGCACGCCCCGCGCCCGTTAAGGAGCATTCCATGTCTAACCATCAGCATACGCTTATCATCGACGGGACCTCGGGCATCAGCGGCGATATGACCGTCGCGGCCCTGCTCGACCTGGGCGCCAGCGAGGAGCACCTGCGCGAACAGCTCGCTACGCTGCCGGTCGACGGCTTTACGATCGCCGTCACGCGTGCAAACAAGCATGGCATCGACGCCTGTGATTTTGACGTCCAGCTTGCAGAGGAGCTCGAGAACCACGACCACGATATGGCCTGGCTCTACGGCAACGAAGCAGCTGCCGAGCACACGCACGAGCACGAGCACCACCATCATGAGCACGACGAGCACGAACACGAGCACTGCCACGAGCATGACCATGAGGCCCATGGCCATGGCCACGAGGACCACCATCACGCCCATCACCATCACCACCGTTCTTTGGCGGACGTCACCGCCATCATCGACGGCTCACAGCTAAGCGATGGCGCCAAGCGTCGCGCCCTTGCCATTTTTTCCGTACTCGCTACTGCCGAGGCCAAGGCTCACGGCAAAACGCCCGACACCGTCCTGTTTCACGAGGTAGGCGCCGTCGATTCCATCGTCGACGTCTGCTCTGTCGCCATCTGCCTCGATGACCTGGGTATTGAGGACATCGTTGCCGAGTCGCTCTCCGAGGGCCACGGAACCATCCGCTGCGCCCACGGCCTTATGCCCATTCCCGTCCCCGCTGTCGTCAACCTGTGCCAGGCGGGCAATATCGCCCTCACGCCCGCACCGGTCGCCGGCGAGCTCGTGACGCCCACGGGCGCCGCCATCGTCACCGCGCTGCGTACGTCCGACCAACTGCCCTCACGCTACCGCATCGAAGCCGTCGGCTACGGCGCCGGCAAGCGCCCCTACGAGGGTTGCTCCGGCACGCTCCGTTGTCTGCTCGTTCACGTGGATGCATAGCCATGGATGCCCGCAAAGAAAAAAGCCGCGCTGCCATCGTTGCGGCGTTCTCCGAGCTGCT
>CABSNM010000033.1 GCA_902479065.1 uncultured Collinsella sp.
CTCTCGCCCAGCCATCGCGAGGTGACCGTTGCCGGCGAGCCGCTTAAGCTCACCCTGCGCGAGTTCGACCTGCTCGAGTACCTCATGCGCAAGCCCGGCGTGGTCTTTACCCGCGAGTCGTTGCTGCAGAGCGTGTGGGGCTGGGACTTCGACGGCGGTTCGCGCACCGTTGACGTGCACGTGCAGACGCTTCGCCAAAAACTGGGCGAGCATGCCAGCGCCATCGAGACCGTACGCGGCGTGGGCTACCGCTTGGCCGAGCCTTCTGCCGGTGATGGTGCCGAAGGTGACGACACCGCGGCCACCGCATTGGAGGAGTAACCCGTGGTCTTCGCCCCCCAGGGAAAACATACGCTGTCGCACCGCGTTTTTGTGACGATCTTTGTCTGCGCCATGGCGGTTATCGTGGCGTTTACGGTGCTGGGTGCGTTCTTTGTGCAAAACACCTTGGCGGATGCCACGAGTGCCAACCTGGCGCAGGAAACCGAGCTCATTGCTGCCGCCCTCGACGAGCAGCAGGAGCCCATCCCGTTCTTGCGTAGCCTCGATCGTGAGGACTTGCGCATCACGCTGATTAACAAGGATGGATCGGTTGCCTACGACAACGAGGCGTCGCCTTCCACACTGCCCAACCATGGCGATCGCCCCGAGGTCATCGAGGCCTTTGAGAGTGGTTCGGGTTCCGCGGAGCGCGCAAGCTCTACGCTCGACGAGATTATGCTGTATCGCGCCGTCGCCCTTGATAACGGCCAGGTTGTCCGCTTGGCGCAGGCCCAGCCTGGCGTTGCGGCGATTTTGCTGTCGATGGTGGCGCCGATGCTGCTTATCGCAGCAGCGGGTGCGGTACTCTCGTTTTTTATGGCGCGCCGCGAGTCCCGTGCCATCATCGCGCCGTTGCAAGAGGTAGATTTGGACCACCCACGCCGTAGCTATGAGCACGCCTATGCCGAGATGGTCCCCATGCTTGAGCGTATCGAGTCGCAGCGCCAGGAACTCAAGCGCCAAATGGCGGTGCTAGCGGACAACGACCGTATGCGCCGCGAGTTCACGGCGAATATCACCCATGAGCTCAAGACGCCGCTTACGGCGATTTCGGGCTATGCTGAGCTCATCGCAAACGGCATGGTCGAGGGCGAGGGCGACCTGCGCAACTTTGGCGGTCGCATCTATCGTGAGGCGGGCCGCTTGGCAGCGCTTGTCAACGATATCCTTACGCTGTCTAACTTGGACGAGGCCGAGCGTGCAACTGAGGGCGAGGCGGTGCCCATTGGTTCCACGGAGCCTATTGAGCTCTCGCGTGCCATCTACGCGGTTGAGCAGCGTCTTGAACAGGTCGCCCGTCAGGCGAATGTGACGATAAGTCATGAGACCAAGCCTGTGGTCATCGAAGGCGTGTCGCGCTTGATTGACGAGCTCATCTATAATCTGGCGAGCAACGCCATCCGCTACAATCGACCCGGCGGTGCGGTTACGCTGCAGTGCGGCACCAACGACGAAGGCCATCCGTTCCTTGCGGTCGCCGACACGGGAATCGGTATCGCGCCTGAAGAACAGGGCAAGGTATTTGAGCGGTTCTATCGCGTGGACAAGAGTAGGTCCAAGGCGCGCGGCGGAACCGGTCTGGGGCTTGCAATTGTCAAGCATGCGGCCCTGTATCATCACGCCACGCTCGATTTGTCGAGCGAGTTGGGCGTGGGAACCACCATTACGGTGACGTTTCCCATACGGCAGGACGAGCCATTCGCATAGCGATACAACATAGATATTGATGCAGACGCCGCATTTGACTTTCGGGTGCGGCGTTGTTGTGCAATTTTACGATTGCTTCCGACATTTTTACAGGAGAGCCTGTTTCTTATGTATAGAGTTTGGTCTCGGTAAAAAGATGCGATAACATACGGACAGTTTTGTCAATCCGAACTGGGGAAATGAAAGGCAAGCTGCATGACCCTTCTCGAACTGTTCCAGCTGCTGAAGAAGCACCTTCAGCTGGTCATCACCCTTCCGGTGGTCTGCGCGATCGCCATGGGCATCGTGTCCTTCGTTGCGATGGACAACACCTACACCGCGACGACGAGCATGTACATTCTCGCCAAAACCGACGATAGCGGTCAGATGAGCTACAACGATCTCTCGGCGAGCCAGATGCTTTCCAACGATATCGCCACGCTGCTGGATAGCGATAGCGTTAAGAGCGGCGCAGCCAATGAACTGGGCCTCACCGATCTGGATGACTACAAGGTGTCTGTTTCCTCCGAGACCACCACGCGTGTCATTACGCTTTCGGTTACCGGCACCGATGCCAAGGAGACGGCTAAGGTCGCAAAGGCCATGGCCAGCTCGGTGAGTACGGTCGCTCAGAACGTCGGCGCTGCCCAGAGCATCAACGTTATCGACGAGGCTAAGACCCCCGAAGCCCCCAGCGGTCCCAAGCGTATGCTGTACGTTGCTGTCGCGTTCCTCGCGGGCATCTTTATCGCAGTTGCCTATGTCGTTTTGGCAGACATGCTCAACACCCGCATCCGCGGTGCCGAAGAGGCAGAAGAGCTCCTGGGCATTCCCGTTGTTGGCCGAATTCCGGCTATGAAAGGTGGTAAATAGGCATGGCTAAGGCAAAGAACACCGATAAGCTCGTTGTACAGAATGCCGCCAAGACCCTTCTGGCCAACATCCGCTTTGCGAGCGTGGACGACCCCATTCGCACCATCACCGTTACGTCCTCGATTCCCAACGAGGGCAAGTCTACGGTTTCCATCAACCTTGCTCAGGCTATCGCCACCAGCGGCAAGAGCGTCCTGCTGGTCGAGGCTGATATGCGTCGCAGGTCCCTTGCCGATATGCTCGGCGTCCGCTCCCGCGGCGGACTCTATGCAGTCCTTTCCGAGCAGGTTTCTATTGACCAGGCGATTGTCGAGACGGGTCAGAAGAACTTCTACTTCCTCGATGCCGAGCCGCATATTCCCAATCCTGCCGACATCATCGTCTCTCACCGCTTTGCCAAGCTGGTAAAGGCACTGTCCGCCAAGTTCCAGTACGTCATCTTTGATGCTCCCCCGGTCGGCACCTTCATCGATGCTGCCGAGATCGCAAGTCTGACCGACGGTGCGCTTTTTGTCGTGCGTGAGGATTTCACCAAGCGCGAGGAGGCGCTCAACGCCATCGGTCAGCTTAAGAAGTCCGAGAAGGTCAAGCTCATCGGTACCGTTATGAACTACTGCGAGACCGAGACCAGCGAGTACTACTACTCCTACTACACCAAGGACGGTAAGAAGGTGAAGAAGGGCTCCGACGATCAGGGGACTTCCAAAAAGGGCATCTTCACCAACCGAGCAAACGTTTAGTTGATTAAGGCTGACCTATGCGTGACATTCATTGCCATATCTTGCCGGGTGTAGACGACGGCGCCGCCGATCTCGATGAGAGCTTGGCGATGCTCGAGGCTGCCAAGCGGGCCGGTGTAACCAGAATCGTTTGCACTCCTCACTGCCGTGATCCCTATTTTGATTACGACAAGATGTGGGATGCCTTTGAGCTGCTGCGTGATAACGCTGACGGTTTTCCGCTCCAGATGGGCTTCGAGGTCAACCATCGAAAGCTCGTTGAGCTTGGTATCGATGCCGCGGAGCACTTGCATTTCGATGGGACCAACGAGTTCCTGCTCGAGCTTTCGACGCATGCCGATGCGTATGCGTTTAGAGAGTACGAGAACACGATTTACGATTTGCAGTGCCGTGGTTACCAGGTGATTATCGCTCATCCTGAGCGCTATCGTGCGGTTCAAAAGGATGTAAGCGTGGCGGAGCGCCTGGTCGATATGGGCTGCAAGCTGCAGGCTTCGGCGGACTTTATTGCCGGCGGTCGCTTTGGTCGCGAGAAAAAGCCGGCACAGCGCCTGTTCGATCAGAACCTGTACAGCTTCATCGCGAGCGATGCCCATAACGTGGGTCATTACGACTGCCTGGCGAAGGCTCGCGCGAAGTTTAGCGTGCGCGGAGCTCATTTTCGCTAATATCTGTCCCTAACGTTCGCATTGAATGAAAGGGCAGCCATGGATATCCAACTTAAGACGGGATGCTTTGATGACGCGGCGTTGGTGCGCCGCGTCGTTTTTATGGACGAGCAGGGCTACGAGAATGAGTTCGACGCTATCGACGAGGATCCAAACTGCATTCATGTGACGCTCTATGTAGACGGCGAGCTTGCCGGTTGCTCGCGCGTGTTTCCCGAAGAGCTTGAGCGCGTGGCTGACGCAGGGGCCCCGGTGTTGCCGGCATGCGACATGGACGAAGGCGTTGCGGCGGGGGAGACCTACATTATGGGGCGCGTCGCCGTGCTGCCGGCTATGCGTCGTCGCGGACTGGCGAGTGCGATCGTCGAGGCCAGTGCTTCGTGTGCACGCGATGCCGGCGCTAAGCTTATTAAGCTGCATGCGCAGGAATACGTGTTGCCGCTCTATGCAAAGGCGGGCTACACGCAAATTGCCCCGGTAGATCACGAAGACGAGGGCCAGCCCCATGTCTGGATGGCCAAGCGCGTAGATGGCAGATAGGGACGTTCCTTTTCTGCCGGCAGTTGGGGACACTCCTTGGCAATTGACGCACTGGAGCGCTCGGACATACAGTTTTTCGATTCCGTATGTATATATGCGCGTTAATGGGTTATAAAATCTAAGTCTGAACATAGCAGGTCTGCGATGCGGCTCGGGCGACCGGGCCGTTTTTGCGGACAGGGGTAGCGCGAAAGGACTGCACATGCGTCAATTTAAGACCGAGAGCAAAAAACTGCTCGACCTCATGATCAACTCCATCTACACCAATAAGGAAATCTTCCTGCGCGAGCTTATCTCTAACGCGAGCGACGCCGTCGACAAGCTCAACTTTAAGAGCCTGCAGGACCCGAGCGTCAAGATCGACCAGGGCGACTTGGCCATCCGTGTTTCCTTTGATAAGGACGCCCGCACCATCACTATTTCGGATAACGGTATCGGCATGACCGCCGAGGAGCTCGAGCGCAACCTGGGCACCATCGCCCATTCCGGCTCCGAGGAGTTTAAGACCGAGAACGCCGAGCAGCAGGGTTCCGATGTCGACATCATCGGTCAGTTTGGCGTGGGTTTCTACTCCGCCTTTATGGTCGCCAGCCACGTGAAGGTCGTCAGCCGCGCTTATGGCGAGGATACCGCCCACGTTTGGGAGTCCGACGGCCTTGAGGGCTACACCATCGAGGATGGCGAGCGTGCTGAGCACGGTACCGATGTCATCCTGACGCTGCGCGAGAACGAGAAGCTCGATGCCGATGGCGAGGCCGAGACCTACGATCGCTTCCTGACCGAGTGGGGCCTCAAGAGCCTGATTCAGCAGTACAGCAACTATGTGCGCTACCCGATCCAGATGATGGTGAGCAAGAGTCGCCAGAAGCCCAAGCCCGAGGACGCCGGCGACGACTATAAGCCCGAGTACGAGGACTATCAGGAGCTCGAGACCATCAACTCCATGACGCCGATCTGGAAAAAGCGCAGCTCCGACGTTGAGCAGAAGGATTACAACGAGTTCTATAAGTCCACGTTCCACGACTTTGACGATCCCGCGCGCACTATCAGCTTCCATGCCGAGGGTACGCTTGAGTACGATGCACTGCTGTTTGTGCCGGGTCGCGCCCCGTTCGATCTGTACAGCAAGGACTACGAGAAGGGCCTGGCGCTCTACAGCTCCAACGTGCTGATTATGGAGAAGTGCGACGACCTGCTGCCCGACTACTACAACTTTGTGCGCGGTGTTGTGGACTCTGCCGACGTGACGCTCAATATTTCGCGTGAGACGCTGCAGCAGAACCGTCAGCTCAAGGCCATTGCCAAGCGTGTCGAGAAGAAGATCACCGCCGACCTTGAGGATATGCGTGACAACGACCGCGAGGCCTACGAGAAGTTCTTTGAGAACTTTGGTCGCGGCCTTAAGTACGGCATCTACTCGAGCTATGGCATGAAGGCCGATGAGCTCGCCGACCTGCTGCTGTTCTGGTCTGCCAAGGAGCAGAAGATGATCACCCTTGCCGAGTATGCCAAGGGCATGCCCGAGGGCCAGAAGGCAATCTACTATGCCGCCGGCGATTCGCGCGAGCGTCTGGCCAAGATGCCCGTCGTGAAGGGCGTGCTCGACCGCGGCTACGATGTACTGCTGCTGACGCAGGACGTGGATGAGTTCACCTTCCAGGCCATGCGTGAGTACGTGGCTGCCGATATGCCCAAGGTCTACGAGGATGACGCTGCTCGCGAGGCTGCCGAGAAGGCAGTTGCCGATGGTGCCGAGCCTGAGGTTGAAGATCGTCACCTGGAGCTCAAGAACGTCGCGACCGGTGATCTTGATCTGGCGACCGAGGACGAGAAGAAGGAGGCCGAGGACGCCACCAAGGAAAACGAGGACCTCTTCAGCGCTATGAAGGAGGCACTCGGTGACAAGGTCGAGAAAGTTGCCGTCTCCGCGCGCCTGACCGATGCCCCCGCTTGCATCACCACCGAGGGCCCGCTTTCGCTCGAGATGGAGAAGGTGCTCCAGAAGGGACCCGAGGGCGCGCCCGACGGTATGCCCAAGAGCCAGCGCGTGCTCGAGCTCAACGCCAAGCACCCGGTCTTTGCCAAGCTCGTCGCTGCTCAGAAGGCGGGCGACACTGACAAGATCAAGCAGTACTCCGGCTTGCTCTACGATCAGGCCCTGCTGGTCGAGGGCATCCTCCCCGAGGATCCCGTAGCCTTCGCGGCGGCTGTTTGCAACTTGATGTAGTTCGGGGATACGGCACCGTAACTAGATTAGAACGAGAGTGGATAATCTCCCACTTTTGGCTCGAATGCGGGCTTGAAGTGGGAGATTTTCCACTCTCGTTTCCTTTTGAATGATCCCTCCGTCCCCAAGGGATCATTTATTTGTGCGGGTTGTGGTTTTGTGACCTGCTGAAATTTAAGATACTGTACATCTGTACGCTAACTCATCTTCGTAGTATATTGCTACCCGCAAAACTCAGCACCATTGTGCTTTGAGACGTTAAAGCGCCTACTACAATGGTTGTCGATAGTACGATTCGATTTAACGACAGGATGGATGGTCCAAGCGTGAGTCTCGGCAGCAAACTATCCAATGCAAAGGTGTCCTTTGCGATATTTAAGCGCGACATTAAGCGACTGCTTGTGAACCCCGTCGCCCTGGTGGTTACCCTAGGCGTGTGCGTTATTCCCTCGCTGTATGCCTGGTATAACATCGTGGCAAACTGGGATCCGTATGGAAACACCCAAGGCATCAAGATTGCTATCGCCAACAACGATCGAGGCACCCAAAACGACTTGGTGGGTGAGCTCAACGCTGGCGACAAAGTGGTCGACCAGCTCAAGGAGAATCATCAGTTGGGCTGGACGTTCGTCGACTCGACGGCCGATGCCAAGGAGGGCGTCGAGAGCGGCGAGTACTATGCCGCTATCGTGATTCCCAAGAACTTCTCGGATAACCTGGTTTCGATGCTCGACGGCAACTACCATCAGCCCAAGCTCACGTACTACGTCAATGAGAAGAAGAGCGCCATTGCGCCCAAGGTTACCGATACCGGTGCAAACACCATCGAGGAGCAGATCAACTCGGAATTTGTCTCTACGGTAGGCAAGACTGTTGCCGGTATCGCCAAGGATGCCGGTGTCGATTTAAAGGACAAGGCAACCCAGACTCAGGACTCGCTGGCAAGTTCGGTGTCCGAGGCGTCCGACACCTTGGGCGAGGTGCGCGATTCGATTGGCGATATGAATGCCGCCATCGATAAGACGAGTGGCGCTATCGCCTCGGCTGATGCGGCACTTGCCGGCTTGCAAGGCCAGGCACCGTCGCTGACGCAGGCGATCTCCCAGGGCAACGACCTGCTGAGCGAAGCTCGCACCACGGCGGGCAACTCCATCACCTCGCTCTCCAAGGCGCTCTCGGAAGGCAGCCTTGCGCTCACCAAGACGTCGGCCTCTGCGAACGCTGCCATCGGCAAGCTGACGGGCGCGGTCACATCTACGACCACCCGTATCGACAACTCGCTCGAGTCTCTTCAAGCGACGATCGACCACAATAAGGCCGTTATCGGGCACTTGGAGATTCTCGCCAATGACACGTCGACAGGTTCCGAGGAAATTGACGCGCGCATTGTATCGACCATCGATTTGCTTCGAGAGCAGAATGAAAAGCTTCAGAGCATCAAGGACGGTCTGTCCGCGCAGTCGAGCGCCATGGCGAATGACGCAGCGGCTGTTTCGGGTGCCAGTGACGCTATCAATAACGCAATTCATACCGGTGCGACCAACCTTGGCCAAGCCCAGACGGACTTGGGCCAAAACGCGCTGCCGAAGGCCTCGAGCGCGCTCGACTCTTTTGCTGCCGTTTCGGGCGACCTGACCGGTATCGTCTCGGGTATGACACCTACACTTGCAAATGCGCGCGGCACGTTGGCGCAGCTTAGCGCTACGCTCGGCCAGGCCAAGACCACGCTGTCCCAGACCGATTCCTCGCTTGCCAAGGTCCAGGACAAGCTTGCAACCGCCGCCAATGACATCGCGGCGCTGCAGACCTCCGAGTCCATGGGCGAGCTGGCCGATCTGATGGGCGTCGATGTCAATGACGTGGCAGATTTCATGGCGTCTCCGGTTGAGTTGACGTCCAAGTCAATCTATCCGGTCAAGAGCTTTGGCTCGGGCATCGCTCCCTTCTACACCAATCTGGCGCTTTGGGTGGGCGGCTATGTGCTCATCGCCATTTACAAGCTCGAGGTCGACCGTGAAGGTGTTGGCAGCTTTACGGCGCGCCAAGGCTACTTTGGCCGCTGGTTGCTCATGGTGATCCTGGGCGCGTTGCAGGCCATCATCGTTACGGTAGGCGATCTGGTGATTGGCGTGCAGTGCGTCAGCCCGCTGCTGTTCGTGCTGGGCGGCATCGCCATTTCGTTCACCTACGTCAATATCATCTATGCGCTGTCCACCACGTTTAAGCATATCGGCAAGGCTATCGGCGTCATTCTCGTCATCGTGCAGATCCCGGGTTCGTCGGGCATGTACCCCATCGAGATGATGCCCGGCTTCTTCCAGTGGCTGCACCCGCTGCTGCCCTTTACCTACGGCATCAATCTGCTGCGCGAGACGGTCGGCGGCATGTATTCGTTCAACTACCTGTTTAACCTGTGCATTCTGGGCGTGTTCTTGATCGTGGCGCTCTTTATCGGCCTGCAGCTGCGTCCGCTGCTGCTCAACCTTAACCTGCTCTTTGATAAACAGCTCTCCACGACCGGTATGATGATTTGCGAGTCCAACGACCTGCCGCGCCAGCGCTACTCGCTGCGCACGGCCATGCGCGTCATGCTCGATTCCGATTCGTACCGTCGCGAACTGCTCGATCATGCGGTCGCCTTTGAACATCGCTACCCGTACTACATCAAGGGCGGTTTTGCCGCCGTGGTGGGCGTTCAGGTCCTGCTCTTTGTCCTGTCGACGGTTCTCGATATCGACAATAACGGCAAGATCATCCTGCTTGTCATTTGGATCATCTCGGTTATTGCCATCTGCGGCTGGCTTATCAATATCGAATATATCCGAGCGAGCCTCAATACCCAGATGCGCATCTCGGCGCTTTCGGATGAGGACCTGCGTCGCGAGATGCGCGAACACACGGCCGCCATTCCTGCCGCCCGCCACATGTTTGGCCTCAACGCCAGCGAGCGTGGTGCCAAGGGCGGCGATCAGTCCACGGGCCGCTTGCCGCATATCGGCTCGCACCATAAATCTCAGGGCAGCGACAGCACAGCCACAAATGATGGAGATACCACCGCGCTTGGCAAGCACTCCAAAGGAGGTGAGGCATAAATGAAGAACATCCTGCATCTGTTTAAGCGCGATGTCCAAAACGTGTCTCGCTCCGTGATCGGCTTGGTTGTCGTGATGGGCCTCATTATCGTACCGTGTCTGTACGCGTGGTTTAACATCGCCGGCAGCTGGGATCCGTACGGCAACACCGGCAATCTTAAGATCGCCGTGGTCAACACCGATGAGGGTTACGAGAGCGATTTGATCCCCGTCGAGGTTAACGTGGGCGAAAACGTGACCGCCACCCTACGCGGCAACGAGAGCTTCGATTGGGTTGTGCTCAACAATCGCGAAAAGGCTATCGAGGGCGTTAAGTCGGGCGCGTACTATGCTGCCGTCGTTATCCCCAAAACGTTTAGCGCTGACATGATGACGCTTTTCTCGACCGACGTGAAGCATGCCGATATCGAGTTCTACGAGAATCAGAAGGCCAACGCCATTGCGCAGATCGTGACCGAGAAGGGTTCGAGCGCCGTCCAGAGCCAGGTTAACAAAACTTTTACCGAGACCATTACGACGATCGGTCTTAAGACGGTGTCCAGCCTGCTCGATTACATGAGCACCGACCAGGTGGGTAACTTTATCGCCAACCTGTCCTCGACGCTCGGCGATTCGATTGAGGACCTGCGAGACGTTCGGGCAAATGCTTCGTCGCTGGCGGGCATTTTGAGCTCCACGTCCGATTCGCTGACGTCGGCGAGCGGCATGCTCAAGCAGACGGGCACGGTCGATGAGTCAACGAAGCAGCTGATGGAGCATGTCAAGAGCGGTATTAGCGATTCCAAGGAAGCGCTGAAGGACGCCAACGACGCCATCAATGCCGCGATTGACGGAAGCGTGGGCTCGTTTGACAACGTGTCCGCCGAGCTTGCGAAGGCATTTGATGCCGCGAATCAACATGTCGACCTTACAGTGTCCCAGCTCAACGATGCCGCGGCGGCGCTCAACACGCGTGCCGACGATATCGACGCCACGGCCGACCAGCTCCGCAGCTTTGCCGATCAGGTGACTGACGAAAAACTCCAGGACAGCCTCAAGTCTGTGGCAACATCGCTGAGCAGGATTGCTGTGGAGTATCGCAACAACGCCAAGGACTTGACGGCCACCGCGAAGTCTCTCTCTGACAGCATGGCAGAGGTTAATAAGTCGCGTGCCGAGGTCGATCAGGCAATCGCGGATGCCAAGGCTGGTATCTCGGGCGCCAAGACTGACTACGACTCTACGTTTTCGGCCAAGGCAAAGGAGCTCAAGAAGACCATCTCGGGCGTTTTGGATTCGCTGAACGGTATTTCGAACGATCTGGATAGTGCTGTTGCTGGCCTGACCGACGCATCCGGTTCGCTGGCAAAGGGCCTCTCCAAGGCTGCAAAGCTGGTCAACAAGGCTTCTGATCAGCTGGGCGAGGCGTCGGACAAGATCAGTGCGTTTAAGGACGAGCTCGACGGCGCCTTGATGTCGGATGACCTCGCTACGATCAAGACGATGATCGGCAATGATCCCGAGGGTCTGGCCGTGTCGCTTTCCGGCCCCGTCGCGCTCGATCGCAAGCCGGTCTATCCGATCCGCAACTACGGTTCGGCCATGGCACCGTTCTACACGATTCTGTCGCTCTGGGTGGGCTCGATTGTGCTGGCGGCCATGATGAAGGTCTCGGTTGACGATGAGCTTATCAACGAGCTCATCCCCGTGCGCCTGCACGAGATCTACCTGGGCCGCTACCTGTTCTTTGGCGGTCTGGCCCTGCTGCAGGCAACGCTCGTGTGTGCGGGCGACATCCTGTTCTTTGGCATCCAGTGCGACGACCCGCTGCAGTTTGTGCTGGCGGGCTGGGTCGCGAGTCTCGTGTTCTCCAATATCGTCTACACGCTTACGGTTTCGTTTGGCGATATCGGCAAGGCGCTCGCCGTCGTGCTGCTGGTCATGCAGGTCGGCGGTTCGGGCGGCACGTTCCCCATCGAGATGACCGGCCCCGTGTTCCAGGCGATCTATCCGTTCCTGCCGTTCACCCACGGCATCAACGCCATGCATGCCGCCATGGCCGGTGCGTACCACATGGAGTACTGGATTGAGCTAGGCATTCTGGCGAGCTATCTGATTCCGTCGCTGGCACTGGGCGTCGTCTTCCGCCGCCCGGTCATCAAAGCCAACGACTGGATCATCGAAAAACTGGAGTCAACCAAATTGATTTAGTTCAGCAACGTAAACGCCGTCGGAACATCGAGATCTTCCAACCCGATGCTTTAGCGTAGTGAATTGCACGGGCTGCTTGGTTGTTGCTACAGTAGCGGGGCGTGCCGGGGGTCCGGTGCGCCCTGCTTTTATTTGACCATGAGGCGGCACGCAGCCATGCGCGTGCGGACACCACGCCCAGATTGAGCGCGAGGATGCCCTATGGCCCAGCATGCCACTGACAATATCGAAATGATGCCCGATAGCCCTGTTGCTCGCGAGGACCTGGGCGCGGGCGGCACCTCCCGCGGCGCCGGCGCTCGCTCGCCGCTGTTCTGGAAAGTCCTGCTGCTTTCGGTGGCAGTCGTCTGGGGCTACTCCTTTACG
>CABSNM010000034.1 GCA_902479065.1 uncultured Collinsella sp.
TGGACGGCACCGAGCCGTACGCTTGAACTGAGAAGGGGGAGGCCTCGCGGCCTCCCCCTTTTTGCGTTTACGGGCTTTTGTCTCACATAGTAGCTGTGTTTTATAACCCTCGTTTGTCGCATCTTCTGTGAACGGGCTACAATAACTTAGTCTGTGCGATATGGAGGTGAACATGGCTGAAGCTGGTATCGGCGTTGATATCGTCGAGATTTCCCGGATGAAATCAATTCTTGAAAAGACGCCGTCGTTTGCTCGGCGTGTGTTTACCGAAGAAGAGCGTGCGTATTGCGATGTATCATCGCGTCCCGCTGCTCACTATGCGAGCCGCTTTGCTTCGCGCGAGGCGGTGCTTAAAGCTCTCGGCACGGGTTTTAGTCAAGGCGTGGGTCGCAAGGATGTTTCGGTAACGCGTGATAAACTCGGCAAACCGAAGGCGCTGCTTTCGGGCCGTGCACTCGAGATCGCTCATGAGCTGGGTGTTGTTGAGGTCGCTCTTTCCATTACGCTTACAGGAGACTTAGCCGTTGCGAATGCCATCGCGATTACCGAAGATGCTCGGCCTAAGCCAAAAGATGAAAAGGTGAGCACCAAGAAACGCGTAGCGCAGACATTTAAAGAGGCTCGCTCTGTTTTAGATGAGCTTGAGCAGCTGCAGAATTCAGCATTGACGGAGCACCTGGGCGATGCTTCGCAAGATACGCTAGGAGCATAGATGAAACCGGTTTTGAGTACCGAAGAAGTCGTTCGTCTCGAGGATATCATCGAACGCGAAGGGACTTCGAAGGCCGAGCTTATGGAGCTAGCGGGTGAGTTTGCCGCCAACGAGGTCTTGAAGCTCAATCCCGATCGGGTTCTCGTTCTGGTCGGTTTTGGTAATAATGGCGGCGACGGTTGGGTTGCCGCCGATATCCTGAGCCATAAGGGTGTGGACGTCGATATCGTTTCTCCGGTTGAGCCGGATGAGATTCCTGCTGCTCTGGCACGTCATGTTGCTCGTCGTACTGCCGGCCGCGATGTGCACGTTTGCGTCGGCCCCTCGCGTGACGAACTCGAGGTTTTGATCGATAAGGCCGATGTTGTTGTCGATGCCATTTTTGGTACCGGTTTCCATGGGAATCTGCGTGCGCCGTTCTCCATCTGGATTCCTACGGTCAATGAATGCGCCGATTGTGTCGTATCCATTGATGTCCCCTCGGGCCTGAATGCCGAGACGGGCGTTGTTGATGACGACTGCATTCGTGCCGAACATACGGTGACGATGATTGCGCCCAAGATTGGTCTGTATAGCGCTGATGGCCCTGAGTATGCTGGCGATTTGATCTGCGGCAATCTTTACGACCGTCTTGACGAGGTCATCGATGATGTCGACCACGCCGCCGAGATTGTCGAGCCCGGTGACTTAGTTGATTACTTTGCCCCACTACCTACGAATATCGATAAGTATTCCCGTGGCTCTGTGCTTATTGTCGCCGGATCTGCACAATATCCTGGTGCTGCCATTATGGCGGCCAAGTCTGCAGCTCGCGCGGGTGCTGGTTACGTGGCAGTCGCGGCTCCTGACGCCTGCGCTAATCTTATTCGCATTGCACTTCCTTCGATTCCCGTCTTTGCTATTCCGTCTGATTCCCGCGGCTCCTTTGGCGCCGCTGCGCGCATGACGGTGTGCGAGATTGCAAAGAAGTACAGCTGCGTACTGTGCGGTCCCGGTATGACGACGTCTGCCGGCGCTATGCAGGTGGTTTCGGGCTTGCTCGAGCTTGATGTACCGCTTATTTTGGATGCCGATGCACTCAACTGCCTTGCTAAGATTGCCATTGACGGTATTGATAGTAACCCCGAGATGTATCGTCGCGAGCAGCCGTTGGTTATGACACCGCACTATCGTGAGCTTTCGCGTCTGGTTGCCGGTGACGAGGTGAACGACCTTGGTACCGCGATTGCAGCCGCGCAGAAGGTTGTCTGGGCTGCAGGCTCCGACAATCTGGTGGTCATTGCCAAAGGGCCGACGACGGCTATCTGTGGCGTTGAGCGTGTACTGCTGCCGCTCTCGGGTCCGGCTTCTCTGGCAACTGCCGGTTCAGGTGATGTTCTCGCGGGTATTTTGGCCGGCACGCTTGCCACCATGCGCGACGAGATGGATCGTTGGGAGTTGCTGTATTCGTACGCCGTCGCACTTCACAGCTACGCCGGTTTTGCCGCGGCGACGGAGTATGGTGAGAAGAGCGTCATCGCGACCGATCTTATCGACTTGATCGGTCCCGCCATGGAACTGGCGGCAAAGGATGCGCTCGAAGATCTGGGAATCATGGACGAAGGGTCGGATGACTAATCATGAATAAAGCCGATTTGACGCGCTGGTCCTGGGTCGAGATCGACCGCGGGGCGCTCCGTCGCAACACGAGGGCCTATAAGAACTTGTTGAATCCACGTCAGCGCCTGTGCTGCGTGGTCAAGGCCGATGCTTATGGTCATGGAGCTGTTGAGTGCGCCAAGATCATGTATTCGGCCGGTGCCGACATGTTTGCCGTGGCGACGGTTAACGAGGGCGTTGAGCTCCGACAGGGCGGGATTACGAAACCCATCCTCATCCTAAGCGAGCCGCCTATCGAGGCCATTCCGACGTTGCTCGAGTTTGATATCATGCCCTCGGTCTATACGTCTGACTTTGCTCTTGCGTATGGCGAATGTGCCGTCGCGGCGGGCAAGGTGGGCAAGTATCATCTCGCCATCGAGACGGGTATGAATCGTATCGGCGTACACTACACACAGGTGCTCGACTTTGTCCGCGGTATTAATTTCCATCGCGGTATTCAGTGCGACGGCGTATTTACGCACTTCGCCACGGCCGATGAACCTTCGGGCTGGGACTACAAGCTGCAGTGTCAGCGCTTTACCGAGGCCGTTCAAGCCATTAAGGATGCGGGTTTTGAGTGCGGTATCGTGCACTGCGCCAACACGCCGTCCTCGATGCTCGACCCCTCGATGCATTTTGATATGATTCGCGCCGGCGTTGGCTTGTATGGCATGCAGCCGTGCGAGCTGAGTGGCCGCGTGATGCAGCTTGATCCCGTTATGAGCGTCCATGCGCGCGTGACGCGCGTGGCACACCCTGCGATGGGTGAGGGCGTGGGCTACGGTTTTACCTACCGCGTACCGCGCACGCGCGTTCAGATCTGCACGCTGCCGATCGGTTATGCCGACGGCCTATCGCGTACGCTTTCCAATCGTATGGATGTGCTGTATCGCGGCGAGCGCGTGCATCAGGTTGGCAATATCTGCATGGACCAGTTTATGGTCGCCATTCAGTCCAACCCGGCACACGAGATTCCCGAGGCCGAGTATGGTGACGAGATGATCATTGTCGGCCGCGATGGCGATGCCGAGATCACTATGGACGAGATGGCCCGACTGCGCGGAACGATTAACTACGAGGTCGCCTGCGGCTTTGGCATGCGTCTCGACAAGGTCTACGTGTAGGAGCCGCTATGGGCGTCATGCACATCCCCGGCCATACCCATCAGGCACCACGTGAGGTCGCACTCGAGGAGATCGAGGCCGTTCTGGGCGATTGTCACCTCTGCCAGCTCTACCAGTCGCGTCACAATATCGTGTTTGGCGTGGGAAACCCCCGCGCTCGCGTGATGTTTATTGGTGAGGCGCCGGGCCGCAATGAGGATTTGCAGGGCGAGCCCTTTGTGGGGGCGGCAGGCGAGGACCTCAACGGCATTTTGTCGCTGGCGGGCCTCAAACGCGAAGACGTCTACATTGCCAACGTGCTTAAGTGCCGCCCGCCGGGAAACCGCAATCCGCGTCCCGAGGAAGTGCTGGCTTGCTCGCCGTTTTTGCGTGAGCAGATTCGAAGCATCTGGCCCGATATTATCGTGACGCTCGGCAACCCCGCGACGCACTTTGTGCTTAAGACCGAGATTGGCATTACTAAGCTGCGCGGCAGGTTCCACCAGATGGGGCATTTTGTAGTAATGCCCACGTTCCATCCGGCAGCAGCGCTGCGCAATCCGGCGTGGCAGGAGCTGCTGGAGGAAGACTTTAAGATGCTGGGCGACTATCTGGAGCGACATCCCGCACCAGAGGACGCCTCGGAATAATAAGGAGCATATATGTCCCTGGAGCGCCTGGGGGTAGGTACTTACAAAACGACTTGCGCTGCCGATACGGAGTACTTTGGCGAGCTAATTGCACCGTGCCTTGAGGACGGCGATGTGCTCATCCTGACCGGTGGCCTGGGAGTGGGCAAAACTCACTTTACCAAGGGCGTCTCGCGCGGGCTGGGCGATGGGCATATGGTTACGAGCCCTACGTTTGCGCTCATGGCCGTTCACGATCAAGGTCGTATTCCGCTGTTTCACTTTGATCTATACCGCCTGGAGCATGCCTACGAGCTCGAGGATACGGGCATTTTCGATGTGCTGGGCTATGAGGGTGCTTGCCTGCTGGAATGGGGCGAACAATTCCAGGACGAGCTGACGGATGAGTATCTTTCGGTGACGCTCAAGCGTGATGAGGGCGACAGCGATGTGCGAACGATAACGCTCGAGGCGCACGGTGACCGCGCAATGGAGCTTTCCCATTTGATTGATAAGGCTGTACAAGATGAGCTTGCATAACGACAACGCGCTGGTGGTGGCGCTCGATACCTCGACCGACATGCTTGCCTGCGCGGCAAGCTGGATTGATGGACAGACGGGCGAGACGAAGCTCGTGAGTGGCGACCACATGTGTCGCCGCCACGCCAACGTTGAGCTCGTGAATACCGTTGATGGCGTGCTGGCTCAAGCCGGTCTGGATCGCAGCGATGTTGGTTACTACGTGGTCGGCCGCGGCCCGGGGTCGTTTACGGGTGTGCGTATCGGCATCTCCACTGCCAAGGGCCTCGCGCGTGGTGCCAATGTTCCGCTGCTGGGCGTGTCGACGCTCGACGCTTGCGCTTGGACGGCGTGGAAGGCTGGCGTGCGCGGCAAGCTTGGTATCTTGGCCGATGCTATGCGCGGTGAGGTATATCCGGCGCTGTATATGCTGGTCGATGAGGGTCCCGAGCGCCAATTTGAGCGCGAACACGTGGTCAAGACCGCCGTGGCGCTCGATGAGTGGCGCCAAGCGGCGGACTGGGACCAGGTTCAGCTGACCGGTGATGGTCTCGTGCGCTATGGCAAGCTGCTGGGTGAGGACGAGACCGCCCGCTGCGTGGAGCGCGACCTGTGGTGGCCTTCGGGCGAGGGCTTGCTGCTCGCGCACGCTGCGGGTGACGGCGATCCGGCTCGCGTCCTGCCGATTTACACGCGCCTTTCGGATGCCGAGGAAAACGAGCGCAAGCGTCTTGGTCTTGCCGAGAGTGCGCAGAGTGAAATTACGGGCGTTGCCGATGAGCTCGCCGGTCGTCATCTGCAGTTCCGTCCCATGGGCGCGGCGGATGCCGAGGGCGCGAGCGCGCTGGAGGCTGCCTGCTTTGAAGGTGCCGGACACGAGGCGTGGACGCCGGGCATGTTCCTGTCCGAACTGGGCGAGGACGTCGCTGTGCCGCGTAGTTGGTGGGTAGCACACGACGACGGCAAGCTGCTGGGCCTTGCCGGCGGTATGGTCGTGGACGGTGATGTGCAGATTCTGGATGTCGCCGTCGACCCGGTACATCGCCGTGAGGGCATTGCCCGCAAACTGCTGTCGCACGTGAGCTATGATGCCCAGATGCTCGGCTGCACCACGGCTTCGCTCGAGGTCGAGGACGGCAACGAGGGAGCGATTGCGCTTTATAACGCTCTGGGCTTTACCGAGGCTGGCCGTCGCCGCGGCTACTATGGTGCCGGCAAGGATGCCATCGTCATGACGGCTCCGCTGCCCCTCGTGCTTCCGGTCGACAATGCTTCGCCCGAGCCGACGGCGGCAGAGCAGCGCGTATGGCCGCTGCCTGCGCCTGGGCGCTCCGAGGGGGAGCGTGCCGAAATTGAGCGCCGCCGCCTAGTGCTCGCTATCGAGAGTTCCTGCGACGAGACGGCCGTGGCGATTATCGATGCGGATGGCAATATGCTGGCCAACCAGGTGTCGACACAGATTGATTTTCATGCCCGCTTTGGCGGCGTGGTGCCCGAGATCGCCTCGCGCAAACACGTTGAGGTGATTGTGAGTGTCGTGGATGCGGCGCTCGAGGATGCCGCAGCATCGCTTGGTCTTGAGGGTGGAGCCATTGCCCCCAGCGAGCTTGCCGCCGTGGGCGTGACACAGGGTCCGGGCCTGGTGGGCGCCCTCGTGGTGGGCGTTGCCTTTGCCAAAGGCTTTGCCTACGCTGCCGGCAAGCCGCTCGTATGCGTCAACCATCTGGAGGGGCACCTGTTTGCCAACCTGTTGGCGCAGCCCGACCTCAAGCCGCCGTTCATCTTCACGCTTGTCTCGGGCGGGCACACCATGCTCGTGCACGTGAAGGCGTGGGGCGACTACGAGGTGCTCGGTGAGACGCTCGACGACGCCGTGGGCGAGGCCTTCGACAAGGTGGCCAAGGCGCTGGGCCTGGGCTATCCCGGTGGCCCCATCATTTCCAAGCTGGCCGAGACAGGCAATCCCCGCGCGATTGATTTCCCCCGTGCGCTCAACAGCAGGGGAGACTATCGTTTCTCGCTTTCGGGCCTTAAAACGGCCGTGACGCTCTACATCGAGCAGGAGACCAAGGCCGGGCGCACGATTCACCTGCCCGATCTGGCAGCTTCGTTTGAGGCAGCTGTCTTTGACGTGCAGTACAAGAAGGCCAAAAACGCATTGCACGCTACCGGATGCAAGGAATACTGCATCGGCGGCGGCGTCTCGGCCAACCCGCATCTGCGCGAGATGATGATCAAGAAGCTTGGGCGTCAGGGGATTCGCGTAACGGTGCCGCCCTTGTCTGCCTGTACCGATAACGCAGCCATGATCGCGGAGGTCGCCCGCCGTAAATTCGACCGAGGTGAAATCTCGCCGTTCGACGTCGACGCCGATCCGAACATGACGCTGTAGCTGGTACGGCGCGGTCCCCGGACGGAGGGGCCGGATATAAGGTTTCCTGCTCTACAGTCCTGCGCAAGACGAAGGCCACATTAAGTGGCCTTCTTTGCGTGCGGAACTCGCGATAAACCTTATATCCGGCCCCTCCGTCCGGGGACCTTTCTGTATCGATGCGGCTTCTGAGCCGGATTGGCGTCGACAACGTCCAACAAGGTTAACAAGCCAGCGTCGAATTTTCGGCGTTCTTTAGCTGAAAGAAAAAGTTGGTGTGCGGAGCTTTGCTCCGCATTTGGGATGGGAGCCCCTGAGAGCCGCGGGAGCCGGGCGGCGCATATGAACTTTATCGCGAGTTCCGCACGCAAAGGAAAGCACTTAATGTGCTTTCCGTCTTGCGCAGGACTGTAGAGCAGGAAAGTTCATATGCGCCGCCCGGCTCCCGCGGCTCTCAGGGGCATCTCTCATGCAAAAACTGTCGTGGGGTAAAGTCCGAGGTCAGTGGCGTTTTATACCGAGAAATTCAAAAAAAGTTGAAAATTCATTACATATTTGCGTTGACTTTAGGTAACTAAAGTTTCATACTCCTTTTCAACCACTGGGGGATGTGAACACGCACGGATCGTTCACATCATGATTGAAGAGGATTTCTTAGACATGTTCACGCATCAGCTAAACATTATCAGCGTAGTAATTATCTGATGCGGGTTAGCACATACAGCTAGCCCGTACGATAACGGGCGGCTGATGAAGATGAGGGCCGTCGAGCGCAACCGACGGCCCTCATTTTTTATGTCTAGGAAGTTCTTTTTAGAGGAGGAAATGTAATGAACGGAGTTTTGCTCATGGTTGTGGCCGCGGCGGTGCTCGCCTGCGGCTATCTGGGCTACGGCCGCTGGCTGGCCAACAAGTGGGGCGTTGACAAAGAGGCCCTCACGCCGGCCAAGCGCATGAAGGACGGCAACAGCTTCTCGCCCGTCTCCGCCTTCACCGCGTTTTCGCACCAGTTCAGCTCGATCTGCGGTGCTGGTCCTGTCACGGGTACGATCGTCGCCATGGCCTTTGGCTGGCTGCCCGTCGTGCTCTGGGTCCTCGTCGGCGGCATCTTCTTTGGCGCCGTCCACGACTTTGGTGCCCTGTACGCTTCGATGAAGAACAACGGCAAGTCGCTCGCTCAGCTCATCGAGAAGTACATCGGCAAGACCGGCCGTCGCCTGTTCCTGCTGTTCTGCTGGCTGTTCTGCATCATCGTCATCGCCGCCTTCACCGACATGGTCTGCAAGACGTTCATGTTCACCCCGGCCGTTGACGCTTCTGGTGCTGCTACCGGTGCCATCGACTTCACCAAGTCCTATGCCGCCGGCTGCGCTGGTACCATTTCCATCCTGTTCACCTTCGTCGCTATCGCCTTTGGTTGGGCCCAGAAGAAGTTCAACCTCACCGGCGCTGCCGAGTTCGTCACCGGCGTTGTCCTCATGGTTCTCATGTTCGCCGTCGGAATGCAGTTCCCGGTCTACCTGGATAAGTTCCAGTGGTTCGCCGTCGTCATGGTCTACCTGGTCTTCGCTGGCGCTATGCCCATCCAGATGCTCAAGACCCCGCGTGACTACCTCACTTCCATCATGATGATCGTCATGATCGTCTGCGCTGTCCTCGGCATCGTCGTCCTGGGCGTCAACGGTCAGGCCACTATCACCGCTCCGGTCTTCACCGGCTTCTCCACTGCCTCCGGCATGATGTTCCCGGTCCTGTTCGTCTCCGTCGCTTGCGGTGCTCTCTCCGGTTTCCACAGCCTCGTTTCTTCCGGCACCTCTTCCAAGCAGGTCGAGAAGGAGCAGGACGCCGTCAAGGTCGGTTACGGCGCAATGATCGTCGAGTCCTTCGTCGGCATCCTTGCCATCATCGTTGCCGGCATCATGTTCTCCGATATGAACACCGCCGGTACCGGCGCCCTCAACGCCGGTGTCGCTTCCACCCCGTTCCAGATCTTCGCCGCTGGCATCTCCCGCGGTATGCAGGCCTTCGGTGTTGACGGCACGCTCGCTACCGTCTTCATGACCATGAATGTTTCCGCTCTGGCCCTGACCTCGCTCGACGCCGTCGCCCGCATCGCCCGCACCTCGTTCTCCGAGTTCTTTGCCCAGACCAACGACGCCCTGGCCATCGAGTCCAAGGCCGGCTACATGAAGGTCCTCGGCAACCCCTGGTTCGCCACGGTCGTCACCCTGCTTCCCGGTCTCGCCCTCGCTTTTGGTGGCTATGCCAACATCTGGCCGCTCTTTGGTGCTTCCAACCAGCTGCTCGGCGGCATGACCATGATCACCCTCGCCGTGTTCTGCAAGTGCACCGGCCGCAAGGGTTGGATGCTCTACGTGCCCGTCGTCTTCCTGCTCTGCTGCACCTTCACCTCGCTGGTCCAGAGCGCCATGGGCTGCATGACCGCCGTCCAGGCCTACGGTTTCTTCGGTACCATCCCGGCTACCGCCACCACGGCCGCCGTCTCCGTCGCCGCCACCAAGGGCCTGCAGCTCGTCTTTGCCGTCCTGCTGATGGTCCTGGGCCTCATCGTCGCCGTCAACTGCCTCAAGGAGTTCTTCGGCAAGGAGGCTGGCTCCATGCCTGATGAGGAGCCCGAGTGGTCCGATATGGGCAAGGCCGAGTACGGTCGCGCCGCTGCCGCCGAGGCTCCTGCCGACGCCGAGGCCGTCAAGGCCTAGTCGGTCGGACGGGTTGAATCTCTCATCCATATGACTCGGAAAGACCGGGTCCGCAACGACGCGGACTCGGTCTTTTTTTCATGCGAAAGCGGGTGACGCTCGAGTGTTCTCGCAGATGTTTTGCGTGGATAAGGGCGTGCGTTGTACCATATAGACGTATATGTGTACATATGAAAGGGGCCCCGTGGCCAAGACGGTATATTCCGATAATCAAAACAATGTCGATGCTTTGGCTGAGCGCCTGAGCAGCCAGACGTCGCTTTCTGCCGAGCGCGCCAAGCTGGTTGCCTACGACCTGCTCTGCCGCAAGGCGCTCAAGATTAAGTCGAGTGCGCTGGCGCAGATTTTCCGCTCCGTCGATAAGGAGTGCGACACCAAGGCGATGCGCGATGAGCTTATCGCGGCAAAGATCGTGACCAAGATCGAGGGTAGCGGCATTAACGGGCGCCCGGCGTTCTATACCATCAATGCCGAGATCCGCGATGCCCAAGAGCAGCCTGCCGAGTCCGTCGAGGGTTTTGTCGTCGAGGATTCCGCTGACGTGCCTGCTGTGGAAGAAGCTGCTCCGCGTGAGCATGTCGATACCGATGAGTTGCTCGATGAGAACGTCGTGCGTGCCTTTACGGCCAAGGCAGGACGCGGCGGTTTTGGCGGGGGTGGCAAGCGCGATGCGCAGCGCCGCGCCCAGCAGGAGCGCTTCCGTCGCGCCGTTGCTCAAAAGGGTGAGACGGATGCTGAGGCCGTCGAGGAAAAGCCCGTCGGGATGCAGGAGCCGACTCTCGCTCAAGAGCATGCTGAGATCCAGGAGCCCAAGCGTCGCCGCGGTGCCCACTTTAAGGCCGAGCAGCGAGGTGCCGCATGCGAGGTCCAGGATTCCGTCGAGGCTGCTGACGCGTCCGATGAACCGGCCAAGAAGGCTCCGGGTTCATGCCGTCCCGGACGTGGTTTTGAGGGGCGCGCGTATCCCGTAAGGCGTCAGGAGAAGAGTGAACCGGCTTCGACCACTCAGGGCGAGAAGGACGAGAAGGCCGTTGAGCCGGTGGCTCGCGAGCAAAAGCCTGTTGAGCCGCAGCTTGAGGTTGATGCCGAGGCCAAGGGCCAGCAGCCTACTGATGAGCAGACGGAGCAGGGCGCGTCGAGCAAGCCTCGCCGCCGTCGCCATCGTGGGGGCCGCAGTTCCCATGCCGAGACTGCAACCGAGAAGACCACGCCGCAGAACGAGGATGCGAAGGCCGAGGTTTCTTCGGGGCAGCCTAAGCGCCAGCCGGCGAAGGAGAGCAAGTTCGATCGTCCGCAGAAGCAGGCGTCTATGCCGAAGCACGAGCGCAATTCCCAGGGCGATTCTAAGCGCAAGTCTCAGAAGAAGCCGGAGTCTGCCGCAGCAGATACTGCTGCCCAGCAGCCCAAGTCGTCCGTCCACGGCGAGGTCTCGGCGTTTGCCCTTGCCCGCGTTTTAGGCAGGCAGCTGCTCAAGGTTGTCCCCACGCCTATGGCGCTCTCCAAGATCAAGGAGCAGCAGACACAGATCGTAAAGGTCGAGGGCAAGGACGGCAAAAAGGCTCCGCAGCGCACTCAGCACAACGAGATGTCCAACCGCAAGATTGCCAAGGAAATCGCAATCATCCAGGCTTGGATCGAGCAGAACCGAGGTGCCGATACGCCGGTTGCCTCGCGCCGCCAGCGTGCCTACCAGATCTTTAACGACGAGAAGGCTTTTGACGGCAAGCACGGTGAGCGCCTGATCAGGCGTATGACCGAAAAGGGCATCAGCATGCAGGCGATCAAGGTCGCCCCCAATCGCCCCGTGCACTTTACGGGCTTTTTTACGCTGGGAGCCGACAAGCCGTTCATTATGGTCGAGAACCTGGACACCTACGACGAGATCGTCAAGCTGCTGCGTGGCCGCAAGCACGCCAAGCTCTTTGGCATCAAGGTGGGCGGCGTGATTTTTGGCGGCGGATGCAAGGCGAGCGTCTCGCATGCCCTGGACGATTATCTGGCCGAGATTGGCTATCGCTTTAACTACGTCTACTACGTGGGCGATATCGACCGCGAGGGCGCGCGTATCGTCGAGCAGACTCGCAATGCCAATGTGGTTGAGATTCGCCTGCATGCCGGCATGTACCGCGCCATGCTCGCCGAGCATAAGCGTCGCGTGAAGGCCGGCGGCGAGTGCGAGCCCGCGGCTGCCAACCAGGGCGTGCCGCAGAACCTGGCAGCGACGATCAAGGATCTGCCCATGGTTACGCGCGTGCAGTTCCGCAACGTGCTACGCGAGGGCGGACGCATTCCGCAGGAGATCCTGATGACCGCAGACTATCGGGATGGCGACTCGGGAAGCTTCGACCGCATGCTCAACAACTAGGGCGTTCGGCCCCGGGAGAGTGGGGACACCGGCTTAGGTTTCCTGCTCTACAGTCCTGCTCACGACGGAGGCCACATTAAGTGGCCTCCTGTTCGTGCGGAACTCGCGATAAACCTAAGCCGGTGTCCCCACTCTCCCGGGGCCTGCGGCTACTTGGTTGTCGCATGCGGCTCGCTTTTCGGAACTGGGCTGATATTTTCTAGATGAAAGGCGCTCTTGGTCCTTATGGTGAACTGCCTCCCATTTCTTGGACACGAGAAATGGGAGGCTTTTTATGCGTGTC
>CABSNM010000035.1 GCA_902479065.1 uncultured Collinsella sp.
TCCGCACATGTGCGGATGAATGTGGAAGGTGTTCGGATGAAGTTGATAATCAAGGTATCAGATTATCGAGAGCGAGGCGCCTGCGGGGTACAACACCATTGACCCATTTACCATTACAGTGGCGCCTGAGTACGACTCGACCGGCACGCTGAAGAAGCTCGATGTGACGTCTAGTTCCGATATGGCCACTGCTAAGACTGAAAAGACCCTGACTACGACCAAGATCCCCGTCACCATCAAGAACAAGAAGGGCTCCAGCCTCCCGCTGACCGGCCTCAACGGCGTGACCTTCACTTGGATCGCTGGTGGCGCGGTGCTGTGCATCGGCGTGGCGCACCTCATCCGCAGCCGTAAGCAGGCTGAGGAGTCCGAGCAGGAGTAACGCTCACTCACCCATCCCTTTGGCAGGTGGGATGTGATGGCCATGAGACTTGCGGACACTTTTCTCGTCCATCCACGTTCTTGCTTTGCCATTCTCTTTTCGGGGCAGACTCCACGTTGGAGTCTGCCCCGTTTTTTTGGATAACGAAGCCAGCCTCCATCGTCCGATGGATCAAGCGTATGAATATCGAACAGATGTTTGCAATTATTGCGTTTACCAGCTGTAAGTGCGAGTGCTCGCAGTAAAATACCCTTGCGACGCATCCCGTGCGCGGGCGGCCGACGACTCGATCGGAGGTCCCCAAATGCTGAAATTCCTTAACGCGCTCGCCGCCCTCGCGGCGGTGGGCACGTTCGTCATCGCGTTTCTTGACTCGTATGAGGTTCGGTTTAAGGTCCGTAGGCGCACGCGCGGTGCGGACTGTAGAAGGCATTTGCGCCGCAACAAGCGCAAATAAGAATGCCCGGGGTTAGAGGCCCGGGCATTTAACAACGTCGGAAACTGGTCGCCCGCGCTCCTAAGTACTTACGCGGGGTGCGTCGTTTCCTATTGACATTGTATCCCGAATCGCCCCGCCGATTCGGGACATTTTGAAAACGCAAACACGTCGGGCAAACCCGGACAATGTGGCCAGACTCCGCTGGATGAGGGATCGTGTTTGTAACTATCGAACAAATGTTTGTCAAAATCGCGTTTACCAGCTGTGGGTGCATACACTCGCAGTAAAATGGCTTTGCGACGCATCCCGTGCGCGGGCGGCCGACGACTCGATCGGAGGTCCCCAAATGCTGAAATTCCTTAACGCGCTCGCCGCCCTCGCGGCGGTGGGCACGTTCGTCATCGCGTTTCTTGACTCGTATGAGGTTCGGTTTAAGGTCCGTAGGCGCACGCGCGGTGCGGACGGTAGAAGGCATTTGCGCCGCAACAAGCGCAAATAAGAATGCCCGGGGGTCGGATCCCGGGCATTTAACAAAACCAGAAAACTAGGCCGCCCGCGCTCCCAAACATTTACGCGGGGTGCGTCGTTTTCTATTGACATTGTATCCCGAATCGCCCAGCCGATCCGGGACATTTTGAAAACGCAAATGCTGGCTTATGCACGAAAGGAATCTCGTTAATTCCGAAAACTATGTATAATTCCAATTAAAACTGGAATCAAACGAAAACGATGGAAATGAACGAAGCGCTAATCTACTTACAAGAAGCACTAGGCCTCTCCGCCAAGACCAAAACTTGGCCTGGATCCGCACGCTTGCCGCTGCATCTGCGGGCGATTGAGGTCCGCGCTGTTGACGCAAACGGTTTTTCGTTTTTGCTTGCAAGTTTGCCTACTGGCGTCGGGCTTCCCGAGGCTAAGAGGGTCTATGGTCAGCTAGCCTTGCGCGCGGAGACTCCTGTTGTCGTTTCGTTTCCTGATGCTGATGCACGTCAGCGCAAAGCATTGGTCGCACAAGGGATTCCCTTTGTCTGCCCAGGTAGACAGGCTTTTCTTCCATTTATGGGCACAGCCTGCACGGAGAGGGGCGGTGCTTGGTTTCACAATCACGCGACCAAGATGTCACCCAACGCGCAGGCTGCCGCAATCTGGGGAGCAGCCCAGGAGCCATATCGCCCCTATGACCTTTGTCGTGCGCTTGGGATTTCGGCAAGCCGCGCGAGTGAGGCCATAACCGAGCTTGTCGACAGGGGGCTCGCGAGGCGCGAGCGTCGCGAGCGACGTGTCGTCGTGTTCCCTGTTGCCGTGGATCTTTTGCTCAGCGAGCACATGGCAGAGCTCTCCTCGCCAGTCTCGAAGGTCTGTTTTGCAAGGAAGACGCCGCAGATCGACTATCTTGCTGACGCCGGGGAGACGGCGCTCGCTGCGCGTTCGATGCTCGCTGCGCCGGGTATGGAACAAAAGGCCGTCTTAAGAAGTGCATGGCGTCAACTGAGCGACCTCGAAGTCGCAGACGGGGAGTTGCCGGATAACGAAACGGCAATGATCCAAGTGTGGCGCTATGTGCCCGTGTTTGCCGACTCCTCCCGCGTCGACGACATTTCGCTTGCGCTATCTTTGGCGGCAATCGACGATGAACGAATTCAGCTCGAAGTCGATCGCATGTTTGGAAAGGAATATCCATGGCGAGAAGCGCTGTAGAAGGTCTCCAAGAATTTCAGCAGCATATGCAAGAAGCTGCAGGATCGTATGCCCTTATCGGCGGCACAGCATGCGACATTTTGCTCGCGGAGGCGGGACTTCCGTTTAGGGCGACTCACGATTTTGATGTGGTAATTGTCGCCGATGACCGGTTGCCTCAGACGGCAGAAGCCATATGGACTTTGGTGCGTGATGGCGGCTACCGCTGCGGCTGGGGCGAAGGTAAAGGCTCATGTTTTTATCGGTTTACAGAGCCAAAGAGGCCGGGTTACCCCCATATGATTGAGCTCTTCGCGAAGTGTCCCGACTTTCTAAAGGGTCGTGAGGGGATTAATGTGGCGCCAATTCACGTTGATGAAAACATAAGCAGTCTTTCGGCAATTTTGTTGGACGATGCTTACTACAGCTTGTTCCTTCAGGGGATTCGGACCGTAGGCGGCGTTTCGGTCCTGGGTACGGAATACATTGTCCCGTTCAAAGCGAAGGCGTATCTCGACCTAAAAGCTAGAAGGGAAGCGGGGGAGAACGTTGATTCGAGGAAGGTAAAAAAGCATAAACGCGATGCGTTGAGGCTTGCTCAGCTGCTTGGCGAGTCGGAAGGTGTCGACCTGCGCGGAGAACTGAAGGACGATATGCTTGCGTTTGTTAAAGATTGCGAGGTGGGCGACGTCAATCTGAAACAGATTGGGGTTGCGGGCGTAACGATGGTGCAGTTGCTCGAGACGATGAAAGTAACATATGGCTTGATTGGTTGAGTGGGTGCGTGGCCCGGACGGTGCAGCCAAGCTGCGTTGTCCGGCGCGGAAGCTCGCTAATCGGCTATTATTTGTTTAGACAACTTGAGTTGTAGAGGAGTGACCGGCGATGGTACAGGGCGCCAAACATATGAAGAGCAATAACGCCGCGGCCAACGGCGGCTCAAGCCCTCAGCCCAAATCTCAACAAAAGCCCAAGCGTCGTCGCAAGCGACTGCCGCGCTGGGCCGACCGGCTCATCACCATCGTCATCATCCTTATTGGCGTGGGCCTTATGACCTGGCCGTGGATCTTGGACCGGCTCGAGGCCTCGGGCGTGTTCAACCAGATCAGCACCGTGTCCAGCACCGTGGACGCGCTGTCTGCCGAGGAGCGCGAGCGCATCCTGCTCCAGGCGCGCTCCTTTAACGAGCAGCTGGCGGGCGAGGCCACCGAGCTCCCCGCCGACCAGATCGAGCCCTACGCTCAGCAGCTCATCTTTGACCGAGACCCCATGATGAGCTGGGTCGAGATCCCCTCCATCGACGTGAGCATGCCCATCTACCACGGCACGAGCGAAGAAGTCCTTATGGCGGGCGTCGGCCACCTGGAGGGCACGAGCCTGCCGGTGGGCGGCACCTCGACGCATTGCGTGCTCACCGCGCACTCGGGTATGCGCAACCTGAGCATGTTCGACGACATCCACTCGCTGGAGCCCGGCGACCTGGTGCTGCTGCACACCATGAACAAGACGCTCGCCTACAAGATGGTGGACTCCGAGGTGGTGCTGCCCGAGGAGATGGAGTCGCTGACTATCGAGCCCGGCGCCGACAAGGTGACGCTCGTCACCTGCACGCCCTACGGGGTGAACGACCATCGCCTGCTGGTGCATTGCGTGCGCACCAAGTACAACAAGAAGGACGTCGACAAGCAAAAGTCGTTGGCCGGCCGCCACTGGGGCAAGCGCGAGTTTGCCGTGCTCATCGTGGTCGTAGCCATTGTGCTGTTGCTGCTGGACATCGTGATCCACGCGATCCGCAAACGCCGCAAGGCCAAGGCCTCGGCATAAGACATCGTTCGGAACCACCACAATGGGGACAGGTACCTTTGTGGTGGTCGGGGCTTCTAAACCATCACAACATTCGATGAAAATCGCGATTTTGACGATAAGCGTCGAATGTTGTGATGGTTTTCGTTGTGGGCGGGACGGTTTTCGTTGCAGGCGGGACGGTTTTCGCTATGGACGGTGCGGTTTCGCTGCAGAATCGCCAGCCCGCCGCCTGCCAGCCGCCGCCCTCGTTACGTTTTCGCTGCATTTGGGTAAAGCACCTGCTCCAAGCGGCGTTGCCTTGTATACTAGAGCGGTTTATCTGTTATGCGGAAGGGAGCGCCTATGGCACTCAGCGAGAAAGACGTGCGCGGCATCGCCGAGTACGCAAAGATCGCACTGACCGATGACGAGCTCACCCAGATGACGTCCTACCTGAACGACGCCGTCCAGATGCTCGAGCCCGTCCTGCAATATGACTTGCCCGACGTGGAGCCCACGTTCCATCCCATCGGAAGCCTGTCCAACGTGATGGGCGATGACCTGCGCGAGCCCGAGCGCGATCTGCCGCTCGACGTTGCGCTCGAAAACGCCGGCAGCGCGCGCGACCGCTACTTCCGCGTGCCGTCCATTTTGGGAGAGGGGGAGAGCGAGTAATGGCGCTAAGCTTCGATTCCCTTACCGCCTCCCAGATCGCCGCGGGCGTTGCCGCCGGCGACTTTACCGCTACCGAGGTGGCCCAGGCCTCCCTTGCCGCCATCGAGGCGCGCGAGGGCGGGGTCCAGGCATTCCTGCAGGTGGCGCCCGAGCTCGCGCTCGAGGCCGCCGCGCGCGTGGATGCCGACCGTGCCGCAGGCAAGCCGCTGCCCCCGCTCGCGGGCGTGCCGTTGGCCATCAAGGACAACATGAACCTCGTGGGCACGCGCACTACCTGTGCTTCCCGCATGCTCGAGAACTACCAGAGCGTCTACACCGCTACCTGCGTCCAGCGCATGCTCGATGCCGGCTGCCTGCCCATGGGCAAGGCCAACATGGACGAGTTTGCCTTTGGCAGCTCCACCGAGAGCTCGGCGTTCCACCGCACCAACAACCCCTGGGATACCGAGCGCGTGCCCGGCGGCTCTTCGGGCGGCTCTGCTGCAGCCGTCGCCGCGGGCGAGGTCGCGCTTTCGCTGGGCTCGGACACCGGCGGCTCCATTCGCCAGCCAGCGTCGCTGTGCGGCGTGGTGGGCTTTAAGCCCACGTATGGCGCCGTGAGCCGTTACGGCGTGGTTGCCTTTGGCTCGTCGCTCGACCAGGTGGGGCCCTTTGGCCGCACGGTCGAGGATGTCGCGCTGGCCATGAACGCGCTTACCGGCGCGGGCCACGATCCGTACGACTGCACCAGCCAGGATTGCGCCGTCGACTTTACCGAGCATCTCAACGACAGCATCGAGGGCAAGCGCGTGGGCATCATCCCAGCGTTTATGGAGGCCGATGGCCTGACGCCCGAGGTCAAGGCCGCTGTTCAGCGCGCCGCCCAGGAGCTGCAGAGCCAGGGCGCCGAGCTGGTCGAGGTCGACCTTCCGCACCTGGACGCCGCCATCGCCGCCTACTACGTCATCGGCCCGGCCGAGGCGTTCTCCAACCTGGCCCGCTTCGACGGCATTCGCTACGGCTATCAGGAGGAGGGCTGCGCCAACCTGTCCGACCAGAGCTCGCTGTCGCGCGCCCACGGCTTTGGCGCCGAGGCCAAGCGCCGTCAGATGCTCGGCGCCTACCTGCTGAGCTCGGGCGTGTACGACAAGTACTACTACGCTGCGCAAAAGGCCCGCACGCTCATCACGCAGGACTACGATGCCGCGTATGCCAAGGTGGACACCATCCTCATGCCCGCCTCGCCGCGCACGGCCTTTAAGTTTGGCGAGATCAGCGACCCCACGCAGATGTACCTCTCCGACCTGTACACCATCTCGCTCAACATTTGCGGCAACGGTGGCATCTCGGTGCCGCTGGGCCTGGGCGAGGATACTCAGCTGCCTGTTTCTGCCCAGCTGGTGGGACCTGCGTTTAAGGACCGTCAGCTGCTTACGTTTGCCCGCGCCCTGGAGCGCGGCTTTGCCGATGCCGTCACGGGTGCGCCCGCGCTTTCCGTCGCGCCCGATTTTGCCGGGAAGGGAGGCGAGCTGTAATGAAGGAGCTTTCCGAGGTCCTGCAGGATTGGGAGGCCGTGATCGGCCTGGAGATTCATACCGAGCTCACCGCACTCGATACCAAGATGTTCTGCAACTGCAAGCTCAGCCACGATGACGAGCCCAACGCCAACGTGTGCCCGGTGTGCCTGGGCCTGCCCGGCGCCCTGCCGGTTCCCAACAAGCGCGCCATCGAGAGCATCGTCAAGGCCGGTCTCGCCACCAACTGCGAGATCCAGCGCCACTCGATGTTCTACCGCAAGCACTACTTCTATCCCGACATGGCCAAGAACTTCCAGACCACGCAGGGTCCGGTCGCCTTTGCCATGTACGGTCACCTGGACCTGGACGTGACCGGTCGCGGTGCCGCCGAGCGCCCCGACTGCGCGTTTGGCGAGGCCGAGGCTCAGAGCCTGGCGAGCGCCTCGGCCAACGCCGAGGGCCTGTCCACGTCCATGACGTCGACCATGCGCGAGGGTAACCAGCGCGCCGGTCACCTGGCCAGCTACGATGCGTCCAACCTGCAGATGCCCGAGCGTCGCGAGGACGGTTCCTACACGGTGCCCATTCGCATCCTGCGCATCCACATGGAGGAGGACGCCGCCAAGATGGTGCACGTGGGAGGTGCCGAGGGCCGCATTACCGCCGCGGCTGAGTCACTCGTCGACTACAACCGCTGCGGCACGCCGCTGATTGAGCTCGTCACCGAGCCCGACCTGCGCACGCCTGAGGAGGCTCGCCTGTTTATGGAGAAGCTCCGTCGCATTTTTGTGACGCTGGGCATTTCGGACTGCTCCATGGAGAAGGGCTCCATGCGCTGCGACGGCAACGTGTCGCTGCGCCGCCGCGGCGAGACCAAGCTGGGCACCAAGACCGAGCTTAAGAACCTCAACTCGTTTAAGAGCCTGCATGACGGCCTTGCCTATGAGATTTGCCGTCAGGCCGAGGTGCTCGAGGAGGGCGGAATCATCTATCAGGAGACCCGCCACTGGGAGCCCAGCCGCAAGCGCACCGTGGTCATGCGTGTCAAGGAGACGGCCGACGACTATCGTCTGTTCCCCGACCCCGATTTGGCGCCGTTCGATCTGGACGATGAGTTCATCGACCGTTGCCGAGGCGAGATCCCCGAGCTGCCCGATGCCAAGCGTGCCCGTTTTGAGACCGACTTTGGCATTAAGGCGGCCGATGCCGAGCAGATTGCCGGCGACCCCGAGTTTGCCGAGTTCTTTGAGGCCGCCGCTGCCGGTATGGCTGGCAAGGAGGCCCAGACGGTTGCAAACTTGCTGGTGAACGAGATGATCGCCTATCTTAAGGGCGCAGGCGTGTCGCTCGCCGAGTCCGGCATCGCGCCGGCTCAGGTGGCGGCGCTGGCTAAGCTGCTGGCGACTGATGCCATCAGCTCCAACCAGGCGCACGAGGTCTTTGAGGCCATGGCCCAGACCGGCGACGACCCCAACAAGATCGTCGACGAGCGCGGTATGCGTCAGGTGAGCGATGCCGGCGCGCTGCAGCCGATTGTGGACGAGGTGCTGGCAAACTGTGCCGAGCAGGCACAGCAGTATCGTGACGGCAACCAGAAGGTCATCGGCTTTTTGGTGGGCCAGTGCATGAAGGCGAGCCGCGGCAAGGGCAACCCGAAACTCTTCAACGAGTTGCTGAGAACGTCGCTCTCGTAAACGGGAGCCCGGGAGCCCCGGCAGGGCGGGTGCTTCCTCAAAATTTCAAACAGTCCTGCGCAAGACGAAGGCCACATTAAGTGGCCTTCTTTGCGTGCGGAACTCATTTTGAGCAAGCACCCGCCCTGCCGGGGCTCCCAGGTTCTGTGACGACTCGGCCGTTCGGGTCAGGCGGGCTGGATGGAATTTGGTGAATGAGGGCGCCGTTGGCGCCCTCATTTTTTGTGGATGTTGAAAACGAAGGTGAATACTTTTCCGCGAAGTGAACGACCTATTTTGGACCCCTGAAACATCAACACTTTTCTGGCTCGGTTTCCTGCGGTTTTGTCGAGTGTTTCCTGCGGTTTTGCTGCGAAAAAATGCGGATGCTTCGGGGGTCCAATTTTGCTCGTTCATTTACGGAAAAGTATTAGACCTCGATTCGTTGGGCCGGGGGAGAGCCTTTCTTGGATGTCGGAGATGTGCATCGCGGCGGGCGGATCGCCAGAAGCCGATTGTTCCGCGACCCAAGATTTCCAAAAAGTTAACCTTTGTTGACCTTAATAGTTAGATAAACTAAACTATTTTCCAAAAGTGTGCTCGAGCAAACTTGTTTACTCGGGTGCTGAGGCACCGTGCCGCGTCCAATGCGGCAAAAGGGAGAGACATCATGAAGAAGTCGACGTTCAATACCCTGCTTGTCGGTGGCGGTTTTCTGCTTGGCACGGCCGGCATCAAGCTGCTTACCAGCGCTCCGGTCAAGAATGCCTGCGTGCAGGGTATCGCGTGCGGCATGCGCATCAAGAACGGCTACCAGGACATGGTCGAGCAGGCCAAGGCTAATGTCGACGACATGGTTGCCGAGGCGGCCTACATCACCCAGAGCGAGGCCGCTGCTGACGAGGCAGCCGAGTAACGCTCTCAGGCACAAACTATGAGATTCTCGATTATTAGCGAGATCCCCGGCAGGACCCGTCTTCAATTGGCGGGTCCTGTGCCAGAGAGTGATCTCGATGCGCTTCTTAAGCTCAGCGGCGACATCGACGGCGTGCACAAGGTGCGCGTTTACGGCCGTATTGGCCAGATGGCGCTCGAATATGATGAGCAGTGTCGTGCGGGCGTGCTCGACGCCTTGGGTGCGCTCGATGCCCAGGCCATTGCCGACGCAAAGACGGGTTACGTGATGCAGCTTGAGCCACGCAAGCACAAGCTCGTCATGGATCTTGCCACACTTATCGGCGCCCACTACGCGCGCCGCTGGTTCTTGCCGACGCCTCTGCGTGCGGTATTTGTCGTGGCCGGTTACATGGCATTTTTGCGCGCTGCCCTTCATGAGCTGGCGCAGCCGCGCCTGACCGTTCCTGTGCTCGACGCTTCGGCCATCGGCATTTCGTTTGTCAAGCGTGATGTCGACACCGCGGGCCAGACGATGTTCCTACTCAACGTGGGCGAGTTACTCGAGGACTACACGCGCGCCATGAGCGAAAACGAGCTCATCAACTCGCTGCTCGACGTGCCCGATAAGGCACAAAAGGTGGTCGGCGACACCGAGGTAAGTGTTGCCGCCACCGAGCTCGAGCCCGGCGATCTGGTCGCCGTACGCACTGGTATGTCCATCTGCATCGACGGTGTTGTCGAGCAGGGGAGCGCCATGGTCAACCAGGCGACCCTGACCGGCGAGCCGCTGGCCGTCGAGCGCAGCGCAGGCGACGACGTGTTCGCCGGCACTGTCGTGGAAGACGGTAGCATCTTGGTGCGTGTGCGCGCCAATACGGCGCAAACCAAGCTCCGCTCAATCGTCTCGCTCGTGCAGACGGCCGACTCGCTCAAGTCCGAGGGCCAGTCGCATATGGAGGACCTCGCCAACAAGATTGTTCCGTGGAACTTCCTGCTCGCGGGCCTGGTTGCGCTCACCACGCGTAGCCTCATAAAGACCTCGGCGGCACTGATGGTCGACTACTCGTGCGCACTCAAGCTCACGGGTTCGGTCGCCGTCATGACTGCCATGAGCGATGCCGCCAAGATGGGCGTCATGGTCAAGGGCGCGAAGCACTTTGAGTCGTTTGCCAAGGCCGACACCATTGTGTTTGATAAGACTGGCACGCTTACCGAGGCGCAGCCGCGTCTTGCCTGCGTGCTCACCACCGATGGCTGGAGCGAGGACGAGGTTCTGCGCCTTTCTGCCTGCTTGGAGGAGCATTTTCCGCATCCGGTGGCGCGTGCCGTGGTCAACGCTGCCCGTGAGCGCGGGCTCGAGCACCGCGAGCGCCATGCCGCGGTCGAGTACATCGTGGCGCACGGCATCGCTTCGTCCATCGAAGGGCGTCGCGCAATCATCGGTTCGGCGCACTTTGTGTTTGAGGACGAGGGTGCGCAGCTCGAGTCCGACATCAAGGAGCAAATCGAGTCCCAGATGCAGGGCCTGTCGCCGCTGTACCTGGCGGTCGACGGCACGGTCGTGGGCGTGCTCGGTATCGAGGATCCGCTTAAGCCCGGAGTGCGCGAGGCCATCGCCGACCTGCATGCGCTGGGCGTCAAGCATGTGGTCATGCTCACGGGCGATTCGGAGCGCACGGCCGAGCGCATTGCACGCGAGGCGGGTGTCGACGAGTTTAAGGCCGAGCTGCTGCCCGAGGACAAGTATGCCTATGTGGAGCGCATTAAGAGCGAGGGGCGCCATGTTGCCATGGTGGGCGACGGCGTCAACGATTCGCCGGCGCTCGGTTTGGCCGATGTGGGGCTGGCAATGGGTGGCGGAAGCGACATTGCCAAGGAGGTCGCCGATATCATCCTGACCGATACGGATCTTGCAGCGATCGTGCGCCTGCGCCGTATGAGCCAGGGGCTTATCGACCGTCTGACGAGTTCGTATTCCAAGGTGATGCTCACCAACTCGGCGCTGTTGGCATTGGGGATTACCGGCGCGATTACCCCGCAGACGTCGTCGCTGCTGCACAACGGCTCGACGATCGCCTACAGCCTGAGCAACGCGAAGGCGTACCTGCATTAGCGTTTTCGATTGAGTATATGGCCTGCATTCGGGCGGCACCGCAGCCGCCAGGGTGCAGGCCTTTTTAGATAAGTGCAGCTTTGATGGCGTGACTTTCTGCGAGCTGCTCGGCTGCCTTTTCATCGGAATCGTTTAGTGCTGCCAGACTGCGGTAGACCCACTCGTTGACCTGGGTGTTCTTGACGCCTGCGGTCTGTATAAGGGCGCCCACCTCGCGGATTGCTGCGAGCAGATCGGCTTTGGGACCCGCGAGCTCGACCTCGATGCCGTGGTAGGCGGCCACGCCGCGGTTCTCACTCACGTGGTCGATAAAGCCCTCGACGGTCTCAAGCTGCTGGGCGAGAGCCGCATCATCGTCAGCGTCCAGCGCGACGAGTGCGTTCGATACCGTGAGGGCGGGATGTCCGCAGGGGACAAAGCCCTCGATGACATCCATAGCTTCGGTAATGGTTGAGCCCAGGCCTGCGAGGGCATTGATGAGTTGCAGCTTGGTATCCATAACGGTCCTTTCGATGGGTCAATTTTGCTTGGCGAAAATATACGTGACGTGATCGGTAGCAAAAGTGCGAAGTGCGGCGCACATTGGGGTCTTCACAGCTCGTGCATAGAACAGCTGTCCGCCTTCAGAACGTGGTAAGATAACACTCCACAAGCGGGGCTCGCCCCGCATGTTCCTTGAAAAGTCGACGGGTGTTGGGTGCTCGTGCCCAACACCATCCAGACTTTCCCGACATTCGGGGGCGACTGGTTTCGACACGATAGCTCTGAGAGAGGAAGCAAGCCGAGGTCTCCTCGCCTCGTTAAACAGGGGTACCGTCAAATTGAATTGACAACAACTCTTCTTTTGAGCCTATGGCTCTCGCTGCTTAGTTTATAGCGGCGCGTCAACCCGGTGATTTCCCCGACACCGGTGCGACGTCATGTTAGGGGAATGCTCCCGCGCACGTAATCGGTATGGCGCGGGCTAAGACCGAACCGGTTGGGATGCCGCGAGCGTGTCGCTGCGCGCAAAGCGTCCGAGACAAAACCAGCGACTGAGCTTGGAGATGCCAATCAGGGGGCTTTCGTGGACCGGAGTTCGATTCTCCGCGCCTCCACCATAAGTAACAGGCAGGTAGATATTCGTATCTACCTGCCTTTTTATTTAGCTCTGTTAGACCAGGATTGACACACATCTGTCCTCACGGCGCCATATCGTTAG
>CABSNM010000036.1 GCA_902479065.1 uncultured Collinsella sp.
GCGCCGAATGCTCGCCATCGAAATTTATCGATGGCCTATTTCAGACTGTAATGGGTAGTTCTGTAGAGAACACCGTTGCCGCCGGTAACCAAGCGGTCGTAAAGACGGCTGCCCAGCTGGCCGAGGAGTCGGCAAAGCAGCTCAAGGACGCTCAGGCCGCCTACGATGCCGCCCAGAAGAAGGCCGACGCGGCGGGCCAGTCTCAAAAGCAGGCGCAGCAGCAAAAGAATCAGGCCTCGCAGGCCGTGACCGATAACGCCGCCGAGCAGAACGAGGCCGAGGTAGCCGCGCTTCAGGAGAAGATCGACGAGCTTAAGGCAGCCGTCGAAAAGACCGAGCAGCAGCAGAAGAAGCTGGGCGACCTGAACGATCAGCTCGAACAGGCCAACAAGAGTGTCGAGGATAAGACCCAGGCGCTCAAGGACGCCAAGGCAAAGCAGGATGAGGCCAAGAAGGCCCTCGATGATGCCCAGGCCAAGCTCGAGGCCATGGGTATGGACGAGTACGAGGCCGCCAAGAAGGCCGTCGAGGACGCGCAGGCAAAGCTCGATGACGCCAATAAGGCCGTTACTACTGCACAGGCCAATCTGGACCAGGCCAAGGCTGCCGAGGCCAACGCTCAGCAGGAAAAGCAGAATACCGAGGCAGCTTTGACGACTGCCCAGGCCAAGAAGCAGGAGACTGCCGCTGCTCTCGCAGCCGCAACCACCGTGCGCGATAACGCCCAGCAGAAGTTCAACCAGGCGCAGGCCGCGCTCGATGCTGCCGTCTCGGGTACGGGTGTTGACCTGAGTGCGCTTGAGGCCGCCAAGAAAGCTGCTGCTGGTGAGCTCAAGACCGCGCAGGCGGAGCTCAATGCCGCGACGGATGCCGACGCCACCGCACAGACAAATCTGCAGGCCGCCCAGGCTGCCGTCGCTGCCGCGCAGGAGAAGGCCAACGCCGCCAACACTGCTGTGGCATCTGCCCAGTCTGCATACGATGCGGCAAACAAGGAGTACAAGGACGCGGCCAGTAAGCGTGACGCCGCGAAGTCGGCATACGAGCAGGCTCAGCAGACCGAGGCCGACAAGAAGGCGGAGTACGACCGACTCGTCGAGGTCCGCCAACAGAAGCACAGCGAGTTCGATCAGGCTCGTGCTGAAGTAACCGACGCGCACAATGCATACGACGCCGCAAACGCCGAGGTCGAGAAGCTTAACCAGCAGATTGCCGACCTCAAGTCGAACATGACCGTTGACCAGGAAGTCATCAGTCAGGGTATGTTCGGCTTCATGAACTACATCATCGGCGGCAGCCAGTTCACAGCCACGCAGAAAAAGAACGCCCAGGATGCCGTATCGACGTTGACCGGTGCCGATGACAAGGCCGAATGGTATGACCAGTACGTCGATCAGGACATGTCTCGCGACACCAACCCGCTTTCCCTGGAGCAGATGCGCAACGCCCTGACATATCTCGACACCCAGAACAACCTCCGCAAGGCGAACGGCCAGTCGGCGCTCAGCGTCAGCCTCCGCATGACTGTGGCAGCCGCCCTCAATACATCATATTCATCGAACATCTGGGGACACTCGAACTGCTACTTCGACAACGGTGAAAACCTTGCCGGCGGAGGCGGCGCATATACCGGCGGCGAGACCGAGGACACCCTCGGTTGGCCCTATACCGGCCTCTACACCCAGGAGAAAGAGGCATTCGATAAGTACGTCGCACAGTATGGCGACGAACTCGGCAGCCACCGATATGATGCCTATTATATCTCCCAGAACTACAACAGCATCTATCAAGAGTGCGGGCACTATCTCAACATCATCGATGCCGCTGCGGAAGCCATCGGTATTGCAACCGGTAGCGGAAAGAATACCGATTCCGAGGTAACTATCTTCGATTACAGCGATGATGACACGCAGGCCGATTTCACTGTCTCCGAGTTCAAGAAGCTCCTCAACGACTACATCGATTCCGCCTACAACGCAGGCGGCACGCAGGAGCAGAAGGAGCAGCTGAAGCAGCTACAGAATAAGCTGGCGGAGGCGCAGAAGAACTTCGGTACTACCAAGGAAGCTTACTTTGCAGCGGTAAATAAGCAGGATGCAGCACATGACGCTTATACCGCAGCCGACACGAACGTGAACACCGCCAAGGGCGAGTACGAGAAGGCCAAGTCCGGCACAGCCGCTGCAAAGACGGCATACGACGCCGCGAAGGACGCGCTCGGCGGAATCGACATCGAGTCCCTCAAGCAGAACCTCGATGCCGCCAAGGGCGAGGCCGCTACTGCCCAGGCAGCTCTCGATAAGGCAAACGCCACGCTTGCTGACAGCAAGACGAAGGCAGCCGAGGCCGCTGCTCACAAGGCGAAGGCTCGCAGCGCCCGCGACGCCGCCAAGGTAAAGTCCGATCAGGCCAACGAGGCGTATGACAACGCTACCGCTTCGGTCAAGGACCTTGCCGCCAAGTGCGATGCCGCCAAGACGGATCTTGCGAACAAGCAGGGCACGCTTAACGATGCCAAGAAGGCCGACGACACTGCCCAGGCTGGCGTTGACAAGGCTCAGGCCGCAGATGTGCACGCCGCGACCGCTCTTTCGGGCGCCAAGCAGGCAGTTGCCGCCAAGACGCAGACCCTGTCCGACGCACAGGCGAAGGCCAAGGCCGCCGAGGGCGAGCTTGCCACCGCAAACAAGGCCTTCGAGCGCTTCGCCGGCGCCCAGAAGGCGGTCGACGACGCCAAGGCCGCCTATGACGCCGCCGTCGCCGGCGTCGCCGATGCCCAGAAGCAGCTCGAGGCCGCCAACGAGGCCGTCGTCGATGCGAACTTCGAGATCGTCAAGGCCAAGGCCGAGCTTGCCAGCGATGAGGCACTTAAGGCCGATCTTGAGGCTGTCGACCACAAGGCATCCCTTGCCGCGGGCACGACGGGCAACGAGAAGCTGGTCAAGCTGAACGCTGCCTACGCTCGCTATAAGGCCGCCGTCGATGCCGCCGCTGGCCTCAAGGCTGCTCTGAGCGATGCCGATGCCAAACTGTCCGATGCCAACGACGTCTATGCCGCCGCGCTGGCTGAGCTTGGCGATGCCAAGGATGCCCTGGCTGCCGCGCAGGCCGAGTACGACAAGTATCATCCCAAGGCTGAGCCGCAGGCCAAGCCTCAGGTTGCGCAGGCTGCTGCAAAGGCCCCCGTTGCCAAGAAACAGGCTGCGCCTGCCGCGCTCGCCCAGACTGGCGACAATTCCGCTCTTGCGGGCGAGGTGTTCGTCATCGGCGGTATTACGCTCGTGGCCGCTGGTGTGACGCTGAGCGATCGTCGTCGCAAGCAGATGTAGCGTTTCGAGCGTAGTTTCTGCAACGAGCTTCGGTTCATAGCGGGAGCGCTTCGATGGCTTAACCGATAAGGCCGGCGCGCTGTCATACGCAGCGCGCTGGCCTTTCTTTGTTTCGATATCAAAAAGCCCGGTCGGTAGCCGCGAAAGCTACCGACCGGGCAAATCGTAGGCAATATGGTTGCTGTCGAGCAGCTGCTCGACTTAGCCCAGCAGGCTCAGACCCACGGAGACAAACGCCAGGATAACGCCGACGATGGACTCGCCGCCGAGCAGGCCGCTGGCGACAACCAGGCCCTGTTCCTGGAAGGCGGCGTCCTTGGCAGCCCTCTCCTCGTCAGAAAGACCGGCGGTGGCGTCGCGGTGGGCGGACCACTTGTCGTAGGCGAGCTTGACGCAGGAGCCCAGGAATGCCGTGAGCGACATGTAGAACGGCAGGTACACGCCCAGGCCGATCATCATGGCCGGAATGCCGAGCCAGTACATGACGATGCCGGCGATAAAGCCGCCCGCAAACCACGGCACGCTCGGGATGCCCGAGACCATGGTGGCGACAACGCTTGCCTGCGCGGCAACAAAGCTCTTGTCGGGGCCAAAGGCGTCCGGGCCATAGGCGGTGACGAGCGCGACCATGACGGCTGCGGCGACCAGGGCGCCCACGATGCCGCCAATGGCTTGGCCGATCCATTGCGCACGCGGGTTGGTGCCCAGCACGGCGCCGGCCTTAAAGTCGTTCATGACGTCGCCCGCAAGGCCGCACGCCACGGCTACGATGCCGGCGATAAAGAACAGCTTGACCTGAGCGATCTGTGCGAAGGCAGCCACGATGAGCATAACGATGAGGCCAAAGATCTCCATGGGGTCGATGCCCGTCTGGCCGCAGCTCTGTGCGCTCATGATGGTGGTGACAAAGGTGAACAGCGTGACGATGACAGCCGGGACGGGACCAAGGTCGAGCGCGATGGCTACGATCACGGCGATGGCGGCAGCGCCCAGGCCGATGATGCCGGCGTCGAGCTTAAGGGAGCCCGAGATGAGCGACTGCTCGTCGGTGTCGGTGGAGCTGTCGGCGGCGAGGCCGCGGACGATACCGGCGACCTGCGGCAAGATGTCCTTGAGGACAACGGCAACGCCAAAGCCCATCATGAGGCCCATACCCAGGGACTTAACAATGCCCTGTGCGGTCACAACGTCGAACAGACCGGCAGCGGTGCCACCCACGATGATGCCAAAGTTGCCCAGCAGCGCGCCGGCAAACCAGAAGGCGACGGGGGCGAAGCCCACGAGGAAGCCGACGGAGAGCAGCATGGGCGAGTTGTAGATGCCAAAGGTCACGCCGGGGATGTTGAGCGTGCACAGCATGCTGGGCACCACGCCCAGGGCGTCGCGCAGCACGCTATAGATGCCGGCGATGGCCATGGAACCAAAGAGCTGCTTGCCGGTCTTTCCGCCGGCTTCGGTAGCACGCAGCGTCTGAGCTGCGGCGTTGCCGGTGGGGAACTCAAGCGCGGCGTCCACGATAAAGTGACGGTGGATGAGCGCGGTGGCCAGCAGGCCCAGGATGGTGCCGGCGAGTGCCACGATAAACATGTCGAGCCAGCTGATCTGGTCGGCATAGCCCAGCATCCAAGCGCCCGGGATAGTAAACGCCAGGCCGCCGGCGACCATGGCGCCCGCGGACATGATGGTGTGGGTGACGTTGGCCTCGTTGAGGCTGGCATTGCCCATGAGCTTAAGGAAGAACAGTGAAATGACGGCAGCGAAGACGATCGGCCAGGGGAGAGCGCCCATCTTGAGGGCGGTGTAGGCCGAGCTTGCCGTGATAATCACGCAGCCAAGGACGCCGATGACGACGCCGCGCAGCGTGAGTTGCCCGCGCATCGAAGCGCGGTTCGAGGGATTGCTCATATAGAACTCCTTTGCGTATATCCGCTTCCCCCGGGAGCGCCGCTACGGATACGGCGCGGGAAGTCGGGTTACCAAGGGCCGCCGCGTGAGCTCGCGCGCGACCGCGCACCAGTATAACCGCAAGCTAGTCATTTCGGGATGACTGGTTTAGGTAGGCGATATACTGCTGGGCAGACGAAAGGAGCGCCGACGATGCTTAATGGGTGCGCATATATATTGACGGTCGACGTGGGCAACACGTTCATTCGCTTTGGCCTGTTTGCCGAGGATTCGGCCGCGGCGCAGGAATGCCCGCTTGCGACGTGCGAGATCACCACGCCGTCGAGCATCACAGCAGACGAGGCGCGCATGCGTCTCGCTCAAGTCATGGCCGCGCTAGCGGCCGATGCGGGCATGCCGGGCACACTTGTGCCCACGGCTGCCGTGCTAAGCTGCGTGGTGCCGGCGCTCGAGCGCCCGTGGAAGACGGCGCTTTCCCGCATCTGCACGGGGCGCGTGCTCACGGTGGGGCCGGGCCTCAAGACCGGCATGCCCGTCCACTACGACGACCCGGCCGAGATCGGCCCCGACCGCATCGCCGACGCCGTGGCGGCCCGGGCCGTTTACGGCTCTCCGTGCATCGTGATCGACCTGGGCACTACGACCAATATCGAGGTCATCGATACGCACGGAACCTTTGTCGGCGGCGTCATCGCGCCGGGTCTGGCACTTGGCGCCCGCTCGCTTTCGGCCGCTGCGGCGCGCCTGCCGCAGGTTGAGCCCTCGGCGCCGACACACGTCATCGGCCGCAACACGCGTGAGGCTATGCGCTCGGGCGTGGTTTTGGGCGAGGTGGCCCGCATCGACGGCATGCTCGACATGGTGCTTGCCGAGATGCGCGCGACCAAGGCCGCGGGGGAGGGCGACGTGCCCATAGTCATTACCGGCGACGATGCCGAGGCGCTTGCGTCGCTGGTCGGTCATAGTCTGACGGTCGACGACGCGCTGACGTTGCGAGGACTGGCCGAGCTCTACCGCATCAACCAAAAGCCCCGCCGCGTGTAAAAGTGAGGGCGCCGGTGGGACAAACGCCTCCACCTTTCACCTGCTACAATGGGTCAAACTATTGCGATTACGGAGGTGTCTGCCATGTCGGACGATCTTCATCAAACTTCGTCAGGCAAGCGCCTGGACGTCATTAGCTGGGACGAGTTCTTTATGAGCGTGGCCATCGCCGCGCAGCGCCGCAGCAAGGACCCCAACACGCAGGTGGGTGCGTGCATCGCCAACACCAACCACCGCATCCTTTCGGTGGGCTACAACGGTACACCCTCGGCGCTCAACGACGACTTTTTTCCGTGGGGTACGAGCGACGACCCGCTGCAGGACAAGCACAACTACGTGGTCCATGCCGAGGCCAACGCCGTGCTCAACTACCGTGGCTCGCTCAAGGACCTCGAGGGTTCCACGGTCTACGTCACGCTGTTCCCGTGCCACGACTGCGCCAAGATTTTGGCTCAGGTGGGTGTGGGCGAGGTCGTCTACCTGGACAACAAGTACGCCGACACCGATGACGGCCGTATCAGCCGCCGCATTCTCGACTCCTGTGGCATCAGCTACCGCCAGGTTATCGTCGATGTCCAGATTGGTACCGGGGGACAGGCTCGACAGTAATATGCGTTGTCGCTATCTGACGACGAACGCAGCTCAAAGAGTCCCGTCCCAAATTGACTACTCATGAAAGTCGCGTCTGCGCGCATGGACGGCTCGTGAGCGGGTACACGGCTGTAGTAACATAGCTCTGTCCGCGGGCGCGCCCGCGTTATTGTGAGAAAGGAGCCCCTGTGGCTGTTAACGAAGAGCTGCTTAAGAAGGTTCTTGAAGAGATTCGCCCCAACCTACAGGCCGACGGCGGCGACATGGAGTATATAGGCGTTGATGACGAGGGCGTCGTCAAGCTGGAGCTTCAGGGCGCCTGTGCCGGTTGTCCCATGAGCGCCCTGACGCTTTCCATGGGCATCGAGCGTATCCTCAAGGAGCACGTGCCCGGCGTTACCCGAGTTGAGCAGGTCAATGCCTCCGGCGAGACCGATGACCTGTACGACGAGTATGCGCCGTTCTAAGAAGTGAAAGCTGCGGGCGATATGCTCCGCATAGACGTCACGCCCGAATATGCGGCTGCGAGCGCAAGGCCCGCGGCCGCATTTGTATGTAGGGAGCAGGGGGACCGATATGCTCAACGACCTCTACCATATGCTTGATCCCGTCGCCATCTCGGCGGGGCCCATCACCATCTACTGGTACGGCTTGGCCTATGTGGTCGGAGCTCTGCTCACGGCGGTCGTCATGTACCGCACGCAGCGCCGTTGGGGTTTTGACATTACGGTCGACGACCTGACGAGTGTCGTGGTCGGCGTGGTCTTTGGCCTTATCATTGGCGCCCGCCTGTTCTACGTCATCTTTTACGGCGACGGCTACTACTGGGCGCATCCGCTCGAGATCTTTGCCACCAATGAAGGCGGCATGAGCTTCCATGGCGGCCTGGTGGGCGGCATCATCGGCGGCGTGCTCGTGTGCCGCATGTACAAACTCGACGCCTGGACCATCGCCGACCTTGCCGTTATCGGTGCTCCGCTGGCCTTATGTCTGGGACGCTGCGCCAACTTTGTCAACGGCGAGCTGTGGGGCAAGCCGACCGATCTGCCCTGGGGCGTGATCTTCGGTGGCACCGCGGGTGATATGCCGCGCCATCCCTCCCAGCTCTACGAGGCATTCCTCGAGGGTATTGTGCTCTTTTGCATTCTGCAGGTGCTCAGCCGCAAAAAGCCGCTACTGCCCCAAGGCACGTTTATGGGCGTGTTTGTGATGGGTTACGGCATCGTCCGCTTCCTCATTGAGTTTGTGCGCGTGCCCGATGCCCAGCTGGGCTATCTGCTTGGCGGCGTCATCACGATGGGTCAGCTGCTGAGCCTGCCGCTCGTAATCGCGGGCCTGGCGCTCATCATCTTTGCTCGTCGCCGCAACCAACCCCAGCGCATCTACCTCGACGCCTAACCACCAAAACCACCACAAAGGGGACAGGCACCTTTGTGGTGGTTTGCTGGGCAACGATGACAGAACAGCAACGTTTCCCCAGATAAAACCTGCCAAAATAAACCTGTCCCTTTTTGGCAGGTTTCTAGAAAGGCTCTTTGGACTGTGAAGGATTCCGATCTCTCCACAACGGCTGCGCGCGACGCTGCCCGCATCGTCTGGTTTAAGCGCTACCCCGCCAAGCAGACGCTCATCGCATTTTTGCTCGCGCTGTTGGCGACCACGGCGTTTTCCATCGATCCCGCCCCGGTGTCGAGCAACGCAGTCTTGGCGATTGACCCCAAAGCCTCGGGCATGCTGTACGTGTGCTACGAGGTGCTCCTTTCGTTTGCCGGGCATACCGACGCGGTCATGCTGCTTGCACTTGCCTGCCTGCTCACCTTGCCGTTTCGCTACGTGTTCTTTGGCCGTGGCGACACCTGGCGTCCATCGATCATTCTGCCGTCGCTGTTCTTCGCCATCTGCATGGTGTTCGGCCGCAGCTACGATCTTACCGACTCGGCCGAGATTGTCCTTGGCGACAAAGCCCGCATCATCTGCGCCTGGATTGGCGGCGCGGGCTGGATGCTCTTGGCGGTCGTTGCCTTCTACCTTGCCCTTGAGTGTCTAGATTGGCTGAGCTCTCGGCGCATTCCGTTTTCCGAAGCGCACTTTGGCCGCGTATGGCGTGTGACTCACGCCGTGCTCTCGGTCCATCCCTTTGCCGGGCCCTTCCTGGTGCTTATGATCGCCTGGGCGCCCACGCTTATCGCTTCTCTGCCTGGCCTTTTTATGGGAGATACGGGCGCGCAGATTCGCCAGTGGTTCAACTATCCCAACGGCACGAGCGACTACCTGCGCCTACTCAACCCCAACGTGCTGCTCAACGGGCATCATCCCGTAGTGCACACGGCCATTATCGGCTCGTGCGTTCAGCTGGGGCTTTCGCTGTTCAACAGCGCTAACGCGGGTCTTGCCATCTACACCTGTGCTCAGTTCGTCATCACGGCCGCCTGCATGGCCTATTCCATTTCGTCGCTGCGCAAACTGGGCGTGAGCCTGCCGGTTCGCGGTGCGATCCTGCTGTTCTTTGCGTTTATGCCGATGTTCTCTAACTACGCGGTGTTGCTCACCAAAGACGTGCTCTTTGCCGACGCGTTCTTGGTGCTGCTGGTACAGACCGTCAAGCTCGTGGCATGTGGCTTGCCCCGTCGTGATGCCAATGCCGAGCGAGCGGGCGAGAAAGCCCCCGTGCTCTTTGCGCGCCACGACTGGCTGCTGCTCGCTCTGGGCGCCATGGGTTCCACGTTTCTGCGCAACGGCGGCCTGGTGTTTCCCCTGTCGGCATGCGTAATCGCGGCGGCGTTTTGCGTATGGGACGTGCATGTGGCTCGTCGTGCAGCCAAGCAGACTGGCGCTGCGCCTTCGGGCGCCATCCCGCGTTTCCGCTGGGTTGGCGTTCTCGCGGTGCTCGCGCTCTGCCTTGCCTCTAATATGTACTTCACCAAGGTCTTTATGCCGGCGCACGACATTACGCCCGGCTCCAAGCGCGAAATCCTTTCGATTCCGTTCCAGCAGACGGCTCGTTTCGTCCAAAAGCACGACGGCCTCAACTCGGGCGTCAACCCTACGGTTAAGGAGGACGGCACCATCGTGGAGGCACCCTGCGACGGTTTGGTGACCGACGAAGAGCGCGCCGTGATCGACCGCGTGCTCAAGTACGAGAACCTGGGCCGCCGCTACAACCCCGACAAGTCCGATGCCGTCAAGAACTGCTTTAACGAGTACGCCTCGCAGGAGGACATCAAGGCCTATTTTGAGGTATGGGCCCAGATGTTCAAAAAGGATCCCGAGTGCTATATCTCGGCGCTCATCAATAACTACTACGGTTATTTTTATCCGAGCGCGCGCGATGCCTGGGTCTACAGCACGGCGCGTAGTGCCGAGATCATGGCGCGTCCCGACAACCTCAAGTACTTCGACTTCCATCCGGTTGACAGCAACGTGGTGCGCTGGTGCGACCACCTGATCAATTTGTACCGTGTGGCGGTGCAGCGTGTTCCCTTTATCTCGCTCACCATGAGCTCGGCCACCTATGTGTGGATCATGATCGCCGTGGTGGTCTACTTGCTGCGTCGTCATTCATGGCGTGCGCTGGCGATCTGGGTGCCGCTGTTGGGCGTGCTCGCTGTGTGCCTGATTGGCCCGTGCAACGGCTCGACTTACATGCGCTACCTGTATCCGGTCATCGCCTGCATGCCCTTCGCCATCGGCGCCACCGTCACCCGCAGCGACTTCTTCTGGTTCTAATTTGGTGCATTGAGGGCCAGGTTTCTTTGCACCAAAGGGGACATCGGTTGATTTCTGACCTCAACCGAACACATTGAGCTGATGGCTCGCTCCCGCAGTT
>CABSNM010000037.1 GCA_902479065.1 uncultured Collinsella sp.
AGTCCCTTGCGGCGTAGTTCTTATTTAAGCCGTCCAGGTTTTGGGGTGCAGTTCAGTGGACGGGAGGGGAGCCTTATATGTGACCGCGGCAAAAGGATGGCAATACCGCAGTCGCCCAAAGGGAGGGCCTGGATGTACCGGGCCTAGATAAGGTTCTTGCCAGACACCTTATCGAAGAGATGGGTCGCGTTCTTCTCGAACTTAAACCAGATGGAGTCGCCCGCCTTGAGCGCGCCCTTGGCCTCAAGGTCGACAACGGGAATGATCAGGACGAACTGGCCATCGGGAGCGGTCACGTGGACATGCTCGGTCGAACCCATGAGCTCGGTCACCTCGACGGTACCCTGGAGCGCGCCCTCCTCGCCCTTGTCGGCAAGCAGAATCTGCTCGGGGCGCACGCCGGCCGTGATCTCCTTCACATCGCCGCCGTCCCAGTTGAGAGCAAGCTTAGCGCAGGTCTCGGGGGCGAGCGCCACGTTCATATCCTCGGTCTTGACGGTAAAGCCGTTGCCCGAGCGCACCAGCTGGGCATCGAAGAAGTTCATCTGCGGCACGCCGATAAAGCCGGCGACGAAGATGTTCGCGGGATGGCTGAAGACCTCCTGCGGGGTGGCGATCTGCTGGACAACGCCGTCTTTCATGACCACGATGCGATCGCCGAGGGTCATGGCCTCGGTCTGGTCGTGGGTGACGTAGATGAACGTGCCCTTGATCTCGTGGCGCAGCTTGATGAGCTCGGCACGCATCTGGTTACGCAGCTTGGCGTCCAGGTTGGACAGCGGCTCGTCCATCAGGAAGACCTTAGGATCACGCACGATGGCACGGCCGATAGCGACACGCTGACGCTGGCCGCCCGAAAGCGCCTTGGGCTTACGATCGAGGTACTCGGTGATACCCAAGATCTCGGCAGCGGAGCGAACCTTGCGGTCGATCTCGTCCTTGGGGACCTTCTTGAGCTCAAGCGTAAACGCCATGTTCTCGTACACCGTCATATTGGGGTACAGAGCATAGCTCTGGAACACCATGGCGATATCGCGGTCCTTGGGCGCCACGTCGTTGACGCGCTTGCCGTCGATGAGCACGTCGCCCGAGGTGATGTCCTCCAGGCCAGCAACCATGCGCATCGTCGTGGACTTACCGCAGCCAGACGGGCCAACGAGAACGATAAACTCCTGGTCATGCACGGTGAGGTTAAAGTCTTCCACCGCGAGCACGCCGTCCTCGGTAACCTTGAGGTTGTGCTTCTTCTCCTCGGTCGTCTTCTTTTTGCCAAAGAAGCCCTTCTTTTTGGACTCGTTGTTGGGATACACCTTCTGAACATGTTTGAGAACGATCTCGGCCATGTCTCTACCTTTCGATATGCGGCGCCACGCTGAGGGGCGCCGCAGAAACTTGCAAAACAGTTACGGCATCAGCCCTTGACGGCACCTGCCACCACGCCGTCGATGATGTACTTCTGGCAGAGGATGTACATGATGACGATGGGGATAACGACCATCATGATGCAGGCCATCATGGGGCCGAGCTCGACGTGGCCGTAGCCACCGCGGAAGTACTGGATCAAGATAGGAATGGTCTTGTACTTGGTGGAGTCGAGCGTAAGGTAGGGCAGCAGATAGTCGTTCCAGACCCACATGGTCTCGAGAATGCCGACCGAAAGATAGGTGGGCTTCATGATGGGGAGGACGATCTTAAAGAACACCTGGACCGGGTTGCAGCCATCAATCATGGCCGCCTCTTCGATCTCGAGCGGGATGTTCTTTACAAAGCCGGCGAACATAAAGACCGCCAGGCCCGCGCCAAAGCCAAGGTAGATAAAGCAGATGTTGAACGGCGTGTTGAAGCCAATGCGGTCCGCCAAATTGGACAGCGTGAACATGAGCATCTGGAAGGGCACGACCATCGAGAAGACGAACAGGTAATAGAAGAAGTTCGAGATCTTGCTGTTGACACGAACCACGTACCAAGCGCACATGGAACAGCACACCAAGATCAGCACGACCGACGTGACCGTGATGATGAGCGAGTACATAAATGCCGAGGCAAAGCCCTGCTCGTTAAGAGCGTGCAAGTAGTTTGCGAGGCCGTTGAACGTCTCGGGCGTGAGCAGATCGAATGCCGTGGTGGTGCTGATTGCGGTCGCTTTCTTAAAGGAATTGAGCGCAATCATGAACACGGGGTAGATCCATGCGAGCGACAGAATCGTAAAGAAGATCGAGAGCGCGCGGTTGATAACCTTATCGCGTTTCATTACTGCTGCACCTCCTTGGACCTCGTGGCCTTAAGCTGAATCATGGAGATGGCTACGACCAGGATGCAGAAGATAACTGCCTTGGCCTGACCGATGCCCTGCCATGCGATACCGGCACGCGAATAGAACGTGTTGTAGATGTTCAGGGCGAGCATCTCGGTGGAGTGCGCGGGGGCGCCGCCGGTAAGGGCGAGGTTCTGGTCGAACAGCTTAAAGCCGTTGGTGATGGACAGGAACAGGCAGATGGTGATGGTCGGCATCAGGTTAGGGATCTTAACCTTCCAAAACGTCTGCCATGCCGTGGCGCCGTCGACCTTGGCGGCCTCGATGTAGTCGGACGGAATGGACTGCAGACCAGCGATGTAGATAATCATCATGTAGCCGACCTGCTGCCACAGGGTCAGGATGATAAGGCCCCAGAATCCAGCAGCAGAGTTAAGCGCGATGAGCTGGGCGCCCACGTTGGAGAGCAGGCAGTTGATCAGAATCTGCCAAATGTAGCCCAGCACGATGCCGCCGATCAGGTTAGGCATAAAGAAGATCGTACGGAAGATGTTGGTGCCCTTGAGCGCCTTGCGGGTGAGCGCCTGCGCGATGGCGAGGGCAATCACGTTGATAAGCACCGTCGACAGGAAGGCAAACGCCACCGTAAAGAAGAACGACGTAGCAAACTGCGGATCGGACAGCGCGCGCACGTAATTCTTGATACCGACAAAATGCGTGTTGTTAATGGTAATAAACTGGCAGAACGAGAGATAGAAGCCCTGGATAAAAGGGATCACGAACCCGATCATAAACGCCAGGCACGTGGGCAGCATAAAGAGCGGCCACCAGCGCTTGAGTGCTTTGCCCATAAAAGGGTCCTTTCAATATGCAGGGGGCGGGCAAACCAACGTCTGCCCGCCCCCTGTCGCTAATCAGATAGCTTGGGCAGCAACTGCTTACTCGGAAGCAGCCTTCTCGGTCTTCCAGCCATCGACGAAGGCGTTCTTGACGCCATCCCACTTGCTGTTGTCGGCAGCATAGGCAATCAGAGCCTGCTTGAGGTTCTTCTTCCACTCCTCAGAGGGGATGTAAACGAAGTCCCAAGCGACGGTCTTCTTGCCGTCCTTGGCCATGGCAACGGCCTGCTGCGAGAAGACGTTGGTGGTTTCCTTGGCGCTCTTGAACGGGGCGGTCAGACCCATCTTGTCAGCGATGATGCTAGTGGCGGTGTCAGAAGTGACGCACCAATACATGAAGTCCTCGGTGGCCTTCTGGGCATCCTCGGAAGCCTGGGAGCTGACGCACCAGTAGTTCTCGCCGCCGGAGCACAGGCCCTGGTTCTCCTCGCCGTCGACACCGATGTAGATGGGCATCATGCCAATCTGATCGTCGGTCATGCCGGCCTTGGTGAGGTCAGCGTAGGCCCAAGAACCGTTCTGATAGAAGACGGCCTTGCCGGTTGCGAACTCGTTGGTGGCGTCGTCGCCGGTCTTGGAGGCGAGCTGCGAAGGATCGCAGGTGGAGTCGGTGATGTACAGGTCGAAGATCTGCTTGAAGTTGTCGAGATACTCGCCCTTGATCTCGTCGTCCTCCTGGTTGTGCTCCTTCTCGAACTCGTAGTAGAGCGGGAGGTTGGCGAGGTGGGTGGTGTAGCGCCAGCTGGAGGAGTCGTCCATGCCGGCGGAAGTGAAGGCACCCTCAACACCAAGCTCGTCCTTGCGGGCCTGGATGTCGTCGGCGCAAGCCTTCAGCTTGTCGAAGGAGTTGATGTCCTCGGCCTTGTAGCCAGCCTTCTCGAGCAGCTGCTTGTTGTAGATGATGCCGTAGCTCTCCTGGACCCAGTCGATGCCCAGATCCTTGCCATCGGACTGCAGAGCCAGGGAGTCGTCAATGAGCTCACCGCGGAGCTTGGTATCGGACAGGTCGGCGCAGTAATCCTTCCAGTTCTTAAGACCGGTGGGGCCGTTGACCTGGAACAGGGTCGGAGCGGAGCTCTTGGACATCTCGGACTTGAGCTTCTCCTCGTAGGTGTTGGAGGCGGCGGTCACGATCTTGACCTCGACGCCCTTCTCCTTCTTGTACGCCTTGGCGATCTCCTTCCACTCCTTGTCGACCTCGGGCTTGAATTGGAGGAAGTAGACCTCGGCAGCGTCACCAGAAGCAGAGGAGCCGGAGCCGGCAGAACCGCCGCAACCCACGAGACCCAGACCAAGAACCGCAGCCGCGGAACCAGCAAAGCCCAGGAACTGCCTTCTGCTCATTTCGTTCTTCATTACAATCCACCCTTTCACACCGTGGCGGCACCCTTTGCCGCCGCCTTCGGAGATTGGCTCGGGGACTTTGCCCCTTTTGCTGATTCGTACGATACGCTATTTGGCTAGTTGTTTGAACAAGTATTACTAGAGCGGTAGAAAAACTTCGGTGAACGGTAATTTCAACTTGATACTTGACAAGTTTTGTATAAACAATTATTTGTTATTGAATGCAGAGAAAACGCCCGGTCAAGCCGATGCATCGTCGGTTTGACCGGGCGTTTTCTCTTTGAGGGCACGGGTCTCGTCGGGCTGCGAGCTAGCCGACTATCGCTTGGAGTTGACGCGGTAGTGGAAGATCTCAGGATGCGTGCGGGCATGCGTCACCTCAAACAAGATGCCATCCGAGGTGTACGACTGACTCTCCATGACGGCAACGCAGTTGTATTTGCCGAGGTCAAGATAGCTGCAATCCTCATCGTTGGCGAGCTCGACACTCACCGTACGGCGGCTCGCCATCACTTTGATGCCACGCTTGTGCTCCAGATAGTCATAGATAGATTCTGCCGCGATCTCGGGAGTCAGACCCTTGGCGATCGACGCCAAAAAGTAGCCATGGTCCACTTGGCGCGCACTGCCGTTGAGACTTCGGACACGTACCACGCGAATCAGCTCCTCGCCCACCTTAAAGCCCAGGCGACGAGAGAGTTGCTCAGTGCAGATCAAATGTTCAAAAGACTTAACGTCCGTCGATGCGACGGCATTGTTGCGCTTTGCAAATTCGCCAAACGACTCGACTTCCTCGAGTGCACCCAACATGTCGGTTTCGCCCTTAAGCCAAATAACGCGCACGCCCTTGCCGTGTATGGGCTGCACAAACATCCCGTCGGCCAGCATACCCAAGGCGCGACGGACGGTATTGCGAGTACATCCGAACTCCGCGGTCAACTCAGCTTCGGTTGGCAGCATCTCCTGAAACGCATAGGTCCCATTAATGATGCGCGAGCGTATTTCTCGGTAGATTCCTTCGTATATCGCTTTTGGCATGACTTCACCTCTAATGAATATGTATGGCTAGGCACGATAGCATTTCTTTGGGTTGTTTAAACCGATTATCGGTAAAGCACGGATTATTTACCGTCGACGGTTCCCCCGAAACCCAAATCGGACCGAATCAAAACCGTCAATGCGGCAAGCAGCCAGTCCTCTACAATGAGTTCATTGTTTAAACGTTCTTGCTCGCACAGCATGTTGCATCCGGAAGGCATATTATGCTGCAAAAAATCCAACGCTTTGGCGGAGCAATGTTCGCGCCCGCCATGCTGTTTTCCATATCGGGCCTTATGGTCGGCGTCTCCGCCCTCGCAACGTCTGCGGACATCGTCGGCGATCTCGCCGTATACGGAACCCCTTGGTACGTTTTCTGGACCATCATCCAGCGCGGCTCGTGGACGGTCTTTAAACGTCTCCCGCTCCTTTTTGCCGTAGCGTTGCCCATCGGTCTTGCCCAAAAGCAACCTGCACGCTGCTGCCTCGAGGCACTCGTGGCCTATTTTGCCTATTGCTTCTTTTTGAGCGAGATCATTAAGCTGAGCGGAGACAACCTTGGACTTAAGTACCCGTCATCTTTGACCCCCGCCAACGGTATCACCGTCATCGACGGCATCAAGACGCTCGACACCGGCATTATCGGCCCGCTGGCGGTATCGGCAACCGTCGTCGCCATCCATGACCGCTTCTACGATGCCAAGGTTCCCGATTGGCTCGGCACCTTCTCGGGCTCCTCGCTGGTCTACCTCATCAGCTTTTTTGCCGTGTTTGCCCTTGCCGCTATCTCGGCCGCCATCGTGCCCTCCGTATACGCAATGACCGAAACGCTGCGCCATGCACTTACGAGCGTCGGCCCCTTTGGCGTGGGCATCTTTGTGCTTTTGGAGCGAGCGCTCGAGCCCATGGGGCTGCACCACCTGCTCTACATGCCGATCTACTACGACAACCTGGTCATTAACGACGGCATCTACGCCACGTGGAGCAGCTTGCTCCCCATCCTCTCCCATAGCACGCGCCCCCTTAATGAACTTGCGCCGTGGGCCGGTTTTACCGCCACCGGCTGGGTCAAGCTCTTTGGCCTTCCCGCCATCGCAGCCGCGTTCTACTCCACCGCAAAACCAGAGCGCCGCGCCGGCCTTAAGGTCATCCTTTTGCCCGCCATCGTCGCCTCGGTGGTTTGCGGCGTTACCGAGCCACTCGAGTTTCTCTTTATGTTCACCCACCCCGGGCTCTTTTTGCTCTACGCCGTCTTATCGTCTTGCCTTGCCACAACCATGAATCTCTTTGGCATCGTCGGCATCTTCTCGGGCGGCCTCATGGAGATGGCAGCCTTCAACTTTATTCCGCTCATGCGCACGCATGCCGGTGCCTATCTTTTGGCGCTCGGTATCGGCCTTGCCTTTAGCCTCATCTTTTTTGTTAGTTTTCGAGCACTCATCTTGGTCTATGACCTTAAGACACCGGGCCGCGAGGATCATGTTGCCAATCGCGCGGCAATCGATTGTTTAACGGGAAGCGACTTTGCCAAAGAGCAATCCCCCAATGACGAGGTCGATAGTCGATCCGATCAAGATCACGTCCTCGCTGAGCGGGTAATTCAGCTTTTAGGTGGCGTTGGCAATATCGTGGGCGCAACCAACTGCGCCACGCGCCTGCGCGTCGAGGTCGCAGACCCTTCCATCGTTGCAGATAACGCGTCGTTTGTCGCGGTGGGCGCCAAGGGCCTCATCATTACGGGCAAGACCGCCCAGGTGGTCATCGGCATCTCCGTTCCCCGCGTTAAAGAGCATTTTGACCAGATCATGGGCCTCGAGCCGGAATTTGTGCCCACCACCTCGGCCTCCCCTGCCGCCAGCGCAGCCCATAAGCGCGGCTCTATTTGCTTCTTCGATATCGACGGAACGCTCGCCTGGCAAGACCCCAGGCTCGCCCAAGACCTTCCCGAAGACGAGCGGGACCTCTCCCCCTATCCCAACGAGGCGGTTTCGCAGGCAATCCGCGAGTTTGTCGCCAACGGCAACATGGCCTTTATCTGCACGGGACGCACCCTGAGCTGCATCCACCCCAAACTTCTTGAGCTGCCTTGGACCGGCATCGTCTGTCTTGCGGGCGGTTACGCCGAGATCAACGGACACGCAATTCGCGATCTGTCGATGACGCCCAGTATGCTGCAGCGTCTTGCCCCCTACCTTGAGCAATCGGGCGAGGTCATCCGCTTTGAGGGCCTCAACGGCGTCGTGCGCATGAGTGCCGATGCGCCCGATGCTCCCGGATACGCGCGCACCCTGGGCGACGCAGTCACGCAGCTGCAACATTACAGTGTCTACAAGATCTTGATGTCTACATCGCTCGCCAACCACATCGCTCAAGATAAGGCACTTGAGCCGCTGCTGTGCTTTAATGAGCTCGAACTCGAGGTAACCGAAATCTCGCCCCGCGAATGCACGAAGCGCGGGGGCATCCAGTCTGTACTCGACGCCCTCGACCCCCACCACGGAACCGTATACGGCATTGGCGACGCCAGCAATGACGTCTCGCTGATGAACGCCGTCGATGTCGGCATTGCGATGGGCAACGCACCGGACTATCTCAAGGATAAGGCCGATTACGTGACCGACACCGTCGATCATGACGGTGTCGTTGCGGCGCTCGAGCATTTTAGGCTGATTTAGGCACACTCCATCAAACGCACGCCCGTTGTCCTAAATCGCCAAAACTGCCGCGCCAAACGCCCTGATGTGGCAATATGTTGTCTGCATATTGCATCAATGCAACCTCAGAAAGAATGCGAGAACCCGTGTCCAGTCCGTTTACCAGCTTTTTAGCCCAGCACTTTGACCAGATTAACGACTATCTGGCCACGTTCTTTGACGGACAGGCGACCTCTGCCGATATCGAGCGCTACCTGTACGCGCCGCTCTCGGCTTTTACGGCCAACGCCGGCAAGCGCCACCGCCCGCTTATCTGCATGCTCGCCGCAACCGCAGTGGGCGGTAGCTTTGAGAGTGCCCGCAGCGCCGCGGCGGCCATCGAGCATTTCCAGTCGGGCGCGCTGATCCACGACGACATCGCCGACAACGGACAGCTTCGTCGAGGCAAGCCCTGCATGCACCTTACCGAGGGCACGGGCCTTGCCATCAATTGTGGTGACCTGGCGCTCACCATGGTCACCAAGACGGTTCTCGACGACCCTACGCTGGAGTCCGACGTGAAGCTGCGCGTGCTCCACGAGCTTACCGAGATGATCGTCCGCACCATTGAGGGACAAGCACTCGACCTGGGTTGGGTCCGCGACGGGCGCTTTGATATCTCGGTTGATGACTACCTGGACATGGCGACGCACAAGACCGCGTTTTACAGCGGAGCCACGCCGCTTGCCGCCGGAGCCATTATCGGCGGCGGCAACGATGAGCAAATCGAAGCGCTGCGCGCCTTTGGCCTGCACACGGGCCTTGCCTTTCAGATTCAGGACGACCTGCTCAACCTTGTCGGCACTAAGGAAGCCGCCAACAAGGACTTCCGCACCGACATCACCGAGGGCAAGCGCACGCTTGTCGCCGTACACGCCCTCTCTGATGAGCGCCACCACGGCGAGGTCGAGGCGATTCTTTCCTCAGGCACCGATAATCCCGCGCAGCTCGCACGCGCCGTGGAGATCTTCCAGGAGACCGGCTCCATCGATTACGCCCACACTTACGCGCTCGACCTGACCGCTAAGGCCAAAGCGGCCATCGAGAACGTTGAGCTTGATCCGCACGCACGCGAGCTGTTCCTCTCCATGGCAGATTTCTTTGTGGAGCGCCTTAACTAACGGGGGTTATAAAACCTGTCAGCAGCGTATTTAGGCACAACTTGCTACACTGTTGAGTGCATGTTTATGCATCCCTTTGCGTTGTCTATCCGACAGACGCTCAAATAGTACGAATGGTACGCCGAAAGGGGTTCGTTCATGGAACCTATTACAACGGGCATGCAGGGAGCAGCCGTCGAGGACGTCCAGTCCCGCCTTCTGCAGCTCGGCTATACAATCGATGATGCCGAGGTCTCCGACAAGCGCTTTGGCACCACCACCGAGCAGGCTGTTGGCACCTTTAGGCTCGATAGCGGCCTTGCCGCTGGCTGTGCCGTCGATATCCCCTGTTGGAGCGCCCTTGTAGACGCTTCGTATAAGCTGGGCGACCGCACTCTCTATCTGCGCATGCCCAATTTCCATGGCGCCGATGTGCAGGCCCTGCAGCGCGCTCTCAACGTTTTGGGCTTTGCCTGTGGCGAAGACGACGGCTACTTTGGTCCGCATACCGAGGCCGCCCTGCAGCAGTTCCAGGAAAATGTCGGCCTGTTTGCCGACGGCATGGCCTTCCAGGACACCTACGCCTACATCAACCGCCTGCACCATGTGTGGGAGGGCAAGCCCTCGGTCACCGAAGCCGAGTCCCGTATCGGTTTTGCTCGCGCCGCCAACGTGCTCGAGCGCTTCCAGATTGCCGTTATCGGCGAGGACCCCATCGCACGCAGCGTTGCGTCGCGCATGTGGAATATCGCCACGGCAACGACCGACAACAGCGGCATGATGCTCTGCGACTCCGAGGTCCCAACCGACGTTGACCTAGTGCTCGAGATCGCAAGCGACGAGCTGCCCGCAGATGCAGCGCCGCGCGCCACGATCGCCCTCGCCGAGTGCCACAACCTGGCCCAGCGCATCCGCACTGCCAATGTCGCCGCGCAGCAGAAGCCGGCACGCATTCGCATTGAGCTCACGGGCATGACGCGCTACAACGGCACCTTCACGGCCAGCGACGCGCAGACACTCGCCGTACGCCTGCTCGACGGCGTTTGCGATGCCCTCGCAGATTAGGTAAACTAAACGAGTTGCTTTTGGGCAACACCACACATTGGGACGTAGTTCAACGGTAGAACTCCGGTTTTTGGTGCCGGCTGTTGGGGGTTCGAATCCCTCCGTCCCAGCCAAAGAAACAAGCCTCTCGAACGCATAGCCGATCGGGAGGCTTTTCTTGTGAGCAAGCGGAGGGATTCGAACCCGCAAGGAATCTACCTATATAAGACAGACGCCCCAGGCCCATGAACTGCACCCCAAAACCTGGACGGCTTAAATAAGAACTACGCCGCAAGGGACT
>CABSNM010000038.1 GCA_902479065.1 uncultured Collinsella sp.
ATGCGAACCTCCAGTCCGGACCGCTTCACGGTCCAACTTTCTGTCCGCACCCCCAATCGGGTGAATTTGAGGTGCAAATACTGTCGCAGGACGACTCGAGGGTGCCATTGCGTACCGGTGGACGCAGAATACTCCCAAAAATGCACGCCGGGTCGGCTACCACCCTGTCGGAAGGCTGGTTTCGCTACGACCGTGTGTCCGGTTGGGTGCTGCGCGGGCTCGACGTGACGTTTTCTGCCGGTGCGGTGCATGCGATTGTGGGCGGTAACGGCTGCGGCAAGTCGACGATACTCTCGGTGCTGGCCAAGACCGCCAAGCTGCAGCGTGGTCGTATAGTGCGCGGGGCGGCCTCGGCTGCGCTGCTGCCGCAGAACCCCAAGGCGTTGCTGGTCGCCGAGACGGTGAGCGACGAGTTGATGGAATGGGCTTCGACCTGCGGATATGACGAGGACGCGGCCCAGGAGCGCGCGGCGCAGCTGGGATTGGACGGCCTGGATGCGCGCCATCCGTACGATCTTTCGGGCGGCCAGCGTCAGCTGCTCGCGTTGGCAAAGCTGCTGTTGATTGGTCCGGAGCTGTTGCTGCTCGATGAGCCCACGAAGGGGCTGGACCTGACGAGCCGCCGCATCATCGCTCGCGCCCTATGCGAGCATGCGCAAGCCGGCGGCACCGTCATCATGGCCACGCACGACTTGGACTTCGCCGAGCAGGTTGCCGACGACATTGCCATGATGTTCGACGGCGAAATTGCCTGCATGGAGCCGCCGGCAGATTTCTTTGCCGACAACGTGTTTTATAGGGCGTGATGGAATGGCGGATTATCGCGGCTTGCGCCTACTTGCAAAACTGGAGATTCCGCTGTTGTTGGCGGTGCCGGTGGTAATGGCCGCAGCATTGCTGGCGGGCATTGAGCAGGCGGCGCTTGCCATGCTTGTTGTGGTGGCGCTCGTGCTTGCACTGTTCTTTGCGGGCTACGAGGCGTCGCGTCCGGGCCTGCGCCAAATTATGCCCACGCTGGTTCTGGCGGCACTGGCCGCGGCGGGCCGCATCTTGTTCGGCCCCATTCCCGACTTTAAACCCGTGAGCGCCATCGCTATTATCGCGGGAGCGACGTTGGGTCGACGCAACGGCTTCATGGTCGGCGCGTTGGCAGCGCTAACCAGCAATTTCTTTTTTGGACAGGGCATGTGGACGCCATGGCAGATGTATGCCTGGGGCCTGGTGGGCTACGTCGGCGGTGTGCTGGCGTACGCGGGTGCTTTTGATCGCGCCGATGGCACCGTGCGCATGCCGGCGCTGATGGCGTACGGTTTTGCGTCGGGCCTGCTCTATGGCGTTGTGATCAACGCCTACGACATCATCGGTTTTGTGCAGCCGCTTACGTGGGCGGGCGCCGTGGCGCGTCTTGCCACGGCGGTGCCGTTCGATATCACGCACGGACTCGCGACCTGCGTGTTTTTAGCTGCCCTGTACAAGCCCTGGTGTCGCCGCATCAACCGAGTCGTCGTGAAGTACGGGCTGTAGGGCTGGTTGCGCCGGCGCGGGAATCAATGCTGCCGAAGTGTCATTTTAAAACTATGCCGGTTTACGGGGCTAGATTGGCGCAGGCCGACCATACCGGCTTTTTTCGAAATGGAGCAAGCCGTTTACCTGCGGTTTTATAATTTCGGAATTGCGTATGGTTGGGGGTTTGCGATTCAGCCCCGTAAACCGGCATAGTTTTGGAATGGCCGGCTTATATGACGGGCATCGTGGCCCTCAAGAGCCAAATTGATCCGTTTTCTTCCGTCCCCACAGACGTCCCCGGGGGATCAGCTGAACCCGCCCGCCACGAAATCGGCCCATCTACTACGTTTGGTCCGACACCCCCAAGCACAACCGCGTTTTATGAAAAACCGCAGGCTTCCTACCTGCGGTTTTCTTTTTACGTTGTTCGCTGTGGTTGAGGGTAGTGACTTAAACGTAGTAGATGGGCCAGTTTCGTGGCAAGCGGGCCGCGTGGATGCCCTCGCGAGGTGAAAATGGTCTGTTTTCCTCTGTCCCTCAGGAAATTACTTGGGGCTAGAGCTCTAGCGTGAGGGTGACGGGGCAGTGGTCGCTGCCGAAGATATCGCCACGGATACCGGTGTCGCGAACGTTGGCGGCGATCGAATCGCTTACCAGAAAGTAATCGATGCGCCAGCCTGCGTTGTTCTTACGGGCATTAAAGCGGTAGCTCCACCAGCTGTAGACGCCCTCGACGTCGGGGTTTGCCGCGCGCCAGGTATCGGTAAACCCGCCGTTGAGCAGCTCGGTAAACTTGCCGCGCTCCTCGTCCGAAAAGCCTGCGTTGCCGCGGTTGGACTTGGGGTTCTTAAGGTCGATCTCCTCGTGCGCCACGTTAAAGTCGCCGCAAGTTACGACGGGTTTGCCGGTCTCGCACTCGAGCGCGTTTAAAAAGCCGCGGTAGGCATCGTCCCAGGCCACGCGCACGTCGATGCGGGCGAGTTCGTTTTGCGCGTTGGGAGTGTAGACATCCACAAACCAGAACTTGTCGAACTCCAGCGCGCAGACGCGGCCCTCGGTCGCGGCTTGGGCGACGAGCTCGGCCGCCTCGCCCTCGCTAGCGTAGGGTAGCAGCGCATCGGCGTGCAGCGTGCGCAGCGGTTCCTGGCGGCTAAAGACCGCAGTACCCGAATAACCTTTACGCTCGGCGTAGCTCCAGGTTTGGTGATAACCGGGCAGATCGATATCGACCTGGCCCTCTTGCAGCTTGGTCTCCTGGAGCGCCAGAATATCGACGTCGAGTTCTTGCGCGATCTGGATAAAGCTCGGGTCCTTTTTGAGCACGGCGCGCAGGCCGTTGACGTTCCACGAGGCGAAAGTGTAAGTCTGAGGCATGGTGTCCTTTCGACGGGGTTGGCAGGCTTAAGATTAGCGCAACAGGGGCGGTGGTGGGCTCCGCGCGTGCCGACTCAAAGGCCGCATGCTGGGACATCGCCCGACGCTGCCCGACCAACAAGGACGGAGGACTCATATGACGCAGGCGATAACGGACTCCAAACAGGCCTCCGCCGCGCTGGCGGAGCTGTTCGATACCCACAAGCGCGTGGTGTTCTTTGGCGGCGCCGGTGTTTCCACGGCGAGCGGCATCCCCGATTTCCGCAGCGTGGACGGCCTGTATCACCAGCAGTTTGCCTATCCGCCCGAGACTATGCTCTCGCATAGCTTTTTCGAGGCGCATCCGGCCGAGTTCTTCGACTTTTACCGCACCAAGATGATCGCGCTTGGCGCCAAGCCCAACCGCTGCCACACCAAGCTGGCCGAGCTGGAGCGCGCCGGCAAGCTAAATGCCGTGGTGACGCAAAATATCGATGGCCTGCATCAGATGGCCGGCTCGCAGCGCGTGTTCGAGCTGCACGGCTCGGTCCATCGCAACATTTGCCAGTCGTGCGGCGCGGTCTATAGCGCCGAGTGGATTTGCTCGCGCGAGCACGAGGACGCCGTGGGCGTGCCCGTGTGTCCTGCGTGCGGTGGGCGCATCAAGCCCGATGTGGTGCTCTATGACGAGCCGCTCGATGAGCATGTGCTGACCGGCGCCGTTGCCGCCATCGCCGCGGCCGATGTCCTCATTGTGGGCGGGACCTCGCTCGTGGTGTATCCGGCGGCAGGCCTTACGCGTTACTTTACCGGCGATACGCTGGCCATTTGCAATCTTGCTCCCACCGATCAGGATGCAAATGCCGACCTGCTGATTTCTTGCGACATCGCGGCCGCGTTTGCGTTCTAGCCCGTGTGCGCGGATACAATAGAAAGACTGATTGCAAAGCGACCCCGCCGCCTGCGCCCGAGCGCGGCGGCGCGGGCATTTGAGGAGGATGTTCATGGCGAACGACAGCAAGACATGGCGGTGCGGAAAGTACGAGCTCAGCTTTGACCGTCCGCGCATCATGGGCGTCCTCAACGTGACGCCCGATTCGTTTAGCGACGGCGGGGAGCACTTCGACCCGGATGCCGCCATCGAGTACGGCCTGGCGATGCTTGACGCCGGCGCCGACATCATCGACGTGGGCGGCGAGTCCACGCGCCCTGGTTTTACCCCGGTCAACCCCGACGAGGAGGCTCGCCGCGTGCTGCCCGTGGTGCGCGCGCTGGCCAAGGAGGGCGCCATCGTCTCGATCGACACGCGTCATGTGGCGGTTGCCAAGGCGGCCGTGCGCTGCGGCGCCTCGATCGTCAATGACGTGACCGGCTTCACCGATCCCAAGATGGTCGAGTTTGTTAAGACGAGCACCTGCGGCGTCATCGTGATGCATGCCGGCGAGGTCGCCGCGCCCGCACGCACACACGCAACGGTGCAGCTCGATACCTCGGCAGCGGCGTTTGTTGCCGAGAAGGCGCGCGAGGCGGCTGCCGAGGCCGCGCGTGAGGCCGAGAAGCCGGCTCGCCGCCGTCGCGGCAAGTTGCTGGGCGAGCCTAAGCCGGAGGCCAAGCTTCCGGGCGGCGTGGTGCAGCCCTCGTTGCCGTTTGGCGAACCGGAGCCCACGTCCGAGCCTTCAAGCGAGCAGGAGACGCCGGCCGCCGAGCAGGCTACTGCCGCCGAGACCGTCGCGCCCGCGCCCGAGGCCACTCCCGCAGCCACCGAGGCCGCATCGGAGTCCAATGACCGCCTGGCCGCCATGATGCGCCGCAGCGCCCGCCGCGAGGAAGCCTACGTGCCCACCTCGCAGCTCCGCCGCTTCACCCTGCCCGATTCGGCGCCCATCATGCGCCGCGTCATGGGCTTTCTGTCCGACCAGGCCCGCACGCTCATCCATGCCGGCGTGTCGCGCGACCGCATCTGCATTGATCCTGGCCCGGGCTTTGGTAAGTCGGCTAACGAGGACATCGTCATCCAGCGCGAGACTGCCAAGATGGCGTCACTGGGCTATCCGCTCATGTGCGCCGTGTCGCGCAAGCGCTTTGTGGGCGCCGTCTCGGGTGTGACCGAGGCCGCCGAGCGCGATGCCGCTACGTTTGGCGTGTGCCTGGGCGCCATCCAGGCCGGTGCCAACATCGTGCGCGTGCACGACGCCGCGGGTTTTGCGCAGTTCCTGAACGGCTACTGGGCGGTTGCCAAGCCGCAGCCGCGCCGCGCGTTTGTGGCCGTGGGCTCCAACCTGGGGCATCGCTGCGACAACATTCGCGCCGCACGCGAGATGATCGCCGAGATTCCACTCACCTGCGTGTCCAACTCCTCCAAGATCTACGAGAGCGAGCCTGCCTACGAGACGCGCCAGGACGCGTTTGCCAACGCCGTCATCGAGATCAAGACCGAGCTGGCGCCGTTGGTGCTGCTCGACGAGCTTATGAAGATTGAGGCCGAGCTGGGGCGTGACCGCTCCAAGAAAGCCAAGGTCAACGGCCCGCGCACCATCGACCTGGACCTGCTGTGGATGGACGGCGAGACCCACGGCGGCAAAAAGCTGCGCCTGCCGCATCCGCTGATCGGCGAGCGCGATTTTGTGCTGGTGCCGCTCGAGGACTTGATGCACGATCCGGCGCGGTTCTTCCGCTACAACGGCGTCGAGGTTAAGGAGCCCGAGGACCGCGTGGGCCATATCGTGGGCGAATTGGGGCGTATGTAGATGATCGAGATGAATGCTGTTGTTGCCGGTACCGAGCTTGACGCCGCGCGCGACGCGGGCCGCGAGGGTGCGTCCGCGGGCTGGTGCGCTTGGAGCGCGGGCGATGCTTCGCTGACGTTTTCGCTGGTCGTGCGCCCGGACGTGAACATGCATGCCTTCCACGGCCTGCCGTTTGTGGCGGCGATGGGCATGATGGATGCGCTTGTGGGCACGGCTTCGACGCCGGGGTTGGGCCTTGCCGGTAAGGTGGGTATCCAGTGGCCGAGCGATATCGTGTGCGGTGCGCCTGCGTTTGAGACGTCGCTCGCGCGTGTTGCCGTGAACGGCGGTGCCGGTGCTGCGGGCATGTTCGGTGCCGTGACGGTGGATATTGAGCGTTCGGCGTTGAGCGAGCTCGGTGTGGACGTGGCTGACGAAGCGCTGGTCGAGGCGCTGGCCGCCGCCGTGTTGACCCGCGTGGATGCCTGGGCGGTTGTCGCCAACACGCCACAGGGTGCTGCCGGTCCGCTGGCCCCCGTGCTGGGCGAGTACTTCGACATGGTGCCGCTGCTCGGTCGCCAAGTTGCGGCGGTGTCGCCCAACGGCTTGCCGCTTGCGGTCGGTGTGTTTGCGGGCCTGGACATCTGGGGCCGCGCGACCATCAAGACCGATGCCGGCGAGCAGGAGTTTCCGCCCGAGGCCGTACGGATTCGCGGGCTGTAGCGCGAGGCGCCAGCGCCCAAAGACAACGATGACAACAAGACCCTCCTCGGCCTGTGCCGGGGAGGGTTTCGCCTGTCTGAGGAATAGGTTTGGCGAGCCTTTGCGGGGACTGTGGCATCGGGCGTGCTCGACTTAAGCCCCTGCTCTATCCCAGCTCCTGCATGCGGCGGTAGATTTCGCAGATACCCTTGATGGTGAGCTGTCCGTCGACCACGTCGAAGGCATCGGTCGAATCGGCGACGATGCTGGCGAGACCGCCCGTGGCGATAACGGTGGCATCCTCGCGGCCCAGCTCGCGCTTCATGCGCGCGACCAGGCCCTCGGCCATGGCGGCGGCGCCCGTTACGGCGCCGACCTTGATGCACTCCTCGGTATCGCGGCCGATGGCGTGCTCGGGCGCCTCGAGCGGCACGCTGGCGAGCTTGGCGGCACGGGCGGCAAGCGCGTCCATGGAGATGCGAATGCCCGGCGCGATCGCTCCGCCAATGTAATAACCGTCCTCATCGATGACGTCGATATTGGTCGCGGTGCCAAAGTCCACCACGATTGCCGGCGCGCCGTAGAAAGTCTCGGCCGCAACGGCGTTAGCGACGCGATCGGCGCCTACGGCTTGGGGACGCGCCGCGCGCAGCTTGGTCACCGCGGCCGTCTGCGGCCCGATGACGATGGCGTCCGCGGCAATGCGGTCGGCCACGGCGTGCCATTCGCGCGAGAGCTGCGGCACCACGCCGGCAAAGGCGATCGCGTCGACCGCGTCGAGCGAAAGGCCGTACATCTTAAAGAAACCCATCAGGCGCACATGGATCTCGTCGGCGGTATAGGAGCGGTCGGTGGGCATGCGCCACGACTGCACCAGCTCGTCTCCGTCAAACAGGCCCATGGCCGTCTGCGTGTTTCCCATATCGATAGCGAGCAGCATGTCTACTCCCAGTGTTGGCATAAAAGGACGCGCACCATTGTATACGCGCCGCCGACGGCACTCGGCTGCGATTCGTTTACGGTGATAGGGGCTGAGAGGTTTAAATATGAAGGAATTATGCTCCACGAGTTTTTCCTTGCCGTTTACCGAACTCCCGCGTAATATACTTTCTTGCGCACATGAGGCGCCCAGACATTGCGGGGTGGAGCAGTCTGGTAGCTCGCCGGGCTCATAACCCGGAGGTCGTAGGTTCAAATCCTGCCCCCGCGACCAAGAACTTGCAGCTCGTCGGCCTAGCCGGCGAGCTTTTTTGTTATTCCGGGACCGTGTTTTCGGTCCAATTCTCGGCCTCTCAAACAAAATCTCGATCTGTAACATCTAGACCCGATTTAGGCGGCTAGGTGTTACAGATCGAGATATACCGGTGGGTTGGGTCGTGTTTGTCTTGATCTGTAACACGAGGGACGGATTTTGCCGAGTTGTTGTTATAGATTGAGATTTTCTAGCAGGCGGGTATGGTTTGTCTCGATCTGTAACAGGTAGGGGTCAAAAGTGGGTCTAGCTGTTACAGATTGAGATTGTTGAGGTTGGGTCGAGGGGAATATCTCGATCTGTAACAGTAAGACCCGGTTTTGCCGCGTAACTGTTACAGATTGAGACAAACTGACGGGCCGTCCCGTCCCATCCACCTGCCGCCACCTGATATTCGCCGATTTTCGTTGTGCCGCCGTGCTCCCATGCCATATCCTCTAGACAACTACGCGGCATCATCGCCGCCGCGCCTACAAGAGAGGAATGTCCATGACCGCACCTGCATCCAAGCTGCTCCAGCCCATTACGGTTGGCCCCCTTGAGCTCAAGAACCGCATTATGTTCCCGCCGCTGACCACCGGCTACGAGGAGCGCGACGGTTCCATCGGCGAGCGCAGCCTGGCTTTTTACGAGCGCCTGGCCCGTGGCGGCGTGAGCTACATCGTCATCGGCGATGTTGCTCCCGTCATGACCGCAAGCCCCACGCCCAAGCTGGCAACCGACGCCCAGATCCCCACGTTTAAGGCGCTGGCCGATGCCGTCCACAAGCACGGCGCCAAGGTCGCGCTGCAGCTGTTCCATCCCGAGTACGATGTGCCCGGTGTCGGCCGCATGGTCATGGGATCCATGGCCGCCGCCAAGGCCGCGCAGGAGGCCAAGGCCGCCGGCGACGAGGAGACCTTTGCCGCCAAGATGGCCGAGTCCAACGAGATCCGCAACCAGGCCTACGCCAAGCTGCACCACGACATGCAGCACTTTGTGAACGAGGCAAGCGCAGAGCAGCTCACCCAGATCAAGGAGGCCATTGCTGCCTCGGCCGCTCGCGCGCAGCAGGCCGGCATCGACGCCATCGAGGTCCACGGCGACCGCTTGGTGGGTTCGCTGTGCTCGGCTATCCTCAACAAGCGCACCGACGAGTACGGTGGTTCGTTCGAGAACCGCGTCCGCTACGCGCTGGAGGTCGTCGCCGCCATTAAGGAGGCTGCGCCGCAGCTGATGGTGGAGTACAAGCTCCCCGTGATCATGGAGAACCCCGACGGCACGCCGCGCGGCAAGGGCGGCTTGCTACCCGACGAGGCCTGCGAGTTTGCCAAGCTGCTCGAGGGCGCGGGCATCGATATGATCCAGGTTGCACAGGCCAACCACACCGGCAACATGGGCGACACCATTCCACCCATGGGTGCCATGCCCTACAACTGGACGCTGCCGGTGGCCGAGCGCGTCAAGGCCCTGGTCTCCGTGCCGGTGGCAACCGTGGGCCGTGTTGTCTCGGTCGAGGCCGGCGAGAAGATTCTGGAAGACGGCGCGGCCGACATCATCGCCTATGGCCGCTCGCTCATGTGCGACCCCGACATTGCGCTGAAGGCCGCCACGGGTGAGCCCATCCGCGAGTGCCTCAACTGCAACAAGGGCTGCGTCGACGCGATTCAAAACCGCAAGTACATCTCGTGCGTGCTCAATGCCGAGAACGGTGACGAGGCGACCATCGCCATCAAGCCGGGCGAGGGCGACAAGAAGATTGCCGTGGTGGGCGGCGGTATCGCCGGCTTGGAGGCCGCGCGCGTGGCGGCCAAGCGTGGCTACGACGTGACCGTTTACGAGGCGAGCGATCACTTGGGCGGCCAGATTGTGCTGGCGGCTGCGCCTCCGCGCAAGGACGAGATCATGCGCTCGGTCGAGTACTACGAGAAGATTCTGCCTGGCCTGGGCGTGAAGGTCGAGCTCAACCATGCCGCTACCGCCGAGGACCTCAACGCCGCCGACGCCGCGATTGTGGCCGTGGGCGCGCACGACGTGGTCATTCCCGTTCCGGGTGCCGATTCGGACAAGGTCGTCTCGAGCTGGGACGTGCTGGCCGGCAAGGTGGAGCTTACGGGCCGCGTCGCCGTCATTGGCGGTGGCCTGGTGGGCACCGAGACTGCCGAGTACCTGCTGCAGCACGGCTGCGAGGTGGCGATCGTGGAGATGCTCGACAAGATTGCCGCGGGCGAGTCCGAGACCATTCTGCCGCTGATCATGAGCGACTTTGCCGAGCACAACGTGGAGCAGCACGTGAAGACCCGCCTGACCGCCATTACCGACGAAGGCGTGGAGGCTGTTCGCACCACCGAGGACGGCGCCGAGGAGCCGGTGAAGATCGCCTGCGATTACGTGGTGATGGCCGTGGGCTCCAAGGCCAACGCGTTTGACCTGGATGGCGTGACGGTGCCCGTGACCTGCGTGGGCGACTGCTCGGGCGAGCGCACCGCTGACATTGCGAGCGCCATTCGCACGGCGTATCACGCGGCCAACGAGCTGTAGTTGAACATCGCGGCCAGGCGGGGCGGTAGCACGGATCCGCCTCGCCCGGCTGTGTCCCGTCGGGTGTCAACCGGTGCGGGGCCTGCAAGCGCAGCAGGTCCCGTCCTTTTTGTTTTGCTCCGGTGGATGGCAATGCGCGGTAATCATGAGGAGTGAGGACGTCTACTGCCTTGCAGATCACTCAAAAATATTGGGGGAGGGGTTAATAACTATATCCTCTATACCAAAGGACATAAAGAGATGCCAATTTTGTTGACAAGCGAATGACGATTAGCTGCGAGTCAGCTACCAGCGTAAATAATCGATAAAGAAATGTCGTAATTTGGTGCCAAATGCCCAGATAGGTTGATTTCTGACCTCAACCGAACACATTGAGCTGATGGCTCGCTCCCGCAGTT
>CABSNM010000039.1 GCA_902479065.1 uncultured Collinsella sp.
AACTGCGGGAGCGAGCCATCAGCTCAATGTGTTCGGTTGAGGTCAGAAATCAACCGTGCGCAAACCCGTACTTTATGCAGGAAAAGCACACAACTCTGATAGGTAAGAGTATTCGATAACAGACGCAGCTCATTCACACCTTTATGCATTTTCAACGCCTGCATAATCTGCAGGCAGACCGGCATCTTTGAGTGACTCCATACAAGCTGTAGTCATTTTTGTGCATATGCAATATCTATTAGCTTTACCCTGCGACAGTGCCCGTCGCTTGTGATAGAGTGCTACAAACTCTGGCTTTTGCCCTACGAGTGACCAAGAGCTCGGGGGCTTTAACACAAGGAGGATCTATGCCCGAGAAGATTGAAGAGCTGGTACGCGCTGCGCTTGCTGCGGCCCAGGAGGCCGGCGACCTTTCCGCATTTGAACTTGACGATTGCGCTATCGAGCGACCGGCTGACACTTCTCATGGCGAGTGGACCTCTACCATGGCCCTGAAGTCCGCCAAGCTGGCCCACTGCGCCCCGCGCAAGATCGCCGAGGCCATCGTTGCCCATATGCCCGAGGACCCCGCGATCGAGAAGGTCGAGATCGCAGGCCCCGGCTTCATCAACTTCTACCTCTCCGTTGCCGTCAAGAATGCCATCTTTGGCGAGGCTCGCGAGAAGGGTATGGACTTCGCTAAGTCCAACGTCGGTGGTGGCCTGAAGACCCAGGTCGAGTTCGTTTCCGCTAACCCCGTCGGCCCCATGCACATCGGCCACGGCCGCTGGGCCGCGCTGGGCGACTCGCTCTGCCGTGTGATGGACCACGCCGGTTACGACATCCAGCGTGAGTTCTACATCAACGACCACGGCTCTCAGATGAACACCTTCGGCAACTCCATCAGCACGCGCTATATGCAGCTTGCCGACATCATCGCCAAGCAGGGCGTGGATATCGACGAGGCTCACAAGCTGCTGATCGCCGACCGCGACGCCTTTGTTGCCGACGAGAACGACGAGCACCCCGAGACCCATCCGTACCAGGACAACTTTGCCGAGACTCTGGGCAAGGACTCCTACGGCGGCGACTACATCATCGACGAGGCCGCCGAGTTCTGGCGCACCGACGGCGATAAGTGGGTCAACGCCGATCCGCAGAAGCGCATGGAGAGCTTCCGCGAGCGCGGCTATGTAAAGATGGTCGACAACATGCGCGACCTCTGCCACGCCGTCAATTGCGACTTCGATCGTTGGTTCTCCGAGCGCTCGCTGTATGTGAAGGACACCGAGGGCGAGACCGCCGGCACCTCCGCCGTCGACCGCGCTTTTGAGAAGCTCGACAAGATGGGCTACCTCTACACCAAGGACGGCGCCCTGTGGTTCCGCTCCACCGACCTGGGCGATGACAAGGACCGCGTTCTGATCAAGTCCGACGGCGAGTACACCTACTTCGCCTCCGACGTCGCCTATCACTGGGATAAGTTCCAGCGCGTCGACCACGTCATCGACATCTGGGGCGCCGACCACCACGGCTACATCGAGCGCGTCCGCTGCGTCTGCGACGCTCTTGGCTATCCCGGCAAGTTTGAGGTTCTGCTGGGCCAGCTCGTCAACCTGCTGCGTAACGGCAAGCCCGTCCGTATGTCCAAGCGCAAGGGCACCATGGTGACCCTGCAGGAGCTTGTCGACGAGGTCGGCTCCGATGCCGCTCGCTACACGCTCATCTCCAAGAGCTCCAACCAGATGGTCGACTTCGATATTGAGGCCGTTAAGAAGCGCGATAACTCCAACCCGGTGTACTACGTGCAGTACGCTCACGCCCGCGTGTGCTCCATCCTGCGCCGTGCCGCTGACGTTACGCCCGAGCAGGCTGACGAGATGGGCATGAAGGCCGTCGCCGCCAAGGCCATCGGTGAGAACGTCGATTTCTCGCTGCTGACCGACCCGACCGAGCTCGCCCTTTCGCGCAAGCTCAACGAGCTCACCGACCTCATCGCCAGCTGCGCTCGCGACCGCGCCCCGTTCCGTCTGACGCACTTTGCTGAGGAACTCGCCGGCGACTTCCACAGCTTCTACGCTGCCTGTCAGGTGCTGCCGAGCGAGGGCCGTCCCGTCGACCCCGAGCTTTCGCGTGCCCGTCTGGCCGCTTGCGATGCCGTCCGTGTGACGCTCGCCCTGGTGCTCACCCTCGTTGGCGTTTCCGCGCCCGAGCAGATGTAAGCTACGGGTCATTTGACCGTACAGACTTGGTTTAACTAAGCCTTGAAAGCCCGATCTCCCACGGAGGTCGGGCTTTTTGCAAACGCCGACGTATTGACGAATTTGGAACTGCTGGAAATACGAAACTATGCCGGTTTACTACGATGAAATGAGAAATTCCAACTACGCCGGCTTTTCGCAAAAAAGTGCAAGGCATCTACCTGCGGTTTTAGTTCAACAAGTTTCGGAGTGATCGCGGTTGAGCGATTCATCGTAGTAAACCGCCACAGTTTTGGCGGAGGCAGTCAGATTTGTGGGTGTTAAACCAAAGATTGTCCCTTTTGACTAGTCGTTTAAGAACGTCCTCAATGACTAAGTTGCAGGTGGTTGCGGTTGTGTTACACTAACGCTGCGTATATGACGCAAATATCTCGATACAGATCAATGATGTCCGTCGGTATTCGACGGAGCTAGACTGTTTAGCCGCCCTGAAGGTTTATGCAGGGAGCATGTGATCACAGGGCTTGAAAAGAAAGTTGAGCAAACACTGTGTCTGATCAACAGCAAGAAAACGAAATAACGACGACGCAGGCCGCTCCCGCTGCACCGGTTGCGTCGGACCAGGTCGCGGCGCCCGCGCAAACCTCGGCTCCTGAGACACCTAAGGCTGCAACGGCTGAGAAGGCCGTGCCTGCAACTTGTGAGGAGGCTGCTCCGGCAAAGCCCAAGCGCACGCGCCGCACGGCCAAGCCTGCTGCTGACGGCGAGGAGGTCACCAAGCCCAAGCGCCGTACCACGCGCACGACGCGCGCCAAGCGCACCGTTGTAGCTGACTCCTCGGCGCCGATTTCCGATGAGGTCGCGCAGGCACGTGCGTTGGCGCAGATTAGCGAGGCTCAGGTGGTGCGCGCCCGCCGTCGTGCTGCCGAGCGTGAGGCCGCGGCTCTGACCGAGCTTGCAGCTCCGTTTGTGCCCGAGACGCCTGCCGCCACCGAGACCCCTGTCGCCGACCAGCCAACCGAGAAGCCGGTACCGCGCACACGCCGTCGCACGGCTGCTAAGGCCGAGCAGGTTGCCGATCAGGTAACCCCCGAGCTCGCTGAGGCTTCGGTCCGTTCCGCGGCAGGGGAGGGCACATCGCCTGTTGAGCCCGCTGCGCCTGTCGAGGCCAGCGAAGTTCCCGTTGTCGATCCGGCTTTGCGCCCGCACCGTCGCGGTCGCAAGCCCAAGGCTTTCGTCGAGGCCGAGAAGGCCGCAGCCGCAGCCGCCGCCGCTCGGGATGCTGCGGCGACCGCCGAGCCTGCAACCGCTGCCGACGCGCCCGTCCAGGATGCTACGACTTCCGAGGCCGTTTCTGCCGATGTCGAGCCCGCCGACGTCCGTCCTGGTCGCAGCCATCGTACTGCTGCTAAGCGCACGTCCAAGGCCAAGGCTGCCAAGAAGGGTGCGTCCGAGGTTTCCGCCGAGACGACCGCCGATGCATCGACTGATGCCGCCGAGCCCCAAGACGTCGAACAGTCTGCGTCCGAGAAGCCCAAGCGCGGTCGCAAGAAGTCCGCTAAGGCCAAGGCCGTCGAGCAGCATGCCGAGGCCGAGCCGCAGGGCGATTCCAATGCCGAGGCCAGCGATGATGCTTCGGCTAACGAAGACGCCTCCGCAACCGATGGCACCGCCCCCGTCGAGACCGAAGAGAGCGCTCGCCCCAACCGCCGTCAGCACAAGCGCAACGACGAGCGTAATGACCGCAACGAGCGCAAGGACGAGCGTAACAACGATCGCCGCAACCGTCAGCGCGACCGCAAGCAGCGCAATAAGGAGCGCAATGCCGCTCCGACTGAGCCCACGCTTTCGCGCGAGGAGCTCGCGGCCATGAAGGTCGCCGAGCTGCGCGAGAAGGCCAAGGAGTTCGAGATCGAGACGACCGGCAAGAAGAAGGCCGAGCTCGTCGAGGAGATCTACACTACCGCCGCAAAGGCCGAGGGTTTCCGCGATATCAAGGGCATTCTGCAGATTCGCCCAGACAGCTCCGGCATCATCCACGCCCATGGCTACATGAAGTCCAACGACGACGCCTTCGTGCCCGCATACCTCATCCGTTCCGCGCGTCTGCGCACGGGCGATGTCATCGAGGGCTCGCTGCGTCCTTCGCGCGGCGGCGACAAGCGCGCCGGCCTCGCCAAGATCACGACCGTCAACGGCATGGATCCTGAGCAGATTCGCAATCGCCCCAAGTTCGGCGACCTCACCCCGGTCTATCCCAACGAGCCGCTGCGCATGGAGCATGGCAAGGATTCCATTACCGGTCGTGCCATCGACATCGTGTCGCCGATCGGCAAGGGTCAGCGTGGCCTGATTGTGTCCCCGCCTAAGGCCGGCAAGACGACGATCCTCAAGAAAATCTGCCAGTCTATCTCGATTAACAACCCCGAGGTGCACCTCATCTGCCTGCTCGTCGACGAGCGCCCCGAAGAGGTCACCGATATGCAGCGTTCCATCAAGGGCGAGGTTGTGGCGTCGACCTTCGATATGCCCGCCGACAACCACACTCGCGTGGCAGAGCTCGTCATCGAGCGCGCCAAGCGCATCGTGGAACTGGGCGGCGATGTTGTAGTTGTGCTCGACTCCATCACGCGTCTTGCCCGCGCCTACAACTTGGCGGCGCCCGCCTCAGGCCGCATCCTTTCGGGCGGCGTTGATTCGGCGGCACTGTATCCGCCCAAGCGTTTTCTGGGTGCAGCCCGCAATATCGAGAACGGTGGCTCGCTCACCATCCTGGCCTCCGCACTCATCGATACCGGTTCCAAGATGGACGAGGTCATCTTTGAGGAGTTCAAGGGTACCGGCAACATGGAGCTCAAGCTCGACCGCGACCTGGCCGATCGCCGCATTTTCCCGGCCATCGACCCTGTTGCCTCGGGTACGCGCAACGAGGACCTGCTGGTCGACGAGCAGATGCGCCCGTTTGTCTTTGGTCTGCGTCGCATCCTCGCCGGCATGAACAATACCGAGCGCGCGGCCGCATCGTTTATCAAGGGCCTCAAGGGCACCAACACCAACCAGGAGTTCCTGGTGCGTTCGGCCAAAAAGCATAGCGACTACGAGCAGACGTTCTAAGTCGTCAACCGCACGCGGCGTTATTGCCGGCGCGATGAAGGGTCGGGGCTTGCGCCTCGGCCCTTTTTATATCGCCACTCGGCGCCAGTTATCGACCATAAGACTGGCAAGCAGCAGGTTTCCCGTTTCAATCCGACATCGTCGCTTGCAATCGACAGGGCGGTTTCGCATAATAGCTTTTAAGCTTCGCGACGGAAAACGCAGATGAAACGAACCATATACCGTTGCTTTGGGGCATAGCCCCGCTTCATCTTCTCTCGCGCAGCCAACTGAATGATGCGATTTGGGTGCTGGAAGATGGGGAGAGCTCATGGCTTCTTCTGATGCAACACAACGAGCAGTCCTTGCCGGACTTTCGTGCGGGATCGGCCTGGCCGCCCCCGTGGTTATGTATGCCGCGACGCTGCCGTTTTCGTCGGTGAACGAGACGGTCGTGGCGGGTGCGGTTCCCTTCGCCGTGGGCGCGGTGGCGGGCGTGGGTATCTATGCCGCCTCGCTGGGTATCTCCGAGTACCATGCGCAGCGTGAAGAGCGTCTGTTCCAGCCCGATGCCATGGGCGGTGCCGCCAATCTCAATCAGCATCAAAGCGAGTTCAAGACCGCCTCGATTCCAGCTCAGCAGCAGGATGCGACTCCTTATGCTACCGCTTCTGCTTCTCAGGCTCAGTCGGAGCAGTCTACCTCGGCATTCCTTTCCGGCCTGACTGGTGCGTTCCAGCGCCGTCATACCGATGATGGTGTCCCTACCATCGCTCGAGCCGCAGATGCCATGGACGAGGCCGAGGCTTGGTCCATGATCGACAGTATGCTCGACGACGATTCGCCGGTGAGCTGCGACCCTGCACACTCGCGCGACGTCTATCAAGTCGCCATCGACGAGCTCACCAACGGCGGGCAGACCGGCTCCTTCAATCGCGACGACATCGCCGCCGCGGCACGCGCCGTATCTGGCTCCCAGGCCGCCCCTGCGGGCAGCACGGCGGCTTTCGTGGCACTTGTCGCCAACGCGGCAGCCAATAACGCCTACAGTGCTACCTCGGCGGACGCGAACGCTTCTGCCGACAATTCGTACGTTGATGAAGCCATGACTGCGGACGAGGAGGCCGTTGCCGCCCGCCGTGCCGCCGAAAGCTCGCTGTGGGGCGCTCCTGCCCAGCAGCAGGCGGCTGAGGCTGCGCCGTACAATGCAAACCTCGCCAGCATGCCTATCATCTCCGGTGCCGCGGACATCGATCTCGATGACCTCGATGAGCCTGCAGCCATCACCGCATCGATTGATGCCCAAGATCGCATCGACACCGGCGACCTTCCGGATGCCTCGCTCGAGGTTGATGTTCCCATGGCCGATTACTCGGGCCACGAGGACATGTGGGCCGCCGCCACCGCGATTCTGGATGAGATTGACGAGCCCGCTCCTGTTGCAGCCCCCGCTCACGTCGCTGCCCCTCAGTCTGCTGCCCCCGCCTATGTCGGCCGTCACAGCGCTGTGTTCCCCGAGGATACTGCCCGTATCTCGCGCGAGAGCATCGAGCGGGCCGAGGCTATTGCCGCCGGCATTATGGAAAACCGTCGTCACGAGCGCGTCAATCAGATCCTCGAGGAAGAGATCGAGCGCCTGCAGTCCTCTACCGCCAAGCGTACGGGCCGTGCCTATCTGAGCGTTATCGAGGGCGGTACCGCCAGCTTCGCGCCGCTCCGCGCGGAGGCATAACTTCTGCATGGTTAAGATCAATCGAAAATGGGCGGTTGTAACCTGCCTGATGGCGCTCTTGATCTGGGGCAATTCGCTGGTTCCCGGCTCGGGGTCGGGCTCGCTGAGCCTAACGGTCATGGAAGCTATCCGCGGTTTCCTGCACGGCGTGGGACTTCCATATGAATGGGTGACCAACTTTGTTGTTCGCAAGTGCGCGCATTTTACCGAGTATATGGTGCTCGGCATCCTGGCAACGCATGCCTTTGATTTTGAGGGCCGGCGCACCTTTGACGTGCTGCTGCCCACGGCGGTGTTCCTGCTGCTGATTCCCTCGATCGACGAGACGATTCAGCTCTTTGTGCCGGGGCGCGCCGGCATGATCACCGATGTGATGATCGACTGCTGTGGAGCGGCAACGGGCGTTGTGCTCCGATATCTACTACGATCGCTCATATGTGCCAAAAAGGCCGCCTAGGACGTATTGTTTGGTCCTAGGCGGCCTTTTTTATTTGAGGGCTTATATGAGGCGTGGTGGCGTCGTTCCATTGGTCGGATTTGCTGGGCGCGCCACGCCCCGTGGGTGCGTCTGTTACTGAAGCGCCTGTGCGCCCAGGGCAAGGCAACCCATGATGCCCTGCTTGCCCTCGAGGCTGTTGTTGACAATGTAGGTATCGATGTCGTTGACCTCGGGCGTGACGATATAGCCGTTGAGCATTTCGGCACATTTCTTGCGTGCGAGCGGCACGATGGGGGTGTGGTCGGCCACGCCGCCGCCGATGATGATCTTTTGCGGCGCGTAGCACAGCGTGTAGGTCATGAGCGCCTGTGCCAGATAGCCGGCGAGCAGGTCCATGGCCTCCGGGTCATCGGCCATGTCTCCGGCGCTCTTGCCATCCCAGCGCTTTTTAACGCCGGGGCCGGCGATGAGGCCCTCGAGACAGTTGTCGTGGAAGGGGCAGGCGCTGTGCTCGCCAATGGTGTCGCGCGGGTCGCGCGTGACCAGGATGTGGCCGGCCTCGGGATGCATCATGCCGTGCACGAGCTTACCGCCCGAGAGCACGCCGGCGCCCACGCCGGTGCCGATGGTCAGGTAGACCACGTCGGTGAGGCCCTTGGCGCAACCAAACGTGACCTCGCCCAGGCAGGCGACGTTGACGTCGGTATCGTAGCCGCAGGGGATATTGAGCTCGTTTTGGATAGTGCCCAGCAGGTCAAAGTAGCGCCATGCCGTTTTGGGCGTCTCCAGGATCTTGCCGTATTGGGGCGAGGCAGGGTTGACTGCGGTGGGGCCAAAGGCGCCGATGCCCAGCGCGGCGATGCCCTTGTCGGCAAACCATGCGTTGACGGCCTCAACGGTCTCCTGCGGGGTCGTGGTCGCGATCTGCTCGCGCTCTAGGACCGTACCGTCCGCATAGCCCGTGGCGCAGACCATCTTGGTGCCACCGGCCTCGAGCGCTCCGATAAGCTGCTGCTCTGCCATAGTATTCCTCTCTCTGGGACGAGTTGCTCCGTGACTAAAGTATAGAGCTCTAAACTATTTAAGAAAGCGCTATAGAAAGAAGCCTCGCAACGCGGCGGGCGGTGCGGGGCTTCTTTGGTTGCTTTAGTTGCCGGGCCGTCCTTACCCGCGCGGCTTGATTTTATCACGTAGCGACTTGAGGTTCTCCAGCGCCGCGTTAAGCGTCTCGTCTCGCTTGGCAAAGTGGAAACGAATCAGATGGTTGACGGGCTCGCGGAAGAAGCTCGAGCCGGGCACGGCGCCCACGCCCACCTTAGACGCGAGGTCCTCGCAGAATTCGAGGTCGCTGTCATAGCCAAACTCAGAGATGTCCATCATGACGTAGTAGGCGCCCTGCGGCACGTTGTGCGTGAGGCCGATGCTGCCGAGTCCCTGACAGAACAGGTCGCGCTTGGCGGTGTAGAGGTCGAGGACCTCCTGGTAATAGCTGTCGTCGAAGTTGAGGGCGGTGACGACAGCTTCCTGCAGGGGAGCGGCGGCACCCACGGTGAGGAAGTCGTGGACCTTCTTGATGCGCTCGGTGATTTGGGCCGGGGCAATGGTGTAGCCCAGACGCCAGCCGGTGATGGAGTACGTTTTGGACAGCGAGCTGCAGCTGATGGTTCGCTCGAACATGCCGGGCAGCGTGGCCATATAGACGTGCTCGTGGGGCGCGTAGACGATGTGCTCGTACACCTCGTCGGTGATGCAGTAGGTGTCGTACTTTTTGCAGAGGTCGGCGATAAAGGTGAGCTCCTCGCGCGTAAAGACCTTGCCGCAAGGGTTGGAAGGGTTGCACAGGACGATGGCCTTGGGGTCGTTGTCGCGGAAGGCCGCCTCGAGTGTCTCGCGGTCAAAGTCGAATGTGGGCGGGTTGAGCGGCACGTAGATAGGCTCGGCACCCGAAAGGATCGTGTCGGCGCCGTAGTTCTCGTAGAACGGCGAGAAGATGACGACCTTGTCTCCGGGGTTCGTAACCGTCATCATGGCGGCCATCATGGCCTCGGTGGAGCCGCAGGTGACTACGATATTCTCGTTGGGGTTTACCGACATGCCCATAAAATGCTCCTGCTTGGCGGCAAGCGCCTCACGCATGGCCTGGGAGCCCCAGGTGATGGAGTACTGGTGGTAAAGCGGCTTGGGGTCGGTGGCGATGGTGCTGAGGCTATCGAGCAGCTGCGCTGGGGGATCGAAGTCAGGGAAGCCCTGCGAGAGATTGACAGCGCCGTACTTATTGGAGATGCGTGTCATGCGGCGGATGACCGAATCGGTAAACGTTGCCGTGCGGTTGGAGAGTTCTTTCATGACGGTCCTTTCGAGCATTTGCAGTGGGGCAAGTTTACTCCTATGAAACCGGTGGGATTTGCTCGAAATGGTCTCGAAAAACTCTTTTCAAAATTCTTGAAAATTGGGGCTTGCATCGCGTGGCGTTCCTTGCAATAATAGTCGAGCGCGAAGCGCACAGGACACGGTGGGTGTAGCTCAGTTGGCTAGAGCGACGGGTTGTGGTCCCGTAGGTCGAGGGTTCGAGTCCCTTTACCCACCCCAGTTTTTGCTTCGTGTTGATATCGGGTCGTTAGCTCAGTTGGTAGAGCAGGGGACTCTTAATCCCAAGGTCCAGGGTTCGACCCCCTGACGGCCCACCAAAGCAAGTTAAGACGGTCAACTTCGGTTGGCCGTCTTTTTTGTTGACCTTGCATGGGGTCGAACCCGAGGCTTATAGGACAAAATGTGTGTCCACGTTGGGGGCATCGGCGCAGGTCGATGCCCCTTTTTCAGCCGTTTAAATTCCGTGCCCGC
>CABSNM010000040.1 GCA_902479065.1 uncultured Collinsella sp.
CCTCGATCTGCTCGACGGGGTTGTTGCCGAGGGCGTTGCCGCCAAGGGCGACGACGATGCGGTCGGGCTTACCGTACGGTTTACTCATAGTATTCGTTCACTTCCCAGCTACTAGCGAAGCGTCGCGTACATCATGGCCTTAATGGTATGCATGCGGTTCTCGGCCTCCTGGAACACACGAGACTGCGCGCTCTCAAAGACCTCGTCGGAAACCTCCATCTCGGTCACGCCGAACTTCTCGGCAATCTCGGCGCCGATGGTGGTCTGCGTATCGTGGAAGCTCGGCAGGCAGTGCATAAAGATGGCGCCGGGGTTTGCCTTGGCCATGACCTCGGGCGTTACTCGATAGGGAGAGAGAAGATCGATTCGGCTCTTCCACAGCTCCTCAGCCTGGCCCATACCGACCCAAACGTCCGTATAGATCACGTCTGCATCCTTGACGCCCTCGTCGATATCCTCAGTGAGCTGGATCGTGCAGCCATTCTGAGCGGCGATCTCCTGGCAGCGCTCAAGAAGCTCGGGATCGAAGTGCGTGGCGCCCTCGACATCGCCCTTGGGTCCGCAGGAGCAGAAGTTAATGCCGAGCTTGGCGCAGATAACCATCAGGGAGTCGCTGACGTTGCCCTGCTCCTTGCCCATATAGGTGAGCTTCATGCCGCGCGTGTCGCCAAACTCCTCACGCATGGTAAGAATGTCGGCAAGGGCCTGGGTGGGATGGTACTCGTTGGTCAGACCGTTCCAGACGGGAACGCCAGCCTTGGCGGCAAGCTCCTCGACGATCGACTGGTCGGAGCCGCGATACTCAATACCGTCATACATGCGACCGAGCACGCGGGCGGTATCCACGATGGACTCTTTCTTGCCCATCTGCGACGAGCCGGGGTCGAGGTAGGTCACACCCATACCCAGGTCCATACCGCCGACCTCGAAGGCACAGCGCGTGCGCGTTGAGGTCTTCTCAAACAGCAGGACAATGTTCTTGCCCTCGAGAAAGCGGTGCGGATAACCGGCGCGCTTCATATCCTTGAAGTTCTTTGAGAGGTCGAGCATGTACTCGATTTCCTCGGACGTAAAGTCAAGCAGGGTAAGAACGCTTCGACCAGAAAGATTAAGAGCCATGATTTGAATCCTTTCGATTGTTGGAACACACAAGGAGGGATGGGCGGCGCAGACGCACACGCGCCGCCCAGATACGCTAACGCTGACTAGATTTCCTCACGCCAGAACGGCATGGTCATGCAGCGCGGGCCGCCGCGACCGCGAGAAAGCTCCTCGGAGGGGGCGACGAGCAGCTCGACGCCGGCCTTGTAAAGAGCATCGTTGGTGACAACGTTGCGCTCATACACGCAGACCTTGCCCGGTGCGACCGCAAGAGTGTTGGAACCATCGTTCCACTGCTCACGGGAAGCCTCGATCGGATCGCCACCACCGCACTCAATCATGGTGATGTGGTCCATACCCGTCGCAAGCTCGAGAATATGCTGCAGGGTGCCCTCGAGCTCCTCGATATGCACCTCCCCCTCCGAATCGCCCTTGGTCAGGCGGTAGGCACGAAGCGTCTGGTAGATGCCAGGATAGACCGTGAACTTATCGCGATCGACCTGCGTGCAGACGGTGTCGAGGTGCATGTAGGCGTAGCCGTGCGGGATCTTGATGGCATAGATGTTCTCGATCTCGGCCTCATCGGAACCCCAGAACATATTCTTGGCGAGCTCATCGATGGCCGCAGTCTGGGTGCGCTCGGAAATACCGATGGCGAGCGTCTTGGCGTTGATGTTGAGGATATCGCCGCCCTCGATATGCCACTCGCTGTTGTGGTCGTACCAGATGGGGCTACCGGCATAATCGGGATGGTTGCGGAGCACCGTTTCGTAGAAGATTACCTCGCGGTTGCGCTGATTCCAGTACATGCGGTTCATGGTAGCGCCCTTGCCCACGACAGCCAGAGGGTCACGGGAGAAATACGAGGCCGGCATGGGGAACAGCACCATATCGTCAGCCTTCAACTCCTCGCCGTCCATACTGGCAAGAGAACCGCCAACCTTGGGGATCTCGAGGTCGCGAACGTAGAGGCCGCCCATGGCAGCAAGGACAAACTCCTTGTTGTCCTTAATCGAATCAAGCTTCTCGACAACGGCCTGGCGAAGGGCCGCGTTGGAGATGCCGGACTCACCCATGAACTTCGTCATGAACTCTGCGCGAGTGCCCTCGACTTTGTCAAACGTCTCAGCGAGCAGCTCTTCCATATAGACGACCTCGGCGCCAGCGCCGCGAAGAAGGTCGGTAAACTGATCGTGCTCTTTCTGGGCATAGTCCAGATAGAACGCGTCGTGAATCCAAACGCGGTCGAAATCCTCCGCCTTCATGTTTACAAGATCCATACCGGGGCGATGGACGCACACCTTCTTGAGGGCGCCAATCTCGCTATGAACGTTCAGTCCTTTGTTCATCTCTATCCTTCTTTCTCACAACTTGTATGTGGGGTTTTGCATTTACGGCAGGGGGATAAGACCCGAAACCGCAGTGAATGCCATGCAGATAACGCTTACGACCAGGAAGAATTTCCAAGCGACCTTCCACCACTGGCCAAGCGGAATCTTACAGACGCCAAGACCGGCAACGAGCATCGCGCTTGTCGGCGAAATGAGAGACATGGCAGCACTGCCCATGGAAAGGCCGGTAACTGCAGCCTCGGGGTTTAAGCCCATCAGCTCAACAAGCGGGCCGAAAATGGGAATCGTAAGAGCAGCGATGCCCGAGGAGCTCGGAACGAGGATCGACAGAAGGTTATCCACGACGTAGAGAATGCTCGTAAAGATAACTGCCGGAACTCCAGAGAGAGCCGTGGCGAGCGTGTTGAGAATCGTATCGATGATGAGGCCGTCATTGGCGATTACGAGGATTCCGCGGGCGAGGCCAACAACGATGGCCGAAAACGCGAAGTCTGCAATTCCCTTAACGAACTCTCCCGCGATCTCCTTCTCGTTCATCCCGGAAACTACACCCGAAAGAAGGGCCATGGCCAAGAAAATCGCAGAGATTTCGTTCATGTACCAGCCCTGGGCCACCAGGCCCCAAATGATGGCGGCAAGTCCAAGCACGAAAATAACCATAACGGCTTTCTGCCTACCGGTGAACTCGCTATCGAGGAGATTCTCGTCCGCACCAAACTCTTTGCGCTTCTCGATATCATCGTGGAAAGCTGGGGATGCCTCGGGATTCTTCTTAACCTTGAGGGCATACATCACAACCCATGCGATGGCAACTGCAGTGAGCACGACAAGGGCGATAGTACGCAACCAAAGCTGGGGGTTGCCCTGGATACCGAGGATGCCCTGGGAAATCAGGACGTTGAACGGGTTTACGGTAGATGCGATGTATCCGATACGGGCACCCACAAACACCGTCATGAACGCTGTAATTGAGTCGAAGCCCATGGCCATCATGATCGGCATAAGAATCGCAAAGAACGGAAGCGTCTCCTCTGCCATACCAAAGGTGCTGCCGCCCAAGGCAAAAAGCGCCATTAGGATCGGAATGATGAGGACGTCCTTGCTCTTGAACTTCTTCACCACTCGGGCGACGCCGCTCGTGATGGCTCCGGTCGCCGTGATGACCTGGAAGGAACCTCCCACAATCATAATGAATGCAACGACCTCGACCGCTTGCTGGATGCCGATCGCAGGGGCCTCAAGTACTTCGAAGATGCCTTGGCGAAGATCGACCTCGTTGCCGTCCTCGTCCGTATAGACCTTATCGACAGGCTCATAGGTGCCCGAGACCGTTACCTCGCGACCGTTAACCTCCTGGCGCTCAAACGAACCCGAAGGCACGACCCAGGTCAGAACGGCAAATACGGCCATCAAGACGAGAATGATGGTGTACACGTGCGGGACTCGAAGAGTGCGCTTCTTTTCTGTCTCTGCCATCTCTCCTCCTTAATTCAGGGGTTTTTCGTTGCCGGCAAAGCCATTGTGTCATCGCGCAAAACACCCTTCCGTCTCTTCGCCCGCCAACGAAGCGCATCGACCCGTAAACGGACTTTAGATTGACGTAATTTGTCAATTTGCTTTCTAGATTGATGTTTATCATCAATTACTAAGCCGGTTCGTACCATTCACCTGTGACAGATATGATGTAAATTGAATCGAACTCGTAATGTGCCACTATGGAAGCAATCAATACTCATCGCCAAAGCGAGGTCTTATGTCCGCACTACATGTTCAAAACGAAATAGGAAAGCTAAAAAAGGCCCTCCTGCACTGCCCCGGCCCCGAAACGCGCAACTACCCCGACGGGCAGTTCAATCGGGTCTTTACGTTGCGTCCGTCTAGCAGCTCATTCGATCTTGATAAAGCCCTTAGGGAGCATCATGCTTACTCGGCGATGCTCGAGCACGAAGGGGTAGAGATTCTCTATCTTGAAAACCTTCTTACCGAAGCCCTTGATGCGACAGAGCAAGCGCGTCGCTCTTTTATCGATAGCTACATTTCAGAATGCGGCGCGCGGGGCATTGAGCTCGAGTCTGCCATTCGCGAGTATCTTGAGCATATCGAAGGTTCCCGCGACCTGGTCCAGGCAGCCGTCAACGGCGTTCGCTACTCCCAGGTCTTCGACACGAACAAGGAGGTGTTCAGCCTCTCAAAGCTGACGGGAGACGCATACTCACCCGACGACCTTCTCATAGCCCCCCTTAACACCATGTGGTTCACGCGCGATCCAGCAAGCGTCATCGGCGAAGGTGTCACGCTCAACCATATGTACTGGCCAGAGCGCAACCGTGAGGTTATCGCCTATAAAACGATTTTTAACTATCATCCGGATTTCCGCGAGACTCCTCAGTTCTTCAAGCATGAATCGACTTACCACATTGAAGGCGGCGACCTTCACAACCTCAACAGCGAAAATGTAGCCGTTGGCATCTCTCAACGAACCGAGCCAGCAGCTATAGACACCCTAGCGAATAACTTGCTCTGGGACGAGAACTCGACTATTGAGTCCGTATGGGCCATTGAGGTTCCCTACGATGATCTCTGCATTCATCTCGACACATATTTCACTCGCGTTGACTACGAGACATTCCTCGTTGCTCGGGAGCTTCTCGACCAAGCGCGAGTCTACCGCATTACGCGGGGCAGATCGGAAGGGACAACCCGTGCGTGTCATGTCGCAGGCGGACTGAAAGAAGCGTTGCGATTAGCCCTAGGTTCAAGTTCGTTGCAGTTTATCCTTTGCGGTGGCTCAAATCCCGGAGCAGCAGAGGTCGAAAGGACCAACAATGCCACAAGCACCCTTTGTTTGGAGCCAGGCAAGGTCTGCGTATACGAAGAAAACGCCGAAACCAACAAAGCGCTGGAGCAGGCCGGTATTGACCTTATTCCCATCTCTATCTTTGAGCTGACAAACGGCTTTGGCGGCCCCAACTGCCTCTGCCTCCCCCTCGTCCGCACTTCATAACATGGGAACGGGTCAAAACATAAAGGCGCTTCGCAAGCGCGACCAGCTGACACAGGAGGAATTCGCGGCACTCATCGGCGTCTCCAAAGAAACGGTATGCCGCTGGGAAAAGGACCGCTATACAATCCGCCGCTCAACGTTGCTCAAGATAGTATCGAAATTTAACCTGCAGCTCGACGACCTCACATCTGAAACCGCAGGGCTTGCCGCAAAGCTCGACCACGAGGGGCGGAAGGGGGAATCCAAAGAAGTTACTACTGATTCCCTTTGCGATGTATTTAAAATCTTGAAGAATGGAGGCAGAACGGGACTTAAACAAACCGGAATAACCGCGCTTCCCTCATCCGTATTCAAGAAACATCGCGGGTGCTTCTTTGTTCAAATGGACACGTCCGCCATGTCCAAATGCTACCCGATTGGATCCCTTCTCCTCGTGGATCCAAACCTGAAACCCTGGAACGGATGCTCCGTCCTCGCTTTGGCCGATAATTCAAGAATCGTCATACGTCGTTATAGCACCGGTACGAACACCGTGATGCTCTCATCCTACTCATATCGCACAGCGGAACCGGATATCGTGCTGGACAAACGCCGAATTAGGATTCTGGGAATCATCGTCTGGTTTCAGGCATCCCATGATCTGAGCATCTAACCAAATTTGCTCTTGTTTACCCCCTGCACACATCTCAAACAGCAAAAGCCCCGCAGTCGGAGCGGACTGCGGGGCTCATGAAGAGAGGCTAGTTTGTGGGCGTCTTGCCTGGCGCCCACGGGAGAGGCAACGGAGTAGGGGCTACTCGTGGATGCGGGTGCCGGAGAGGCCGGCCATGGTCTCGGCGGCCTTGTCCAGGGCGCCGATGATGCAGGTGCGGCCCTTGCGGGAACGGGCGAACTTGATGGCGGCGCGGACCTTGGGCTCCATGGAACCCTTGCCGAACTGGCCCTCGTCGGCCAGGCGCTCGGCCTCGTCGGCGGTGAGGTCCTCGAGCTCCTCCTGGTTGGGCTTGCCAAAGTTGATGGCGACATGCTCAACGGCGGTCAGCAGGAACAGGACGTCGGCGTCGCAGTCCTCGGCCAGCAGCTCGCCGCCCAGGTCCTTGTCGATGACGGCGGGAACGCCCTTGTAGCAGCCCTTGTTCTCGTAGTCGCGGACGACGGGGATGCCGCCGCCACCGCAGGCGATGACGATGAACTCGTTGTCGAGCAGGTTGAGGATGGAGTCAGCCTCGACGATCTTCTTGGGATCGGGGGAGGCGACGACGCGACGCCAGCCGCGGCCGGAATCCTCGACGAAGACCTTGGAGGGATCCTCGGCCATGAACTCCTTGGCCTGCTCCTCGGTGTAGAAGGGGCCGATCGGCTTGGTCGGGTTCTTGAACGCGGGATCGTCCGGGTCGCACTCGATCTGGGTGACGACGGTGGCGGCGTGCCAACGCTTATAGCGCTTGTGCATCTCGCGGCCGATGCCCTGCTGCAGGTGGTAGCCGATGTAGCCCTGGGACATGGCGCCGCACTCGGGCAGCGGCATCTCGGGGGTGCCGATGGCGTCGTGGGCGGCGGCGAAGGCGTTCTGGATCATGCCGACCTGCGGGCCGTTGCCGTGGGTGATGATGATCTCGTTGCCCTGCTCGATGAGGCCGAGGAGCGCGTGGGCGGTGTTGCTCACGGCCTCGATCTGCTCGACGGGGTTGTTGCCGAGGGCGTTGCCGCCAAGGGCGACGACAATACGATCGGGCTTGCCAAGAGGCTTAGACATTGCTGGAATCCTTTCTGTAAAAGGCCTACAACCCATTAATAACCCGCGTCCGTGCAATACGCGAGTTTATTAAGGTTTATATTCTCTTTATCGCTCATTTTATTCATTTTGAAAATAGTTTAACGGTGAACGGTCGTTTTTACCCGCTCAGCGTAAAGAAGCCCAGCTCACACATGTTTACGTCATCTACGTGCGACTTTATTTAATTAGAGCAGAGATTAGGCTGGATTATGCAAACTATATCTTTGCTAAACACATAACGGACACTGCAATTATTTACTCGCACTATACGAGATTCTATGCACTTGCAAGACAAGTATGCACCCTTGCAATAACACGGGGCTTTTCATCCAACAAAAGGGATAGCCGAACGCGCTTCACTTTGCGGCAAGCGACTGTGAGTTTGCAGTATAGAACTTTACCGTCGGGTATTGCATGAACGCCGCTGACGCACTTTCGCTCCTGCCCACCCAAGCAGCCGAGAACGCTAACGGCGCCACTGCCAACCTGGCCACCCTCAACAACGGCGCCGCCAGCCTTTTCGCAAAGTGCCGTGCTGGTTCGATGGCTTTGAGACCTAAGCGAATCTTTGCTATTTGCCAATTTTTGTATGATTTGGGGCATTTCTATTTGCCATTTTTTGTATGATTTAGGTCAATTCTATTTGCCAATTTTTGTCATTTAGGAGTTTTAATGCTACGCCGTAAGGTCACTGATAGGCTTTTAGGCTGGAAAAATAGCTCTCATAAGGCCTTGCTTGTTACCGGTGCGCGCCAGATTGGCAAGAGCTATGCGATTCGCGCGTTTGGTAAAGACAACTACGCTTCGTATTTTGAGGTCAATTTGCTACTCGACGCCGAGGCAAGGGATGTGCTTGTTGGCGCCAAGAACGCCGTTGACTTTATCAACCGTGTGGCCCTTCTTGCGGATGCACCGCTTGCTGAGGGAGATACGCTTATCTTTGTCGATGAGATTCAGGAATACCCGCAGATCATTACGCTCATGAAGGCATTGGTCGAGGACGGGCGCTTTAGCTATGTCTTCTCGGGGTCTATGCTTGGGACCGAGTTTAAGGGGATCTCTTCTTTTCCGGTAGGGTATGTCGAACACATTGTTATGCGGCCGATGGATTTTGAAGAGTTTTGTTGGGCAAACAGCGTCAGCGAGAATGTGCTTGCAGGAATTCGCAGCTGCCTTGTCGAAAGGCGACCCGTCGAAAACTATATTCATGAGGCGATGCTCAAAAACTTTAGAGCCTATATCGTTTGCGGCGGCATGCCGGAGGTCGTTCAGAACTATATCGATTCGGGCTATTCGCTCGTGAGAACGCGTGAGCTTCAAATTCAGCTAGTCGATCAGTACAAAAGCGACATCTCTAAATATGCATCGACTCGAGCGTTTAACGTTCGCTCCATTTTCGAGCAAATTCCCGTTCAACTTGAGGCGGAATCCCATCGCTTTGTTGTTTCATCCCTGGGCGAGGGGGCTCGCCTTCAAAAATACGAGCAGGATTTCCTATGGTTGGTGAACGCGGGCGTTGGACTGATGGTCGCCCAGGTGACGGAGGCCCGGAGTCCTCTTAAGAGGACAGAGAAGGCGACCGCCTTCAAACTATACGAGTCTGATACAGGCATGCTCGCATCGCGATATCCCGGCAGCACGGCACGTGCCGTCTATCTTGACATGAAAACCCCCAACCTCGGCGGCCTCTATGAGAACGTGGTCGCGCAGGAGCTTGTTGCCCTTGGGGTGGATACGTGGTACTACCAGACGCGTGAGGTCGGTGAAGTTGACTTTGTGGTCGAAGGCACTCGCGGGCACGTTGTCCCAATCGAGGTCAAATCGGGCAAGAAGGTTCGAGCCCATGCGGCCCTCGACCGTCTGATGAGCGTGGGCGAGTACAAAATTCCCGAGGCCGTTGTGCTAAGCCACGAGAACCTCAGCAAAGAGGGCAAGGTCCTGTACGTTCCAATCTATATGACATTCTGTCTCGATGAGTTTATGGAAAAGGACGACCCCAACAACGATTTCTCGTTTGCACCCATATCCCTCTAGGCCATCTGAATCCGCAACCCAGCCCCCACCCATGCCCAAAGTGTTGCGTTGTTTCGCGCAAAGCGCGAAACAGCACTGGGGCAGCAGAAGGCCACAATCAGCTAGCCCTCCATGCCCAAAGTGGCGCGTGGTTTCGCGGCCACGCCGCGAAACAGCGACCGGGACAAGGCACCCCCACAGCCACGTCCTTCATTCAGCCCCACAATCCGAGGACGTAGTCGTAGCAGGATCTGAGGGCTAACCTTCGCGGACACTCCGCAGGACGAAAGAACCCCCGCCGCACGTAGTGTGAACTGCCTCCCATTTCTTGGACACAAGAAATGGGAGGCTTTTTTATGGCTGGAAACGCTTTGTACGACGTCGGGATGAGACTGCGAGCGGCAGAGCTGCACGACGAGGGGCACGGCCGCGCGGCGATCGCGGCCCTTCTCGGGATGCCGGAGGAAACCGTGAGAGAATGGCTGTGCACCTACAGGTCTGCTGGTATCGAGGTTCTGGCCATGATGGGAAAGAAACACACCGCCTATTCGTTCGAGACGAAGCTGGCCGCCGTCAGGGCGGTCGTCGACGAGGGCATGACGAAGCCCGAGGCCATGGAGAAGTTCGGGATAGCCTCGCCAAGCCCTTTCAAGAAATGGCTGAAGGCCTACAAGGAGGAGGGCCCGGAGGCGCTCAGGCCAAAGCCCAGGGGGAGGCCGAGGGGGTCCGGCTCCCCGTCCGGGGAGACGACGCGCGAGCAAGAGCTCGAGCGCAGGATCAAGAGGCTCGAGGCGGAGAACGCCTACCTAAAAAAATCGATCGCCCTGAAGGCGGAGAAACGCTCTCGAACGGCGAGAAGGCCGCGGTCGTGAGCGGGCTTTCAGGGCAATACCCCCTCGCCGACCTGCTCGAGTGCGCCGGCCTGGCGAGGTCGAGCTACTACTACGCGCTGTCGCACCCGAAGGCTCCCACCAGGCCCGAGCTCTGGG
>CABSNM010000041.1 GCA_902479065.1 uncultured Collinsella sp.
TCGTGGCCACCATGGTCGTGGGCATCATCGGCGCGTTCTTCGGCGTGCTGGCGTAAGGGTCCGGCTGCATAGATTTTCGTTGCAACCTGGAAAGGGGATGGAGCAGGCCTATGCCCTCCATCCCCTTTTTGTATAGAAGGAGTTCGTATGTTCGCGAAGGGTCGCGAAGCAATGCGCCTGACGCCGGCAGAGGTCAGGCTGATTCTTATTGAGTCCCTGCAGTGGTGCGCCAACAACGCGGTCTACTTTTTGGGGCTTATCGGTGCGGCCACGTATGATCTGGCCGGCACGGCCTTTTTGGTTGCCGCCATTACGCTCGCGCGCAATCTTATGACGTCGGTGGGCAATATGGTGTCGGGTTCGGTCATCGACCGCTTTGGACCGCGCCGGACGTCATTTGTGACGTGCGTGATTACGGCAGTGCTATCGCTTGGCGTGGGGTTGGTGCCGTTGTCTGTCCCCGGGCTTGTGTTTGCCGCGTGCGTCTTGGGACTTGCGGGCGGCTTTATCAACACCTGCACGCATGCGTTTCCGGGATACCTGGAGTCGACCACCGAGGGCCGTACCCGCGTGAACGGCCTCATGGTGTTCTACAGCAATATCGCCTATACCGCTGGCCCGCTGCTCGGCGGTGCCATCGTGAGCTGTTTTGCCACGCAATCGGTCTATCTGCTCATGGCGGGCATGATGGGTGTGGCGGCCGTGCTCTCCTTGGGCTGTCACGAGTGTGTTGCTCCCGCAAAAGGGGAGAAGCCGAAGGGCGGTATTCTGGGCGGCATGGCCGAGGGTGCGCGACTTACGTTTCGCGACCACGACCTGCGCCTCATCTTTATCTCGGGCTTTTTGGGTTTCTTTGCGTTTGGCGCGTTCGATTCGCTGGAGTCGTTGTTCTACCGCGATGTGCTCAACGTGGATATCGTCTGGCTGGGCTGGCTGTCCTCGGTCGTGGGCCTCACTTCCTCGGTGGGCGCGTTCATCCTGACCAAGCTTTCTGCTCGCCATGTCAACCTGCGATTGTTGCTCGGCGCGCTCATGGCCGTGGGCATTGGGTCCATGGTGTACGTGGGCACCGATATGCTGGGGGTCGCGATTATCGGTCAGGCGATTAACGGTCTGGCCTGGGGATTCCTGGAACCGCTGCAGATGATCTTGATTCAGGAGCGCGCCGACATCAAATACCTGGGGCGCATTACCGGCTTTGTGCGTTTTGGCCTGATGAGCGCCGGCGTGCTGCCGCTGCTGGCGGCTCCTTTTTTGGCGGAGGCTTTGGGCGTCCAAGCGGTGCTATTTGGGGCATCGACCATTATTGCGCTGGTAGGAACGCTGTTCTTTGTCACACAAGGGAGGCGCCAGAGGTGTTAGCTATACATTCAATTCTAATTTAATACCACTCACCAGAGAATTTCGACCGTTCACCGAGGATTGGAACAGATTGATAAGTGGTATTAAAAACACCTTAGGTGTATGTCTATAATTGGTATCGAAAAGAAACGCGATATATAGAGTCGCGTGCAGGACAGAAAGGAAAAGCCATGAAGGAAACCGAGAAGATCGAGATCATGCACTTTAGCCAGGAGGGCTATCTCGAGGACGGCAAGAACGTCTATGAGACCGGCAAGAAGATGATCGAGCTCGCCGACAAGGTCGCCGACGAGGGCTACGACGCCGTGTTCCTGATGGGCGTCGGCGGCACCTGGGACGAGCTCATGCAGCTCGAGTACCTCATGAACAAGTTCGGCGACCGCGACCTCGAGGTCTACCTGATCCACGCCGCCGAGTGGAACGCCATGGGCCACAAGCGCATGACCGAGAAGTCCGTCGTGCTCACCGCCTCCGAGTCCGGCACCACCCCCGAGGTCCTCGAGGCCGTCAAGAAGATGAAGGGCATGGGCGTGCGCGTCTACGCCATGACCAAGCCCGAGGGCCCCATCGGCCAGGCTGTGGGTGCCGAGAACTGCGTCAAGATGGCTTCCGATCACGGTAACGGCGGCTGCGAGATGGGCTACTACCTCGCCGACTGCTTCGGCCTGCGCCTGCTCAACCGCCGTGGCTGCTTCCCGCAGTTCGATAAGTTTATTGAGCAGACCAAGGATGTTTGGACCCACCTGGTCGACATCCGCAAGAGCTTCGAGCCGCGCGCCGAGGAGCTCGCCAAGAAGTACGCCCTGGCCCCCTACACCATGTTCATCGGCTCCGGCGCCCTGTGGGGCGAGACCATTCTGTTCTCGATGTGCATCCTGGAGGAGATGCAGTGGAAGCGCACCCGCTACATCACCTCGGCCGACTTCTTCCACGGCACCCTCGAGCTCGTGGAGCCCGGCGTCCCGGTCTTCCTGTTCATGGGCGAGGACGAGAACCGCAAGCTCGATGAGCGCGTCCGCGCGTTCCTGACCCGCGGCGTGACCGGCGACACCGACATCAACATCATCGACACCGCCGAGTTCGCGATCCCCGGCCTTGACGACGAGTTCCGCGTCATCGTGTCTCCGTGGATCCTCTCTTCGCTGATTACCGATCGCCTTGCCGCTTACTACGAGACGGTCACCAAACACAACCTCAACTACCGTCGTTACTATCACCAGTTCGATTACTAAGAGCAAATAACGTTTGTGTAATTGGGCCCCGCTCCTATATGGAACGGGGCCCCGTTTGGGTTGGAGAGTAATTATGAGCTACCCCCAGCTTGCCGTTATGAATATCAGCCATCGCTACTTTGATCTTGAGGAGTTCTTTTCTTCGGCGTCGGCTTCGGGCTACACGTGTTGCGAGCTTTGGACCGGGGCGATGCATCTGTATGTCGATTGCCATGGATACGATTCGCTCGAGCGGGTACGGGAGCTGTCGCAGCGGTATGGGGTTCGGATTGTGGGGCTTTGTCCCGAACAGAACAACCCCAAGCCGTGGAATATCGCGGCGCGCGGGAATGAGGCGCGTGCCCGCACGCTCGCGTACTTTAAGAACGTTGTAGATATCGCGGCGGAACTTGGAGCCGAGCAGGTCATGGTCTCGAGCGGCTGGGCATTTTTGAACGAGCCGATCGAGGACGCGTGGGGTCGCAGCGCCTCGATGCTGCGTGCGATTGCCGAGCATGCGGGAGAGCGCGGCGTGCGACTGGTGCTCGAGGCCCTACAGCCGGTTGAGTCGATGATCGTGAACTCGGCGGCCGACACGAAGCGCATGATCGAGGTAGTTGATCATCCGGCACTTAAGGCGTGTCTGGATTTGGGCGCTATGGCGGTGGCAGGGGATACCATCGACGATTATTTCGATCTGCTTGGCGATGATGTCGCCCACGTGCATTTTGTCGATGTTGCGGCAGACGGCACGACGCATCTTGCTTGGGGTGACGGCGACCGCGATATGCGCGCCGACCTGAATAGGCTGGTAGCGCGCGGCTATCGCGGAGTTGTTTCGGCCGAGACCTATGACTGGCGCTATTTTGCTGACCCCGCAGCTGCCGATGCACAGGTAATGGCAGAGTATCGTCGTGCGATTGGCGCCTAGGTGGGGTTGGGTTGCGGCAACCTGCCCTATGTTTCCAAATGAATACGGTGTGAGCGGCTGCGACGGATTTTCCCCGCAAACACTCTAGTATGCTAAAGTACCCAGAAGACCGGCGGAGCTATGCCGGTCTTCTGTTCTATATGAAACACAGCATGAGGAGGCTCACCAGATGACGGCCACACCGTGGGGATTCCGGGACATATTGCCCGAGGAGGCTCAGGCGCGCGAGGAGATTGCATGTACGGTGAAGGGCTGCTTCAGGGAGCATCATTACCTTCCGGTCGAGACGCCGCTGCTCGAGGACAAGGGCTCGCTCGAGGAGGGCGGCCGCATTGCGGACACGCCGTTTAAGCTCTTTGATGACGACGGTCGCCTGCTGGTGGTCCGTCCCGACAACACACTGCCGATCGTTCGCCTGGTTTCGACTCGCATGCGCGCGGCCGATCTGCCGCTGCGCCTGCGCTACGAGGCGCCGGTGGTCCGCGAGTGTCAGCGCAATGCCGGCGGCTCGCGTCAGTTTACGCAGCTGGGTTTTGAGCTCATCGGCGCGGGCGATACCGCAGGCGATGTCGAGATCGTCGCGCTCGTGGCCGAGGCGGTGCGCAAGCTTGCGCTGCCCGATGCGCGCATTATCGCAGGTAGCGTGCGTCCTTTTAAGGAATTGCTCGCGGCATGCGAGGATCGTGAGCTGGCTGCCGAGGCCCTGCGCTGCGTGCACGCCAACGACTTTGTGGGCCTCGATTCTCGCGTGGCGGCAAGCGCCGAGTCCGATGCTGTCAAGGCCGCCATTAGCGAGCTGCCGCGTCTACACGGTGGCCCCGAAGTGCTCGACCGCGTTGACGCGTTGCTGGTTGCCGCCGGTATCGTCGCGCCGCTCACGCGCGAGCTGCGTGCCCTGGTCGAGGGCCTGGCTCCCGAGGACGCCCAGGTACTGTCCTTCGACTTCTCCATCATGAACTCGTTTGATTACTACACGGGCCTGGTCTTTAAGGCCTATGCCGGTGGCCTGCCCGATCCGGTGGGTTCGGGCGGACGCTACGACTCCATCATTACCGGCGCATTTGGCGACGGCATCGAGGTGCCGGCGGCGGGTTTCGCCTTTTCGCTTGAGCGCCTGGAGGCTGCGCGCACCTCGGCCGAGGACGCTGCTTCCGATGGTGACCATGCCGTGGGCCGCGGCACCGAGGGTCCGCTGCGCATTGCCGTGCCCAAGGGCTCGCTCAAGGCCGACACGCTCGACGTGCTCGAGGCCGCGGGCTTGGATGTCTCGGAGCTGCGCGATCCCGGTCGTCACCTCATCGTGCGCGGCCACGACACGCACGCTGGTGAGGGCACGGTCGGCGATATCGAGTTTGTTATCGTGCGTCCCAGCGACGCGCCCGCTTTTGTGGGTTGTGGCGGTGCCGACTGCGGCATCTGCGGTTGGGACTCACTTATCGAGGCAGACCTCAACCTGCTGCAGCTGGTCGACCTGGGCTACGGCCTGTGCACGTTTATCGAGGCGGAGCCCGCGTGGCGCGCTGGCCAGGCCGAGCGCAACTATGCCCGTCGCGGTTCTCTTCGCGTGGCCACCAAGTACCCGCGCATCGCGAGCGCTTGGTATGCCGAACGCGGTGTGAATGTCGACATCGTTTCGCTGCACGGTAACATCGAGCTGGGCCCCATTGTCGGTATGACCGACCGTATCGTGGATATCACCGCCACGGGCGCCACGCTGCGCGATAACGACCTGGTCATCACCGGCCGCATCATGGACTGCACGGCCCGTTTCTTTGTCAATCCGGGCGCCGCTCGCCTGGATCCGCGCGTACGCAATCTGGCAGATCGCCTGACCGCGGCCGTGAAGGACAAGCATTTTGAGCCCGTCGCGGGCTCGGCACAATAGCGCGAGCACGCACGGGCGCCCCAACGTACGGGCTGCGGGCCGTTGGCGCCGCCGCCCGACCTCTCGTTTTTCGAACATAATCTCGACCGATAGGGGATACCGATATGAAGACGATCAAGCTTGCTCCCGGTGAGTGCCTCGTTACCAACCAGCTCAACCGCAAGGGCGTGTTGCCACAAAACATCGTCGACGCCGCCCGCGATATCGTGGCCAACGTACGCGCCAACGGCGATGCCGCGGTGCGCGATTACTGCCAGCGTTTTGACGGCGTTGAGCTGCAGAGTTTTCGCCTGCCGCAGGAGCAGATTGATGCTGCACTCGAAGGCCTCGATCCTGCCTTTGTCGCGGCTCTCGAAAAGGCCGCACGCCAGATCCGCGAGTTCCACCAGCGTGAGGTCGAGCAGAGCTGGTTTACCACGCGCCCGGACGGCACGATGCTCGGCGTTAAGGTGACCCCGCTTGCCGCTGCCGGCATTTACGTGCCGGGCGGTCGTGCGCAGTATCCCTCCACGGTGCTTATGAACGCCATCCCTGCCAAGGTGGCTGGCGTTAAGCGCGTGGTCATGGTGACCCCGCCGCAAAAAGATGGCCTAATCAGCCCCTATACGCTCGCGGCTGCCAAGCTCGGCGGCGTGGACGAGATCTATATGGTGGGTGGCGCCCAGGCCGTGGCCGCGCTGGCGTACGGTACCGAGACCATTCCGCGTGTCGACAAGATTACCGGCCCGGGTAACGCCTTTGTCGCCGCTGCCAAGCAGATTGTCTCGGGTGACGTGGGTATCGATATGGTTGCTGGTCCCTCCGAGGTCTGCGTGCTGGCCGACGCCACGGCCAAGCCCATGGTGGTCGCGGCCGACCTGATGGCCCAGGCCGAGCACGATCCGCTGGCGGCCTGCTATCTGGTGACCTGCGACGAGCAGTTTGCGTGTGAGGTCGAGGCGGGTATCGACATCCTGGTGGCGCAGTCCCCGCGTGCCGAGATTACGCGCGCTTCGCTCGACAATGAGGGCACCATCGTGGTGGCCGCCGACATGGCCGCCGCCGTCGAGGCCGTGAACACGGTGGCGCCTGAGCACCTTGAGCTGCACTGCAAGGACGCGATGGGCCTGCTCGGCGGCATTCGCAACGCCGGCGCTATCTTTGTGGGCGCTTGGAGCTCGGAGCCGCTCGGCGATTACGTTGCCGGCCCCAATCACACGCTACCGACCGGCGGCACGGCCATGTTCTCCAACCCGCTTTCGGTGGAGGAGTTCGTCAAGCGCTCGAGTGTCATTTGCTATACACCCGAGGGCCTGCTCTCCGATGCTCCTGCCACGCAGCGCCTCGCCGAGGCCGAGGGTCTGTGGGCACACGCGCTTTCCGCCGCGCTGCGCCGCCGCGTGTTGGAGCAGGGCGAGGATGCCGTGAGCGCCGCGTCGTTGGCCGCGGCCGACCTGACCAAGGTCGCCTGGCCGGGCGACGCCGTGGCGACGGTTGCCGAGGGTGTGGACCTGGTGGCTGCAAGTGCGGATGGCGCTGACGCGGTCGTCGAGGAGGCCTAATATGGCCGAGCTGACGCCCCGCATGAAGGAACTCGTCCAGCCCTACCTGGCCGGTATTGAGCCCTACGATCCCAACTTTACGCCCACACGCATCAACCTTTCGGCCAACGAGAACACCTATCCCGTGCCGGCTGGCGTGCGCGAGGCGGTCGACGCCGCCCTGGCTGCTACACCGCTCAACCGCTATCCCGATCCCATGTCGAACGACCTGCGCGACGAGCTGGCCGCTTGGCATGGTGTTGTGCGCGAGAATGTCTGCGTGGGTAACGGCGGTGACGAGCTGCTCTATAACTACCTGCTGGCGTTTGGCGGCGCTGGGCGGACCCTGCTCAACTGCCCGCCGTGCTTTAGCGAGTACGCGTTCTTTGCGTCGCTCTGCCAGACCGAGGTGCGCGACGTGTGGCGCGACCCCGCGACCTTTGAGCTCGACCAGGCAGCTGTGCTTGCGGCGGCGTCCGAGTGCAACCTGGCAATCGTGACCTCGCCCAATAACCCCACGGGCGATGTGGCGCCGCTCGACTTTGTCGCGGCGCTGTGCGATGCGTGCCCCGGCATGGTAATGGTCGACGAGGCCTACGTTGAGTTTGCCGACGATTCGTTTGGCGCGGCCACCACGGCGCAGGGGCTTATTGCCGAGCATCCCAACCTGGTGATTCTGCATACGTTGTCCAAGGCGTTCGGCGCCGCCGGCACGCGTCTGGGCTACGTGATCGCGGCGCCCGAGGTCATCGACGTGTTCGCGGCGATTCGCCAGATCTATTCGGTTAATGTGCTGAGCCAGGCCGCCGCGCTTGCCTGCGTGCGTGCCCGCGATGCGTACGCGCCCGTGGTGGCACAGGTTGCATCCGAGCGCGAGCGCGAGCAGTGTGCCCTGCGCGCGATGGCTGCCGAGGGCATGCCCGTGGAGGCATGGCCGAGCGCTGCAAACTTTGTGCTCGTGCGCACGCCGCATGCCACGCGCGTGCGCGAGCGTCTGCGCGACGAGTATTCGATTTTGGTGCGCGACTTTAGCTATGCGCCGGGGCTCGCGGACTGTCTGCGCATTACCGTGGGCACCCCGCAAGAAAACGATGAGGTGCTGGCTGCGTTTGCCGCGCTGGTGAAGGAGGAGATGTAGATGGGCCGCTATGCCGAGGTAACCCGTAAGACGGGGGAGACCGATATTGCCGTCAAGCTCGACCTGGATGGAACCGGTACGTGCGATATCTCGACCGGCGTGCCGTTTTTCGACCACATGCTCAACGCCTTTGGCCGCCATGGCCTGTTTGATCTGACGGTGCACGCGGTGGGCGACGTGGAAGTCGACGCACACCACACCGTCGAGGATACGGGCATTGTGCTGGGCGAGGCGTTCTGCCAGGCGCTGGGCGACAAGGCGGGCATTACGCGCTTTGCCGACGCGGCGATCGCCATGGACGAGACGCTTGTGATGGCTGCTGTTGATATTTCGGGCCGCGGGCAGGCCTACTGCGAGCTGCCCGTGCCGACCGAGCGCGTGGGCACCTTTGATACCGAGCTGGCCGTCGAGTTTTTCTACGCCTTTGCGCACGACGCCAAGCTCACGCTGCACGTGCGCGAGCTGGCGGGCGGCAATTCGCACCACATTATCGAGGCGGCCTTTAAGGCCGTGGGCCGCACGATGCGTCATGCCTGCGAGCTCGATCCCCGCGTGCAGGGCATCCCCAGCACCAAGGGCTCACTGTAACCTGTCCCTTTTTGGCGGGTTTTGAATGAGAAAAGGGAGGGGTCGCGTGGGCGAACCGAAGATCGTGGTGGTCGACTACCACAAGGGCAACTTGTCGAGCGTTGTGCGCGGGCTTGCGCGCGCCGGTGCCGCCGCCTGCACGTCGGACGACCCGGAGCAGATCCGTAACGCCGACGGCCTGGTCATCCCGGGCGTGGGTGCGTTCTACGATGCGATTGCCTTTATGCGCGGGAGTGGCGAGGCGGACGCGGTGCTCGATGTCGTTGCCGCCGGAACTCCGCTGCTCGGCATCTGCCTGGGCCTTCAGCTGTTTTTTGAGCGGGGCGACGAGGGCGTGCCTGCGGACGAGGGTGCGGACGCGGACGACGATGCCTCCGAGCAGGTCGGTGGCCCCTGGGTCGATGGCCTGGGCATTATGCGCGGCTCGTGCACGCGCCTGGAGTCGAGCCGTCTGAAGGTCCCGCACGTGGGCTGGGATCAGGTGTACATGACGCCTGCCGGAGCGACCGATCCGCTGCTCGCCGGTTTTGCCGAGGGCGCCAACATGTACTTCACCCACAGCTATGCGGTGGCCGACGATGCCGATGCCGCCGATGTTCTGGCGCGCACGCACTACACGCGGAGCTTCCCGTGCATCGTGCGCCACGGCAACGTGTGGGGCTGCCAGTTCCATCCCGAGAAATCCTCGGCGCTGGGGCAGCGCATCCTTAAGAACTTCGTGAGCATCGTCGAGGGGGCCGGCCGATGATTCTGTTTCCCGCAATCGATTTGATCGGCGGCGAGGTCGTGCGCCTGGAGCGCGGCGACCGAAGCCGCTGCAAGGTATATTCCGACGACCCCATGGCCGTCGCCCGCTCCTTTGCCGAGCAGGGCGCGAGCTGGGTGCACGTCGTCGACCTGTCCGCGGCCTTTGGCGAGGACGAGGACGCGTGCGCTGCCAACTCGGCGGCGATAAAGGCCA
>CABSNM010000042.1 GCA_902479065.1 uncultured Collinsella sp.
CGGCGCGGCCGCCGCGGCTGAATTAGACACTCACCATTGTCGGCCTAATCCGCGGTCTTTCATGCAGCAGGGGCTCTCAATGTTTTTATGTCCTGCTCATATCGTCTCTGCCGGGCGGCGAAAGAGCGCGCCCAACGCCCAGCCGTTTAAGAGCGCCCCCGATACATAGTTGTCGAACCTGGTCGTCTGTTGATAAAAAAGAAACCGCTAACGGACAAAATGGCGCCTTTTGCGGATTAGTCGCTGTGCCGGAAAAATAATTGTCAGAACCAGGCGATAATTAAATTGCCGCGGCTGTCGTTACATATGACACATGACAGGAGGACATGATGAAAAAAATGCCCAAGTTGTTGTTAGCAATGGTTGTCCTATTTTTCGCCACCGGATTTATTTTATTGCCCTCCGCAAATGCTTCTGAGTATTTGACGCCCGCCGACGCATGCTTCGATTTGAATGATGGACCGAAACAAGAACGTACTATCGAGCTGCCAGATGGCTCTACAGGTGTTTTTGGGATAGAGAAAGAGCAAGCTGATGTTGCCCCGATTTGGGACGGCTACTACAACGCTACTGATGGGAATTGGAAGGTTTACTTCTATACTGGAGTGCTCGATGCTGAGTACTGGATATCAATCAAGAACTACAACATTACATCATGGTGGGGCCATAAGGCATCTTCCGTTGGTGCTGCCTTATCGAATTTCAGTAAGAGTTTTTCTTCCAAACGAACAAAGTGGAGCTTTCTTTTTACCGGTGTAGGCGGTATGGCGTCTGCGACTTATACTCTTGGAGCTGAAATAAATGGCTCTCGACTGCATACATATCTAGCGTGATTCAATATGGGCGTGTTGGGTAAGATCAACATTGGCGGAGAGGTTTCCCTCCTGGCTATAGTTCTGGTTGAGGTCGGAATCACCGCTGCGGTGATCTATCTCGTTTACAAGTTGATAAAGGCTCTCAAAAAGGTTATTGAACGAACCAAACAAGAGTAGGCGGTCATCCCACTCGATTTCGAACCCATTTCAGCGGGTGCCATCCTCTCTGTCTGCTCCTCTGTGGGCGGAGAGGATTTTTCTATGACTGAGACCGCATCAGCGCCAAATCCACGCCTATCCTCGACCCGTCAACTGGGGACGTTCCTTTCCAGCCGGTGCTTGGGGAGACTCCTTGCCACCCGGTCGTCGTGGATGTTCTTAAACGACTAGCGATCGGGGACAGCCCTTGCCGATTGGCCGGTTTGCCGTCCGGGTTGGCAAGGACTGTCCTTTTAATATGAGCAGGACATTGTCAAGAGGCAAAATCGGGCCTGGCCCCAACGATATGGGGTCAGGCCCTCTCCCTATATCAGCCCGTCCGCGGCGACCTCGGCGTGTCTTACCGACGCTCGTCTTTGCAGTTTAATATCCGCCCGCGGCGATCTCTCGCCGGGCAATCCGTTGCTACGGCTGAGGCTTCTACGTCGAACCGACAGTCTGTGCACGCGTGTGGCGCCCTGGGCGCTCGCAGAAAAGGGACCTGAGGTTCGCCTCAACGGCTTCGGATCGAACCGCTTCCGGGGTGACTGGCTTATGTGCGGGGGACCGCCCCCCTACGCCTCCTCGGCCATGAGGCCGACCGCCCATACCCAGCAGGCGAGCTCGCGCGCCGTGGCCACGTTCGCCTTGTTGCCGTGGACCCCGCGCGCGAGCAGCGCCTCCCGCCTCTCGACCAGCCTCCGCACGCCCTTGGCGGCATGCCTCCGGGCGCCCCGGTCCGGGTCCTGGCCCCTGGCGAGGCCCTTCGGCCGAGCGGAGCACGTCGGGTAGTGCCACGCGGCCTCGACCAGAGCCTTCCTCAGGTGCTTGTTGCCGGCCTTGGTGATCGCGCCCCTGCTGTCGCTCTCCCCGCTGGAGTGCTCGGAGGGCGTCAGGCCGACCCACGCCGCGAACGAGCGGGCGTTCGACTGGATAGAAAAACGCCCGTCGGCGGTGGTGCCGGCGGGCGCTGTTGTGCGATATGTTGCGCTGTGGGCTTAGTGCCTCATAAAGTGGTATTCGATCACATTGCTGTAGGGGTGACCCGGGCCCACAATGCCCTGCGGGAACAGCGGCTGGTGCGGTGTGTCGGGGTACATCTCTGCTTCGAGGGCAAAGCCGGCGCCCCAGCCATAGTTGGCATCGTCCTTGGCGTGCTCGTCGCCCAGCCAGTTGCCGGTGTAGAGCTGCACACCCGGAGCGGTGGTGTAGTAGTCCAGCTCGCGGCCGGTCCACATCTCCTCGACATGCAGGGCGCGGCGCAGGTTGCGACCGTATTGATAGTCATCGATGCACAGGCAGTGGTCGTAGCCGCGTGCCTGCTTAATCTGCGGATCGTCGGCCTCCATGCCGGGTGCAACGGGGCGCAGCTCGCGGAAGTCAAACGGCGTACCCTCGACGGGAGCGATCTCGCCGGTGGGGATGTTCTGCTCATCGATGGGCAGGTAGTGGGCAGCGTTAGCAACAAAGAAGTGCTCACAGTCCATGCCGGCGTTATGGCCGGCAAGGTTAAAGTACGTGTGGTTAGTCATGGACACGTAGGTGGCGCGGTCGCTCTCGCAGCCATATTCGATACGGAAGCAGCCAGTACGCGTCACGGTAAACACGGCTGTAAAGGTGCGGTTGCCGGGAAGGCCCAGCTCGCCATCCTCAAGCGAGGTGGTCATGCGCACGGCGTTATGGGCCTCGTCGAGCTCAACGTCCCACACGCGTTTATGCAGACCGTGCTCAAGATCGCTGTGCAGGTTGTTGGCGCCCTCGTTGGCGGGCATATGCCAGTCCGTGCCGGCGATGGTGATCGTGGCGCCCGCGGTGCGGTTTGCCACGGGGCCGATGGTCGCGCCAAAGCAGGCGGGGTTGTCAAAGTAATCCTCGAGCTTATCGAAGCCCAGCACCACATCGCGCACGTTGCCGGGAATGTCGGGCACGTCGACACCAAGCACGGTGGCGCCATAGTCCATAATGCGAACGCAGATCTCGGGCCCGTTGAGGGTGTAACGATGAACGGGGGTACCGCACGGCGCGGTGCCGAAAAGCTCGGAAGTGATCATTTGGTTCCTAACATCGAGGTATTTCTGACAAACTGTAGCGCGAACAGGCGAGATTATCACTACACCCCACTAAAGCAGGGGTATTTTTCTCAAAAAAGTGATGATTGGAGCTGTGCGGGCGTTCATTTCTGACGCGCGCGAGTCTGATACAATTTGTTCGTTATTGTTTGAATTGACGTGAGCGTGGAACAGCGAGGACTCATCGTGATTAAAGCGGAGCGACAGGATAAGGTTCGGCAGCTGCTCGAGGAACAGGGAACGGTCTCGGTCAAGGAGATTTCGGATGCGTTAGGTGTCTCGGATATGACGATCCGCCGTGACCTTGAGGAGCTTGCGAGCCTGGGCGAGATCGAGCGCGTGCACGGCGGAGCCCGCAGTGCGCAGGGCCGTCCACACGCTATGCTGCGCCATGAGTATTCGCACAGCGAAAAGCGCACGAAGCATGCCGAGGAAAAGTTGCAGATTGCGCGCCGTTCTGTGGAGCTTATCGAGGAAGGCTCGACCATCTTTTTGGGCACGGGCACCACGGTTGAGCAGATGGCCTCGATGCTGCCGGCGTTTCGCCTGCGCATTGTGACCAATTCGCTTTCGGTGTTTAACCTGCTCGAGGCGCGCGAAGACTGCGACCTGTGCCTGGTGGGCGGCATGTACCGTCGCCGCACCGCCGCTTTTGTGGGACCAACGGCCGAGGATACCCTGCGTGCGCTGGGCATCGACGCGGCGTTTATCGGTGCCAACGGCATTCTGGACGGCGACGTGTCTACATCCAATATGGAAGAGGGCCGCATCCAGCAGCTCGCCTTTAGCAAGGCCGACTCGCGCTATCTGATCGCCGACTCCAGCAAGATCGGCAAGCGCGACTTCTACACCTTCTGCCGCCTGGACAATTTGGACGCCGTGGTGTGCGAGCCGGGCATCGCCGCCGAGGATCGTGCCGCCATCGAGGAACACACGCAGGTTATTTGCTAGTTATCGCTACGGGATTGCCAACGGGTGATGCGGGAGGACTTTTACCTCCTGTCATTGTGGAAACCAGCGTGTCAGCGCTACGCGATATGACGCGCAAATAAGGACTCCACTATCAAATCGTCTCAACCTGTAACAGGTAGGGGTGAAACCACCAACCAGATGTTACAGATTGAGACAATTCGGCGGGGCCTACCTTGTTTGTCTCGATCTGTAACGGTTAGGACTTAAAAACTCGGCTACGTGTTACAGATCGAGACAAAAGAAAAAGAACATTAGGACTTGAAAATAAAGTTTTGATAAGGGATTCGCCCAGTTAAGACGGTGCGGCAGACAATTGAGATTAGTTTGCCTCCGGAGTCGTAAGCATAATGAGTCAGTTCGATGACCGGAAGTTTTGCAACACCATAATTACTGGCTTCGGAATCGCTAAGCTGACGTGCTCTATAGCTTTCCCTAACAGATTGGATAGACTTGGACAAGTCGTCCATGATTCTGCTAAATGCCTGAAAATCTAACTGGTTATTCGGAACGCGTGACTTTGAAATGAAGAACGTATCAGCGCCTATGAAGCTGCCTTCAAGTTCGTAGGTCAATTCAAGACGCTGAATTTCATCGCGACTTTGACATCCAAATTGTTGGAGCATCATTACGGAAATTGGACGACCTGATGTGAGGCCGCCGAAATGTTTGGTGATGGCATCCGGATCAACGCCATCGCAATGGCTTGTAAAGTCAAAGTCTAAAAGTGAATTGAGCTCGCTAACGCGTTTCGGTGCAACAAACGATCCCTTACCTTGGATTCGATAGATACTTCCACGACGCTCCAGCTCACTCATGGCAAGTCGGACGGTTGTTCTGCTTACGGCGTATTCGTCGCAGAGTTCCATTTCTGTTGGAAGTTTATCGTCTGCTTGATATTCATCGACGATCTGCTTGAGCAGCGCGTCGGTGAGCTGTAAATAGAGTGGCCGTTTTTCGTGTGTATCGAGCATTAGAGCCTCAGTTTGCATGTTGGTTATACCTGATGGTTGCCTCAGTCGGGATGTAACGTGGGCAAGGTAACCTTAACGTATCACAGAGCGGCTCAGCATGACGATCTGATGCCTGTATCCACGAAGGGCTTGTCCGAGCGTTAAGATATTCTGGGGCAGGCAAATACCGTTCATGGAGTCCCCGATATGTTGGAGGTCAGCGCCGGCTGCTTTTGCTGCAAGGCCTATTTTCTTAATGGTCTCGCTGTCGCAGGAGTCTTGACTCGTCCCGTTCGCCGCCATGACGAGAACCTTCTCTTCAATTGACTTGCCTACGTTGTGGGATCGTACAAAGTCTACGATGGCGCGCAGGTCTGCTTCTTGGAAGCAAGGGACGGTGTAGGGGGCTGGCACGAGAAGGATATCGACGCCGAGGTCAACAAACTTGCGCGCAATTTCGAGCGTCATGACAGGTTCTGCAACGCCCGCTCCATGCATTTTTCCGGCTATGACCAGGCCATTGAAATGCTCTTTGGAGAGTTTAATCGAATGGGCGATTGCATCGTTGGAGACGCCGGTTCCAGGGTTGCCCGTCAGGCAGATAAAATCAAATCCGAGTTCGTTAGCCTTTTCTAAGGTCTTGGGAGAGACGCGACGACCCATGGGGATTTCCGTTCGGGATTCAGACATCTCTGCCTCGTTATCAACTGGCTCCAGATTGACGCCAATGGGCCTTCCGCATGCTCGCTTCACCCAAGTGACCGGGTTTTCATTGAGATCATCTGGAATACCGGCAATAACTGGATCGAACACATCGAGCGCGTTAAACAGAAGCAGGTCGGCACCTGCGGCACGTTCGATTTCTGCATTAGTAACGCCGCCGAGAAATTGGGAAGAGGGTACGTTTTCCGCCATGATGGTACGTCCCTCGGAAGCCAGAATTGCCTGTTTTAGATCCATGGGTGACGTGGCGGCAAAATCGGATGCGGACATGTTCAGTAATCGTTTGGGCATTGTTACTTCCTTTGACTAGAACGACAGGCTTGTGACATTGTCTCTAATATTGTTACAACAATATATTCAATATGTTATATCCAATCGGTGAACGTTTGCAAACTTATTGTACTGCTCGGAAAAAATAGCCCCTAGCTGGGAAAACCTTAAATTAATCAACTACCGTTCACCGAATAAGTATTTGAATTCTTGACATATCGACAAAGCGGAAAAAGAATTGGTTATGACAAATCGCGCAAATGATATTACATTTCGCACAAGAACGTATTCACTTACATAAGTGGATACAAACGGGGACGACGACGGTTGAGTCCGGATAAATCGTTGTGTGCCCGGGAATCATGAAAGGATGTGTTATGGACGCTATCGTCAAATTCCTTGAAAAACACCAGCCCCTCTTCGACAAAATCTCGAGGAACATTTATCTGGTGGCGATTAAGGATGGCTTTCTCTCGAATATGCCAATTGTGCTGTTCTCGAGCCTGTTCCTTCTTCTTTCGACGCTCCCTGCCTATGTAGGCATCACGCTTCCGTCTGAGGTGCTGGATTTCTTCAATAAAATCTATGCATATACCATGGGACTTCTTGGCATTATGGTGGCCGGCACCACGGCGAGCTCACTTGCCATGTCGATGAACCGTCGCATGCCTTCGGGTAAGTCTCTCAACCCCACCTCGTGCATGGTTTGTGCCATGTGCGGCATGCTCTTGCTATCGGTGACGAACGATGTTGTCTCGATTGGCGGAGCAGATACATCTGTTTTTGAAACCGGCTATATGGGAACCAAGGGTTTTCTCGCTGCGTTCGTAGCCGCATTCTTGACCGTTAATATCTATAAGGTGTGCATTAGCCATAATGTGACGATCAAGCTTCCCAAAGAGGTCCCTGGCTCTATTGCGCAGAGTTTTCGCGATATCTTTGCATTTGGGTTTTCGATCCTTGCGTGCGCTTTTATCGATCTTGCGAGCCGCAAGCTGCTTGCTGTGCCGTTCGCCAATTTGGTATCCGCTCTCATCTCGCCGCTGTTCTCCGCGGTCGATACCTATCCTGGCATGGCGCTTATCGAAGGCGCGGTCGCGCTTTTCCAATTTATGGGTATCCACGGTGCTTCGGTTGTCATGAGTCCGATCAATGCTGCGCTCTACGGCAATACCGTTACCAATCTTGAGGTTTTCCAAGCAGGTGGACACCCGTCAATTGCTCTCACGCAGGACTTTACAAGCTTCATCGGCGGTCTGGGCGGTTCTGGCTGCACGTTCATCGTTCCTATTATCCTGATCATGTTTATGCGCTCCAAGCAGCTTAAAGCCATGGGCAAGGCATCGATTATCCCGGTGATTTTTGGAGTTAACGAGCCCGTTATCTTCGGTATGCCGATTGTTCTCAATCCCTATATGTTCGTGCCCTTCCTAGTGGCTCCTATGGTCAACGCCATTATCGGTAAATTTTTCATTGACGTCATTGGAATGAACGCCCCCATGTATACCATGCCGTGGGCGCTTCCCGGCCCAATTGGTGCGTTCCTCACCACGGGTCTCGATCTGCGTTCTCTCGTATTGATGGCAGTGCTGTTGGTCGTTGACTTTGTGATTTACTATCCGTTCTGCAAGGCGTATGACCATCAGCTTTGTTTGGAAGAGTCTGCAAAGGAGACTGCAGGAAACTCGGATGCAGATGCTATTGCCGAACAGGAAAATGTCGCAAAAGCTCTCGAGGCGGTAAAGGACAAGGCGGAGCAGATCCGCGTGCTTGTGCTTTGCCAGGGTGCCGGCACTTCGACTCTCTTGGCAAATGCTCTTCGCGAAGGTGCCGCTGCTAAGGGTATCGATCTGGTTTCTCAGTCCGGTGCGTACGGAAGCCACTATGAGACGATGGATCAGTACAACGTGATTGTTCTGGCGCCCCAGGCACGCATGTACTATGACGCTATGAAGGCCGATACCGATCGCCTTGGAATTAAACTGCTCACCACAAGGGGCAAGGAGTATATCGACCTTACCAACGATCCCGAAGGTGCAATTGACTGGATCGTTCAGGAGCTGGCTAAATAGTGGATGCACTCCGTCGTTGATTCGTCGGTGTATAGTACGGCCCCGCAGCTTATTGAGCTGCGGGGCCGTATTTCGTTGAGTATCTAATTGAGACAATGAGCGCAACCGTCGTGAGATCGCATTGGCGCTCTCCGAGTCACCGACAAACTGTCTTCCATCTATGTGACCAATTCGCTTTCGGCCTTTAGCCTGCTCGAGGCGCGCGAGGATTGCGAGCTGTGCCTGGTGGGCGGCATGTACCGTCGCCGCACCGCCGCCTTTGTGGGCCCCATGGCCGAGGATACCCTGCGTGCGCTGGGCATTGACGCGGCGTTTATCGGTGCCAACGGCATCTTGGACGGTGACGTATCTACGTCCAATATGGACGAGGGCCGCATCCAGCAGCTCGCCTTTAGCAAGGCCGATACGCGCTACCTCATCGCCGACTCCAGCAAGATCGGCGGGCGATACTTCTGCCCCATTACAGTCTGAAATAGGCCATCGATAAATTTCGATGGCGAGCATTCGGCGC
>CABSNM010000043.1 GCA_902479065.1 uncultured Collinsella sp.
CGGCGGCCCGCGCTGCATGAGCATGCCCTTCTGGCGCGAGGACCTCTAAGGTCTTTCCGTTTCCGGTGCGGTCCCCCTACAACCGCACCGGCTTCGCCCGTTAAACGGGCACCACTAATACTTACGTAATTCATTTCTTCGAAAGGAATCAAACCATGGGTGTTAACCTTTCCGGCCGTAGCTTCCTCAAGCTTCTCGACCTCACCACCGAGGAGATCGAGTACCTGCTCAAGCTCTCCAAGAACTTCAAGGATATGAAGCGCGCTGGCGTTCCGCACCGCTATCTCGAGGGCAAGAACATCGTTCTGCTCTTCCAGAAGACCTCTACTCGTACCCGCTGCGCCTTCGAGGTCGGCGGCATGGATCTGGGCATGGGCGTCACCTACCTCGATCCGGGTTCGTCGCAGATGGGCAAGAAGGAGTCCATCGAGGACACTGCCCGCGTTCTCGGCCGCATGTATGACGGCATCGAGTTCCGTGGCTTTGCCCAGGACGACGTCGAGGAGCTCGCTGCTAAGTCCGGCGTGCCCGTGTGGAACGGCCTGACCACCGAGTGGCACCCCACCCAGATGCTCGCCGACATCCTGACCGTCCAGGAGAACTTCAACTACGACATCAAGGGCAAGACCCTCGTCTTCATGGGCGACTGCAAGAACAATGTCGCTCGCTCCCTCATGGTCGTCTGCTCCAAGCTCGGCATGAACTTCGTGGCCTGCGGCCCCGAGGAGTGCATGCCCGCTGACGACGTCATCGAGGCCTGCAAGCCCATCGCCGAGGCTAACGGCTGCACCATCAAGCTGACCACCGACGTCAAGGACGGCGTCACCGGTGCCGACGTTATCTACACCGACGTGTGGGTCTCCATGGGCGAGCCCGACGAGGTCTGGGCCGAGCGCATCGCTCAGCTCACCCCGTATCGTGTCACCTCCGAGGTCATGGCTATGGCCAACCCGGGTGCCATCTTCCTGCACTGCCTGCCCAGCTTCCACGACACCAACACCACCATTGGCGCCGAGAAGTGCGAGCAGTTCGGCATCACCGAGCAGGAGGTCACCGACGAGGTCTTCGAGAGCCCCGCTTCCAAGGTCTTCGACGAGGCCGAGAACCGCATGCACACCATCAAGGCTGTCATGTACGCCACGCTCAAGTAAGAGCATCTAGCATCTCGCTCGGGGTGTATTGCTGCACACCCCGAGCGGCTTTGTCTGGTAAATATCTCGCGTCGGGCGGTGGGCACGGCACGGAAGATCCGCTTCGCGCGAGAAAGTTAAATGATTTATGAAGGGGGGATGAGAACCATGACTGAGACCGCTAAGAAAAAGCGCGGTATGCCTTCATCGTTCACCATTCTTCTAGCTCTGCTGGCAATTGTTGCAGTGATTACCGTTATCGTCTCCGGCACGTCCGGCGGCGCGGTTACTGCCGCCCGTCTGAGCGATTTCTGCACCGCCCCGATTAAGGGCTTCGCTGACGCTCTGCCCGTCTGCCTCTTCGTTATGATCCTGGGCGGCTTCCTCGGCATGATGACCGAGACCGGCGCTCTGGACAACGGTATCGCCGTCCTGGTGCAGAAGCTTAAGGGTAACGAGATCATGCTCATTCCCGTGCTGATGCTCATCTTCTCCCTCGGTGGTACCACCTATGGTATGTGCGAGGAGACCGTTCCCTTCTACGCCCTGCTCGCCGCTACCATGATGGCCGCTGGCTTCGACCCCATGGTCGGCGCCGCTACCGTCCTGCTCGGTGCTGGCTGCGGCTGCCTGGGCTCCACGGTTAACCCGTTCGCCGTCGGCGCTGCCGTCGACGCTCTGACCGGCGTTGGCATTGAGGTCAACCAGTCCATCATCATCGGCCTTGGTGCCGTCCTGTGGATTGTCACTACCGCTATGTCCATTGTCTTCGTGATGAACTATGCCAAGAAGGTCAAGGCTGACAAGGGTTCCACCATCCTGTCGATGCAGGAGCTCAAGGACGCCGAAGAGGCTCACGGCAAGGCTGCTTCCGAGGTCCACAAGGAGGTCAAGCTCACCGGTCGTCAGAAGGGTGTTCTGATCGCCTTCGCCTTCACCTTCGTCGTCATGATCGTCGGCTTCATTCCGCTGGCCGACCTCAACGAGGGCGTCGCCAACTTCTTCGACGCTGGCGCTGTCTACGACGCCGACGGTAATGCCGTCGTCCAGGGCTGGTCTGCCCTGATCACCGGCCTGCCCATTGGCCAGTGGTACTTCGACGAGGCTTCCACCTGGTTCTTCCTCATGGCCGTCCTGATCGGTATCATCGGTGGCCTGTCCGAGAAGCAGATCGTTAACACCTTCATCACCGGCGCTGCCGACATGATGTCCGTTGTTCTCGTCATCGCCCTCGCCCGTGGTATCTCCGTCCTCATGGCTAACACCGGCCTCGACGTCTTCGTCCTCGACGCTGCCGCCAATGCCCTGGCTGGCCTGTCCGGCGTGATCTTCGCTCCCATGAGCTTCCTGGTCTACTTCGGCCTGTCCTTCCTGATCCCCTCGACCTCCGGTATGGCCACCGTCTCCATGCCCATCATGGGACCGCTGGCTGTTAAGCTTGGCTTCTCGCCTGAGGTCATGGTCATGATCTTCTCCGCCGCCATCGGTGTCGTGAACCTGTTCACCCCGACCTCCGGCGCCATCATGGGCGGTCTCGCCCTGGCCAAGATCGAGTGGACGACCTGGCTCAAGTTTGCCCTTAAGCTCATCGTCGCGCTCTCCGTCGTCTGCGCCATCATCCTGACCGTCGCTTGCGTGTTGATCTAAGTACCCAACGGGTACCCCACGGAAACCTTGACGATCCTGTAAAGGATCATCTGGTCATCGTCTGTCCGGTGGGGTCAACCCACCGGTAGACTCCTACCTTTAGCCCCCTCCCGTTCCGTGCGCGGGAGGGGGCGCTCTCATGTTGCGCGGTTCTACGAACCGCGCAACCAGTCGACGCTGCGCGCCGCCCAGGACGACAATTTGTCATTCAAAAGGCAAGGCATGACCAAAAGGTCTATGCCTTGCCTTTTTCATGCCAACTTGTACGTCCTGGACGTCGCTCGCTGACTTATGCTCAACCTGCGACGTTTCTGTTGTTGGTGCAAAGGGGTCAGGTTACTTCGCGCCAAAAGGGGAAGTTGCGGTGGAATAGTTCCTGTTTGGCCGTCTTGAGGGGTTAAACAGGAACTATTCCACCGCAAATTATCGATGGCGTGTTTGGTTGGTGCCTGTTGATGGTCTGGGTATCGGGGAGGGCGGGCTCCGTTATAATCGCCTAGAACATTAAATGGAAACGGGACGGGAGCCATATATGCGCCAGGGTTTCGACAACGCGAAGTATATCGAGCTGCAGGCCGCTCATATTAAGGAGCGCATCTCGCAGTTTGGCGGCAAGCTGTATTTGGAGTTTGGCGGCAAGCTGTTTGACGACTATCACGCGAGCCGCGTGCTGCCGGGTTTTGAGCCGGACAGCAAGTTTCGCATGCTCAAGAGCATTGCCGACGACGTCGAGGTCATCATCGCCATTAACGCGAACCACATCGAGAAGAACAAGGCTCGCGGTGACCTGGGTATTACCTATGACGAGGACGTCTTGCGCCTGGTCGACCTGTTCCGCGGCAACGGTTTTGCTGTCGCGGCCGTGGTTATCACCCAGTACGCCGGCCAGCCCGCCGCCGATGTGTTCCGCAATCGCCTGAACGCGCTCGGCATTCCTGCCAAGCTGCACTATCCCATCGAGGGCTATCCGCACGACGTCGACCTGATCGTGTCCGACGACGGCTATGGCAAGAACGAGTTTGTCGAGACCACTCGTCCGCTCGTCGTCGTGACAGCGCCCGGCCCTGGCTCGGGCAAGCTCGCCACCTGCCTGTCTCAGCTCTATCACGAGCACAAGCACGGCACCGCCGCCGGCTACGCCAAGTTTGAGACTTTCCCGGTCTGGAATCTGCCCCTCACGCACCCAGTCAATATCGCCTATGAGGCCGCCACGGCCGACCTCGACGATGCCAACATCATCGATTCCTTCCACTTGGAGGCCTACAACAAGACCACGGTCAACTACAACCGTGACGTCGAGGCTTTCCCGGTGGTCCGTGCCCTGATGGAAAAGATCCTGGGCAAGAGCCCCTACCAGAGCCCCACCGACATGGGCGTCAACATGGTCGGTTTTGCCATCACCGATGACGATGCCTGCCGCGACGCTTCCAAGATGGAGATCGTCCGCCGCTACTTTACCGCGGTCGAAAATGTGCGCCGTACCGGCGTGGGCGATGAGCAAGTCGACCGTCTCAAGATCATTATGAAGAAGGCTGGTATCGACAAGAATTACTCGCCGGCACGCTCGGCCGCCCTTACCAGGGAGCAGCTGACGGGTGGCCCCGTAGGCGCCATGGTCATGCCCGACGGCTCCGTGGTGACCGGCAAGACTTCCACGCGCCTGGGCGCCGCGAGCTCGCTCATCATGAATGCACTTAAGCATGTCTCGGGCGTTGACCTTGAGCTCGAGGTCATTAGCAATGAGGCGATCGAGCCTATCAGCAAGCTCAAGACGCATTTCCTGGGTAGCAAGAACCCGCGCCTGCACACCGACGAGACGCTTATGGCGCTCTCGATCACCTCAGCAACGAGCGAGACGGCGGCCCGCGTCCTTTCGGGCCTGGAGCAGCTGCGTGGCTGCGATGCCTTCTTTAGCGTGATCATCTCGCCGACGGACGAGACGGTGCTGCGCAAGCTGGGCATCAACGTGTGCTGCGAGCCCAAGTTCGAGCGCCGTGGCTTCTTCCACCGCTAAGCCTGGATAAATTGGTCTGAAAGGGGCGCATCGGATATACATTCGGTGTGCCCCTTTTATCAACAAAGCTACCGTTTAACCTAAAATTAGGCCGTTTACCTGCCTATAAGCGATTTGGGCGGTATACAATAACCCTAATTGTTTCATCCTTTTGCGGGGATGCCGCATGATGGATGTTGCCGGCCATCATGGGGTGTGCCGGTCGCGCACGGTGCAAGTGATGCCCGTGCCCGGTTTGAGGAGGCTGCCATGGCTGGCAAGGGTCGTGCGAGTGTCAACGATATGAAGCGTGTCGAGGTGCAGGTGCTGATGGAGATTGCACAGCAGTCCGAAGACAACGGCGGATTTTATGGCTTTTCGCGAAAGACGCTTGCCGAGCGTGTGGGGGTGTCTCCGTATCGCGCCCGCGCGGCAATTGAACGCTTGGAATCCGAAGACATCATTGAGGTCGTCTCGCGCTACAGCGACGACGGCGGCCAGCTCGCAAATGGTATTTGTCTTACGGAGCGTGGCGAATGGTATCTAGAGGGCATCCGTGCCGGTATGCTCGTGCGGGACTTGATCAAGGACGAAGTCGCCGATCGATAACAGGGCGCATACATAGTGGAAACGACGCCGTCTGGGCAATCGGACGGCGTTTTGTTTCGAGATGGAGAAATGCGATTGCGCGTAAGAAAAATTGTGTGCGGCGCGCGTCGCGAGTATTACAATGAAGACCCGTAAGATGTGTATGGACAACTTCTACGGGAAGCGCAGGTAACTCAATATGACCAAGCATGTGTTCGTGACCGGCGGCGTGGTTTCGTCTCTGGGCAAGGGTATTACCGCGGCCTCGCTGGGCCGTCTGCTCAAGTCGCGCGGCTACAAGGTAACGATGCAAAAGGCCGACCCGTATCTGAACGTCGACCCCGGCACCATGAGCCCGTTCCAGCATGGCGAGGTCTTTGTGACCGAGGACGGCTACGAGTCCGATCTGGACCTGGGCCACTACGAGCGCTTTATTGATGAGAACCTGACCCGCGATTCCAACTTTACGACTGGTGCCATCTATAAGAGCCTGATCGCCCGTGAACGTCGCGGTGACTTTTTGGGCGGCACCGTGCAGGTGATTCCGCACGTCACGAACGCCATTAAGGATAAGTTCCGTCGTATTGAGGAGCAGACCGGCTCCGACGTGGTCATCACTGAGTTGGGCGGCACCATCGGTGACATCGAGTCGCAGCCGTTTGTCGAGGCCATCCGCCAGTATCGCAAGGAGGCCGGTCCCGAGAACGTCTGCTACATCCACGTGTCGCTCGTTCCCTATATCGCCGCCGCCCACGAGGTCAAGACCAAGCCGACGCAGCACTCCGTCAAGGAGCTCCGCAGCTTTGGTATCCAGCCCGATATTATCGTTCTGCGCTCCGACCACCATATCGACGATGCCATCCGCGGCAAGATCGCAAGCTTCTGCGACGTCGACACCGACTGTGTCTTTACCAACGAGGACTGCGCGAGCATCTACGATGTTCCGCAGCTGCTCGCCGAGCAGGACTTTGACCTGCGCATTTGCGAGCGTCTGGGTCTGGACCCGCGTGAGCGCGACATGAGCCAGTGGAACGAGTTCCTGCGCAAGCAGAACCATGCCAACCAGCACGCCGACAAGGTGAAGATCGCCGTCGTGGGTAAGTATACGCAGCTGCCCGATGCCTACCTGTCGGTTATCGAGGCCCTGCACCACGCGGGCGTGTTCTACGATCGCCACGTTGACGTGCAGCTGGTCGATGGCGAGAGCCTCGACGAGCAGAATGCCTCCGAGGTCCTGGGGGACGCCTCGGGCATCTTGGTCCCTGGCGGCTTTGGCAAGCGCGCCCTGGAGGGCAAGATCCTCGCGGCCGAGTTCGCCCGCGAGCACAAGATTCCGTATCTGGGCATTTGCCTGGGTATGCAGGTGGCCGTGTGCGAATTTGCCCGCAACGTGGTCGGCCTTGCCGGCGCCAGCTCTTCCGAGTTCGATCCTGATGGCCCGTATAGTGTCATCGACCTGATGAGCTCGCAGGAGGACGTGACCGAGAAGGGTGGCACCATGCGTCTGGGTGCCTATCCGTGCAAGCTTGCTGCCAATTCCCTCGCGCGCGAGGCCTATGGCGAGGAGCTCGTCTACGAGCGTCACCGTCACCGTTTTGAGTTCAACAACGCCTTCCGTGACCAGCTCGAGGACGCCGGTCTGGTTATCTCGGGCCTTTCGCCCGACGAGCGTCTAGTCGAGATGGTCGAGCTGCCGCGCGACGTACATCCGTGGTATGTGGCCACCCAGGCTCATCCCGAGTTCAAGAGCCGTCCGACCAACCCGCAGCCGCTGTTCCGCGAGTTCGTGCGCGCCTCGATTGGCCAGCATGAGGGTGTCGACCGTCTGCAGGTGACGCCCAAGAACCTCGCTACGGACTAAGGGTGCCGGAGAACCAGGAACATACCGAAGCTACTCCCTCGTCGCTTGCTGTGGTGGCGGGGGAGTATCTCGATTACCTTGCGGTCGAGCGGGGTTTGGCGCGCAATACGATTGCGGCCTACCGTCGTGACCTGACGACGTACTGCGCCTATCTGGAGCGGGCTGACATTGCGTCTTTTGAAGATGTGAGCCGTCAGGTCGTGGAGAGCTTTGTTGCCGATCGCCGCGACGGAGGCTATTCCGACGCCTCGGTGGAGCGCGCGCTTGCTGCCGTGAAGGGCCTGCATGCCTTTTTGGTGCGCGATGGGGCCGTGGCCCAAAACCCGACGGCGGCGTTGCGCCTGCCCAAAAAGGCAGATCGCCTGCCGGAATACCTTTCGGTGGAGGATGTCTCGGCACTGCTCGATCAAGACTTTCCCGAGGGCGAGATGGGGCTGCGCGATCATGCCATCTTGGAAGTGCTTTACGGTTGCGGCTTGCGCGTGAGTGAGCTGGTTGGGCTCGATGTGGGCGATATCCATATCGATGACGGGTTTGTCCTGGTGCGCGGTAAGGGCTCCAAGGAGCGTCTGGCCCCGTTGGTGGGAAGCGCGGCTCGCGCCCTGACACACTATATAGGTGACGGGCGCACTCTCCTGGCCGCCCATGCTCACGGGACGGAGACCTCGGCGGTCTTTTTAAATAAGAACGGACGTCGCCTGTCGCGCCAGGCCGTGCATGCGATATGCGAGCGGTACGGGCGCCAGGTGGGGCTGGTGGGGCTCCACCCCCACACCCTGCGCCACTCCTTTGCCACCCACATGCTCGCGGGCGGTGCCGACTTGCGTGTACTGCAGGAGATTTTGGGCCATGCCGATATTTCGACCACGCAGGTCTACACGCATGTCGACCGCACGCAACTGACCGAGGTCTATCTGGCGGCGCATCCGCTGGCACATCGCTAGCACCTCGCTGACCTGCATATTTATAAATATTAAATGGGACGGGCCCCAGATTGCCGAGACGCACTTTTGCGCGCATGGGCAATCTGGGGCCCGTCCCATTTTTCGCCAGACACCGACGCGGTGGTGGGCCGTGTGTACCGTGGGTGGGAGGAGTTTGGGGGCGATGTGAACGGCGTGTAAAGGGACGTAAAAATCGCCTCAAGGTCAACTTGAAGGTTGAGGTTCGCGGGCGTGGTTCTACAGGTGGCATCCCACCTTTGCTGCAAACACAACATATTGTGTTTTCGAACATATGCTCGGGGGTGTTTTACAACATCTGTCTCTTATACACATCTGACGCTGCCGACGACTCCTTACGTGTAG
>CABSNM010000044.1 GCA_902479065.1 uncultured Collinsella sp.
TCGTCGGCAGCGTCAGATGTGTATAAGAGACAGCCCTCAGCCCCATCCCCTCCTAAGTTGCGGTGAAATACGGACTGTTTCATGCCTTTAAAGGCCTCGATAGTCCGTATTTCACCGCAACTTATTGAAGGTTGGCTGCGAACGATTTCTCTATCGGGAGTCGGCGTAGGGTTTTGTTGTCGGAATACCGTAACCGCGCATCATGGCACCGAACGATTCTACTTCGTAGGTGTCCGAGAGTTTGAAATGAATGACGTTGTGGCCCATGGCGCGAAGGTTCGCATCGCGCATGAGGGCCGCTCGATAGGTTTTTGCCGCCGCTTGCTCCGGATCATTTTGAGCTTCGTCTTCAAACTTACCCAGCCCATGCAGCTCTGCCAGCGTCCATGAGCCGTCTGGCATCTGCCAGCCATAATCTGCTAGATAATAGCCAGCGTTTCCTGGTCGCGGTATCTCAACTTGAAGCTCAGGCGCGGCAACCCCAGCGAGAATCATCGCTGCTCTCGCCTCGGACTCGCCGCCATTGTCTGACCTGCCATCCATATGCTCAAAAACGTCAAAAGCACGCGCGATGCCATGCAACCCTCGGCAATTTGCCTGCGCATATGCCCGCAGCTCTTCGCGTTCGACATCGTACTCACGGGCCAAGCCATCGACATAGCCCAGCGCATAACGAAAGGCGCTCGTTCGAGCGATATCAACAACCGTTCGATACGGATCCGTCAGCGTAAACAGACCGAGACGCCACACTTCGCCCACCCGCCAGCGCTTGTATTCAACGAACTCATACGTATCACGCCTTGTAGACCGTGGCAGCAGTACTTGCACTTTATCCAGAAGCGTATACGCCGAGCCGATGCCGTAGAGCAGCGCTGCTGTCGATCCGCAAAACACAGCATCCGGTTCAACGACCGCAATAGCGGATGCCAGCTGAAAGATGCGATCTTCAACCCCAAGATTATTCCAATAGACCGGATCCGCATACACGTGGTTGTAAAGACGAAGCATGAGCTCTTCCTGCATAAGCTCACGCGCACGGCGTTCATCCCAAGGATCAATTGTTATAAGCAGCTGTCCATCTTGATGAATTCCAACGGCCGAGAATAGCATTCTTGCATATGACTGCGGAAAATGTTTGCCTTTATCGAGCATGGCCAACCCCATAACCATCACGGCGGAGAGAATACCATTACGCTATCGCATGCTTCCGTCCGCAGGCCTTGCCAAAAGCTGACCAAAAGCTTGACGTCGCAGGTCAGAGCTTCAAAAAATATTTCCACTCTCGGTAGACGGTCGCTACGACCCTCCCAACGGCATCAAAATCCAACCTTACAAATAGTTGCGGTGAAATACGGACTACATGGGCCATAAAAGCCGGAAAACAGTCCGTATTTCACCGCAACTTAGGAGGGGATGTGGGGTCCCCGGTATGTATATGAAAACGGCTCTGGCACCAAATAGAGCCAAAGCCGTTAAAACTATCCTATGGAGCGGGCGACGGGAATCGAACCCGCGTCATCAGCTTGGAAGGCTGGGGTTCTACCATTGAACTACGCCCGCAAGATATGGTCGGGACGACAGGATTTGAACCTGCGACATCCTGCTCCCAAAGCAGGCGCGCTACCAAACTGCGCCACGTCCCGAAGGTGTTGAGCAGCTAAGGTCTAAACCTTGCGTGTCCCAAAGCGAAGGAAATTATAGGGGAGACTCCCCGCCTGTGCAAGCGCAGAAACCCTAGCTCCTCGAATGTGCGACAAACCGGCTGTGGAGCAGACCGATCGCAAACGCCACCACGGCGACCGGCGCCCACGCGGCGCCGATATCTGCCAGGGGAAGCGCATCAAAGGGCAGCCACGTGCCCCCAAAGAACGCATCGCGGACCGAGGTGATCACGCTCTGCACGGCAACCACACCGCCGACCCAGACCCACACCTGCGGATGAGCGTCGCAAAAGCCGTGTACCAAACCCATGAGAACCAGCACGATGGCGACGGGATACAAGGCGTTAAGCATGGGCACCGAGAACATAAGGATCACGTCGAGGCCCACGTTGGAGAGCACGCACGAAAACGCTGCGAACACAAAGGCGAGAACCGCAAAGGGACGGCGCATGGCCTCCTCGGAAGCCTCCGCTCCCCCTTTAACCACATACGTCTCGCAGAAGTAGCGCGAGCAGCAGCTGATGAGGCCGATGCACACGTTCATGCAGGCGAGGAAGAAGATGGCGAAGACCACGACCGTGCCGGCAAGGCCAAAGTGCATGGAGGCAGAGCGGGCAAGGATGGCGGCGCCGTTGGTGGCGTCGGGCATCACGGTGCCGAGCTGCATTCCGGCAAGGCCCAAGCCACAGTAGATGATGGCCATGAGCACGCCGGCGATAACGCCGGAACGCGAAATCTCAAAGGCCACGCGCTTGTCATCGGTAACACCCAGCTCGTGGATGGTCTCGGCGATGATGATGCCGAAGGCGAGCGACGCGAGCAGGTCCATGGTCTGATAGCCGGTCAAAAAGCCCTGCACGGCAGCGCCTGCATCGTAGGGAGCCTGAGGCACGGCAGCGGGTCCCAGCGGCGAGATCACGGCAGCACCCACAACCAGCACGATGAGCGCAATGAGCGCAGGGCCCGTAATGCGGCCGAGCACGCGTGTTATGACACCCGGACGCAGCGTGAGCACAAACGCGACGACAAAGAAGCCAACGGCAAACACCAGACGAGCCGTGCCAAGCGAAACGCCCTCGGGCAGCAGCGGCACCAGCATCTCGAAGGCCGTGGAGCTCGTACGCGGAATGGCCAGGCACGGGCCGATGGCCAGATACACCGCCGCGACAAAGAACTCACCGAACTTGGGGTGCACGCGGCCGGCAAGCTCGCGCGCCGTTCCGGCAAGCGCCACGGCGATAAAGCCCATGACGGGCAGGCCGATGGCGGCAATCAAAAAGCCAACCATGGCAAGCGGTGTGGCCGTGCCGGCCTGGAGCGCCAGCAACGGCGGAATGATGAGGTTACCGGCGCCAAAGAGCATCGAGAACAGCGCAATGCCGACGGTAACGACATGGTCGGAGCGCAGGCCGCGCGGAGCGGATGAGGCCATAGGCACACCTTTCGGGTCGAAACAAAAACGGGACGGGCAAATACACCCGTCCCGCAAGTATAAACGGTCTAGCAGCTTTAGCAGGCTAAATCGCACAGAGCATCGATAGCCGTGTCGACTTCTTCGGTAGTGTTGAAATACCCAAACGAGAAGCGGACGACGCCCTGGCGCTCGGTCCCCAGCGCACGGTGCATGAGCGGGGCGCAATGGGCGCCGGGGCGCGTCGAAATCCCCCACCCTTGCATGAGCGCATCCGAGATCTCGGCAGAGTCGATATCGGCTACGTTGAGCGACACAATCGCAGAGCGCGCCTGCTGGTCAAAGGCACCGTAGAGCTTAATCCCCGGAATCTTGCGCACACCGGCAAGGAAGCGATCAGCGAGCGCACGCTCGTGGGCAGCAATCGCCTCGACCCCACCCTGGGCCTCGATAAAGTCGAGACCAGCGGAAAGTCCCGCGATGCCATGACCGTTGAGCGTGCCCGCCTCAAGGCGCGTGGGCCACCCAAGCGGCTGCAGCGCATCGAAGCTGTGCACGCCCGTGCCGCCCATGGCCCACGGAGCCACGTCAATGCCCTCCGCCACGGCCAGGCCGCCGGTCCCCTGCGGACCCATGAGCCCCTTGTGACCGGTAAAGCACACGACGTCGAGCCCCATGGCATCCATGTCAATCTTCGCCGTGCCGGCAGACTGCGAAGCATCGACGATCACCAGCGCGCCGGCCGCATGCGCGATGGCAGCCACGCGCGCAATGTCGACCGCGTTGCCGGTCACATTGGAGGCGTGCGTCACCACCACAGCACGCGTACCGGGCGTGACAAGCCGCTCGAGCTCGTCGTAGTCGAGCACGCCGTTGGTATCACAGCCCGCATGCTCAACCGTCACACCCTGCTCTGCCGCCAGGCGGTTGAGCGGACGCAGTACGGAGTTGTGCTCGAGCACCGTTGTGACCACACGGTCGCCGGGGCGCACCACGCCATTGATGACGGTGTTGAGCGCCGCGGTGGAGTTGGGCGTAAAACAAACATGGTCAGCACGCGGGCAGCCCAGCAAGCGCGCAAGCTTGGCGCGGCAGCCGTGGATGGTACGTGCCGCATCGAGCGCACCCGAGGTGGCACCGCGCCCAGCATTGCCGAGCGAGCACATCGCCTGCGTCACGGCATCGATGACCGTCTGCGGCTTGTGCATGGTCGTCGCCGCGTTATCCAGGTAGATCATCGCACGACCTCCCACATATTAATCACGGTATAGCCCTCAGTGGGAACGCCCGCCGCGGCGAGTTCGCCGCGCAGCAGCTCCTCATCGACAGGCAACGCCTTCCACGCCAAACCGCAGCCGGCAGCGACCTCCCCAGGCACGGGAATCGTCCGCCCGGGAAGACCGCGCTCGATGCACAGGGACTCGCAACCCATGGCGGCCGCCGTGGTGGGAAACGTGATGACAAGCGCCGGGCGCTTCTCCCTCATGGCAACTCCAACCAATACGCTACGGGCGCACGACGCGCACGGCCTGCTCCATCTTCTCCACGATCACGTACATGTTGGTGACCTCGCCCACCGCAAGCTGGTCCTTAATGCCAAAGTGGTCCAGGCAGGTACCGCAGGTGAGAATCTCGACACCCTGCTCCGCCAAGCCCTTCAGGTCATCGAGCACCGGCGAGCCCTCGACGGTGAGCTTGGCACCGCCGTTGTAAAACAGCATAGTCGCGGGCAGCTCCTCCTGCTGCGTCACGGCAAAGATGAAGGCCTTCATGAGCTTGTGGCCCAGCTCATCGTCGCCGCGGCCCATGCAGTCGGTGTAGACGGAAATGACGAGCTTGCCCTTGCCGGCGCTGGCATTACAGAAGACAGCGCCATCCTGCTCGGGATCGGCCACGGCAACGGCGCCAGAGGTCGCCACGGTCACGTGCCACTCGGCGTCAGAAACCTTCTCGACCGAGGCCGTGCAACCCTTCTCCTGCGCCATCTTGGAGATGTTCTTGACGGCGGTCTCGTTATCGACCGAGGTCACGACGGTGCCCTCGCCATCGAGCTGCTTCAGAGCTTTGAGCGTCTTGACGACGGGCAGCGGGCAGGCATCGCCCATGGCATTGACTTCAATCTTGGTAGACATAGTAAATTCCTTTCGAAAGAACCGTTCTAGAGAACGGTAAACAGTTACATAAACGTGCGGGTTAGCGAACAACGCGAACAGCAGGACCGCCCGGCACCGGCTCGCACACGCGGCCGATTGTGGCGGCAACGCGCCCCTCAGCGTGCAGACGACGCGCAAGCTCATCCACATCCGCCGCGGGCGCCGCAATTAGCAAACCGCCCGAGGTCTGCGGATCGTACAGCGCATCCAGCATTCCCGGCTCCAAGTCATCGTCAGCTGTCACGCGCGGGCCAAAGAAGTCCTGGTTGCGGTAGGAGCCCGCGGGGATAATGCCCAGACGCGCCATGTCAAGCACCTGATCAAAGAGCGGCACCGCCCCCGACGCAAGCTCAATCTGCACGCCCGAGCCCTCGGCCATCTCGCACGCATGCCCGATCAGGCCAAAGCCCGTAATGTCGGTGCAGCCGTGAAGCTCAAGTCCCTCGGCCAAACGAATCGGAGCCTCGTTGAGGGTGCGCATCGAGTCAAACATGGCCGCGGCCTCATCTTGCTCGATAAGCTCGCCCTTAATGGCCGTGGTGATGATGCCCGAGCCGATCGCCTTGGTCAGCAACAGGACGTCGCCCACGCGCGCGCCGCTATTGGCAAGCATACGATCGAGCGCGACAAAGCCGCTCACGGACAGGCCGTACTTGGGCTCGTCGTCGTTGATGGTGTGGCCGCCCGCGATGGAGCAACCCGCCTCGACGCACTTGTCGGCGCCGCCCGCCAGAATCTGACCTGCGACCTCGACGCCCAGGCAACTGGGAATGCACAGCAGGTTCATGGCATGGCTCGGCCGCCCGCCCATGGCGTAGATGTCCGACAGCGAATTGGCCGCGGCGATCTGGCCAAACAGAAACGGGTCGTCGACCATCGGCGGGAAGAAGTCGACGGACTGAACGAGGCCCAGGTTATCGCCGACGCGAAGGACGCTCGCATCGTCGGAGGTATCGAACCCCACGAGCAAGTTGTCGTTATGCACATTTGGCAAATCGCCCAGGACCTGGGCGAGGGCTCCGGGAGCCAACTTAGCGGCTCAACCGCTCGCGGCAGTCATAGACGTAAGCTTAATCTGATCGTCAGCCATCGATACCTCCTCTCATCGGTCAATCATTTTCTCCCAGTATACGCATGAATGCGAGCCTACGGCGGATGCATTAATTGAGCGCCTGTGCGCGAATCGCCGCGCCGATGGCACCGGCGAAGCGGGCCTGGGGCGAGGTGGTGACCGGCGACCCCAGCAGCGCCGCCAGCCGCTCCACAACGTAAGCGTTCTCGCACAAGCCTCCCGTCAGGTAGTACGGAGCACCCGTCGCCTGCCCGGCCATAGTGGCCACGCGCGAGACCACGCTGTCGATCACGCCACGCGCAATGTTCTCGCGCAGCTCACCGCGACCGATCAGGCTGATAACCTCGCTTTCGGCAAACACCGTGCACATGCTGCTGATCTTGGTGGGCTCGCCGGAACGCGCCAGGTCGGCCATCTGCTGCTGGGAAATGCCCAGGCGGTCGGCCATGATCTCCAAAAAGCGCCCCGTGCCGGCGGCGCACTTGTCGTTCATGGCAAACTTGGCCACGCGGCCACTTTTAAGCTGAATGACCTTGGTGTCCTGACCGCCCACGTCGATCACGGTGCCGTGGTCGCCAAACAGACGCACGGCACCGGTGCCGTGGCAGGTAATCTCGGTCACGACCTTGTGCGCATAGGGCACGGCGACACGACCGTAGCCGGTCGCGATCACACGCACGTCGTCGGCAGCCACGTCATAACCCGCCGCTGCCAGTGCCTCGCGCAGCCGCTCGGCAGCATCGACCGAGGAGAACCCGGTTGGCTGCACGCACGTCCACGACCTGTCTCTTATACACATCTGCGAGCCCACGAGACCTCT
>CABSNM010000045.1 GCA_902479065.1 uncultured Collinsella sp.
CTAACGATATGGCGCCGTGAGGACAGATGTGTGTCAATCCTGGTCTAACAGAGCTTTTTGTTTAGACCGCACCCGTCCTCCTGTTCATCTTAATCTGTAACATCTAGCCGAGTTTTTGGGTCCCAGCTGTTACAGATCGAGGTGAACGCACAGGCCAAGCCAAAAATCTCAATCTGTAACATGTAGACCGCTTTTGACCGCTTAGATGTTACAGATCGAGACAAACAGATGGGTCAATCCAATCAATCTAGATCTGTAACACCTGGCTGGTCATTTCACTCCTAACTGTTACAGATCGAGACAAAGATGATGGCTGGGTAGACAAAATCTCAATCTATAACACCTAGTCGAGTTTTCGGGTCCCACCTGTTACAGATTTAGACGAGCAGGCCGAGCACGTCTACGACCGCAGGTCCTTCACGCTGGAACGCTCGACCAGCACGCCCGAGACGAGCGTACGGCTTCTGGAGCTCGGGGCTTCCAGACCTGCGACAACCTCGTTGAGCGCACGGATGCCCAGTTCGCGATGACGGAACTTCACCGACGTCAGAATCGAGTTGGGAATCGTCTTGTAGAGCTCATCGTCGAAGCCGATCACGGACACGTCGTCGGGCACACTCAGACCCTTGTCACGTAGAGCCATCATCACGCCGTTTGCCATGCAGTCGTTAGCAGAGAGGACCGCCGTGCAATCGGGCTTATCGGCAAGCACAAGGCCCGCGGCATAGCCACTATCCGCATTCCAATCGCCTTGCAGAGGCTCGGGCGGCTCAATGCCACGTGCCTCGAGTGCCGCACGCCAACCTTTCATACGACACTGGCTCGACAGCGACTCTTTCTTACCAGAGACGAAGTATACGTTCTTGTGCCCGCGATTTAAGAAGTACTCGCACGCCATGCGCGCACCACCCTCTTGATCGTCACTAACGGTAGAGCAGGTAGAATGCTCCATCGGCGTGATAATCACCGTCTTGAGGTCCTTCGGTGCCTCAAAGGCATCAAAGTCATCGACCATCTGACGCAGGTTGAAGATCATGCCATCAACAGGCAGCTGCGACATCCTGCGCGCCGCTTCGGCAAGGGTCATCTTCTCCCCCGCGCGCTTCTTAATCATCGTGAGCGCGAAGCCGCGTTCTTCGGCGGCATCGGCGATACCGTCAATCATGTCCACGGCGCCGCCCGACAAGTGGAACATCACCACGCCGATGCACCCGTAACGGCCCAACTTGAGTGAACGCGCGGCAAAGTTGGCTCGAAACCCGAGCGCCTCCATTGCCGAATGGACCTTATCGCGTGTCGACTCTCGCACGCTATCGGGCTCGTTGATCACGCGCGACACCGTCTTGAGAGAAACGCCCGCGGCAACTGCCACATCGTTCATTGAGACATTTTTCTTGTCCATCGTTGCCACTACTTCTCCAGTCGGTTTTACATCGCTTGTTTTTTGCGTTCTAGCATACACTACCTGCCTGACTGATAAATCAACCGTTTACCGGACAATATCGACCGCTCACCCGTATATCCTTGTTGCTCTTCCAAAAATGTCTTACGTTGTCATTAACGAAATGACAACGTTGTCATTTCGCAATGCCTTCCTTAAGCAGGAAGGCTTCCGGGCAGTCCTGACCATCCATCGACGACCAGTTCCATCCACATGCATCGCGCATCAAGTAGCAAAGGAGCTCTATGGACGCCATCGTAAAGATGCTCGAGAAGCATCAACCGTTCTTTGAGAAGATCTCGAGGAACATCTACCTCCAGGCTATTAAGGACGGATTCCTTGGGTGCATGCCCATCGTCCTCACCTCTTCGATCTTTCTGCTCATTGCCACCCTTCCCGGCGTAGTCGGCATCACGCTGCCCCAGCCGCTCATCGACTGGTGCAACAAGCTGTACAACTTCACCATGGGCGTCATGGGCATCATGGTTGCCGGCACCACTGCCAAGAACTTTACGGCTTCCATGAACCGCCGCATGCCCGCCGGCAAGGTGCTCAACGACGGCTCCACCATGGTGGCCGCCCAGTGCAGCATGCTGCTGCTCGCTGTTACGCAGTTCACCACCAAGTTCAACGGCTCCGAGCTTTCGGTCTTCGATTGCACCAGCATGGGCACGCGCGGTCTGTTCTCGGCCTATATCGCCGCGTTCATTACCGTGTGGGTCTACAAATTCTGCGTCTCGCGCGATCTGACCATTAAGCTGCCCAAGGAGGTCCCGGGCGCCATCGCTCAGAACTTCCGCGACATCATCCCCTTTGGCGGCGCCGTCATCATCTGCGGCATCATCGATGTCGTCGTGCGCAACCTCATGGGCGTTCCGTTCTCCGAGCTGCTCATCAAGCTGCTCTCCCCGCTCTTCACTGCAGCAGAAACCTATCCTGGCCTTATCCTTATCCAGGCAGCCACCGCGTTCTTCTGGTTCATCGGTGTCCACGGCCCCTCGATCGTCCAGCCGGGCATCGACGCCATCCGTCTTGCCAACCAGGCCGAGAACCTGCAGGTTCTGCTGGCCGGTGGCCACCCCGCCCACTCCCTCACCTTTAACATGTCGCTCGTGGGTGAGTTCGGCGGCACCGGCGCCACCTTCATCGTGCCGCTTCTGCTGATTCTCTTTATGAAGTCCAAGCAGCTCAAAGCCGTCGGTAAGGCCTCGATTGTTCCTGTTGCCTTCGCCGTCAACGAGCCGCTGCTCTTTGGCGCGCCGATGATCCTTAACCCCTACATGCTCATCCCCTTTGTTGCCGCCGGCTGCGTCAACGTAAGCGTTGCCAAGTTCTTTATCGATAACGTGGGCATGAACGGCTTCTCCTTCGTGGTGCCTTGGGCTACCCCTGCCCCCATCGGCATCTTCATCACCACGAACTTCCAGCTTATCGCCCTGGTATTTGTCGCGATCATCATCTTGCTGGACGCCATCATCTACCTGCCGTTCTTGAAGGCATACGATAAGCTGCTCTGCGACCAGGAGGCCGAGCGCGCCGCCGAGCTGGGTCTCGAGTCCGATGGTGCTGCCACCATCACCGCCAGCACCTCTGCGCCCGCTGTCGAGCAGACCGCCGCTGCCGTCGAGCCGACCGCCGCTGCCGCCGACAGCGAGCCTGTCGCCGATCAGCCCGAGCCCGCCTCCGATGCATCCGCTAAGAAGGATGTCGACGGTCTGAAGGTCCTCGTCCTGTGCGCCGGCGCCGGCACCTCCGCCATGCTTGCCAACGCTATCAAGGAAGGTGCTGCGCAGACCGGAGAGAACATCGCTTCCTCCGCAGGCGCCTATGGCCAGCACACTGCCATCATGGATCAGTACGACGTTATCGTGCTTGCCCCGCAGGTCCGTAGCTACTACAACGACATGAAGGCCGACACCGATCGTCTGGGCATTAAGCTGCTCGCCCCGCGCGGCAAGGAATATATCGACCTTACCCGCGACCCCGCTGGCGCCATCAAGTGGCTCCGCGAGAACCTCGACTAGTTCCTCCCTCTGTTGGTGCCCGGATTCCCGGTTCGGGCACCTCTCCCTATTCGTATCCCACAGAAAGGATGACTCATGACCAACCCTATGCAGTTCCCCGACGGCTTTGTGTTTGGCGGCGCCACCGCTGCTTACCAGGTTGAGGGCGAGACCCGCACGCACGGCAAGGGCAAAGTGCCCTGGGACGATTTCCTGGCTGCTCAGGGTCGCTTCTCCCCCGACCCCGCAAGCGATTTCTACAACAAGTACCCGGTCGATATCGACCTGTGCCAGCGCTTTGGCATCAACGGCATTCGCGTCTCCATCGCCTGGAGCCGTATCTTCCCCAACGGCACCGGAGAGATCAACCCCGAGGGTGTTGCCTTCTATCACGAGCTTTTTGCCACCTGCAATAAAGCCGACGTTATCCCCTATGTCACGCTCGATCACTTTGATACGCCCGAGGCCTTTTACCAGAACGGCGGCGAGGGCTTCCTGACGCGCACGACCATCGATGCCTTTGTCGAGTACGCCAAGTTCTGCTTTGCCGAGTTCACCGAGGTCAAGCACTGGTTTACCTTTAACGAGATTCCCGCGACCGCCGAGGGCAGCTTTATCGTCGGCAACTGGCCGCACGGCGAGAAGTATCGCCTGGACAAGGCTTTCCAGCTCATGCACAACATGATGGTGGCCCACGCCAAGGCTGTCGTCGCCTTCCATGAGGGCGGCTTTGAGGGCGAGATCGGCATTGTCCAGAACCTGGAGCCCAAGTATCCCCTCGACCCCAACAACGCCGCCGACTGCGAGGCAGCTCGCATGGCCGATGTCATCAACAACCGCTGGGTACTCGACGCCACTTTCCGCGGCCACTATGCAGCCGACACCATGGAAGCCGCGACCAAGCTGGCCCATATCGCCGGCGGCGAGCTCGACGTCCGCGACGAGGACATCGCCGCGCTGACCGCCGCGCTCCCCTACAACGATTGCCTGGGCGTCAACACCTACAAGTGCCAGTTCCTGCGTGCCGCCGAGGGCGAAAACGACATCAACCACAATGGCACCGGCGACAAGGGCTCCTCGCGCTGGTTCCTCAAGGGCGTGGGCGAGTCATGCGTGCGCGAAGGCGTACCCACCACCGATTGGGACTGGATCATCTATCCCGAGGGTCTGTACGATCTGCTGCTGCGCATTAAGAATGATTATCCCAACTACAAGAAGATCTACATCACCGAGAACGGCATGGGCTATAAGGACGACTTCGAGGATGGCTTTATCGACGACGCCCCTCGCATCGACTACATGCGTCAGCATCTCGCGTGGATCCTCAAGGCAATCGACGGCGGCGTAAACGTCGACGGTTACTTCGTGTGGTCGCTGCAGGACCAGTTCTCCTGGACCAACGGCTATAACAAGCGCTACGGCCTGTTCTACATCGACTTTGAGACCCAGAAGCGCTATCCCAAGGCGAGCGCGTACTGGTACAAGAACGTCGCGGAGACCGGCCTGCTTATGGCCTAGTTTCCGCCGCATACCCCCTGTCGGCCGTATGCGAATCCCTCCACGGGTTCGCATGCGGCCTTTTTGTTTTTGGTGAGCCCGAGCGGATCATTCGTCTCGATCTGTAACATCTAACTGGGATTTTCGGTCTTAAATGTTACAGATCGAGACAAACAGGAGTCCGGTCAAAAAATCTCAATCTGTAACACGTAGCCCACTTTCGACCGTCTACCTGTTACAGATCAAGACAATAAGATAGTCAAATCCGAACTTTCAAAGCAGTTATGAAGCATGGTTTCTAGTTTTCGGTATCACGAACATACTTTCGGTATCATTTAATGGTATTATGATATCGAAAGTATGTTCGTGATACCGAAAGGAGCCGCATGCGCCAGTTCGATTACACCACAGTCCCAGCGGAACTCGAAGCAACTCCAATCACCAACCTCCTCCTCTCGATACGCGAGCATAAAGGCCGACAGCTTGCTCTGAGTCAAGTCAAACCCGAACTTCTATCGTCACTTATGGAGGAAGCTAAGATCCAAAGCACCCAATCCTCCAACGGACTTGAAGGAATTGTTACCACCCAAAAAAGACTCAAAGCAATCATGGCGTATTCCGCCAAGCCAAGCTCCCGCGCAGAGGAAGAAATCGCTGGATACCGAGATGCGCTGTCGCTTATTCACGAGCAGCACGATTTCATTCCCGTAACGCCATCGGTCATTTTGCAGTTGCATCGTGACCTCATGGTACACACAGCAATCTCGTATGGGGGCCATTGGAAAGATAGCGATAACGAAATCATCTCCATCGACGATCAAGGCAATCGATTTGTGCGCTTTAGGCCGCCTTCGGCCCTAGCAACCCCCGGACTTATCGAAGAAGCCTGTCGGTCCCTCAACGACGCCTTATCTCGTCAAGTTTGCGACCCCCTCCTTATATCATTCCGCTTCATCTTCGATTTTGTCAGCATTCATCCCTTCAACGATGGCAATGGCAGGATGAGCCGGCTCCTTACAACGCTGCTACTCGAAAAGACTGGATACGACGTTGCGCGTTACATCAGCATCGAACGACTTATTGAAGACAACAAGGCGCTCTACTACAACGCCCTCGCTGCAAGCTCCATTGGATGGAATGAAAATCAAAACACCGAAGCACCCTTTATCCGTTTCATGCTCGGAACAACCCTGGCCGCCTACCGACAGCTCGAGCAGCGTACCCTAATTGAATCAAGCACTCGTCCCATGTCGAAGCAAGCGCGCATCGCCGTTCTATTTCAACAGAGACCCGGCGTCATTAAGAAATCCGACATCCGATCCAACTGCCCCGATATCAGCGAGGTTACCGTTAAACGAACCCTCGGTCAGCTTGTTAGTTGCAGCGCAATCGAAAAAACAGGAGCGGGTCGTTCGACGGGCTACATACTCAAAGACGTCCATGCTCTAGAACTATTCTTGCAATCCACAATACCCGATAGCGAGGCCGCAATAACAAAAGAGGCTCCAAAGGATAAGCTCCTTGAACGTGTAAACCACGCCGAGGATGAAAGCAGAGAGGGGCTCTATGAAGACTACGATTCATTCTCAAGGGACATAAAGACGAAATACGGAGTCTAGTCATATCCCAGAATAGCCTCATCCTTGTTGCCCAAAGTCATTTACGCGTCATTTTAAAGCGGTACCCCTGCGCCGGCAGGGGGGTGTTCCTATAGTTTTGTCAACTGGGAAATGCTCTCCGTGCGACCGAA
>CABSNM010000046.1 GCA_902479065.1 uncultured Collinsella sp.
GGATATGCAAGGGCGCTCCTTCGGGGGCGCCCTATTTCGTGCGCAGGTCCATACCATGCCGTGCGGACAGCTCAATAGAAAACACACGAACAACTGTTCTGTATACAGCTATCTACCTGTTATGCTTTTGCTAAATAAGAGCGAGAGAAAGGGGACGCGATGGAGCTGTTTGATGATCGGGTGGTTTTGTTTGAGAGCGACGAGGGTGGGGAGTACCTGCTTGTAACGTGTGAGCCGTCTGGCATGGGTGGCCTGGTGGTTCGACAGACGAGTGAGGGTCCGTTGACACAATGGTGTTTTGAGGAGTCGCCTCATGTGGTCGAGACCTTTGTGACGCACGTGGGGCTTGTGGCGCTGGAGCACTTCTATGGAGTTGGGACTTCCAACCAGGTCGCGCGCATGCTGAGCATCTCGTTTGCCGATTATGATTGTGCCCAGCGGGTGAGATCGCTCCTGAGGGAACTTGATGCCAAGTTTGACGTGATTGAAAAGCCAATCGATCGTACGGGGAACGGCGGTATATGCGGAGCAGCATGACAAAACTGCGTTTCACAAAAAAGTTTGAGATTGAGCTTGACTCCAATAAGCTAAAGTGGTTTTATATGTCTTGCGCTGCGGCGTTACCTCAGCTGGATAGAGGGTCTGACTACGAATCAGAACGTCATAGGTTCGAATCCTATACGCCGCACCAATTGAACTTGAAGCCTCCGGCAACGGGGGCTTTTCTTTTATGCCGCCACCGCATGGATTCGAACCTCGGTCGAGGCGTGAGCATCTTAATCATCACTTCGTAAAATTTTTTCCAAATTGTCGCTTGACCCATCGAGGGGTCACGTGCATAATAATCCGTGCGTTGCGGCGTTACCTCAGCTGGATAGAGGGTCTGACTACGAATCAGAACGTCATAGGTTCGAATCCTATACGCCGCACCAACTGAGTTTTAAGCCTCCGGAAACGGAGGCTTTTCTTATATGTCGACATACTTGAGGAGTTGCTTTCGCCGTGTTTGAAAGTATCGAGTCGATCGACTGCATCAAATGAGTAAAAATCAAATTTGATAACTTTTTTCGAAAAATGCTTGACCTTTATTCAGTCGATGTGCACAATAATTAACAAGTCGCGGCGTTACCTCAGCTGGATAGAGGGTCTGACTACGAATCAGAACGTCATAGGTTCGAATCCTATACGCCGCACCAATCGAAATTAAAAGCCTCCGGCAACGGGGGCTTTTCTTTTGCGCCAGCTTGAGTGCTTTCGTCCAAAGGGACGATTTCCTGTCGACTCGTGTAAGATTTCGAGTAGGTGTCGCGGCCCATCCGTGACCACTCTTTCTTCAAGCGACCGATCAGGGTGATACTTCGTGGCAGAGCGTCCGACATACAAGCTCAGGTTTCTCGATCCCAAGAAGCGCTTTCCGGCGATGCCCGAGCAGCCTGCGGGGCGCTCATATGGCGTGGTCTGGAAACTCTTTGGCGAGGACCAGCATGAATCTTGTTATGTCGTCGAATTCGTTGGCAAAAGTCATGTGTCGCTTTTGGGCTACGTAAGCGTTTCGGGTGAGGTGTACAAGGTGGACCGCCCCGTTAGCGAGGCTCCGCTGTCCAACGATCCCGACATGGAACTGGTCCTTGACGAGTCGGATTCCAGTATTGGTGAGATTATGGTAAGGGAAGCCAGCGGTGCAATGCGCGCGTGCGCGCGAACCGTCGGCTCTCCCGAAGGCCCCATGCGCGAGCAGTCCGATCACGAGACATGGAATTCGGCCCGCTCCCTTCCTTACGGCGAGTTCATGGCATCGATGTTCCTGCGCTACGTGATATTTGCCAACTCCGAAAGCGCTATTGCGAACACGGCGGGCGTCGACGGTCTCGATGCGGACATGCAAAACGTTGTCGACAAAATAAAGCTCGTAAAGCTGCCCGAGCCGGTCGAGGTGTTTTTGGGCTTTAACACGGCACCGCTCCCCGATGCTATCGAGACGCTGCTTTACCGCGTTGACCATGCCGAGAATCCGAGTGGTATCGAGCGTTATGCCGCCGCCCTTATGAGCGAGGTCGACTTGCCCCGTTTGCGCACCATTGCCGCCAAGTCAGAAATGAGCCTAGCGCGCATCGACCGGTCAAAGTTGTTCTATCTCAATTTTGATCGTAGCCTGTTGGACCAGGACGAGATTGACATGCTGCTTGCCATCGAGTGCCGTCTCAACCGCCTCTCCGGCATCCTTGAGCGCATCGGGGCCGGATTGGCCCCTGCGGCATCCTCGCCGAGCCTTGAGGGCTGCGCGCTCTTTGATGCGTGGCATATCGCCAAGACGACCAACGATGTTCCCCGACTGCTCGATACGGCCTCGAGCGATAACCCGTGGGGCAAACCGGGTACGGTGGCTTGCCAGCCGGGCGGTGAGTGGGATGTGCGTACCCGCTTCGCGCGTATCGTCGAGGCACTTAACGTTGTCACACGGCTCGACTATACCTATCGGGCAAACGTTGCCGAGGGGATTATGCTCGTTCGGTTTGGGCAGTCTGTCGTTGATGCCATGCTGCAACGTGAATACGACGCTCAGGATGACGCCTGGCGCGAGCTGGACGAGGACGCGCGCGCGATCTGGGCCGCGGAGCACGATGCGCGCGTGGCACTCACGCTTGCGGCAGCGTGTTTTGCCGCGGGCACCTGCATCACGCGCTGCTATGTGCAGATTGCTGCTCCCGACAGTGAGCAGGGCGAGCGCGTTGTTGCAACGTATTTCTTTGGGCGCGCGGCCTATCTGGCCGATTGCGTGCCTGTCGCCAAGGATCTTGAGAGCATGGACATGGACGATATGCCGTGCAAGCGTGTGCTTGAGGCGTATGAGTCAACCGCTCCGGAGACGATTGAGCCTGCGGAGGTTCATGCTCGTCCGCGTGATGACCACCGCACCCTGCCGCCGGCGCTGCGTGATCTGCTGCTTGCCGATACGGCTGACGAGTTGGAGGTCATGGAAGAGGACGACGACCCATACGTGGCGCGTGTTGTTGAATTGCGCGAGCAGGCAAAAGTCGACCGTACAGGTGCTTTTGAAGGCTTTTCCCGGCTTGTCGAGGAGTTGGAGGCTAAGTGCGCCGTCGCCGAGCTTTTGGCGACGGGCCCGGTTCAAACGCAGTTTTGCGATAACCAGCTGGTGCGCATGGTGCTACCGGTGTTGGAAGAAGACGACTCTGTGCGGATCCTTCGTGCGCCCGATGCGCTGTACTTTGCCCAGCACGAGATTTGCAGCTTTTACGCCGAGCAAGAGGACATTGAACGAGCACTGCCCGAGGTGCGCCATCTTTACGATCTGGCGCGCTCGTCCATGCAATCGCACTTTGCGCTCATCAACGTGCTTGCGCGTCTGGAGCGCTTTGACGAGATTATCGAGGTGGCGCGCCACGGCCTACGTATTGCCAGCGATCGTTCTGCAATCGGCTACCTGTTCTATCGCTTGGCGTTTGCCTATTGGAATTGCGATCAGCTCGACCTAGCGCTGGCTTGTTACCGTCTAGTGCCGCGCGGCGAGGAGTCGGGCAGCAGCGCGCTGGAAGAAATGCAGGGCCTTATGAACGAGATGGGCGTCAGCGAACCTCCGACGTTCGAGGAAGCGGTCGAGATTATCCGCAAGGCTGGACTCGAGCTGCCGCCAGTGTCCGCCGTGACGAATCAGCTGGCAGATGCCGCTGTGCAGCTGGTCGACAACGGCTTCTTTTTCCTGGCACGCGGTTGCATCTTCCAAATGTGGCGCACCATGGGCAACGATGAGCTCGGCTCCCTCAACCGCTCGCTGGGGTAGGGGCGATATAGAGGGGCCGCACCGCGCTATTTGTATCGGCGCGGGCGGGAGGACCCGGCAGGATCGGTAAGGCATAAAGCCGCCGAGCCTGCTAAAACTGTTAAACTCTGCTAAAGTTGCTAAACTTTGTTAAAGTTGTTAAAACTGGCAGAGGAGGTCGAATGTCAAAAGCTATTAATCCCTTTAAGCCAACAGCGGGCATGAATCCACCTGAGCTTATCGGACGCGACGCTGTTTTGGATGACTTTGCCGAAGCTCTTGAGAATGGCCCTGGTGCCCCCGATCGACTCATGCGCATCTCGGGTGTCCGAGGCACGGGTAAAACGGTGCTCCTCAACGCATTGGGCGATCTTGCGCGCAAAAAAGGATTCGAGGTTGTCGACGTCGCCTCAAATGCCGGTTTTTGCGACAGAATTCTCGAGGCTCTGCAGCGAAATGTTCGTCTTGCATCAATGTCGATTTCCCCATCGATTTTAGGAGTCAGCCTTGGCTCCGTAGAGCTGTCGAAGTCAGCCTCTCATCTGGGGGAGGCGATGTACGATGCCGCGAAGCGAGGTGGTTTGCTCATCACACTCGATGAGATTCAGGACGCCTCAACTGAGGAAATGCGCGAGCTGGGTAATGAAATGCAGCTCTTGATTCGCCAAGGGGCGAATGTTGCCTTTGCATTCGCTGGTTTGCCAACCTCGGTGGATGGCGTGGTGGTGGATGATACGTTGACGTTCCTTCAGAGGGCGAAGCATATCGAGCTCACGCGGCTTTCAGATTTTGAAGTCGGCGGATCGTTTGAGGATACGATGAGGCGTGCGGGCAAGGAACTCGACGAAGGCGTTGCTGAGCTTTTAACAAAGGCTTCGGCAGGCTATCCCTTTATGGTCCAGTTGGTCGGATATTACGCTTGGCAGGTTGCTGCGCGCAGCGGGTCGGAGAGCGTGAGTGAAGAGGCGGCTCGCAAGGGTGTCCAGGCGGCTCTTGATAGTTTCAATGCCATGGTGATTGCCCCCGCGCTGCGCAGGGTGTCGGAGCGGCAGTTTCAATATCTCGCGGCGATGGCGCAATGCGAAGGCGGCGAGATTACGAACGGTGATATTGCCAAAAAGATGGGATTGCCGGCGAATAAAGTCGGGTCGTATCGCAAACGTCTGATCGATACGGGACTGATTGAGCCTGCCGGCTACGGCTGTGTTTCGTTTGCAATTCCGTACATGCGCGATTATCTGTTGGAGACCATTCGAGCGGACTAATAAAGACTGGAGGCATCGACGCCGCCGCTGTGGTTGCCCCCGCATCTTTGTCTCAATCTGTAACATCTAGAGGGGATTACGGCATGCAGGTGTTTCAGATTGAGACATTTGCGGATGGCGCTGACTGTTTGTCTAAATCTGTAACATCTGGACGAAGATTCGGCCTGTAACTGTTACAAATTGAGATGATTGGCTGAGACGTCTACTGGCAAATCGGAATCGCTCCAAAATTCCCCCTTGCCCATCCTTGGCTGTTTGGTTACTATAGAACGGCTGTTACGGAGAGCTGACCGAGAGGCCGAAGGTGCTCGCCTGCTAAGCGAGTATGCCCCAAAAGGGCATCTGGGGTTCGAATCCCCAGCTCTCCGCCAGTACGAATTTGAAGAAGGGTCCCATTTGGGGCCCTTTTTTATTATCAAGAATGGCGGCTGGGGATTCGAACCCGAGAGGGCACGGGCGTTAAGCAAACGCGAAAGCGTTTGTAGCCCGTGGGCGAAAAGCCGCCAGGCTTTGAAGCCGGAGGGCATGCGTAGCATGCCCGGACATCCCCAGCTCTCCGCCAGTAAGACTTTAAAGAAGGGTTCCGAAAGGGGCCCTTTTTTAGTTGAACCACGTTAGCTGGGGATTCGAACTCTCAAAAAAGGAGGCATCCTTTCGGACGCCTCCTTTCAGTGGGCTGATTATTCTTGCGCTCTACATCTCAGGAGCCTTGGCGACGGTCTTGCTCTCTGCCGTGAGTGGCCGGTTGTCGATGCGGCGGCCCAGGCGGTCGAGCTTCACGAGGAGCCATTCAATGGGATTCGGCCCTGTGCCTTCCTCGTCGGCAATCAGGTCCATGACGGCGACCTTGGTGCCGTCCTGCTTGAGCGTAACGCTGCCTACCTTGTCGCCAACATGCACCGTGCCCGAAAGGTCATCGTAGCTAACTTCTTCGGTCACTTCGCCGGCGAGTGAGAACACCGTTGCCTGTGCGGCGGGGTCGGCGAGCGTGGCGTCGATCGTCTTGTCCGTCCAATCTGCCTGGCTAATGCGTGCCATAAGCGGGTTGCCGTTGGCGGTCTTTTCCTGCGTGTTGGCGATT
>CABSNM010000047.1 GCA_902479065.1 uncultured Collinsella sp.
GGTCGGAGGGGTGGCTTTGTAAAGCCGTTTGTCTCCACCCGCGTAGCGGGTGGTTCAAAGCTGGCCGCTGCGCGGCCAGCAGACTAAAGTCTTGAAAAAACGAAAGGGCGCTGACCTTCTGGTCGCGCCCTTGAAGTTGAACGTCAGATTGTCCAAATGCGGCCCGCGCAGCGTCGAGCGGTTACGGCGTTTGGTAAAACGCCGTAACCCCCTAGTACATCTTTGCGCCGGCGGGGATTGAAGCGTCGAGCTGAATCAAGTTGAGGCGCTCCTCGCCCTCCTCCTCGTGGATAGCGCTGATGAGCATGCCGCAGCTGGGGATGCCCATCATCTTGCGCGGAGGCAGATTGGTGATGGCGAGCAGGGTCTTGCCGACCAGGTCCTCGGGCTCATAGTATTCATGGATGCCGGAGAGGATGGTGCGGTCGGTACCGGTACCGTCGTCGAGCGTAAAGTTCAGCAGCTTCTTGGACTTCTTGACGGCCTCGCATGCCTTGACCTTCACAGCGCGGAAATCGCTCTTGGAGAAGGTATCAAAGTCGACGAACTCCTCGAACAGCGGCTCAACGGCGATCTTGGAGTAATCGAACGTGGGCTTAAGCGATGTAACGAACGGGCTCGCGGCGTTGCCGGCCTCTGCAGCCTTGGCGGCAGCGGCACCGGACTGGAAACCCTTCTCGGGCTTCATGTGCGGGAACAGCAGGACGTCGCGGATAGAAGCCTGGTTGGTAAGCAGCATGACCACGCGGTCGATACCAATGCCAATGCCGCCCGCGGGAGGCATACCGTACTCGAGGGCGCGCACGTAGTCCTCGTCATACTCCATGGCCTCGTCGTCGCCGCCGGCCTTCTCGGCCATCTGGGCAGCAAAGCGCTCAGCCTGGTCGACCGGGTCGTTGAGCTCGGAGAATGCGTTGGCGTACTCGTGGCCGGCGATGACCAGCTCAAAGCGGTGGGTCAGGCGCGGATCGTCCTCAAAACGCTTAGCGAGCGGGCTGACCTCGATGGGGTAATCACACACGAAGGTCGGGTTGACGATGGTGTCCTCGCCCAACTCATCGTAAATCTCGGCGATGATCTTGCCAGCGGTCCACTCGGGCTTGATCTCCAGGCCCTTCTCGCGCGCGGCGGCAGCAAGCTCCTCGGCGGGCGTGTCGATGGTGACTTTCTTGCCGAGCACGTCAGAGACAATATCAGTCATGGGACGGCTTGCCCACTCACCGGACAGGTCGATAGTCTGGCCCTGATACTCGATGACCTCAGGGTTGCCGATGGCCTTGTTGGCAGCCTTGATGACGCCCTGGGCGAGCGCCTTCATGCCCTCGAGATCGGAGAAGGCACGGTAGGCCTCCATCGTGGTGAACTCGGGGTTGTGGGTGAGGTCCATGCCCTCGTTACGGAAGATACGGCCGATCTCGAAGACGCGCTCAAAGCCACCGACGATGCAGCGCTTGAGGTGCAGCTCGGTAGCGATGCGCAGGTAGCATTCCTGATCGAGAGCGTTGAAGTGCGTGATGAACGGCTTGGCCGTAGCGCCACCCTGGATGGTCTGCAGGATGGGGGTCTCGACCTCCATGTAGCCGTCGGACTCCATAAAGCGACGGAAGGTGGAGAGGATCTGCGAGCGCTTGCGGAAGGTCTCGCGAACATCGTCGTTAGCAATGAGGTCGACGTAACGCTGACGATAACGGGTCTCCTTGTCGGAGAGACCGTGGAACTTCTCGGGCAGCGGGCGAACGGCCTTGGAGAGCAGGGTCGCGCTCTTAGGGGCGACGGAAAGCTGGCCGCGCTTGGTGCGCACGACCACGCCGGTCACGCCCAGGATATCGCCAAGGTCGAGGGCCTTAAGCGTGCTCCAAGCCGCCTCGTCCATGTCGTTAATACGGCAGAACAGCTGAATCTCGCCAGTCGCGTCGCGGACGACGATGAACATGATCTTGCCCTGACCACGCTTGGCAACCACGCGGCCGCCGATCTTTACGACGTCCTCGGTGTCTTCGCCATCGGCAAGCTCGGCATACTTAGCCTCGATGTCGGCAACGTAGTCCTCGATCTCGGAGTGCTCGGGGTACGGATTCTGGCCCGCCTCGAACAGGGAGGCGCGCTTGGCCAGGCGGGTGGCGCGCTCATCGTTGAGCGTCGATGCCTGATCGGCGGCGTTCTGGTTCTCTGCCATAAGTTAGCTCCTCAAACTAAAACGCTCCCCAGGATTCGGTCCCAGGGAGCGAAAACATACCTTTACGCGGGACCGTGGTCTAGCGTGCAATCTTGGCGATGGTGTAGACGCGAGTCTTGCCGGAAGGCGTAACGACCTCAACGGAGTCGCCCTCGCCGTGACCAATGATGGCGTGACCGACCGGAGACTCGTTGGAAATCTTGTGCTCGAGCGAGTTGGTCTCGGTGGTACCGACGAGCGTGACTTCCATGACCTCGCCGTTGGGATCAATCAGCGAAACGGTGGAACCGATGGAGACGGTCAGGTCGCCCGTGGTGGCAGCAACCTGAGCGTTGGCGAGGATGGCCTGGATCTCGGCAATACGAGCGGCGTTCTGGGCCTGCTTGTCCTTAGCGGCGTCGTACTCGGAGTTCTCCGAAAGGTCGCCGAACGCGCGGGCTTCCTTGATGTCCTCGACGATCTCCTTGGCGTAATCGCCCTCACGCCAAGCGAGCTCCTCGACGAGCTTCTGGCGGCCCTCAGCGGTCAGTACGATCTGGCTTGCGTCCATACGGATATCTCCCCAACTCTGATCAAACAATCAACTGTCAACAAAACGAAAAAGACCGGCTAGCCTGCGGGCAAGCCGGTCAGGTGCTCACCCCAAAGGGATGGGACTACTCTGCGTCCGCGTCGCTGTCCTCTGCCTGCTTCTTCTTGGCAGCAGCGAGCTTGGCCTCGAGCTCAGCGATCTCCTTGTCCTCCTCGGACTGCTCGACCACGACCTCCTCGGCCTGCTTGGTCTCGGCCTTATCGTCGCCCTCCATACCCTCACGGATATTCTTGACGGTAGAGCCGAGGGACTTGCCGAGCTTCGGCAGGTTCTTGGGCCCGAAGATAATCAGGACAACGACGAGAATAATGATGAGCTCAGGAGCCCTCAGTCCAAACATGTAGACCTCCACAATACAGCGAGACAAGCTCGAATGAGTATACCGCGGGTATCGCGGTATCACAACACTAGCTAAAAAAAGGGACCGCAAGAAGCGGTCCCTCCTCATGCTCTGGTCGGGTTGACTGGATTTGAACCAGCGACCCCTGCGTCCCGAACGCAGTGCTCTACCAAACTGAGCCACAACCCGTTAGCTCGACTATAGTAACAAAGATTTTCGCCGCGTGCTAGAGAAATTTTTATTTCTTTGAAGCGTCGACGTGAACCGTGTTGGGAATAAGCTCAGTCGCGCAGGCCCACCAGCCATTTTGCTGGGCAGCGTCAGCAAGCCTTTCGGCCGTGGCGGCGGTGTCGCAAATGGCAAACGAGCAAGCGCCCGATCCGCACACATCTACAGCAACGGTGCCGTCCTGTTTACGCAGCCAATCGAGAACCGTTTGAATCTGCGACTCCATCTGTGCGGAAATGACACCAAGGTTGTTATGGATGAGTGCATATGCCGTCTCGGCATCACCAGCACGCAAGGCAGAAGCTATCGCGCCGGGCTTGTCCGCAGGCACCGGGGCCTCGTCAAAACGTCGATAAGCTTCAATTGTCGAAACGCTTGCCTCGCGCGGCTTGACCAGCACGACGGGCGTCGCGGGCAGCGCGGGGCACTCAGTTGCCAGCACGTCTCCCCCACCTACGTAGAACGCAGGACTCGCGTGCAAAAAGAACGGGACGTCAGCACCAATGCCCCGCGCAATATCGTCGAGCGCTGGGTCGGTGCGATCAATGCCCCAGAGCTCCGCCAAGGCGACAATGACCGCGGCCGCATCCGTCGAGGGGCCGCCCAAGCCGGCGCACAATGGAATGCGCTTCTCAATCGTCACGCAGATGTTTGCCTCGCAACCATAATGCTCGGCCATAGCAACCGCAGCCCGATACGCCGTATTCTTTTGCATGGGAAAATCTGATGCCGGAACCGTCTGGACGGTCAGCGCCTGCGCCGGCGTGACCGTCACGGTATCGGAAAGACCGACGGCTGCCATCAGGGAATCGACCCTGTGGTAGCCGCGGTCATCGCGCTCGGTATGAACCCCCAGGTAGAGGTTAATCTTTGCCGGCGCGGAAAGAGTCAGGGACCGATCGGTCACCGTTAATGCTCCTCGAGCTGATTGCCGAGCGGGGTAAAGATGTGCTCGCCGCTCTCGGGGTCGAACAGCTCGACCTGACCGGTGAGCACATCGATATACTGGTAGGACTGACGCGACTTGCGGCCACGACGCTCGTCGACCTCGACAATGAAGACGGCCGGGTGGACGCTCTTGATGGTGCCCATGCGCTCGACGACGCGGGTACGGCCCATGTTGGCCTTAACCTTGACGCGATCGCCCACCATATCGGTCAGCTTCTCGTGGATGTCGTCGACGTGATTGACTTCCATCTCTTCCATGAACAGGGCCTCCAGAAGGTGCAATTCAAAAAGGGGATAATACCCCTAAGATAGACAAAACTCTAATACTATAGCACCCTGCTGCCGTCATACGCAAGTCGACTCTCTACTTATATGCGTGACCTAAAGGTTGTCGGTGTCCAAGACGATGGTAAACGGGCCGTCGTTGACGAGGCTGACCTTCATGTCGGCGCCGAAGATGCCGTGCGCCACATGCTCGACGTCTTCGCGCACCAGCGTCAGGAAGTACTCATAGAGCTCGTTGGCCACATCGGGCGCGCCGGCATCCGTAAAGGACGGACGGCGACCATGACGGCAATCGGCAAACAGCGTGAACTGCGACACCACGAGCACCTCACCGTCGACATCGGCAAGCGCCAGATTGGTCTTGCCGTTCTCGTCCTCGTTAATGCGCAGGCCGCGGAGCTTGCCCCACAGTTTATCGGCCTCGGCGCGTGTATCGCCATGGCCCACGCCCAGCAGTACCAGGTAACCGCGGCCAATCTTTCCCACACACTCGCCGTCGACCGTCACACCGGCATTGAGCACGCGCTGCACTACCGCACGCACGGCCTACTCCTCGCCCGTCAGCTTGGCAGACAGGTGCTCGAGTGCATGGAAGCGATGGCTAATGGCGTTCTTCTCGTCCGCCGTGAGCTCGGCCATCGTCTTGCCCGGCGTGTCGACCGGCAGGAACAGCGGATCATAGCCAAAGCCATGGTCACCGCGGCCCTCATGCGCGATAACGCCTTCGCAGGCGCCCTCGCCATAAGTGACCAGGCCGTCCGTGTCGATAAGCGCGACGACGCTCATAAAGCGCGCAGTGCGGTCCTCGTCGGCCACGCCTTCCAGATTCACGAGGAGCTTGGCGTTGTTGGCGGCATCGTCACCGTGCACGCCCGCGTAGCGCGCGCTATACACACCCGGCTCGCCATCCAAGGCATCGACAACCAGGCCCGAATCGTCGGCGATGGCCATAAGCCCCGTCTCCTCTACCGCGGCCTGCGCCTTGATGATGGCGTTCTCCAAAAACGTCGTGCCGTTTTCCTCGGGGTCCTCAAAATCACCCAGCTGACCCAACGCCACAAAGCGCACCTCAGGCATGACCTTGCCCAAAATGGCCTCGATCTCGGTGAGCTTATGGGCGTTGCCCGTTGCCACGACGATGGTCGCTGCCGGGTCGAGGGTGTCGATATCGATCTTCTCAAGTGCCATGACTGGCCTCCTTTGTCTCTATAGCAATGCCGAGTTGAGAACGACGAGAGCTTCGGCCTCTCTCC
>CABSNM010000048.1 GCA_902479065.1 uncultured Collinsella sp.
GGTATGGACCTGCGCACGAAATAGGGCGCCCCCGAAGGAGCGCCCTTGCATATCCCCTATGCAGCCAACTTATGCGACCGGCTCGATCTTCTCGAGACCACCCATGTAAGGACGCAGAACCTCGGGGATCGTGATGGTGCCGTCGGCGTTCTGGTAGTTCTCCAGAATGGCGGCCATGGTGCGGCCGGCCGGCAGGCCGGAACCATTGAGGGTGTGCAGGTAGCGCGAGCCCTTGAAGTTCTCGGGGTCGCGATACTTGATGTTGGCGCGGCGAGCCTGGAAGTCACCGCAGTTGGAGCAGGAGCTGATCTCCTTGTAGGCGTTGTAGCTCGGCAGCCAGACCTCGACGTCGTAGGTCTGACGGGCAGAGAAGCCCAAGTCGCCGGTGCACAGGCTAATCACGCGATACGGAAGGCCCAGCTGATGCAGCAGGTACTCGGCCTCGGCGGTCATGCTCTCGAGCTCCTCATCGGACTCCTCCGGCTTAGCGAACTTGACCATCTCGACCTTGTCGAACTCGTGCTGACGGATGATGCCGCGGGTGTCGCGACCGGCGGAACCGGCCTCCTCGCGGAAGCAGGGGGTAAAGGCGGTGTAGCGGCGCGGCAGGGTATCGGCGTCGAGGACCTCGCCGGCGTGCAGGTTAGTGAGCACGACCTCGGCGGTAGGGATCAGGAAGTTGTCGCCCGAGACGTGATAGGCGTCATCCTCGAACTTGGGCAGCTGACCCGTGCCAAACATGGTCTGACGCTTGACGACGATAGGCGGCCACCACTCCTTAAAGCCACGGCTGGTGTGCGTATCGAGGAAGAAGTTGATGAGGGCGCGCTCCAGGCGGGCGCCGGCGCCACCGAGAACGGTGAAGCGGCTGCCGGAGAGCTTGTTGCCGCGCTCGAAGTCGAGGATGTCCAGATCGGTGCCCAGATCCCAGTGCGGCTTAAAGTCGAAGTCGAACTCGCGCGGGGTGCCCCAGCGGCGACGCTCGATGTTCTCGTCCTCGTCCTTACCGTACGGGGTGGCATCGCACGGAATGTTGGGCAGGTGAGCCATGAAGTCGTACTGCTCCTGCTCGAGAGCGGTGCGGCGCTCGGCCAAACCGTCAATCTTCTCGTTGACGGCGCGCACGGCCTCCTTGGCGGCCTCGGCCTCCTCCTTCTTGCCCTCCTTCATCAGGGCGCCGATCTTCTTGGACTCGGCATTGCGCGTAGCCTGGAGTTCCTCGACCTCGGTGATGACGGCACGGCGCTCGTCGTCGAGCTCAAAGAACTTCTCGCGATCCCAAGACGTCTGGCGGTTAGCCATGGCGACATCGATGGCATCGGGGTTCTCGCGAACAAACTTGATATCAAGCATTAGATCCTCCGGCGATATACATTCCATTTAGGTTGCAACCTTGTACATGTATGGGCAAGTATATACTTATGAGCGTTTACGACCCAACTCAACTACGCAAGAAGGCACCCAATGGACGCAGTTTTTTCCTTTTTGTTTGGCACCCGCACCGGTTTTGCCATCCTTTTCGCCGGCGGCATCCTGTTATTTGCGATTCTTGCCTTTGTAATGGAGAAGCGCACCCATAAGATGTACGTCGACCGCGGGCCCAAGTCCGAGGATGAGGAAGACAGCTTCTGGGACTAACCTGCCAAAAAGGGGCAGGTTTATTTTGGTCGGTTTTATCTGGGCAAATGCAAGCGCCTCGCAACTGGAATTGAGCCAGTTGCGGGGCGCTTTTCGTACATGTGACAAAACCGCAGGAAAAACCTGCCAAAATAAACCTGTCCCTAAATGGCAGGTTTTACTGGAGAGTTGCGTCGATTGCCTTGACCAGGGCACTGCGCATGCCGGCATCCTCGAGCGCAACGACGCCCTTGATGGTGGCGCCACCGGGCGAGCATACGGCATCCTTCATCGCCGCAGGATGCTGACCAGTTGAAAGCTGCAACTTTGCCGTACCTAGCACCATCTGGCTCACAATGCGATAGGCATCGGCACGCGGGATACCGTGCTTGACCGCCGCATCGCCCAGGGCCTCGATTGCCATAGCGACAAATGCCGGAGCGCAACCACCCACCGTGCCGCCCACGAACAGCAGGCTCGTATCAAGCTCGACCACCGCACCGAGCTTGCCAAGCAGATCAAGCACCACGGCGCTCTGCTCATCACTAAGCGTGGAAGCCTTCTCGCAAGCGATGACGCCCTCGCCCACCGAAACCGGTGTGTTGGGCACCGTCGAGATATGCGCGACGCCCGGCAGGACCTGCTCCCACTTGGCACTGTCCCAGGTCCAGGCAACCGACAGAACGACCTTTTTGGCAAGAGCATCCTTGAGCGGGGCGAATACCTTCTCGATCATGTACGGTTTGACCGCAGCGACCACGATATCGGATGCGGCGACAACCTCGGCGGCATCGTGGCAGGCGACCATGCCGCGCGCCTCGCAGCGCTCAACCAGTGCGTCGTAGCGACCCGCGCAGGCGCACATGTCGCTCGCGGCTACACCGGCAGCGATCCAGCCATCGGCCATAGCGCTCGCCATATTGCCAAAACCGACAAACCCAATCTTCATATCTCATAGTCCTCTCAGACACGCTCTTCAAAACGAAAGCTATTGTCCCACGCCATTGTTTCGTATTGCCGACCTATTTGTGATACGGCTCGCCACGACTGATCTTGCAGGCACGGTAGATCTGCTCTAGCAGCACCACGCGTGCCAGGTTATGCGGCAAGGTAATGCGTCCAAAGCTGAGCATCTCGTCGGCGCGGGCGCGCACCTCATCACTCACGCCGTCCGATCCGCCGATTACAAAGGCGATGTCGCTGTTGCCTCGCAGCATAAGATCGTCGAGCCGCGCCGAGAGCTCCTCACTCGAACGCTCCTTGCCCTCGATAGCCAGCAGGATCACATGCGCTCGAGACGGCAGGGCAGCAAGAATCGCCGCCCCCTCCTTGTCACGTGCGGTATCCACACCGCCCGCCTTGGCCGGGTCGATATCGGCCACCTCGCGGATATCGACCTTGGCATAGGCACCCAGGCGCTTGGTGTACTCAGCGCACGCGTCCTTCCAAAAGCGCTCCTTAAGCTTACCGACGCAAACGACGGTGTATTTCACGCGCGTCTACTCCTTCGAATCGTTTTGAACTTTTCCGGCGGTCAGCATCTGCTCGAACATAGAGGCCGACTGCGAGAAGTCGCTCGGCAGCACGACCGTCGAGGTTTTACCCGTGCGAGCGAACTCCGTCATCATCTCGGACCACTGCGTAAACATGAACAGTTGGTTGGCCTCGTCATTGCCGACACCCGTCTCCTGGATGATCTCGAGCGAATCTTTGATACCCAGCGCGATGGCCTTGCGCTGGTTAGCGATACCCTCGCCCGCCTTTTCCATTGCCTCGGCCTCGGCGGTCGCCTCGGTGACGCGCTTGATGCGGTCGGCCTCGGCGAGCTCCTGTGCCGCAGCGCGCTTGCGCTGGGCGGCGTTGATGTCGTTCATGGAGTTCTCGACCTCGGTCGGCAGTGCGATTTTGGTGATGAGCGTCGACACGAGGGTGAAGCCGTAGGCGGCCATCTGCTCGGAAACGGTAGCGTTGACATCCTTGGCGATGTCATCCTTCTTGGCAAAGACCTCATCGAGTGTGTAGACGGGAATCGAAGAGCGCAGGGCGTCGGTGATGAAGTCACGCATCTGGTCGACGGGCTCCTGCAGCATATAGTAGCTCTTGTAGATGCCCGAATCCGCCGGGCCAGCACCCATGTCATAGCTCACATGATATTGAGCCGAGACCTCGAGGCCGATGGTCACATTGTCCTGAGTCTTAACGTCGATACCAAAACCGTTTTTCATGGTGCGCAGACTCACCGTGGCAGCCTTGCGGTCGATCACGGGCACTTTCATGTGGAAGCCCGCGTTGACGATGCGGTTGAACTTGCCCAGACGCTCGATGATCACGGCATGCTGCTGTTCAACGACATAGCAGGCGCTGGGAAGCAGCAGCAACAGGATGATGATGGGAATCAAAAGGCTGGTAAGGGCGGCAATGATACCGGAAAACAGCATGGTCTCTCCTCTGATAGGCACACGTTGGCATTAGGATACCCGTCCAAGGAGATCGTGCATATCAAAAAAGCCCCCATTGCTGGGAGCTCTTTCATGTAATGGTGCGGGCGAAAGGACGTCCGCGTATCCGCTTCGCGGATCCGCACCGGCTTCGGCCGCCTGCCGGCGCCCTCGCCAGCTCGCTAAAAACGCTCCGCGTTTTCTTTACGCTCGCTCCTTCACAGGTTCAAGTCCCCGCGATGGGCCTATAACAAAAAAGCTCCCATTGCTGGGAGCTCTTTCATTTAATGGTGCGGGCGAAAGGACTTGAACCTTCATGGGGTTGCCCCCATACGGACCTGAACCGTACGCGTCTGCCAATTCCGCCACGCCCGCGTGCAGAAATTAGAATAACGGAGCGCCACCGCGAACGCAAGAACTATTTTTGAAAAAGTTGGCGAGCATTTTCCCAAGCGGCCTGCGCAATCGCCTCAGCATCCTCACCGGTACGATCGACACGGTCGTTGACCAGCATGTTTGCCGTGATAGAAATCATTGCCGGCTCGCACTCAAGACCACGAATGGGCTCCGGCGCCATATACGGACAATCCGTCTCGAACAAAATGCGATCGAGCGGGGTCGCCGCAAATGCCTCGCGCACGTCGTCGTTGCGCTTAAAGGTGGCCGCGCCGCCATAGGCGATATAGCAGCCCAAACCCACAAAGCGCTCCATCGTGGCTCGATCCTCGCCAAAGCAGTGCAGCACGCAACCGGCCTGAGGTACGCCCACCTCGCGCAGCACGTTGTAGGCATCAGCGTGCGAGGTACGCTCCCCATCCGAGTCCTCGTGCCGCAAGTGCAGCTCTACCGGCACGTTACGGCGCACGGCAACTTCGAGCTGACGCGCCATGCAGTCAATCTGCACGTCATGAGGCGCCGGCGCGACATCGTCGTCATAGTCCATGTGGTAGTCCAGGCCAATTTCGCCGATGCCAACACACAACGGATCGTCGAGCGCGGTCACAATCTGGGCATGGATATCATCGGTGTAGTCCGGCGCGCCATAGGGGTGAACGCCAGCGAGATACTTGATCTGCGGAATATCCCGCATCGGCAGAATTTCGCGCACGAGCCAGTCACTATAGTCCGTCACGCTGCGCTTGTCGGCGATGGGGTCGAGCATCGTCACCAACAGGTCGACGCCCGCGGCTTTGGCGCGCACGAGCGTCTCGGGCACTTCTTTGCCCCAAAACGAAAGCAGATGCGCATGCGTGTCGGCAAGCGGTGCCAAGGGCACGGGGCAGGCGACCGTCTTCTTTTTCTTGGTAAACGTCACGCGTTCGGCATTAGGCGTCATGGATTAGCCCCTGGGCCAGGCGGACAAAGTCGGCAACATCGAGCGTCTCGGCGCGCGTGGTGGGTGCGATACCGCAAGCCTCAAAGGCGGCATCGAGCACGTCCTTGGCAAAACCGTTGGCGCTCATGGAATTTCGGATGGTCTTGCGCCGCTGAGCAAATGCAGCGTCGATCACACGAGCCACGAACTCGCGATCGAGCCCCTCGGGCACCACGCCGTCAACACGGTCGATACGCACGACGGCCGAGTCCACGTGCGGCGCTGGCATAAAGCAACGCGGCGGCACCTCAAAGCGACCCGTCACCTGCGCATACAGGCCGAGCTTTGCCGTATAGCCGCCATAGGTCTTGTTGCCCGGCACTGCGGCAATGCGATCGGCAACCTCCTTTTGCACCATGAC
>CABSNM010000049.1 GCA_902479065.1 uncultured Collinsella sp.
TCCGAATAAGGATTAACCCCTTTCCACGAGCCCGGGTGTCCCAGCGACACTCGGGCTTTTTGATGGGGGAGATGTGGCGTTTCCGCAGATAAAACCGACCAAAATAAACCTGTCCCTTTTTGGTAGGTGGAGAATGGGGTAAAGTAAGTAATGGTTAACTAGAGGAGGCTTGCTATGGCACCTATCGATATTGTTGTACTGGCTATTATCGGTATTGCGTTTGTCGCCGTGTGCGTGCGCATCTACCGCAAGGGCACCTGCGCCGACTGCGCTCAGGGTGGCGCTTGCACGGGGCATTGTTCTAACAAAAAGACTTGTGCCGCGCTTAAGGGCGTAGACAAAATCGCCGAAGACTTGGGTCGCGGTATCAAATAAGGTCCGGACATCCAAGCGCTCCGCGGGCATCCGTTCGCGGGGCGCTTTGTGCATTTGAGGGAGAGCACGGCGAGTCGAAGAGTATTTTTGGGGTATCGTTAACTGGACTATTACTTGGCAACTTATCTATAACGGAGTAACCGCATGAGCGCTCGCGTAACCATGAAGGACATAGCCGCCGAGCTTGGCGTTTCCATCAATACCGTGCACAAGGCTCTGACGGGAAAGGCCGGCGTGAGCGAATCCGTGCGCGCCAAGGTGAACGCTAAGGCCGAGGCCATGGGCTATCACCGCAACACAAGTGCCTCAAGCCTGCGCCGCAAGGACATCAATCTGGTGTTTTGCCTGCCCCGCGCATCGCGCGAGGGAGCGTACTTTTTCCGTTACCTGTGGGAAGGCTGCAATCGCTTTGAACAGGAGGTCATCGACCGGGGCATTACGGTTGAGCGCGTTGAATTTGGCGTGGGCGGCTACGCTGATGCACTCGAGCAAATCGACGAGCGTCTGCAGGTGGGCGAGAAGATTGATGGCTTGCTCGCCTATGCGCCGGGCGACGATCGTGCGACTGAGCTTTTGGGGCAGATCGCCGAGGCGGGCGTGACGATTGAGCTTGTCGACGGCGACCGTCCGCATTTGAATCGTTTGGGTGCGAGCTTGGCCGATTATTCGACGGCGGGTAGCCTTATGGCCGAGCAGGCGGCAAACCTGGTCCATGCTTCTGGGGCCGACGCCCGCGTGCTCCTTTTGACAGGCGACCCATATACCGATTCGCACTATCTAACCGCCCGCGCCTTTCACAATTACCTGCGCGAACGTGATATTCCATGGCAGGTTGAGGATCTTGCAGGTGCCCATGCGCAAGTCAAACAACTCGAGCATGAGCTCGAAAAGCGCTTGAGTGCGCCGGACGCCCCTGAGCTCATTTGTAGCGTTTTTGCCGTTGGTTCCGAAGTGGTTGCCGACGCGCTCGTCTCGACCGGCAAGGCCGGTCGGGTCATGGTGATCGGCAACGACCTGTTTCCCGAAAGTGCTCTGGCCTTGCGCCGCGGTATCTTTACCAATATTGTCTATAAGGACCCGACGAGCCTGGCGTATCGCGGCGCTAAGACGCTGGGCGATTATCTGCTGTGGGGAAGGACCCCGACGGTGCCCGTCCAGAAGGGTGCCGTCGAGATGGTATTTGCCAGCAATGTCGACCGCTACTGCGAACTTGCGGGTATTTAGCCGATTGAGCAGGTACCCCCTCTTGCGACGTGCATTTTTGGGAGTATTCAGCATTGGCATGCCCTGAATGAGGTGCAGAACGACTGTTTTAAGTGCCCCCGATGGCGTAATTTGCCATCGGGGGCACTTTTTATGCCGATCGGGCACTATCTGCGTTCCAAATAGGACGCTGAGGATGGCGCACGGCGCGCTCCAAAGCTGAATACTCCCAAAAATGTACGTCGGGACATGACCCACCTGAGCAAAAGCGCTCAAGTTCGGTGTTCGGGGACGCCAAACAGTCCGCAATACATGCAAGTCACATCTCCAGCAACCGTTGAACGGGCAAAATCTACCGTTCACCCCGTGGTGGTTAGGTGAACGTTCACCTTTTGAGGTGCAATGGATTAGTATAGTGAACGTTCACCTAAAGGATAACGAGCGCGCCGTGCGCCCGCCTTGCCAGCAAAGGGGCTGTTTGATGAAAAACTTTATGGACGATCAGGATTTCCTGCTGAGCACCAAGACCGGCGAGGAGCTGTTCCACAACTTTGCCGAGGGCATGCCCATCGTCGACTATCACTGCCACATTTCTCCCAAGGAGATTTGGGAGGACAAGCGTTTCGAGAACATCACCGAGGTTTGGCTGGGCGGCGACCATTACAAGTGGCGCCTGATGCGTGCCAACGGCGTCGACGAGCGTTTTATCACTGGCGACGCCCCTGCTCGCGAGAAGTTTCAAAAGTGGGCCGAGACCCTGGGTCGCTGCGTCGGCAACCCCGTCTTTGAGTGGAGCCACCTGGAGCTTAAGCGCTACTTTGGCTACGAGGGCGTCCTCAACGGCAAGACTGCCCAGGAGGTTTGGGACCTTGCCAACGCCAAGCTCGCCGAGACCAGCTTCACCTGCCGCAACCTGATCAAGCAGTCCAACGTTCGCATGATCTGCACTACTGACGACCCCGCCGACAGCTTTGAGTGGCACAAGAAGATTGCAGCCGACGACAGCTTTGACGTTCAGGTCGTTCCCGCCATGCGCCCCGACGCCGCCCTGCGCATCGAGCGTGGCCAGGAGTTTGCCGACTACTGCAGGCACCTCTCCGAGGTTGCCGGCGTTGAGGTCAGCGACTTCGAGGGCATGAAGGCGGCCGTCTCCAAGCGCTACGACGTTGCTCACGAGCTGGGCTGCCGCGCATCCGACCATGCACTCGACTACGTTATGTACGTACCGGCTACCGCTGACGAGGTCGAGGCTATCTTTGCCAAGGGCCTGGCTGCTGAGCCGCTTACCGAGGAAGAAGTCCTCAAGTACAAGACTGCCTTTATGCAGTTCGTTGCCGGTGAGTATGTCCGTCTGGGCTGGGCCATGCAGCTGCACTTTGGCTGCAAGCGCGACAACAACCGCGCCATGTTCGCCAAGCTCGGTCCCGACACCGGCTACGACTGCATCTCCAACTACACGCCGTCCGACCAGCTCGCCGATTTCCTCAACTCCATCCAGGAGACCTGCGGCCTGCCCAAGACCATCCTGTACAGCCTGAACCCCATCGATAACACCATGATCGATACCGTCATGGGCTGCTTCCAGGAGGCTCCGACCGCCGGTAAGATCCAGAACGGCTCCGCCTGGTGGTTCAACGACAACGAGGTCGGCATGCGCGAGCAACTCACGGCTCTGGCTAACGAGGGCGTGCTGGGCAACTTTGTGGGCATGCTTACCGACTCCCGCTCTTTCCTGTCCTATCCGCGCCACGAGTACTTCCGTCGCGTGCTGTGCAGCGTGATCGGCGAGTGGGTCGAGCAGGGCAAGTACCCGGCCGACATGGAGCTGCTGGGCAGTATCGTGCGCGACATCAGCTACAACAACGCGGTCCGCTACTTTGGCTTTGATTTGGACACCGTCGAGGCATAAGCCTGCATCGAATCACATCGAACTCGGGAGCGCCGTTGCCACACGCGGCGCCCCTGTTTTGCTTGCACGCTAACAGCTATCTAAGGAGAGACACAGATGGAGAACATCAGCTACGATGCGCTCGAGAAGATCGGCTACAAGGGCTATTTGCTGCCCAAGGATGCTCCCGAGAAGGTTCTGCAGTTTGGCGAGGGCAATTTCCTGCGCGCCTTCGTCGATCGTTTCTTTGACATGGGCAACGAGGCCACCGGCTGGAACGGCAAGGTCGTCATGGTGCAGCCCATCAGCGGTGCCTTTGGCTTTGCCGACGGTATCAATGCCCAGGACGACCTGTACACCGTGCTGGTGCGCGGCAAGGAGAACGGCAACACGGTTGACGAGTCCCGCGTGATCAGCGCCTGCAGCCGCTGCCTTAACCCGTATCGTGAGGACGACTACCGCGCCATGATGGAGGTCGCTGTCTCCGACGACCTGGAGATCATCGTCTCCAACACCACCGAGGCCGGTATCGCCTATGACCCGTCCTGCAAGGCCGACGACATGCCACCTGCGAGCTTCCCCGCCAAGCTTGCCCAGGTGCTCCACACCCGCTGGGCTGCCGGTAAGCCGGGCGTCATCGTCCTCGCCTGCGAGCTCATCGATCACAACGGCGAGGAGTTGCTGCGCATCATGAACCAGTATGTGAGCGACTGGGGCTGGGAGGACGAGTTTGCGCAGTGGATGGCTAACGACTGCACCGTCTGCACCACGCTTGTCGACACCATCGTTCCGGGTCGCATTCGCGATCCCAAGGAGGCCGCGGCGGTTGCCGAGCGTCTGGGCTACGAGGATCCCTTCCTGGCCGTGCGCGAGCCCTTCCAGATGTGGGGCATCCAGGGCGACGAGTCGCTTGCCGAGAAGCTTCCCTTTGTGAAGGCTGGTCTTCCGGGTGTCTTTGTGACTCCCGACGTCACCCCGTACAAAAAGCGCAAGGTCCGCATCCTCAACGGTGCCCATACCGCCTTCGTTCCGGGTTCCTGGGTTGCCGGCTTTGATATCGTGCGCGACTGCATGCATGACGAGACCATTCGCGGCTTCATGAACACCATGCTCTACGACGAGGTCATTCCGACGCTTGCCGCCGACTTGGATGTCGAGGACTGCAAGGCCTTTGCCGCCGCCGTCGAAAACCGCTTCGACAACCCGTTTATTGATCATGCGCTGCTCTCCATCTGCCTCAACTCCACGGCTAAGTGGCGCGCTCGCGACCTGCCCACGCTCAAGGACTACGTTGCCGAGACCGGCAACCTGCCCAAGTGCCTGGCGACGAGCCTCGCTACGCTCATCTCCTTCTACACGCAGGAGCTCGTGTCCCGCGAGGGCGACGGCCTGCACCTGCGTCGCTCCGACGGCACCGAGTACACCGCTCAGGACGACGCCTTCGTGCTCGATTTCTACGCCGCCCACGCCGGTGCCGACGATGCCCAGCTGGTGCACGACGTGCTCACCAACGAGCAGATGTGGGGCGAGGACCTTACGCAGATCGCCGGTCTTGAGGAGTTTGTCGTCAGTGCGCTCGCCGTCGTGCGCACCGAGGGTGCCAAGCAGGCCTTCGCCAACGCTCAGGCGTAAATTTCCGGCGCAGACGCGGGCGCGGGACGGCGTGCCCGCGTCTCGACTTCTGCTCAACCTGTAGGGTTAGGACCATTTGCAATGAACACTATCCAGATCAATCCGGCCGACAACGTGATCGTCGCGCTGTCGCCGCTTGCCAAGGGCACCGCCGTCGCGGTTCCCGGGGTGGGCGAGGTCGTGGCCGCGGAGGATATTCCGCAAGGCCACAAGATGGCTGTGCGCTCGATTGCCGCCGGCGAGGACGTCATTAAGTACGGCCTTCCTATCGGACACGTGACGGGCGATGTCCAGCCCGGTCAGTGGCTCCACACGCACAATGTGAAGACCAACCTTTCGGGCGAGGTCGAGTACACCTACAACCCCACGCATCCGGTCGTTGAGTCGGTTGAGCCCGAGACCTTTATGGGGTTCCGCCGCGCCGACGGTCGTGCCGCGACGCGCAACGAGCTGTGGATCATCCCCACGGTCGGCTGTGTCAACGAAGTCGCCCGTGCCATGTGTGAGAAGGCCCAGGATCTGGTCGATGGCTCGCTGGAGGGTGTTTACTACTTCCCGCATCCCTTTGGCTGCTCGCAGACCGGCGCCGACCATGCCCAGACGCGTCGTCTGCTGGTGGCGCTCTCGCGTCATCCTAATGCGGCCGGCGTGCTATTCCTGTC
>CABSNM010000050.1 GCA_902479065.1 uncultured Collinsella sp.
GCCCTGAAGAACCCCGGCAAACCGTCCCGCCGGCCAGCCGACGAGCCCACCGCACCCGCCCCGGACTCCCTGGTTGACTCCCTGGCCGCCCAACTGGAAATCGAACGGTCCCGCAACGCCGAGCTGATGGAGGCGCTTACGGCCGAGCGCGACCGCGCCGCCCGCGCCGAGGCCGAGGCCAAGGCGCAACTCGCCGAGGCGAACGCCAGGGTCGCGGAGCTCGCCGGAAAGCTCGCATCGCTCGCCGAGCGCCAGCAGGCGATCGCGGCCACTCCGTGGTGGCGTCGCGGTCGTATGGCCATGAAGCTGCTCGGCCCAGGGGGAGAATGACGAGAACCCCGCGGACCCTTTGAGGGCCCGCGGGGTTCTTCGGTTTTGCTGTGCCGCCGGGATCAGAACGGGTACACGAGCTTGCCGTCGATCTCGACCTCGACAACGCCGCAGTGCTGGGAGGCGCGAGTCCAGAACTCGTCCAGGCTTCCGCCGGGGCCGAGTGCCGCCGCGGGCGGCAGGCGCAGCACCTCGCGGCTGTAGCCTTTTTCGACGCGGGGCTTGGTCCCGTCATCGCCGCCGCCCCTGTCGAACTCGAGGCGGCTCCAGAGCACTGTCGCCGACCCGTCGGCGGTGAGCTCTAGCACGTCCTTGCTCAACGCCGCCGACCCGTCGGCGCGGGTGTAGAAGCTCTCGACCCTGTTCTTAAAAGTGATGGTGACGTTCATCGCTGATCCCCGTCCGGCTCGCCGCAGGCGCTGGCGATGTCCCCGCCGCGGGTAAACGCCACGCCGTTGGAGTAGTACAGCTGCTCGTTCAGTGCCGTGGACAGAGCTCGGCGGCTGTCCTCGGTATCAAAGGTCAGGCCAGTCGCCTGCTCGAGGATCGCGCCGATCTCGACAAGGCGATGCGTGCGGGCCTTGCGCTCGGCCGCGGCCTTCTTCTTCTCGAGGTCTCGCAGCTCCTTCTTCAGCGCCGCCGCGCGCGCGGCCTGCTTGTCCGCCGCCGCCCTCTTGCGCGCGATCTGCTCGTCAATCGAAGCTGTCATATCGACCGCCCTTCCTGCTCGTCGGTGTCGTTCTCTGCAAGCAAATATACCCGTTCGCGCGTTAAAATATCGCGAGCCGGGTATATCCCTACCATAGGTAGGGCGCACTTAGTCTCACTTTCTCGCGGCTACGCCGCTGCGAGAGTGAGACATTGCGTGCGCGCCTGGGCGACGGGCCTCTCCGGCACATCACCGACCGTTCGCCTGACGCGGCTCACGGTTGCCGAAGTGCCTGCGCGCTCGCTCGCGCTCCCTTGCCCTGCGCGCCGCCGCGCCCGTTCGCGACCACGCTCACGGACCGCCGCGACGCTGCGCGCTCACTTCGCTCGCTTGCCTGAAAGGAGGCAGACGCCATGGCCATCTACCACCTCAACGCCCGCGGCATCGCGCCCGCGCGCGGCTCGTCGGCCGTCGCGTCGGCCGCCTACCAGAGCGGCGAGACGCTACGGGACGAGGCCACAGGCGAGCTCAAGCGCTATGCCCGTGCCGAGCGCATCGCCGATACCGGCATCGTCCTTCCCGGTGGCATGCCCGCCCTCGACCGCCAGACCATCTGGAACGAGGCCCAGCGCGTATACGCCGGGGGCAATGAACTCGTCGCGAAGCGCTACGAGTTCGCCCTGCCGCACGAGCTCGACCTGGACGGCCAGCGGGCCTGCGTCCTCGATTTCTGCAGCCTGTTCAATGACAGAGCCTGCGACTGGGCAATCCACGATTCAGGTGACGGCAACCCGCATGCCCACGTCCTCGTGAGCGCCCTCGCGATCGGCCCCGGCGGTTTCGAGCGCCCGAAAGCCCAGAAGTCCACCAAGGTCTACCTGTGCCGCTACCCCGACGGCAGCAACGTCATGGTCGAGGCGAGGGACTGGAAGGCCGCCAAGGCCGAGGGCATCGAGAAGGTATACAACTTCAAGGACGGTGAGCGTCGGACCATGTCTCAGGCAGAGGCCCAGGGCCTCACCAAGGACGACCGCAAGACCAAGACGCCAGTGGCCGTCACCGCCAAGATGGACGGCACCAAGGCGTTTGATGCCGAGAAGGCCGAGCTGACGTCCATCCGCGCCGCCTGGGCGGGAATCGCAAACAGGCATCTCGCCCAGGCGGCGGCAATGACGGGCAGCGCTCCGCAGTCAATCGACCACCGTTCCAATAAAGATAGGTATATGGATGAGCAGCCGACCGTCCATGAGGGCGGCGCTGGCCTGATCGGCCATGCCGATCGCGTCAAGCTCAACGAGGAAATCAAAGCAAGGAACGAGCGCCTTCGGGTCCTTCGCGCGGAGCTTCAGCAGGAGGGTGCCGCCCTCGAGCAGCTGCAGCGGGAGGTCGCGGAGCTCGAGCGCCAGCGCGGTCGTATCGAAAAGGCCAAGCGCGGCCGCGTCCAGGGCAGGCACAAGGGCGCCCTGGCAAAGCGCCGCCGCGTGGCCATGGCCACCGCGGCGGCAGCCGCCGAGGCTCAGCGTCGCATGGCCATGGCCGCCGCGAATCAGGTCGATACCCGCGTCGAGATGATCGCCCAGCTTGACGAGCAAATCGCCGATCTCGATCAAGAGATGCACCGCCTGCAGCGCGGCGGCACGGCGATCATGATGTCGAGCAACCTGATCAAGGCGACCGAGCTCGCCGCAGAGCGCAAGAAACTCGCCGACGAGCGGGCGCGTCTTGCAGGCGAGGGTGAAACCCGGCGTCGGCGCGAGCCGCCGACGCCCGAGCAGAAGCGCCGCGGGCCCAAGCACTAGCGCCGCCGCACGGTGCCTTCGGGCACCCTTGGTGGCAGGCGTAAAAAAACGGTGGAGCGGCTGCAAAAGAGCCGCCCCACCGGGTAAAATCAGAAATGAAAGAAGCGGACCCCGCGCAGGTGGCTAACCGGTTACGCGGGCGATGCGGATTTCAGGTTCAAAGGCCGGGGCTGCAACCCCGGCCTTATTTTTTGCTGCGACGTCCCCGCCGCCCTTCATCGCGCACAGTCCGCGCGCGCCTCCGAATCCTGAACTTGATCTCGTACGAGTCGAGAAACGTGACGATAAACGTGCCCACCGCCGCCAGGGCGGCGAGGGCTTCAAAGACCTTCGACATAAGCGACACCTCCAAGGGAAAGCATCGCCCGCGCGCGGGAATCCGCCGCTGTGATTCTACCCCACTGGCCGCCGCGGGAGACGTTCACCGGCCTCAGATCGGGTTGCCGCAGGGGTGTAAAATAAATATATTGATAATATACGTCCTGTAAAGGCGGAGCCTTGGCCCTCGGGGGCGGCTGGTATGGGGGATGGTGTTCAGTGGCAGATCGAAAGAAAAAACCCGAGCGTGATGATGCTTGGTGGGCAGCCCAGCGCCATGCCTACATCGAGAAGAATGACATCCTTCTGTCCGACCATCCGTCCTGGGAATGGGTCAGCCCGTACGACTTTTGGCGGACCATCTTCCCTGAGGGTTTCCTGCAGCCCCGCGGTGAGGAGGTCCCGTGGCACGAGATGGGCGGCGGCCATCCCAACGGCATAGCCATTCAGATCACCAACAAGACCAAGACGGTCAAGACCAAGACGGGTCGTAAACACGACGTCCCCGTGGTCGAGCGGTTCACGCTGACCGATGACCTCGACGGCGTGATGGAGCGCGTCATCGACTCGAACAGGAAGAACGAGTCCGTCTTCTGCGCGCCCGTGTCGTATTTCGGCAAGAGCCGCGTCGCCGCGAACGCGCGGTTCCTGCACGCGTTCGCGATCGACCTCGACGGCGTCGGCGTGCAGGAACTGAAGAACATGCTGAAGCAGTTCCGCAACGGCCGTGACCCGGCGTTTGCGGCAGATAGGTGGGTGTCCCTCCCCCAGCCGACCTTCCTCGTGAACTCGGGTACGGGTTTCCACCTCTACTACGTGCTTGACCAGCCGATCCCGCTGGTGCCGCGTGTCGTGCCATTTTTGCAGGAGTTCAAGGCGATGCTCACGGACTACATCTGGCGCGACACCGTCTCGACGCTCGAGGAAGTTCAACACCAGGGTATCTACCAGCCCTTCAGGATGCCCGGTACGCCGACGAAGCTGAACGGCAAGACCGAGAGGTCGAAAATCAAGGACAAGTACGAGGCCGTGGCGTTCGTGCACAACGGCGAGGACAGGAAGCCCTGGCTCTGCAGCATGGATTACCTGCTCGGATACGCCGGCGTCCGCGGCGGCAAGGACCGCGCCGAATTCATAGAGCTCATGCGCACCGCCGGGCGGACCCCCATCGAGCGCGCCAAGAAGCTCTGGCCAGAGTGGTACCAGGCTCGCATCGTCGAGGGCAAGGCCCCCGGCCGCTGGACCTGCAAGCGCGACCTGTACGACTGGTGGCTCGGCGAGGTCGAGACGAAGGCCACCGACCACCACCGCTACTGGTGCCTCAACGTCCTGGCCGCCTACGCCAAGAAATGCGGCATCCCGTACGAGGAGCTCGAGGCCGACGCGCTCGCGCTCGTGCCGACACTCGAGGGCCTGACGGAGCGCGAGGACAACCACTTCACCGAGGATGACGCACTCTCCGCGATTGGGGCGTACTACGACCCCATCATCCACAAGCTCACCCGCGACCGAATTGAGCGCCGCACGGCCATCGAGTTGCCGAAAAACAAGAGAAACGGGCGATCTCAGGCGAAGCACCTTGAGGGTGCACGGGCTATTCGCGATATTAACAACGACAACTGGCGTGAAGGAAACGGGCGAAAAACGAAGGCCGACCTTGTTCGCAAGTACGCCGCGGAGCACCCTGACGCCAACCATAGTGAGATCGCCCGCGCTCTCGGCATCTCGCGTCCGACCGTCATCAAGTGGCTGAAGGATGTGCCGAAGGACGCCATCGAGCCGGAAAAGCTGAAGCCGGATGATCTGTACGAGCTGTACAACCCCGCGATGGTCGAGCTCAGGGCAGCGCTCGACCAGTACTCGTCGAGCGCCAGCGACCGCGGGCACCTGAGCCCGCCGCAGTCCGCCATGACCAGGCTGGAGCTCGCGCAGAAGGCCATCGGTCTGGATACCGGGATCGATGACTGGAAACGTGCCGACGCGGAGAACGAGAAACGGGAAAAACGGGAACGGAAAACGGTAAAATCATCGGGAACCGCCGTGAAACTTCCCGATGTTTCCCGGGAAACATTCCCGATTGACGATAGGTTGACCAATGGGCATAACGAAGGGCATAACGAAGCGTGAAATAGCGTCTGAACTGTGTGTTTCAAAGCGCACAGTCGCGAACTACATCGAGAAGCTGGGACTGGGAAACCATGTTTCACGAAACGGGAACACCGATTTTCTCGATGACTTCGCCGTCGCGGCCATCGCCGACGCCCTGAAGAACCCCGGCAAACCGTCCCGCCGGCCAGCCGACGAGCCCCTGTCTCTTATACACATCTGACGCTGCCGACGACTCCTTA
>CABSNM010000051.1 GCA_902479065.1 uncultured Collinsella sp.
GGGTGAGCTTAAGCGGCTCGCCGGCAACGGTCACCTCGCGATGGCTGGGCGAGAGCACGATGTCGCCCACGCTGAGCACATCGCTCGCCTGCTTGACCATGCCGCCGCGACGCAGCAGTGCGCGGCAGCGGCTCGCAAGCTCCATGAGCGAAAACGGCTTAGTCAGGTAATCGTCGGCACCGCCATCGAGCGCCATCACCTTGTCGAGCTCGGTATCCTTGGCGGTAAGCATCATGATGGGCACCGTCGCCGTCAGGCGATCGGCACGCAGTCGACGCATAATCGCCAAGCCATCGGTATCGGGCAGCATGATGTCGAGCAGGACGGCATCGGGTACCCGTCGCGCCACGGCAGCCTTAAACTCACCGTCGCACGAAAAGCCTTCGGCCTCAATCCCCTGCTTGCGCAGCGCATAGACCGTCAAATCCCTGATGTTGTCATCGTCCTCGACGTAATAGATCATGTTGAACCCCTTTGCGGCCGGCATGACCGCATCTTAACCCTAAAGGTACCTTTACTAGATGGTATCAGCCAAAACGTCCCGTCAAATAATCCGCCGTGCGCGGATCGGTCGGATTCTTGAAGAGTTGCGCGGTGGGCGCGTGCTCCACCAGCTCACCCAGCAAGAAAAACGCGACCGAATCGGAGATACGCGCCGCCTGCTGCATATTGTGCGTAACGACCACGAGCGTGCAGGTCTCTTTGAGCTCGCAGGCCAGCTGCTCCACCACCAGCGTCGACACAGGGTCGAGTGCCGAGGTCGGCTCGTCCATCAGCAGAATGTCGGGCTGCACGGCAAGTGCGCGGGCGATGCACAGACGCTGCTGCTGGCCGCCCGAAAGACCCAGACCCGACTCTTTGAGCTTGTCCTTGACCTCATCCCATAGCGCAGCGCGACGAAGGGAGTCCTCGACCAGCTCATCCAGCGCAGCGCGATCGCGCACACCCATACCGCGCGGACCATACGCGACGTTGTCGTAGATGCTCATGGGAAACGGGTTGGGGCGCTGGAACACCATGCCCACGCGCTGGCGCAAGCGGCAGATGTCGTAGTCGCCCAGGATATCTTGACCATCGAGCGCAATCTTGCCCTCGATGCGGCAATCCTTGATGCCGTCGTTCATGCGGTTAAAGCAGCGCAGCAACGTGGACTTTCCGCAGCCCGAAGGCCCGATGAACGAGGTGATCTGCTTGTCGCGGATCTTGATATTCACGTCCTTGAGCGCATGATGGTCGCCATAGAACAGGTCGAGGCCCTCGACATCGATGCGCGTCGGCGAGGCGGCAAGATCCTCTGCCGTGGGGCGAGTCGCATCCCCAACCTCGCGCTCGTGCGCGGCCTCGGCCTGCGCTTTCATGAGTTCTTCAAGCTCCGTGGGCTCCACAGCCGCAGCAGCCGTCATTCCGCATACCTCCACATCGATATCAATTCAGCAGTATCGATAGTAGGAATCGCGGCTCATATGCACGTGAGCGCATTGTCAAGTGTTTGTAAGGGCACACTGGCTATGCGGCGGGCAGCTCGATGGTGAATATCGTGTGTTCGGGCGTCGATTCACATGCAACGGCACCGCCGTGCGCGCATACGATCTCCTTGGCGATGGCAAGCCCCAGTCCAGCGCCGCCGCGATTGGTCGCACGCGCCGCATCCAGGCGATAGAACTTCTCAAAGATCACCTTGAGCTTTGCCTCAGGGATGGGATCGCCCTGATTGATAAAGCGCACGCGCACGCCACCGCCGTCCCGGCGTCTGGCCTCGATCGTGATGGTCGAGCCCTCATAGCTATAGGCAACGGCGTTTTTCATGATGTTGTTGAACACGCGAGCCATCTTGTCGCCATCCACGAGCACCGTCAGGTCCTCGCGAATATCAACTTGGGCTTCCTTATGCTGCTCGTTGAGGATGGGATAGAACTCGTCAGCCACCTGAGCCAGCAGCAACCCCAGATCAACATAGCCGCGCGTGAGCACGATATCGTGGAAGTCAAAGCGCGTGATATCGAAGAACTCTTCGATGAGCGCATCGAGCCGGTGCGCTTTGTCGAGAGCCACGCCCGTAAAGTGCGCACGTTGCTCAACCGGCAGCTCAGGAGCCTCTTGCAGCAGCGAAAGATAGCCCACCACACTGGCAAGCGGGGTGCGTAGGTCATGTGCCAAGTACGTGACCAGATCGTCCTTGCGATGAGATTCGTCACGCAAGGCCTGTTGCACCTTGCGCTCACGGTCACGCACGCGGTTAAGGGCGCCCTCGACCTCCAAGAAGTCGCCGTCAATGTTGTCCCAGGTGTCGGGGTGATCGATCAGGCGATCTTGAATACGAGCGGCCAGCACACAATCGGCATGCTGCTCGCCCTGTTCGTAGCCCTGGTAGTACAGGGCGCGGCCGCACAAGAACAGCACGCACACGGCAAGCGCCAGCACAAAGCCAAGCATGCTGAATACAAAGCCGGCATCGAACAGCACCGGCCCTTCAATGCCGCCGAGCGCCATGGCGCCAATCGCCAACGTCATGGCCCACGCGGCGCCGCCAATCACCATGCAGCGGCGCACGATCTCAAATCGATCGATCAGCAAAAAGCCGACAAGCAGCACCGCCAAGATTCCAGCGATGTTATCGATGCCAATCAGCAGCAGGCTCAGCAAAAAGAGCAGCACCGTTGCAAGCGCGCGGTTGTCGACGACTGACCTCACGTATTCAAAGAGTCGATCGGGCACCTCGAACGCTTGCCTATCGTCTTTTGTCATATCAAGATCCTCACAAGCGAAAAGCGTTATTCGATGATGTAGCCGACGCCCCAGACGTTTTTGATAAAGCGCGGCTTTTGTGCGTCGTCGCCGATCTTTTCGCGCAAATGGCGAATGTGCACCATCACCGTATTGTTGGAGCCGGGCATAAAGTCCTCGTTCCACACCGCGCGGAACAGGTCCTCCACGGCCACCACGCTGCCGCGATGCTCGACCAGATACAGCAAGATTGAATACTCGGTGGGTGTGAGGCGTACCGGTGAACCGTCCACCGTTACGGAACGAGCATCGCGGTTGATCTCCAAGCCGTCGAGCTGAATGGTCGGCGACTCGGCCGCCTGCGCACGGCTACCGTAGCTGGTGTAGCGGCGAAGCTGAGCGTGCACACGCGCGATGAGCTCCAGCGGGCGGAACGGCTTAACCACGTAATCGTCCGCACCAAGCGAAAGGCCCTCGATCTTGTCTTGCTGGGCATCGCGCGCCGTCAGCATGATCACGGGATAGGTATGGCTGGAACGGATCGTACGCAGCAGCTCAAATCCATCGATATCGGGCAGCATGACATCCAGCAGCGCCAGATCGAACTCCTGCTTCAAAATCGCCTTGGCAGCATCGGCCCCGCTATAGGCAATCTGGACATCAAAGCCCTCTTTTGTAAGGTAGATGCCCACTAGGTCGGCAATGGCCTTCTCGTCATCAACTACCAGTATGCGCTCGTTCATGCGTGCTCCTCTCGCGCTCCATTATGCCCGAGGCGACGCACGCCACACACAACAAGCGTGGGTGATTAAGTCGGCCTTAAGCACCCTTGTGCCCGTTCGGGAGCGGATGTGGGCCACGCACGCACGCGATGATCGCCGACGCCGGCAAACGATATACTCTAGTTCCAGAAGAGACCATCCCGTCGAAAGCGAAATCCGTGAAGTCCCTCACCCCTTTTGCAAAGCGCTCAGCCCAGCTTGCCGCCGGCTTTGTCTGCGCTATCGCCCTTGCCGCTGGCGTGCCCACCGTCGCCGGCGCCCAAGTGCTCACGACCGACAATGTTTGCGGCAAAACCGCCGATGTGCGCGGTATCACGGCCGAAAACCTGCCCGATATCGATGCGACCAATGCCCTCGTCATGGGCAAAGACGGCACCGTCTACTATGCCCGCGACGCCGATGAGCAGGTCAAGATTGCCTCAATCACCAAGGTCATGACCGCAATCCTAACCGTCGAGAATTGCAAGATGGACGAGAAGGTCACGGTGAGCAACGCCGCAGCCACCGTGGGCAATTCGACCGCCGGCTTGCTCGAAGGCGACAAGCTTACCGTGGAGCAGGCGCTGCGCGGCCTGATGATTCCCTCGGGCAACGACGCCGCCATCGTGCTCGCCGAATATGTGGGCAAGAAGATCGACCCTAAGACCAAAGACGCCGAGGCCACATTTGTGAAGGCCATGAACGAGCGCGCTAAGAAGCTCGGCTGCACCGGTACGCTTTTTGAAAACCCGCATGGTCTGGACTTTGATGAGTGGGCTGGCGATATGCACTCAACCGCACACGACGTAGCGCTGATGATGCAGGAGGCCATGAAAAACGACACGATCCGCGAGGTCGTAGCGAGCGAGGATTCCTGGATCGAGGTCACGGGCGCCGACGGCACCGACCATTCGCATTCCATGGACACGCATAACTATTTGCTGGGCCAAGATGGCAACATCGGTGGCAAGACCGGCACCACCGACGATGCGGGCTATTGCTTTACGGGTGCCTACAACCGCGATGGCGACGAGATCTACACCGTCGTTTTGAACTCCACCACCACCGACCAGCGCTTTACCGATACCGCAACCCTCGCCAATTGGTACTACGGTCACAAGGTGACGGTCGCAATCGCCAACACGCAGGAAAAGACCGCCAACGGCAACCCGCTTATGGCACGCATT
>CABSNM010000052.1 GCA_902479065.1 uncultured Collinsella sp.
GAGCACGGCCGCGCCCATGCCTTTGCCGTGGCGTCCGATCCCAATGTGATGTACCGTGCCTTTCCGCTGCTGGGTGGATCGGCGCTGCTTGCCCAAGACGTGTCGGAGCTCAACGAGCTTAACCGTGAACTGGCACATCGTCGAATGGAGCTGCAGCGTCAAAACGAGCTGCTCGCCGCCGACTACGACCTTAAGGCGCATTTGGCAGATCAAGAGGCCGAGACCTTGCTGGTCCAAGACGTGGACCAGGCGCTTGCCCGCGCGCTCGAAGAGATGTACGACCTGCTGGGCTCGTTGCCACCGTTGACCGACGAAGCGTCTTCGCACGAGCGTTACCGCATGCTGCAGCGCGCCAAGATGCTCGTCGCCTACTGCAAGCGCAAGGGGTCGCTCACGTTGGCACAGCATGGAGAGAGCGGTTTTGATCGCGACCGCATTCAGCTCATTGCCAACGAGCTCGCAAGCGACCTGCGCACCATCGATATCGATTGCGCCTCGATTATCGCCATACGGCGCCCGATGCACGCCAGCACGGTAAGCGCTCTGTACGACTGCGTGTTTGACTTTGCGTTTTTTGCCTACACCACCGACCATCCGGCGCTTATGTATCACTTGGGCGATCATGACCGATGCAGTGTCGAGCTGCGCGCCACGCTTTTTTCCAACGATGATGCAGATCTTTCGCAGACGCCCGCTGCGCAAGAGCTCGAAAGCGCTCTGCAAGGGCGCAACGTGGCATATCGCCTTGAGGGCGAGCCTGGCCAGCTGCGCATGATCGTCTTGATGCCGAGGGCGGGTGAGTGACGATGCAGATTTCGCTCATCCTCCCCCAAATCGTTGCGCTCGATATTGTCTTTGCCCTGGTTGCGTGTCTGCAGACGATCCACGTCCCGCTCATCGCATCGCGCCGCTCGTCCTATAACCGTAAGGTGATTTGCGCCTACGAGGCGAGTCTTGTGCTTCACCTGATGATTTCGGCGCTGATCTTATTCGCGTCGTCTGGCTCGTATCTGGTGGCGCCGCTTGACGTTTGCGCCAGGGCAATGGGAGGAGCGTTGTGGCTCAATGCCGCGATCTTTGCCTATGGCGTGGTACTTATGGTGCACTATCGTCGCCCCGTCATGCTGGTCGAGCTGCTGCTTGTTGTCGCCGTTACACCGCCGATGGTTTTTGCCATGGGCTCGGCGTGGGCCGTTGTCCTTATCGCAGAGGGAGCGTTCTTCCTGTTCCGTTCCATCGCGGCACTCTTGATGGACGTCCGTAACCGCCAGGAGGATGTCACCGCGTTCTCGACGATCGAAACCATCAACGTGATTCCCGTGGGCATCCTGTATCTGGACCCGAGGGGCCGTCCGCTGCTCATGAACCGCTGCATGCGCAAAAACCTGGTGGAACTTCATATGCCCACCGATCTAGGTGACATGAGCGGCACTTGGAACGACCTGCGCAAACTTAGCATGCAAATGCCCGAAAGCAGTAGGAACCGTGTGCGGATTAACTTGGACCGTTTTGGTGAGGCTCGCGCGGTGGTCGAGATTTCTCCCGCCGAGATTCGCCTATTTGTGCACGACGAGGTTATGGTTTCGGGCCGCCTCTTTGAGCGCATTATTGGACTGGATGTGACGGAGTATGCGCATGCCCACGACCGCCTGGCGCAAGCCAATCACCTGCTTGAGCTTGCGGGCAAAGAACTCCAGACCCAGATCGAAGAAGTCAAAAAAGTTGCCGACAATGCGGCCTACCTGCGCTTGCGTGCCCGCGTGCACGACGTGATCGGGCAGCGCCTGTCCATCCTCCATCGCTATTTGGAGGAGGGACGTCTGGACGATGAGTCGCTCGAGCAGATTGACCCGTTGCTGCGCTCAATCGCCGCCGATTTGCGCAGTGGCGGCGCCAGCGAGCCTGCAGAGCAGCTGGGCGATATCGTCCATGCTTTTGGCCTGGTGAGTGTGCAGATCGATGTTGAGGGCGCGCTGCCTGAGGACGCGCGTGTCGCCGCCGCATTTTTGCAGATTATCCGCGAGGCCTCGACCAATGCCACCAAGCATGCGCAGGCGCATCGGGTCCATGTGCGCCTGTGGCAGGAGGGGGCGGATGCTGGAGCCGTCGCGCACATGACGATTTCTAACGACGGGTCCCCGGCCCCCGTATCGTATCGCGAGGGAACGGGTATCCCAGGTATGAGGCATGTCGCGCGAAATCTGGGTGGCAGTCTAGAGGTCCACGCCGCCCCGCTCTTTACGCTTACGGTATCCATTCCGCTTAACGCCAACGACACGTCCCAAAGGAGAAGCTCATGATCCGCGTCCTTATAGTCGAAGACCAGGCCATCCTGCGCGAGAGCCTGGCACGCTCCGTTGGCGACCAGCCCGATATGACCGTCGTCGCCGCGATTGCCGATGCCTCCGAGGCCCTGGGTGTCGCGCTCAAGGAGCGCCCGGACATGATACTGATGGACGTGTGCACCGAACACGATTCAAACGGCATCGTGGCGGCGGCGCGCATCAAGGAGCGGCTGCCCGAGTGTCGCATCATTATCATGACCGGCATGCCCGAGATCACCTTTGTCGATCAGGCCCGCGAGGCGGGCGTCGATAGCTTTGTGTACAAGAACGTCGGTATCGACGAGCTGTTCGCCGTGATGCGCTCCACGTTGGCGGGCTACTGCACGTTTCCCAAGCCGCCCGAGAGCATTTTTTCGGGCACGGCGGCACTCGACGATGTCGAGCTGTCGATTTTGCGCCTTGCCTGCGAGGGCAAGAGCCGCCGCGAGATCGCGGCCGAGCTGTTTATGAGCGAGGGCACCATCAAGCGCCGCATTTCGGAGATCCTGAGCAAGACTGGCTACGACAACATCATGCGTCTTGCCGTGCATGCGGTGACCGAAGGCAGTATCGTCCCCAATATGGAGCGCTAGCGCTCGTTACGCATCGGCATAAAGCGGCGGGGCCGAAGGATTATCTCCTGCGGTCCCGCCTGACATGTGCGCGGATGTGTCCGCCAATCCGCGGCTATCGGTGTCTGCCGTTACGCGATGGTTGCGCTGTAAGAGGCGACGTCCTCGTAGGAATCGGTCAGGTAGGCGTCGATGCCGATGGTCGTATTGACCAGGTCGTCAAGGCTGTCAAGCTCGCCGTTCGAGAACGTGAATTCCTCGGTGGCGTTGGTGCCGGGCATCAGGTGAGCCGAGAACCAGGGTTCCTTCATGGTGCCGTTGACGTTGGTCTTGTCGGAAGGAGCGTAGAAGGTCAGGTCCTTGTCGCTCTTGTTGGTGATGTTGACGACAAAGCCGATGTCGCCCCAGTCGTCCTTGAACTTCTCGGTGATGGTGATGGTGCACAGATCGTCATCGGCGACGGTGACGGCGGGGGAGATTTCGACGCTCTGGACATCGTCGTCTTCGACGGCCTCATCGATCTCATCTTCCCTCTCGGTCGCCTCGCGATCCTTCTTCACCGTACCGGACAGGTTCTTGTCGGACTTGGTGAAGATAAACTTGTCGCCGTCCACCTCCAGGACGAGCTTGTCGTCCTTGAGCTTCAGATCGTGCGATTCATCTTCGGCGGTGACGGTTGCGGTGGTGGCGTCCTTGGCCTCCCACTTAAGGTCGACAACCTCAAGGAACAGGTCGAGGGTGCCTGTGCCGTCCTCATCGAGGATCAGGATGCAGTTGACGCCCCACTCTTCGAGCATATCCATGTACTCATCGGTGAGCTCTTCGCCATCCAAGGTTCCACCCGAGTACTGCCAGCTGCCGACGAAGTTGGCCTTGGGGTCTTTGCCGCCGCTGCTGCAGCCCGTCAGGGCAAAGGCGAGCGCCAGGACGCATGTCAGAAATGCGAGTACGGACTTTTTGAACGTTGTCTTCATGGTGTCCTCCTTTATCGAACGAAACCCATAGAAGCAAATGCGGGGGTGGCGGACCTCCCCGCCAATTACCAGATAGAGGGGTTAGGGCCTGGGCGTTCCGCAGTTGCTGCAGAACTTGCCGCCGTTTTCGCTGCCGCAGTTGGGGCAGAACCACTTGGCCGGCGCCGGGGCGGGTGCGGGGCTGCCACACTCGGGGCAGAACTTGCCGGTGTTGGTGGCACCGCAGCTGCAGGTCCACGTGCCGGCCGCGGGGGCGGCGGCAGGAGCCGGTGCGGGGACGGGTGCCGGAGCCGGCTGCGGGGCGGCCTGCTGCTGTGCCTGGCCGGCGGCGAACAGCTGGCTGGCGTTCATGCCGCCCATGCCACCCGCCATGCCCATGCCCATAAAGCCGGCCATCGCGCCGTTGGGGTTGGCGGCTGCCGCGCGCATCGCATCGCTCTGGGCGCTGGCGATGTTGGCGGCTGCCATGGTGGGATCGCGCATGACCGCGGCCTTCTGCAGGTCCTTGATCATCTGCTCGTCTTCTTGCGAGGCGGCGATGGAGTTGACGCCAAAGCTCACGATTTCGACACCACGCAGGTCGCGCCAGTCGGCCGAGAGGACCTCGTTGAGCGCGCGGGCGAGCTCGGTGGTGTGACCGGGGATGGCGCTGTAGCGAATGCCCATCTCCGAGATCT
>CABSNM010000053.1 GCA_902479065.1 uncultured Collinsella sp.
CGAGATGTAGAGAGGTCTCGTGGGCTCGGAGATGTGTATAAGAGACAGACCCTTGGTGGTGGGCCCTGCGTGGGGTCACACCCCAAGGGTAATGCTCCGCCTGACCGCTTTCAAGCTCGTTGTGGGTCGAATTTGGGTCGAATTATTCCGCGTACTTTTCTTTCGTAAATCTATGAAAACATCAAATGACCTGGAGTTATATTGACTTCAATTTGGGTCGAAATGTCTGAATGAAACAACGTCGTAGCGACCTCATAACCCGAAGGTCGGTGGTTCAAATCCGCCCCCCGCGACCATGAAACTTCAGGTCGGAAGCATAAAAGCTCCCGACCTTTTTCTTTGTCTAGGGGTTTCGGCGTCTCCCGTTCTTTGGGTACCTCGAGGCGGGCAATCAGATAGATGCTTACGAGTATCATAGGGTCTTTTTACGTCGCGGTCGTGTCTCGTACTGGTGCGCCGCTCTTTGTGGGACGTGTCACTTTGCCATAGGTTGTCCGGCGGCGGGGCGCAGGTCGTTCCCCGTGGCGTCGCTCCTTTCGACGCTACGCTGCCTGGCTACTCGTTCCACTGGTGCTTTTTCATGTCGACGCAGCCGTTGTCTCGGAAGGCGACTCCTTCCTCCGTCAGTAGTGCTCGCTGGTCGGGGAAGTTTGGCGCGAGGCGTCCCGCGTGGTTGACGACGCGGTGGCAGGGATAATCGCCGTAGCGATCCGCCTCGCTCAGCACCGCTCCGACCAGGCGAGAGTTTTTCTCCCTGCCGATGAGGCGCGCTATCTGACCGTACGAGGCGACGCATCCCGCCGGAATCTCTGCCACGACGGAGAGAATCTCATAAACCAAATCTTCGTCCAGGACTTTTCCCATCGTATCGCTCCCGTGTTCGCTTTTGCCTTCGGGGGCGCGGCGCCGATCACCCGTGCTGCGATTTTCGCAGCTCCCCTTACCGAAGCATCGAGGGAAAGCGCGTGCGTGTCAAGGTTGTCTGGTCCAGTTGCTGGCTCGATGCCTCGAGATGTTCGCCTCAAGTGCGACCTGCCCCTATTGGAAAAGGATGCCGAAGATGTATTTGGTGATGGCGGAGCGGCGGATGACCCCCACGAGTTTGCCCTCGTCATCAACCACAGGAAGCTTCTTGAACTTCTTCTTCGCCAGCAGCGCGGCGACGCGGGCGATGCTCTGCTCGGGACGGGCACACACTACCTGGCGCGTCGCGAAATCCATGACGCAGCGATCCTTCAGGTCTTCGATGCGCTGCTCAAGGCTCTGATCGTCGAAGTACAGCATGGACGCGTCGCCGCCCGTGAAGATGGTGTGAGCGCGATGCTGCGCGATGGCTCCCATGACATCGCCGTCGGAGATGAACCCGACCACCTGGTTGCGCTCATCGATTACGGGCATGCCGCTCACCTCGTTTTCGGCGAGCATGCGCACCACGTCGGAAATCGTGCAATCCTGCGTGCAGGTGAACGGCTCTTCAATCATGATGCTCGAAACGGGCGTCCCCTCGAGCTCGAGCGGGATGCGCTCGGACAGAATCTCGGACATCGCTTATGCCTCCTTCGTTTTCGGTGCGGTTTTCTTGGTGCGCACGCTGAATATGGCGCAGATAAGGGAAACGAGGCCGATTGCCGCGCACACCTTGTAAGCGACGCCCGCGCCCACGGCGGTGGCTACTTGGATGCTCGCATCGACGCCGGCCGACGCGGTGACGCTTGTCATGACCGTGATGATGAGCGCCGTGCACAAACCGCCGGCGACCTGGCGGCCGGTGTTCGCGATGGCGTTGCCGTGGGCGATCATGTCATTTTTCAAGGCATTGACACCCCATGTGTTCACCGGCATGTTCGCGAGCGACTGGCCGGCGGACTGCAGCATGCAGAACAGCGCAACCACCAAGATGGGCGTGTTTACCGTCGAAAGCGAGAGCAGGAACAGGGCGCCGGTCATGAGGGCCAGGCCGACGATCGAGATGGCACGCGGACCGAACTTGTCGAACACCACGCCGGAGATAGGGCTGATGATGATGCCCACCGCCGCGGCGGGAAGCATGGCCATGCCGGTTTCGAAGGCCGAAGCGCCAAGCGAGGTTTGCAGCAGCAACGGCAACAGCGTGTTGGTGACCAGGCATGCGGCGTTGATGAGCGTGACGATGATGGCGGCCACGCGGAACTCGCGCGTCTTGAGCGTGCCCAGTTGAAGCAGCGGGTCCTCGATTTTGCCCTGGCGTACGACGAACAGCACCAAGCACACGACACCCGCGACGATCGAGCCGAGCACCACGGGGTTGCCCCAACCCATCGACGAGGCGCTCGAGAACCCGTAGAGAAGTCCGCCGAAGGCGATGGTGGAGAGGACGACCGAGGGCAGGTCGAGCTTGGGGTTCTTCAGCTCGCCCACGTTTTTCAGCATGAACACGCCCAGCACCAGCACGAGAATTGCGAGGGGGACGATGGCGCCGATCATGGTGCGCCAGCCGTACGTGTCGATCACCGCGCCGCCTACGACGGGGCCGACCGCGGGACCCGCCGACATGACGATGCCCGCCATGCCCATAGCCGTTCCTCGTTTCTCGACGGGGAACACCAGCATGGGAACCACCGAGACAAGCGGCATGAGCACGCCTGAGCCCGCCGCTTGCAACACGCGACCGATGATGAGGAACAGGAAATCAGGGGCTGCGGCGCACAGCAGCGTGCCCAGCGCGAACACCAGCGTCGCCCCGAAGAATAGCGCGCGGGTGCTGAACTTGTCGATAAGGAACGCCGAAACGGGGACCATGATGCCGCTCACCAGCGGGTATATGGACATGATCCACTGGGCAGTCGAGGCATCGATGGCGAAATCGGACATGATGACCGGCAGCGCAGGCGACATCACCGTTTGGTTCAGTAGCGCCAAGAAGGCACCCAGGACGACGACCGCGACGATGCGGATCTGGGTACCGGTAATGCGCCCATTGGCGGGCGCGACCGTACAATTATCAGACATAAGCTTCCTTCGTATCTATTCGATTCTTCGCCGAAGGCGCGCCGGCCCACGGGCGAAATAACATGCACGTGCTATGCGTGCATCAGATACGACAGGAAGAAAGCGGCTGCTCAGAGCGCACTTGGGGAACAACAGGAGAGGCCCCGTATACCAGGGGCCGCCGAATTGCGATGTATGCTTTGGTCAAATCCTTCATAGCGGGGAGGTATTCTAGCAGCCGTCTTCGCCCCTTTCAAGGGATGTAGCCCAGACGTTGATTTTCTTCACCGAGGCGCCATCGTTGACGGGTGGCGTGCTTCTCTATCGCCACACCGCGGGGCGAGGGAACGCCGCGGCGAGCTTGTACATCGGCTATGTGTGCAGCTGCGAGCGTGTCGCCGGCGCGCGCTGGGCGCCAGTCCGATCCGGCCGACTCTTGCCGACGGTCGGTCGCCGTCCTCCTCCATCTCCGCCTGCTCTGTTTTTGCTCGGCTCCCTTGTCGCATCATGGACGGACGAGAATTGAGCGAAGGCGGTACGTATGAACATCCAGATATTCGGCACGAAGAAAAGCTTCGATACTAAGAAGGCGCAGCGCTATTTCAAGGAACGTCGTGTGAAGTTCCAGTTCATCGACTTGAAGGAAAAGGGGATGAGCAAAGGCGAGCTCGAAAGCGTGGCGCGCGCCGTCGGCGGGATCGACGCTGTGATCGATCCAAAGGCGAAAGATGCCGACACGGTTGCGCTCGTACAGTATCTTGCTGCCGACCAGAAGTTCGAAAAGGTGCTCGATAACCAGCAGATTCTTCGTGAGCCCATCGTTCGCAACGGCCGCCAGGCAACCGTTGGCTACGAGCCTGACGTGTGGAAGGGCTGGGAATAAAGCGGCTGGGAATAAAGTGAAGCGCCCACGCCCGTGGTTTTATCCACGGACGCGGGCGCTTGCGTAAGACGTCTCTTGTCGTTTGAGTGGAGCGCCCCGGCGGCGCTGAACAACGCGCCCCGGTGACGTGGCTCGGGGCTCTTTGTGCCGCACATCTATGAGAGGAGATATTTGATGCGCATGGGCGCTACTCCATGTAGCCACCCTGAATGGCGGAAACTGCATGCTCGGTAAAGAACTTGAGCGTGCCGGAGGTATAGCGATTAGCCTTGGGCTTCCAAGCGGCTCGGCGCTCGGCCAGGACGGCATCGATCTCGGCCGGCTCCATCTCCTTGCCGGCGATGCCCACAATAGACAGCGAGCGCTCGGGGATGTTGATCTGGATAAGGTCGCCCTCCTCGATCAAGGCAATCGGGCCGCCCACGGCAGCCTCGGGCGAAACGTGACCGATAGCCGGGCCCTTGGAGGCGCCGGAGAAGCGGCCGTCAGTGATCAGGGCAATGCTCGCGCCCAGCTCGGGGTCGCTGGCGATAGCCTCGGTGGTGTAGAACATCTCGGGCATGCCGGAACCCTTGGGGCCCTCGTAGCGAATGATGACGGCGTCGCCGGGCTTGACCTCGTGCGTCAGGACGGCGTGGAT
>CABSNM010000054.1 GCA_902479065.1 uncultured Collinsella sp.
GAGCGGGTTCGCCAAGGCCGTGCGCGAGACCTGGCCGCGCACCAGGGTCCAGAGGTGCACCTTCCACGCCTTCTCGCAGGTCAAGCGCTACACGACGACGCGGCCGAAGCTCCAGGCGGGGCGCGAGCTCTACCTCATCGCGCGCGACCTCATGGGCATCGAGACGCTGCACCGGGCCGAGCTCTGGGTCGAGCGCTACCTCGACTGGTGCGGGTTCTGGGCCGACTTCCTGGAGGACAGGACCGTGGTGGACGGCAGGAGGGTCTACACCCACGAGAGGCTGAGGCGGGCGCGCTCGTCGCTGTCGTCGCTGGTGTCGGCGGGGACGCTGTTCACCTACCTCGACCCCGCCCTAGCCAAGGCCGGCCCGCTGCCGTCGACCAACAACATGATCGAGGGAGGGGTGAACTCGCAGCTGAGGGCCGTCCTGCGCAACCACCGGGGGCTGACGTCGGTCAAGCGCGTGAAGGCGGTGTTCTGGTGGTGCCACGCGCACTCGGGGGACGCGAGGACGGCGCGCGGGAAGCTCGCCGCGATGCCGACCGACGCGGACATCGACTTCCTGTTCAGCGTCTACTCCGCCTCGCCGTCGCGCGAGGACGGAGGGCCGGAGTGGGGCGACAGGGCCGTGTGGGAGGACCTCCACCACAGGGACCCGTACCCGTTCTGGCTTGATTAATGGATAGAAACGGATGTTCTATCGGGACACACATTTTGTCCTATAAGCCTGGAATCGAACCCCGTGAGGGCGCGGAGCTGAGTAAACGCGTAAGCGTTTGCCAGCGCAGCTCGCAAGGCGCGTAAGCGCCGCAGCGGTCCGTCCGCGCAGCGCGCGGACGCGATTCCCTTCCCCGCCACCTTGAATTGACTAGGACCTCTGCAAAGGGGTCCTTTTCTTTTATCGAGGACTCTGCGGAAATTGCGTCCCGGAATTTGGCTTCAGAGTGGGATGCGTTTTCCGCTTTGAGGCCGCTTGGGAAAGCGCGACCCGGAATCCGGCGTCAGAATGGGATGTGCTTTCCTTTTGCGGTCTTTGGCGGAAACTGCGTCCCAGATCCCGCGCTCAGAACGGGATGCATTTTCCGGTTGAGGCCTCGAACGGAAAATGCATCCCAGTCTTTTGCGAAAAACGGGACGTGCTTTCCGGTGCCTGCCTCCGGCGCGCGTACACGCCTCATCGCGCCATCTCGGGCCCGCCCGCTCAGACATTCCTCCCGCTTTTGCGCCACATTACAGACCGTTCGGTCGTCTGTCCGCACGCGCGGGTATACTCAAAACGATACTTTTCCTATGCAATACGATGCAGGCTCGGCCTGCACGATCCGAAGGGGGCAGTGATGGAGAGGATACTCGGCGTTAATCTCTCTGGCTGGTTTATTCCCGAGCCTTGGGTGACCCCGTCGCTGTACGCGGCGACCGGTGCATCCAACGCGGCCGAGCTGCAGGAGGCCATGGGCACCGCCGCCTATAACGAGCGCATGCGCCGTCATTACGAGACGTTTGTGAGCGAGGACGATTTCCGTCGCATGGCGCAGATCGGTCTCAATGCCGTGCGTCTGCCGGTGCCCTGGTATGCCTTTGGCTCGCAGGAGTCCGATGCGTCCTACATCTCGGTTGTCGACTACATCGACCGTGCAATTGAGTGGGCTGCCAAGTACGACATCCGCGTGCTGCTTGATCTGGCAACTGTGCCCGGTGGCCAGGGCGATTCCAACGATTCGCCCGCCACGCCGGAGGCTGTCGCCGAGTGGCATTCGTCCACCAACGGCCGTCATGTCGCGCTCGACGTGCTCGAGCGCCTGGCCGATCGCTACGGCGAGGCCGAGAGCCTGCTGGGCATTGAGCTGCTGGACACGCCGCAGATGAGTGTCCGCAAGAGCCTCTTCACCATGACGGATGGCATTCCGGCGCACTACCTGCGCAACTTCTATCGCGACGCCTACGAGCTCGTCCGTTCGTATATGCCCGAGGATAAGATCGTCGTCTTCTCGTCGTCGGGGCATCCCAACGAGTGGAAGCATTTTATGCGCGGCGCCAAGTACAAGAACGTCTACATGGACCTTCACCTGTACCATTACCGTGACGAGTATGCGCTCGACATCACGAGCCCCCGCGGGCTGACGACGGCGATTTCGCGTAACAAGCGCGAGCTTAAAGAGGCGATTTCGACTGGGTTCCCCGTGCTGGTGGGCGAATGGTCGGGCGCGGCGATCTTTGCCAACTCGTCGGTTACGCCCGAGGGCCGCAATGCCTACGAGCGCGTGTTTATCGCCAATCAGCTGGCTTCGTTTGCGCCGGCTGCCGGTTGGTTCTTCCAAACGTGGAAGACCGAGAAGCGCATTGCAGCATGGGACGCCCGCGCGGCGCTCGGTACGCTCGAGCGCGGCATGATTGAATAGGTTGATATGACGCAAAACAGCGCCCATACGGGCAAACTCTATGTGGTCGGCACGCCCATCGGCAACCTGGGCGACCTGTCCCCGCGCGTTGGCGAGGCGTTTGCCGCCGCCGATGCCATCTGCTGCGAAGACACGCGTGTGACGTCAAAGCTGCTGATGCACCTGGGCATTTCCAAGCCGCTTGTCCGTTGCGACGAGAATGTGATCGCCAGCCGCGCCGCCGGCCTAGTCGACCGTCTGCTGGCGGGGGAGACCCTCGCCTTTGCCTCGGACGCCGGCATGCCGAGCGTGTCCGATCCCGGCCAGGCGCTAGTTGAGGCGGCGCGTGAGGCCGATGTGCCCGTCGAAGTTATTCCCGGGCCCTCTGCTTGCGTCACGGCGCTTGTTTCGTCCGGCATTCCCTGCGAGCATTTTTTCTTCGAGGGCTTTTTGGGCCGAAAGCACGGTGACCGCGTGCGCCGTTTGCAGCGCCTTGCCGTGGTGCCCGGCGCGCTCATCTTCTACGAGTCTCCACATCGCATCGTGGCGACACTCGAAGCCGTGGCCGAGGTTTTTCCCCAGCGTGAGGTTGCCGTCTGCCGCGAACTCACCAAGTTGCACGAGGAGGTCCTGCGCGGATCTGCCGCCCAGCTTGCCGAGGAGCTACGTGCCCGCGGCGAGGTAAAGGGCGAGATTGCGCTGGTCATCGCGCCGCCGAGCGAGGACGAAGAGGCCGGTATCGCGCCGGTTGGCGCCGCGGCAGTAGATCCCGATGAGGCCCTGCGCGCGGATATCCGCGCCGCGCTCGAGGAGGGGGAGCCCGCCTCTGCGGTGGCCAAGCGCCTGTCTCAGAAGTATTCGCGCCGCAAGCGCGATGTCTATGCCATGGTGCTCGATACGCAATAGATGGAGGATATCCAGCCCTTGCGCTAGAATCATCCTCTGTATGCAACGTTTTTCTGGAGGACAAACCCCATGGATCAAAGCAAGCCTTCGTTCTTTATCACGACGCCCATCTACTACGTCAACGCCGATCCGCACCTGGGCACGGCTTATTCCACCATCATCGCCGATGTTCAGGCTCGCTATCGCCGCTCCGCCGGCTATAACGTCAAGTTCCTGACCGGCATGGACGAGCACGGCGAGAAGGTCGCCGAGGCCGCAGCCAAGCACAACATGACGCCGCAGGAGTGGACCGACAGCCAGGCTCCGCACTTCAAGGAGCTTTGGAGCAAGCTCGAGATCTCCAACGACGACTTCATCCGCACCACCGAGCCGCGCCAGCATCATGCCGTGCAGTACCTGTGGGAGCGCATGAAGGAGTCCGGCTACCTGTATAAGGGCAGCTACGACGGTTGGTATTGCGTGCCTGACGAGACCTACTTCACTGATACGCAGGTCCAGAAGGGCGACGAGGAGTACGGCAGCGTCGGCCAGCACCTGTGCCCCGACTGCCACCGTCCGCTTGAGCGCGTGCAGGAGGAGTCCTACTTCTTTAAGCTTTCCGCCTTCCAGGACAAGCTGCTCAAGCTCTATGACGAGCACCCCGACTTTGTCGAGCC
>CABSNM010000055.1 GCA_902479065.1 uncultured Collinsella sp.
GTTCTGGAAAGTCCTGCTGCTTTCGGTGGCAGTCGTCTGGGGCTACTCCTTTACGACCATGAAGGACGCGCTCGACACCATTCCGGTGTTCGAACTGCTCTACGTGCGCTTTCTGCCTGCGGCGTTGGTCATGTTTTTCATCTTCCACAAGCGCATCATCGCGCACCTCAACGCCCGCAACCTTATCGTCGGACTTGGCATGGGCGCACTTATGTGGGCCGCCTACGCCCTGCAGACAGTCGGTCTGGCGCACACCACGGCGGGCAAGAATGCTTTTTTGACGGGCACGTATTGCATCGTTGTGCCGTTCGCGAGCTATTTTCTGAGCGGCGAAAAACTCACCCGCTATAACCTGGGCGCGGCGCTGCTGTGCTTGGCGGGCATTGGCTTGGTGGCGCTCGATAGCGTTGAATTCAACATCGGTGATGTCATTACGCTGGCGGGTGCGGTCTTTTTCGCCATCCAGATGGCGGTGACTGCCAAGTACGGTCGCAAAATGGACATCAACGTCATCACGTTTTGGATGTTTGTGGGCAACGGCGTGCTGAGCCTGGCAACGTCGCTGCTATTCGAGGCCCAAGCGCCTCTGTCCGTGTGGACGCCGAGCTTTATCAGCGCGATGGCGTTTCTCTCGGTTGGTTGCACATGCGCGGCTCTGCTCATCCAAAACGTCGGCTTGGCGCATGTCTCGGCCTCGACGGGCTCACTGCTCCTTTCGATGGAGTCGCCTTCGGGCGTGCTGTTCTCGGTGCTGCTGATGGGGGAGGCGCTCACCTCGCGCCTGCTCGCCGGCTTCGCGCTCATCTTTCTTTCGATTATCTTGAGCGAGACGCATTTCGATTTCTTGCGCCGAAAATCACACCCGCAATTGTAAACAACTTGTTGCGCCGCCCTCCCAGGGCGGCATTTTTATGTCATGCCCTTACAGTTGTACCTTGCACTTTACGCTATCAAAGTGCGTGCTGCAAAAACGTTACTGGAGGGCTTCTATGGCATCAGCTCTGTCCGATTTTCAACCGCAACCAGCGCCCCAGGCCACCGCGGCGGCGCAGGCCGCTATCGGTGACGGTCTTGTCGCAGAAGCTCAGGCTTTTGCAGACGAGCTCGCTGCATGGCGACACGATCTACACCAGATGCCCGAGCTGGGTAACAATCTTCCGCAGACGTCTGCCTATATCCAGGCACGTCTGGACGAGATGGACATCCCCCATACCACGCTAGTCGACGGTTCCTGCGTCGTTGGCCTGATCGGTGCCGGTGCGGCCGCTCAGGGCAATGGCACGTGCAAGGACGAGCAGGCCGGAACGGTCGTCATGCTCCGAGGCGATATGGATGCCCTTCCCGTTGTCGAGGAATCCGGCGAGCCCTTTGCATCCACCAATGGCTGCATGCATGCTTGCGGTCACGATATGCACGCGACGGCCCTGCTTGGTGCGGCGCGCCTGCTCAAGGCCCGCGAGGCCGAGCTTGTGGAGGCCAACGCTACCGTCAAGTTGCTGTTCCAGCCGGGCGAGGAGACCTTTGAGGGAGCACGCGCTGCCATCGCCGACGGCTTGCTCGAGAACCCGCGCCCTCAGGCGGCCTTTGCCATGCATGTCAACAGCCAGTCGCCGCTTGGCCTGGTGCTCTACGGCAGCCCGGCGCTCTCGGGTGTGTACGGTTTCCGCATCACGCTCCAGGGCAAGGGCGGCCACGGTTCCAGCCCCGAGATCTGCATCGACCCCATCACGGCCGGCGTCCACGTGCACCTGGCGCTCCAGGAGCTTATCTCCCGCGAGGTGCCGGCGGCCAAGGAAGTCGCACTTACCGTTGGTAAGTTCGCCGGCGGCTTGGCGGCCAACGTCATCCCCGACACCTGCGTGCTCGAGGGAACGCTGCGCGGCTTTGATGTTGAGCTCATGGCTCACCTAAAGACCCGCATCGCGGAGGTCGTTAACGGCGTTGCTACGACCTATCGTACGCCGGCGACCATCGAGACGCTTTCGGATGTTCCGCCGCTTGTACTCGACAGCGATATGACTCAGGCGTCGCTTGGCTACGTGGGCGCAGTGCTGCCCAAGACGGCTTTCTTGCCGCTTTTCCATGCCATGGCGAGTGAGGACTTCGCGCTTATCTCGAGCAAGATCCCAAGTGCGTACTTTACCGTGGGCGCGGCCGTAACCGACACGGACGAACACTTTGCCCAGCACCATCCCAAGGCACGTTTTAACGATGCCGAGCTGCCGCTCGGTGCCGCGGCCTATACCGCCGTCGCTTTGGGCTATATCGCCGACCACCGGTAGCACCCAAGATTGCCTTTCAAGCCTGCGGGCATGGCCGTAAGGCCTATGCCCTTGTCTTTCAAGGCAATCTTGGGCACTACCGGCGCCCGGCGCAGGCTATTCGTTTGTCTAAAAGGAGCAGTATGCCCCAGCAGCGTAAGTTCTTCCCCGGCTGGCTCGTGGTGGCCTCCGGCTTCGTGATCATGGCCACGTGTTACACGATTTTTGTCAATTGCATGAGCCTGTTCCAGCCGCTGATCGTCAGCGACCTGGGTATTTCCCTTGCGCAGTACAACGTCTCCAATGCCATCTCCACCGTGGTGAGTGTCGTGGGTTCGCTCGTTATCGGTCATGTTGCCGATAAGGTGAGTGGCCGCGTATTGGGCTCGCTTACCGTTATCGCTACCTCGGCGGTGCTTGCCGGCATGAGCTTTGTCGGTGAGCTGTGGCAGGTCTACGTGCTCTTTGCCGTTTCGGGCTGCTTCGCTGTGGCCTCGACCCGTCTGCTCATTAGCCTTGTGACCGCCAACTGGTTTACCGCTAAACGCGGCCTTGCCATTTCCATCGCACTTTCGGGCTCGGGCTTTGGCGGAGCCATTCTCTCGCCGATCGTGAGCTCTCTTATCGTGAGTGTGGGCTGGCGCTCTGCGTTCCTGGTACTCGCTGCCGTCTGCATGGTGGCGGCACTGCCCATCACGGCTTACTCCTTCCGCACCAAGCCTTCCGAGATCGGCCTTAAGCCGCTCGGCGAGAACCCGGGCGATCCGTCCGTCTCGACGGCTGGCGATAAGGACGAGCACACGGCGCCCGAGGTTAGCGTCGGCTGGTCTCGTATCAAGAAGAGCCCGGCGTTTTGGCTGCTCGTCGTCGCCTTCCTCTTTATGGGTCTCGTTAACGGCGCCATCTTGCCCAACCAGGTCACCAACATGACGAGTGTTACCGTCAACGGCGCCAAGATCGTCACGGGCGGCCACGATCCCATGTGGGCAGGTACCGTGCTTTCGGCCTACATGGTCACCGTCGTTATCGCCAAGATTTCGCTCGGTGCGATCTATGACCGCTTTGGTCTGCGCTTTGGCAATATCCTTGGCTCCATTGCGTGCATTATCGCCTGCGTCGCCCTGTGCTTCCCCGCGACCGATCTTGGTCCCATCGTGGCTGCCGTGAGCTTTGGTATCGGAACGTGCATGGGCACCATCACGCCTACCATCGCCGCGTCCGAGCAGTTTGGCATGGCCGACCTCGGTAAGGTCACGGGCACCATTACCTCGCTCGAGATGGTCGGCGGCACCGTGGGCGCCATTGTCTCGGGCGTGCTGTTCGATGCCACGGGCTCCTTTGCGAGCACCTGGATCGTGTGCCTGGCGTGCTCCGTGGTCATGCTCGTGTTCCTGCTGGCATCCGAGCCCATCGCCGCCAAGCTGCGCGCGAGCGTGGCGGGGGAGTAGGTAGGCCAAAGCGCATCGCCGCTTGTCCGCTTCGTCCGCGGCGGCGCGTCTGGCCGAACGAGTCCCCATACCCTCGTTCGGTCAGACGCGCCGCCGCGTTGATGCTTTGTGCCGTATAATGACCGTTACCTATGACGCGATACAAAAGAAAGGTGTTTGCCCATGCAGGCACAGAAGGCGGAGGGAACCCGCGACCTTATCGGCGC
>CABSNM010000056.1 GCA_902479065.1 uncultured Collinsella sp.
CCATCGCGTAGCCGCTTCCTGCTGCATCGTCGAACATGGCGGCACGGATGATATCGCGTACCGACTCGATTGCACGGCGGCGCTCGGACTTGCTGAGCTTCGCCATATTCTTCTTGAGGGTGATGACCAGATCCTCGGCGTTCATACCTGCTCCAATGCCGTGGTTGCTGGTTTCATTATACCACGGTGGCATCACCTATATGTCAATTCTGGTCTAACAGAGCCTTCTTTTTTATCTCGCTACAATGGGCTTCAAGCGTTCTAGTGACTTGGAGTTTTGGTATGGCTGTTATTAATGTGCTGCCTTCGGATGGGAAGGTTATTGACGAGGGGCCGGTTGGTTGCTCTGTTGATGTTTGCAATGATGACTTCCGTTTTCTAGATATTGGCTTGCCACCCGAGATCCTGCGTTTAAAGGACGCGGGGTATCTTTCGCAGGCTATTGAGGCTTGCGACCGCCTACTTGCCCAAAATCCCGATCCCTCGCTTGCTGCCTGCGTTCGTGCCGAGCGGTATCGCATGCTTGAGACGCCGCTTCATTTTTCGGTGTCGCGCGATCGAGCTATTGCGATGATTCGCGAGGAGTGGCCTGAGTTTACCGAGGGGCAGTTTAACGATCTGATTGACCGTAAGCGTATTGACTGGCGCTTTATCGATGGTGAGCTGTTCGTTCTCGATAACTTCCTCGATTCGCTTCGCGTATATCCCAAAGAGGTCCCCGGCATGCGTCCCGATTCTACGGACGGAATTGCGCTGCGCAACCAGATGCTCGAGGAGATGGAGTCGCAAAACGGATTGGCTCGCGTCATTACGCTTAAAGCGTCCGTGTCTGTCCCCGGCGCTCTGGAGGGGGAGACCGTTTGCGCTTGGCTTCCCGTCGCGGCTGCCTGCCGTCAGCAGTCTCGGGTCGAGATTCTCGACATGACGCCGGAGGGTGCTGTTGCTCCCGCGAACGCTTCGGCGCGTACCGCCTCGTGGTCTTCTTCGAGTGAGCGCTCATTCTCGGTGACTTATCGTTATCACATCGATGCTGCTTATTGTGATGTCTACGGTGGCACACTTCCGGTTCATCCGCGTATGGACGCGCCTCTGCCCGAGGATATTTCCGAGGACCGTCCGCACATTGCATTCACGCCGTATCTGCAGCAGCTGACGGCCGGTGTTGTTGACGGACTCGAGGATCCGCTCGATCGCGCCCGTGCTATCTATGATTATTTGACGCAGCATATCGACTATCGTTATCAGCCGCCGTACTTGCTTTTGGGATCTATTGCCGATGACTGCGCGCATTCACTCCGCGGCGATTGCGGCGTTATGGCGCTCGCGTTTATCACCATGTGCCGTATCGCGGGCGTGCCTGCCCGTTGGCAGAGCGGCCTGTACGTTGCGCCCGATTCGGTGGGGTCGCACGACTGGGCAGAGTTCTATACGCCGCAGACCGGTTGGCTCAACGCCGACGTGTCATTTGGATCTTCTGCTCGCAGGATGGGGGAGGAGTGGCGCCGCCGTCACTACTTTGGCAATCTCGACCCATGGCGTATGGTGGCCAACAATCGATTCCAGGCAGAGTTTGAGCCCTCTTTCGACGGCATGCGCGAGGACCCTTACGATAACCAGATGGGTGAGGCTTCGGTCGACGGTCGCGGATGCCGTCAGCGCGAGATGCTACGCACGGTCGAACTCATCGAAATGCTCGAAGTTCCATTTTCGGACTAATCAACAGAAAGCTGTGATAAACTAACTCACGCATTACGTGCCCGAGTGGCGGAATTGGCAGACGCAGTGGACTCAAAATCCACCGTTGGCAACAACGTGCGAGTTCGAGTCTCGCCTCGGGCACCATACATGCAAGTGAGCGTTCAAGGGGGTTGCGGCCCCCTTTTTCGTGCCGAACTCGCGTGAGCGCGCGAAGCGTTATGCAAACAGGCCTGCGGCCTGTTTGTAGCGGAGCGTGGCGAGGGCGCCGCGCGTCCGAAGCCCGGGGCTTCGCGAAGCGAAGGCCCTTCGAGTCTCGCCTCGGGCACCATACATGCAAGCGAGCGTTCAAGGGGGTCAAGGCCCCTTTTTCGTGTACGTAATGTGATAACGCGCTGTACGTGTTATTATTCGCAAGGCGTTGTTCCCGCAATGCCCTAAAGAGGAACCCGAGGGTTCCCACCTTTTGGCGCCAATGAGCAGCTGACTGGTCATACAACTTAGATTCCCTTCCTCAAATCGAGGAAGCCTATGTGTACGACCTAGTTGCTGAGAAGCGCCGGGTTATTTTTTTATGAATGGAGGTAGGGAAAATAGCTAAGTCTGATGACACCCGCATCAACGACGAGATCACTGCATCTTCGTGCCGTTTGATTGGCGTCGATGGCTCTCAGCTCGGCCTGTTCGCCATCCGCGATGCCCAGCGCGTCGCCGACGATCAGGGTCTCGACCTGGTCGAGATCGCTCCCAACGCGGAGCCGCCGGTCTGCAAGGTCATGGACTACGGTAAGTTCAAGTACCAGCAGGCCATGAAGGCCAAGGCTGCTCGTAAGAACCAGTCCAAGGTCGAGGTCAAGGAAATGAAGTTCCGACCCAAGATCGACGTTGGCGACTACGAGACCAAGAAGGGCCACGTTCTGCGTTTCCTCAAGAAGGGCGCACGCGTTAAGATCACCATCATGTTCCGCGGCCGTGAGATGGCTCACCCGGAGCAGGGCCTTAACGTTCTCGAGCGTCTCGCCGAGGATCTCAAGCCTTACGCTACGGTCGAGTCCAAGCCTAAGATGGAAGGCCGTAACATGCTTATGCTGCTCGCCCCGATTAAGGGCGCCTTCGATGAGGATAAAGCGGCAAGCGATACCAAGTAACTAGTGTTCTGTAACCGATTAAGGAGTATTTCATGCCTAAGATGAAGTCCCACAGCGGCACCAAGAAGCGTTTCCGCAAGACTGGTACCGGCAAGCTTATGCGCGCCAAGGCTTTCAAGAGCCACATCCTGAGCAAGAAGTCCACCAAGCGTAAGCGTGGCTTCCGTCAGGAGACCGAGATCGCCGCTGCCGACCGCAAGGTCATCAAGTCGCGTCTCGCCTAAGTTCGAGTTCCCGTTTTTCGTTTTACCGTCTAGGAGTTGATAGAACATGGCACGTATTAAGCGCGCTGTTGCCGCCAAGAAGAAGCGCCGTACCGTTATGCACCGTGCGAAGGGTTACTACGGTGCCGCTTCGCGTACTTACAAGCATGCAAAAGAGCAGGTCCAGAACTCCCTGCAGTATCAGTATCGTGATCGCCGCAACAAGAAGCGCGAGATTCGTTCTCTCTGGATCACCCGTATCAACGCTGCTGCTCGCCTGAACGACATCTCTTACTCTCAGTTCATGCACGGCCTGAAGGTTGCCGGCATCGAGCTCGACCGCAAGGTCCTGGCTCAGATGGCTTACGAGGACATCGAGTCCTTCAACGAGCTGGCTACCATCGCCAAGAAGGCTCTCGAGGCCTAATAGATTCTCTTGAATCGCTAGGGGAGTGTCGCGTTGTGCGCGGCGCTCCCTCTTTTTATCTGAAGCGCGGTTTACATTGCTAAAAGCGCGGGTAGATAAACACTTACAGGTGACCGATCTCTATATATTCCTGAACCAAAGGGTCATCATCTGATACGTGCAGTATTTCTGCACCAGCCTTTCTATGACTTATATAGGAAGCAATATATTGTGTAGGACTTGTGAAGAGTGGAATTGACGTCCCACGGGGCCCCTCCGGTCTGGCAATATATCTCCTTGCCGCGCGGCCCGGTGCAACCGGATCAGCCGCGGGGCGTGCACCTTGAGAACCGGATACTGCGAGGATGGACACATTGAGTGTCGCATCCGGGCAGACATCGAACCATTTGAAATGGTCTAACTTGGATTTGT
>CABSNM010000057.1 GCA_902479065.1 uncultured Collinsella sp.
CTCCGGCCTGGCCTTGTCGAGCCACCTCAGGAAGTCGTAGGTCCAGTACTTCCTCGGGTTGCCGGCGGGCGTGGTGCCGCCGTAGACGAACCCCCGCTTTGCGAGGAAGGCGAGCAGCCGCTGCTTGGCGGTCGCCAGGCGCGCGGTCGCCCCGTCGTGGGCGCCGGCGAGGTCCCTGATGCCTTCGACCTCGGGGGAGGGGACCCATACGGGGGAGATGTCGTGGGCGAGTATCGCCTTGGCCATCCTGGCGGCGTCGTTCCTGTCGTTCTTGGAGGCCGAGTCGGCGGCCGACCTGGGGATCTTCGAGACCGCGGCGACGACGCACTCGACGCCGAGCCCGGCGAGCTCCCTTTGCGGGGCGAAGCCGAGGTAGCCGCTCTCGTAGGCCGCGAGCGACGGCCCGGGGAACCCATCCATCCACCCGGCGATCTCGCCCCAGGGGTTGCCGGGGAACCTCCTCGTCACGGCCTCGCCGGTGTCCGCGTCGAGGGCGCAGACGGTGGTCGACCTCAGGTGGACGTCCATCCCGAACGCGGTAGAATACTTTGGCATGGGAGCCTCCCAACCTCGTTGCGGCGCGGCTGCGCCTATGGCACTTCAACATCATTGTCGCAGCCCCGACCCGCGGTCACGAGCGGGGGCTCCTGTCTTTTTAGTGCCCTCGGATTGGGTCATAGTGTCTGTCCGCGCCAAAACATCGGCGTTGCCGGAACACTTGGCACTTGGGGACGTTCCTTTTGTGCCGGCAGTTTGGGACACTCCTTGCGTTAAGAGGCTGGCGTGCGTCAACCTATTCTCGTTGCAGTAAAAAAATCGCCCCGTTCTTGGTTGAGGACGGGGCAATTCGTCTTTTGGACTTGTGCAGCCAGGCTTATGCAAAGCGGGCGACGAGCTCCTGGAGCACGTCGGTCATCTTGACGAGCGAACTAACCGGGACGAACTCGTTGACGCCGTGGTAGCAATAGCCGCCGGTGGAAAGGTTGGGGCAGGGCAGACCGCGGAACGACAGCTGGGCGCCGTCGGTGCCGCCGCGAATCGGCAGCACTTGGGGCTCAACGCCGCAGGCAAGGTAGGCTTCCTTGGCAACATCAATAAGCTCGGGATAGTCACGAACGATCTCGGCCATATTTCGATACTGCTGCTTAATCTCGACTGTCACGCGCTCCTCACCCAGACGCTGGTTGAGCATCGAGGCGGCGGCATCAATAAGGTCGAGTTTCTGCTGGAACTTGGCGGCGTCATGGTCGCGGATGATATAGCGCGCTGTGGCGTGATCGACGGTCGCAGATACACCCTCAAGGTGATAAAAGCCCTCGTAGCCTTCCGTATACTCCGGGCGCTGCACGTAGGGGAGCAACGCGTTGAAGTCGCAGAACAGATTGCCTGCGTTGACCATACGGCCCTTAGCGTCGCCCGGGTGGATGGACTGGCCCTCAAAGCGGACGGTCGCCTCGGCGGCGTTAAAGCACTCCCACTCCAGCTCGCCGATGGGGCCGCCGTCGACCGTGTAGGCGTACTTGCAGCCAAAGGTATCGATATCCAACAGCTCGGCTCCGTGGCCGATTTCCTCGTCAGGGCAGAAGCAAATGCCGAGTGCAGGATGGGGCAGAGAAGGGTCCTGAGCGATACGCGCGACAAGCGACATGATCTCGGCGACGCCTGCCTTGTCGTCCGCGCCCAGCAGCGTGGTGCCATCGCTGCAGACCAGGTCCTCACCCGCGAGGTCATTCAGGGCGGGAAGCTTGGCGGTGCTCATGGCAACGGGCTTACCGTCAACCGTGCCGCAGACCAGGTCGCCGCCTTCGTGGTGTACGATGTGCGGCTTCACGCCGGCGCCCGGTGCAACTTCGGTGGTGTCGAGATGGGCGATCAGGCCCAGGGCGGGCTTATCCTCAGCGCCCGCACTTGCGGGGATATGCGCGCAGACATAGGCGTGCTCGGTCACGTGGGCATCTTCCGCACCAAGCTCGCGCAGCTCTTCAGCCAGCACGTTGGCAAGGTCAAACTGAACGGCGCTCGAGGGTACCTGGTCGCAGTTTGCATCCTCGGACTGCGTGTTGATCTGGACGTAGCGCAAAAAGCGCTCGAGGACATCGGGGTTCGTGGTGGTGTTTTCCATAAAGACCGCTCCAATCTTGGTCGTCGTGTGCAACAAGAACTCTAGCACGGTATGCCACGGCATACCGCGACGCTTGGATGGGGTAGAATCAGCCATTGAATGCAGAAGGGACGGAAGATCATGGATACGACAAATAGCTCGCGCGAACTACATCTGACGGTGGCGAACGAAGACTACTTGGAGTGCATGGTTCGCATTGAAAGCGAAGAGGGGGAAACCAACGGCGTTCGATCGGTCGACATCGCGCAGCGCCTTGGCGTCTCCAAGGCATCGGTCAATAAAGCGGTTTCGGCGCTCAAGGCATCCGAACTTGTCGAGCAATCGCACTACGGCAAGGTAGTCCTGACCGATCGCGGCCGCGAGGTTGGTACGGCTATCTGGTACCGTCATCGCCTCATCCGCACGTTTTTGGTTCAGGAGCTCGGTGTCGAATTTGAGCGAGCCGATTCCGAGGCCTGCATGATGGAGCATGCGCTTTCCGAGGACACGATGAACCGCTGGCTCGCCTATCTCGAAAAGCAGGGAATCAGCGTCGAGGAATAGCGGGATATATATGGATACGAGTTATTACAACCGCTTTGGTGCCGAGGAACTTGCGCGCCGCTTGTCGAGCGAGACCTTGTTGGCGCAGGGCCCCATGGGCAGTGTTCTGTTGAGTGAGTACGATGCCGCCGACATTCCACCGGCGTTTTGGAATCTGGCAGAGCCGCAGACCGTTTCTCGTATCCATCGCTTGTATGTCGCTGCCGGCGCGCAGGTGCTCATTACCAACACCTTTCAGGCATCAAGCTATGCCCTCAAGCACGACCAGATTGCGCCGTCCGTGGCGGAGGTCAATCGCGGGGCCGTCGACGATGCTCGCCAGGCGCACCCGCAACTGCTGCTGGGCTCGATGGGCCCGATCGGTATTGAGTGGTTTGCCGAGGACTCTGCCGAGTATCGTGAAATCCGAGGCATTGCGCGCGAACAGGCGCACGCCTTGCTCAATGCCGGCGTTGACGGTCTGCTGATCGAGACGGTGACGTCTATCCGTAATTTGCAGCCCATGCTTGCCGGCGCCCGAGATGCCGCCGACGGCATGCCTGTTCTGGTGAGTTTTGTCGTTGACGATAAAGGCGACCTGTTGGGCGATGGCCTCAACATCGAGGCGGCCGTTTTGTACGCCGAAAAACACGGCGCAAACTCGGTTGGTGTTAATTGCTGTTCGCTTGCGGCCGCGAACGCGGCGGTGCCCAGGATGGTTGCATCGGCGACTACTCCCGTCACGGTGCGTCCCAACGTAGGCGATCCGGTCCAGACTCAGGATGGCCCCGTATGGCACGAGAACCCCGAAGCTTTCGCGCGCGCATGCATCGAATGGAGACATGCCGGTGCCGCAATGGTGGGCAGTTGCTGTGGAACCACGGCAATCACTACGGCCGCGATGGCCGAGGCGCTCGATATATAAAGGGCAAAACCGCTCCATACGGGGCGGTTTTTTTTATTTCAAGACTTTAGTCCGCTGGCCGCGCAGCGGCCAGCTTTAAACCACCCGCTA
>CABSNM010000058.1 GCA_902479065.1 uncultured Collinsella sp.
TATACGGGTGCATCATCGACGTCTTCAATACAGAAAATATCAGTGCGGAATGTTTACAAAACTAAAGGTCAGGGCCCCCTAAGTTAACGTTGTTCGAAACGCTGGCCGGGCGCTTCCGGCAGCACGCCGGGTCGGTGGCGATGGGGGCGTGGGTCCCGTCTTGCCTTGCGCGTAACTGGCTGAATTGATTTTGATTGGAGCTGTTCCTATGTCCCAGAATTTGACTCGGGTGATTGTTACCACTGATATGGAAGTCGATGATATGAACTCGCTCGTTCATTTGGCTCTGTATCTCAATATGCTTGATGTTCAGGCTGTGGTGTATACGGCTTCGCAGTATCACTTTCTTGGGGATGGGGTTCATACGCTCGGTGAAGTGAATTCGCATTGGCGGACCAAAGGGCGTCGCTCTTACGAGTGGGCTGTTGTGCCTCATGAGCCTGATCCGCTGGCCGGGGAGCTTTGTGAGTATCGTCCGTTTCCCGAACATTGGATCGAAAGCCTCTGGAGTAATGAATATGCCCAGGCTTGGCCGCAGCTGCAGGCAAATGCGGCCGCTGCCGGTGAGCCGCCGTTTCCCACGCCTGCCCAGATGGTCGAGCGCACCTTTGTGGGAAATGTTACCTTTGAGGGTGATGTGACTGAGGAAACTGAGGGGTCCCGCGTAATTGCGCAGGCAATTTTGGATGATGATCCGCGTACTTTATGGCTGCTCAGCTGGGGTGGCATGAACACCATCGTTCGCGCCCTCATGAGTATTGCCGAGCGTTATCGCGCCACGCCCGAATGGCCCGCCGTACAGCAGCGGGTCTATCGCAAGGTACGCGTGATGGGCGTTGCCGATGACGTGGGGCAGGACAACTCATGGCTCGACCATGGGCGTGAACTCTTTCCCGAGCTCATCTTTTGGCGCGTGCCCTATATGTATGGTGGCTATGTCGACGCCAAGACGGCTCAGCCCGATACGCTGCCGCTGTTTAAGGCGCCTTGGCCCGAGCAGAATCTCACCCAAGGCAACGGCCCCCTTATGGCGCGCTATATGCTCTATGGCGACGGCAAGGTCTACGAAAACGAGCCCGAGCGGTTTCAATTTGGCAAGCATGCCCGTCTGGATTGGGGTCTAGAAGGCATCCCCGCGACGCAGTTTGAGCACGGCGACTTTATGGCCGAAGGCGACAGCATGACCTATATTCCGCTGCTGCCGTTTGGCCTGCGCGGTATCGATGACCGCGGCTTCGACACGCTGCTCGGCCGCATGTTTCTTGATGGGCATCCCGATGCGGACGCACCCGCCGGTTTTGCCGCCATCGGCACGCCCGCAGGCGACAACCCCAATCCCTATCTGCGCGCCTATCAGGAAGACTTTGCCGCCCGCGCGCAATGGTGCGCCCACGATCCGGCAGCTTGCTCGCATCCGGCACATGTTGTCGAGGTCACGGCCGACCGCAGCGCCACAGCCGGCGAGCGCGTCGCCCTTGCGGCGACCATCGTCGACCCCGACGACAAGGGCTTCGATGCACATTGGAATGTCGCCATGAACCCGTCGAGCTATGCAGGCGCGCAGGATCTTTCGCTGTGGCAGGAATGCACGGTGAGCACCACTTTCATCGTGCCCGCCGACGCGCAGACCGGCGACCGCTTCGTGCTCACCCTTACCGTGCAGACGCGCGCCGAACGCCCCTGCAGCCGTTACGCCCAGGTTGCCGTGACCGTGGCATAGCAAGGACGGCGCCCACATTCGGCATGGAGCGTCCCCAACTGCCACTCATTTAAGTGCGTCCCCAATGAGTGAGTACGCCCCCCAATGAGAGCCCCATCGACTAGTCGAAAATGGGCCATGTGTCCCAGTTGTGGAGACTCGTTGAGCCATCTGGGTATCGTGAAAGATCGCGCACTCCCCCATCATCAAAAGTGACACACGCTACCTGTTGATGGGAGGCAACCATGGGCTTCTTTGACAAGATGTTCGAGAAGAAAGAGTGCGCGATTTGCGGTACCGAGCTGGGACTTTTGGGAAAGACCAAGATCAGCGAAGGCTACCTGTGCAAAGAGTGCGCCGGCAAGCTCTCCCCCTACTTCCACGGCTATCGCTCCAGCACCGCGGACGATATCCGCGAGCAACTCGCCTACCGCGAGGCCAACGCCGAGCGCCTGGCCTCGTTCAACCCCACGCGCACGCTCTCTGCCGGGCGCACCAACATCATGCTCGATGAGGACGCGGGCCTGCTAATCATCACTTCGCAGAGCCGCTGGCGCGACGCCAATCCCGACATCATCGAGTTCTCACAGGTACTCGGCTGCGATATGGATATCGACGAGCATCGCACCGAAATCTATCGCGAGACCAAGGACGGCGAGCGCGAGAGCTACAACCCACCGCGCTACGACCTGGATTACGACTTCAATCTGACCATCCACGTCAACACGCCGTACTTTACCGAGATCAACCTGCGCGTGAACGACTCCACCATCGATCAGCGCGGTTCCATCGAATACCGCGAGGCCAAGCGGCAGGCAACCGAGGTCCGCGACGCGCTGGTGCAGCTGCGCCAGGAGACGCGCGACAGCGTCGTGGCCGCCAAGGCCCCCAAGACCGCGGTCACCTGCCCCTTCTGCGGTGCAACCACCATTCCCGATGCCAGTGGGCGCTGCGAATACTGCGGTGGCGCCATCGGCGCTTAGCCTCCGGCACGGAAAGGACCGATCATGGCCTTCGAGAGTGTCAACTATCAGTGCCCCGCGTGTGGCGGCCCCCTTCACTTTGCCAGTGCCGAGCAAAAGCTCGTCTGCGACTACTGCGACTCGCGCTTTGAAGTCGAAGAAGTCGAGGCCCTCTATCGCGAGCGCCAGGACAAGGCCGATGCCAAAGCCGATGCCGCAGCCGCGGCTCCCAAACCTTCTGTCGACGATGCCGTGCAGGAGCTGGCTCAAAACGCCGGCTACATCTGCTCGTCGTGCGGCGCCGAACTGATCTCGGACGGCACCGTCGCCGTCACCACCTGCCCGTACTGCGGTAACTCCGCCGTGGCACCTGGCCAGCTCTCGGGCGACTTCTCACCCGACCTGGTGATTCCGTTTAAGCTCGGGCGCGACGATGTCATGGCCGCGCTCAAAGACCACTACAAGGGCAAGATCCTACTGCCCAAGAGCTTTGTCACCGGCAACCACATCGACGAAGTCCAAGGTGTCTACGTGCCGTTTTGGCTCTACGGTGCCCACGTGGACGGCGAAGTGCACTTCGATGCGACCAACGAGACTGTAACCGAGGAATCCGACCGCACCGTCACGACCACCGACCACTACGACGCCTACCGTAAGGGCAATATCTCGTTTGAGCGCGTGCCCGTCGACGGATCGTCCAAGAT
>CABSNM010000059.1 GCA_902479065.1 uncultured Collinsella sp.
GGCCCGAGGGGGACCACCTGTCGTTTGAGGCTGCGATAAGTGGAACTGCCTTAGGGATTACGCCATCGGGATGCGGTCGTGGTTGACTTGGCTGTAGAACAGGCGCTGGATCTCGGCGGCATCACGTGACTGGCCGAGTGCCCACATGGTCTTGGCCACGAGCGTCTCGGTGGTCATGTCGTCGCCGCGCAAAATACCCGGATGATCGGCATAGGCACGGCCGACCTCATAAACACCCAGGTCAAGGCCCTCCTCGGGGACCTGCGTGGTCATAACGACAGTACGACCCGAATCAACCCAGCGGAAAATCGCCTCCTGGAACGACTCGCCCGACTCACCAAACTCGGGGATACCGCCAATGCCAAAGGTCTCAAGGATTACAGCATCGTAGCTATCGGCTAGGGCGTCGAGGATGCCCGGGTTTACGCCGGGCGTAAGCTTGAGTACAAATACGCGCGGGTCGATGCTGTCGTAGAAATGCACCGGGTTTTCGTCCTGATGCGTGCCGTGAAGCCCGTTGCGCACGATGCGGTCGTTGCGGATATAGGCGATGGGCGGATAGTTGACGCTAATGAATGCGTTAAAGCTCATGGTGCGCTGCTTACGGGCGCGCGTGCCGGCAATGGCCACGCCGCCAAAAACGATCGAGACGTCGTGCGAATGCTCATCGAGCGCATAGAGCAGGCTCTGGTACAGGTTGAGCTTGGCGTCGGTAAAGGGATTGCCCATGGGCTTTTGCGAGCCGGTGAGCACGATGGGCTTGGGGCTGTCCTGAATCAGGTAGGAAAGCGCTGCCGCGGTGTAGCTCATGGTGTCGGTGCCGTGCATGATCACGAAGCCGTCGTGGTCGGCATAACCCTCGACAATGACGTCGCGGATGCGCATCCAGTCGCTCGGGCGCATATTGGTGCTGTCGATGTTCATGGGCTGCACCACGTCGAGCTCGCAGAGGCCCGAGATCTCGGGGACGCTCTGGGCGAGCTCCTCACCGGTCAGGGCGGGGGAGAGGCCGTTGCCGTCCTCGGTCGATGCGATGGTGCCGCCCGTGGCGATGAGAAGGATGCGCTTCATGCTGGTATTCCTATCGTATTTGCCGCCCCAGAGGCGGAGTCGTTCGGCAGTATTGTGGCACAGGGCGTCCAATGTTCAAACGTATTACATCATCTGCCACGTCTGGTAACACTTCAATTGCCGTCAAATAGGGGCCCAGGTCGTGCGTTTGCCGTGCGCTGATGGCTGCGAGGGACGAGAAACCCCATATAACGTGTACACTATGAAAGTTATTCTCGTTTATTCGCGCGGGTGGGCACCGGCTCCCCGCCAACAAGAGGGGGAACCATGGATCAAAAGGCTTCCGCAAAGGTCCTCGTACTCGACTTTGGTGCGCAGTACGGTCAGCTCATTGCCCGTCGCGTCCGCGACCTCAACGTGTATTCCGAGATTGTCCCCTGTGACATCTCGGCCGACGAGATTCGCGAGATGAACGCCTCTGCGCTCATCCTTTCCGGCGGCCCGGCTTCTGTGTATGCCGAGGACGCTCCGTCCATCGATCCTGCCATCTTTGACCTGGGCCTTCCCGTCCTGGGCTTTTGCTACGGTCATCAGATCACGGCCGTGACGCTCGGCGGCAAGGTCGGCCACTCTGAGGTGGGCGAGTATGGCCGCGCCACCATCACGCGCACGGCTGGCGCCAAGCTCTTTAACTCTACGCCCATGGAGCAGACCGTGTGGATGAGCCACCGCGACGCCGTGTCCGAGGTGCCCGAGGGCTTTACCGTTACCGCCAGCACCGACGTGTGCCCGGTTGCCGCCATGGAGTGCGTTGAGCGCAAGATCTACACCACGCAGTTCCATCCCGAGGTCAAGCACTCCGAGTACGGTCAGCAGCTGCTGAGCAACTTCCTGTTTGAGATTTGCGGCCTGGAGCCCAACTGGAGCATGGACAACCTGGTCGAGACCATGACGGCCGAGTTCCGCGAGAAGGTCGGCAACGACCGTGTGATTCTGGCCCTGTCCGGCGGCGTCGACTCCTCCGTCGTGGCTGCGCTGGGCGCCCGCGCCGTAGGCAAGCAGATGACCTGCGTGTTCATCAACCACGGTCTGCTGCGCAAGGGCGAGCCCGAGCAGGTGGAGGAGGTCTTCACCAAGCAGTTTGACGTCGACTTTATCCACGTCCACGCCGAGGACCGTTATGCCGAGCTTCTGGCCGGCGTGACCGAGCCCGAGGAGAAGCGCCGCATCATCGGTACGCAGTTCTGGAAAGAGTTCTTCGCCGTGGCGCAGCAGCTCGAGACCGATGGCAAGCCGGTCAAGTACCTGGCTCAGGGCACCATCTACCCCGACATCATCGAGTCCGGCGCTCGCAAGACGGGCGGTAAGACGGCAACCATCAAGAGCCATCACAACCTGATCCCGTTCCCCGAGGGCGTGCACTTCGACCTTATTGAGCCGCTCGACCACTTCTTTAAGGACGAGGTCCGCGCGCTTGGTCTGGCGCTTGGCCTGCCGGGTCACATCGTGTTCCGTCAGCCTTTCCCGGGTCCGGGTCTTGCCATCCGCATCATCGGCGCGGTCGACAAGGAGAAGCTCGAGATCCTCAAGAATGCCGATGCTATCGTGCGCGAGGAGCTCGACGCCTACAACCAGCGCCTGTTTGAGCAGACCGGCGAGCGCAACTCCGAGCACAGCTGCTGGCAGTACTTTGCGGTCCTGCCCGACATTAAGTCCGTCGGCGTTATGGGCGACGAGCGCACCTACCAGCGCCCGATCATCCTGCGTGCCGTCGAGTCCAGCGATGCCATGACCGCCGACTGGGCCAAGCTGCCCTACGACGTGCTGGCCCGCATCTCCGGCCGCATCGTTGCCGAGGTTCCCGGCGCCAACCGCGTGTGCTACGACATCACGTCCAAGCCGCCCGCGACGATCGAGTGGGAATAG
>CABSNM010000060.1 GCA_902479065.1 uncultured Collinsella sp.
TATAACCGTGCAACGGAAAAGAGCCGCCCTTTCGGACGACTCAAACTGTAATGGGCTTTTTTGACTGGTATGATTGGTGCGACCATTCGAACCAGCTAAAAGAGCCCCGTCCCAAATTGACTACCGAGAGGATCTGCTATGGAGCGCATCGCGAGCTTTTCCGTTGACCATCTGCTGCTTGAGCCCGGCGTGTATGTGAGCCGCATCGACCGCGATCCGGCGACCGGCGCCGCCGTCACCACCTTTGACCTGCGCCTGACCACGCCCAACAAGGAGCCGGTCATGAACACGGCCGAGTGCCACACCATCGAGCACCTGGGCGCGACGTTCCTTCGCAATCATGACAAGTGGTCGAGCCGTATTGTCTACTTTGGCCCCATGGGCTGCCGCACGGGCTTTTACCTCGTCGTGTTTGGCGAGGTGACGAGCGAGGAGATTCTGCCGCTCGTGCGTGAGCTGTTCGAGTTTGTCGCCGGCTTTGAGGGCGATGTCCCCGGTGCCGCTCCCGAGGAGTGCGGCAACTACCTGGACCAGAACCTCCCCATGGCAAACTGGCTCGCGCGCCGCTACCTCGACCGTGACCTGGCCGATATCGACGAGAAGCACCTGCACTATCAGCAGGCGTAAGGGCTTTATCGCCCAAAACGCGCGCATTGGGCGCCTCCGCTTATGCGGGGGCGCCTTTTTGTTGAGTGGTCGGGACGAGCGTTCAAAATCGCTCGTGTTTGTTCTAGAATGTTCATACTGTCACATAAACGAACAGGAGCGAACATGCATATCTATTCTGTCAACGATCCCGAGTTCAAATCCTATGGCAACGTTTGGGATGACGTTCCGTCCGAGCTCACGTCGCCCGTGCTCGAGGCGCTCTCTGCCACGCCCATCCCCGAGGGCAGCAAGTACGTGGCAAGCGCGCCGGAGCTCGAGGGCGTCATGGATGCCGACAAGCTTGGCTTTCTCATGTTTGGCGGCCGTCCCTTCCAGCTGGGTTGGTGCAACGGCCACAATACACGACTCAACTGTCTGGAGTATCACCGCGCGAGTGAGTTCAACCTGGGCGCGCGCGACTTTATCCTGCTCGTGGCGCATCGCTGGGAGATTGAGGACGGCAAACTCGACACCGCGTGCGTCAAGGCGTTCCGCGTGCCGGCGGGCAAGGTTGTCGAGGTTTTCAACACCACGCTGCACTACACGCCGTGCATGGTCGACGACGGTGGCTTCCAGGTGATGGTGGCGCTGCCCGCCGGCACCAACGGGCCGCGCCCCGAGGCCGCAACCGACATGCCTGTCGCCGGTGACAGCTACTGCTATTGGAAGGCCGACAAGTGGGTTCTCTGCCATGCTGACAGCCCCAAGGCAGCCGAAGGCGGCTACGTAGGTCTCATCGGCAAAAACCTCGACATCACCTGCGACTAGAATCTTCCGTCACGATCTGTAACATCTAGCGGGCTAAATCGTCTCTGCCTGTTACAGATCGAGACATACCGCCCCCAGCCACCACAAAGGTGCCTGTCCCCATTGTGGTGGCTGTCTAGAGCTGGCTGCGCAGATAGTCAGCCATATATGGAACAGCGAAACGCACGTAACCGCGGCGTGCCTGTTCGATAACGCCGGCGTCGATGAGGCGTCGGCGATACTTTTGCGCATAGTCGGGTGTGACTGACATGCGCTCGGCCACATTGGAGATGCGCGACACGCCGTCTTTGTCATCAGTCATTGCGTCGAGAAACGCGACGTCTTGGTCCGATAGCGCGGCGAGCGTCGTTTCACAAACATCGTTTTCGAAATCGGCCTTTGACGCTTCGATAGCTCCGTCGACTTGCTCTGGCGTTACGTATTCTCCTGCCTGGCAGCGATTGGCGATGTTGTAGCCGATGAGCTGCAGCATATAGGGCGAACCTTGGGTTGCACGAGCGGCACAGAGGCGAAGATCGCCTGGAATATCAAGGTCGAGTTCTTCGAAAGCCCGCTGATAATATGCATCGACATCTCCGACTGAAAGCGGTTCGAGCGTGACTTTGCGCGCGCGGTTGAGAAATGTCAGTACGCGGTCGTTGAGTGTCGCGGAGACTGCTCCCGGGAGGCCCGCCATGACGAGCGCGACATTGAGCCGTTCGCCGACCAGCTCTTGATAGGCGGTGACGAGCTGTCTAATCTCGGGTGAATTTGCTTGGAGCTCGTCGATGAGGATGAGGATGCCGTGCCCCTGCTCCGTCAGTTTACGCGCGAGCTGTGTGAGCTTGAACTGAAAGCTCTTGGTCTCCTGCACGTCTCGTGTGAACTCGAGGCCTGCCGAGAACCCAAAAACACTTAGACTGCCGCTCGTGAGTTTGGGAAGGCGGCGTTTGTTGACGTAGGGTTCGCCCGCTTCTTGGATCTTCTCAACAATACGCTCGAGCATGTCCTCGGAGGCTACGGTGGGCGTGGCGACAACAAAGCCGAGCTTGCGGGCGCGATCGGCAAGTTCCCACAACAGAACCGTTTTGCCGCTGCCTCGCTGGCCGAGCATGAGCATGGCTCGGTCTCGATTGCCCGGCTCCTGCTCAAGGCCGGAGATGAATGTCGAAATCACGCTCCCGCGTCCCACCAGATAGGACGGGCGATTTCCAAATGAGGGGGAGAAGATGGTTTCAGTCATAAGCCTCCTTTCCTTTTTTTCCTATTTTTTCCTTTTTTTCCTATTCAGTCAAATGAGTTGCTGAGCGAAGGCGGTTGTGTAGGCCTCATCGGCAAAAACCTCGACATCACCTGCGACTAGGGGGCTTCCTGTTTGTCTCGATCTGTAACATCTAGCGGGCTAAATCGTCTCTACCTGTTACAGATTTAGACAAA
>CABSNM010000061.1 GCA_902479065.1 uncultured Collinsella sp.
GGCGTGAGACCACAGGCGGGATCGTAGGGCATGTCGCCGGTCAGGTACTCCCAATCGTTGGCCTTGAGGTCATACATGACCAGGCCGCCCATCTCGCCGATGTAGGAGTTGAGGCCGAGCACGCGCGCGTCCTCGTGGATCATAGTGCGGTTGCGACCCGAGGTGGGAACCACCTGGATGCCGGCACGAGCGAGCGCGACGACCGCCTCGACGAGCTTGGTCGAGGGATTTCCGTCGTTGTCGCGCAATACGCACGAGCCGGGAGCGAGCATCGTGGCGTCCAGATCGGTAAAGACGTACTTGACCTTGGCCAGACGCTCGCGCATCTCGCCCGAAAGCTCGGCAACGGTCGGCAGGGTGTTGTGGGACATGGTCACTCCATTACGTAGAAGGGGCTTGGTCTAGGCGTCATACGCCGCAAGGGTGCGCTTGAGAATCGAACCGTCGCGCTCACAAGGCTCGGGTCCGTTCTTGCGCAGCATACGCTCTTCCTCGCCCTTACCGGTCACGATGACCACGGCAGGACGGACGGTTTCGCGCACGGCAGTCTCGATAGCGGCAACGCGATCAGTCACGATTTGCCAGTTATCATTTCCCTGCGCTTGAACGTTGCGCGCGATCTCGGCACAAATATCCTCGACGTCTTCGGGGCCAGGGTCATCCTCGGTAATCACGATTCGGTCGGCATACTTGCCAGCGGCGATGCCCATCGTGGTGCGTCGATCGACACCCTTACCGCCCGTAGCGCCAAATACAACCGCCAGCTCGCGCTCGGGATAGTTCTCGCGCAAGTCACGCAGGAGTGTCTCGAGGCTCATGCCGTTATGTGCAAAATCGACGACGCCCAGGATTTTGCCCGATACGGACGGATAGTGCTCCATACGGCCGGGAACGAAGACGCCCTCAAAGCCGTGGACGATACCCTCTTCGGAAATTCCCAGGGCCTCGGCGCAGGCAATAGCGGCAAGCGCGTTGGACACATTGAACTTAACCGGCGTGGGAATCACAATGTCGCGCGTAAAGCGGGGCGTGCGCACCGTTGCCACCACGCCGCAGTCGCCATTACGAATCGCCAGCGCAAGCACGTCGGCACGCTCGTCGGTCAGGGAGAACGTCACCGTACGTTCGCAACGAGACGCCGCCTCGAGCACGCGATCGACCTTATCCATATCGAGATTGACCACGGCAAAACGGCTCTGCGAGAAGATTTTGAGCTTGCTGGCAAAGTAATCCTCGAGCGTCGGATGCTCAATCGGCGAAATGTGATCCTCGCCGATATTGGTAAAGGCGCCGACTTCAAAGGCGATCTTGCCCGTGCGCTCGTATTTGAGGCCCTGGCTCGATGCCTCCATAACCAACCACGGGGCACCCGCCTCCGCAGCATGTGCGATGCGAGACTGCAGCAGGAAGGATTCGGGAGTCGTCAGCTTGGAAGGGCCCGCCTCGATGCCGTCGTCAAATTCAATGCCCGTATTAAGAGCGGGTCGATGACAGCCCGTAAGCTTGGCCTCGTTGGCAAGAATGCCGCGCAGATAAAAGCTACAGGTCGACTTGCCCTTGGTGCCTGTAAAGGCGCAGACCTTCACCTTACCCGACGGGTGCCCATAAAAGGCATCTGCCACCACGGCGAGCGTGCGACGAATATCACTCACAATCACCGCGGGAAGATCAACATCGTAATCGATCTCGGAAACGTAGGCCACGGCGCCATCGGCGATCGCCGAAAGCAGGTACTCACGCTTAAACGCGCGGCCCTTGCAGACAAACAACGTGCCCGGACGCACCTGGCGCGAGTCGTCAGTCGCAAACTCAATGCGCTGGTCGCACGAAGCGCTCGGTTTGGAAACAACAAGGTCATCTTCCTCGAGCAACTCTATATAGCGCATCAGAGTTAGCTTCTCTTGTGTCGGACTCGACATACAAAGACCTCTCTCGCTAAATTCAGCCTTAAAAGGCAAAAGACGTCCCGCGGCAGAAACGATGAAACATTCTGTATTATCAACCATCCTAATATGCCACCTGACCCTGCGCGCACTGCAGCCTTCTAAAAAATTACATGGACTGTGTCGTGGGTTAATAGATGGCAACAGTGTTCACCCCGCGTAAAAACAAGGAAATCTGGGTGCTATTCTTTAGCATAGTGTTCGCAACCACGGCCCGCCGCTTCGTCTGAAGATCGGGCCGTGGTTTTTTCGGTTCGCTCGGCGCTTATGCCCTATCACGAAACAAAAGATTGGCATGATAGTAAAGATTATTTGACATCAGCTGCCGCAATCCTTGCGACAGTACACCTGAGCCGTCAGCAGAAAGGATCTTGCATGTGCGGTTTTGTCGGTTTTACCGGTACAGATGAACAGAGTGAGCTGGTTCTCACGGCCATGATGAATCGCATCATCCACCGTGGTCCCGATATGGGCGGCCAGCATATCGTCGACAACGTTGCCCTTGGCTTCCGCCGTCTTTCGATTCTTGATCTTTCCGAAGCTGGAGCTCAGCCCATGTCGAGCGATGACGGCAAGGTCACGATTGTCTTCAACGGAGAGATCTACAACTTCCAGGAGCTTCGCGCCGAGCTGGAGGCAGCCGGCTACGCCTTCCACTGCAACGCCGATACCGAGGTCCTGGTACACGGTTACGAGGAGTGGGGCGAGGACCTGGTCAACCGTCTGCGCGGCATGTACGCGTTCGTGATTCACGACCAGAACAAGAACAAACTCTTTGGCGCTCGTGACATCTTTGGTATCAAGCCGTTCTATTACTACCAGGCATCCGATGGCTCGCTGCTGTTTGGCTCCGAGATCAAGAGCTTCCTGGACC
>CABSNM010000062.1 GCA_902479065.1 uncultured Collinsella sp.
CGTATGAGCCTGGCTTGGACCCGCATCTTCCCCAACGGCGACGAGACCGAGCCCAACGAGGCTGGCCTGGCCTTCTACGAGGATGTGTTCCGCGAGTGCCAGGCGCACGGCATCGAGCCGCTCGTGACTATCACGCACTTCGACTGCCCGATTCATCTCATCAAGGAGTACGGCGGCTGGCGCAACCGCAAGCTCATCGACTTCTACAAGAATCTCGCGACCACGATCTTTACCCGCTACAAGGGCCTGGTGAAGTACTGGCTCACCTTTAACGAGATCAATATGATCTTGCACCTGCCGTTTATGGGTGCCGGCCTGGTCTTTGAGGAGGGCGAGAACAAGGAGGCCGTTGAGTACCTGGCCGCCCACAACGAGCTCGTCGCCAGCGCTTGGGCAACCAAGATTGCTCACGAGATCGACCCCGAGATCAAGATCGGCTGCATGCTCGCCGCAGGTAGCTACTACCCCTACAGCTGCCGTCCGGGCGATGTACGCCAGGCGCAGCTCGATAACCAGGACAACTACTTCTTCGTCGACGTCCAGAGCCGCGGCTACTACCCGGCCTATGCCGTCAAGAAGCTCGAGCGTCTAGGAGTCGATGTGGGCATGACCGACGAGGACCGCGAGATCCTGGCCGCCAACACCGTCGACTTCATCAGCTTTAGCTACTACAGCACCCGCTGCTCTGCCGGTGCCGATAACCCCGATGTCGAGCGCACCCAGGGCAACGCCTTCGCCGGCGCCAAGAATCCCTACCTGCAGCAGAGCCAGTGGGGCTGGGCCATCGATCCACTGGGCTTCCGCATCACCCTTAACGACCTGTACGACCGTTATCAGAAGCCGCTGTTTGTGGTCGAGAACGGTCTGGGCGCCAAGGATGTTGTCGAGGAGGATGGCTCCATCAACGACGACTACCGTATCGACTACCTGCGTCAGCACATCCAGACCATGCGCGACGCGGTGACCGAGGACGGCGTTGACCTGCTGGGTTACACCACCTGGGGCCCGATCGACCTGGTGTCTGCCGGCACGGGCGAGATGTCCAAGCGCTACGGCTTCATCTACGTGGACCGCGACGATGCGGGCAACGGTACCCTCAAGCGTTCCAAAAAGAAGAGCTTCGACTGGTACAAGCATGTCATCGAAACGAACGGTGAGGACCTGTCCTAAGGGCACTGAGGCGCTCAACCTTGGGGCTCCAACCCTCCTCGCGTACCTAAGTACGCTTCGTCGGGCTTGTCGCTCCCAATCTTGAGCACCTCAGGCCCTTAGGGGACGGGCCTGACCGCTGTGAATTTCGCGGGCTCATCCTCATAGTCTCCTAATCAAGGCGCCCGGCGAGTATGTGCTCTCCGGGCGCCTTGCCGTCTGCGGATTTTGGGACATGCGGCCCGCTTTTTCGACCCATCTGTCGGTACACTAAAGGGACTATGGGTACCCGCGAGCGACATATCGGCCACGCGGCCGCCCGGACCGCGCCGGTTGCGGATCCCAGGGGTGGCAGGCTCTTCGCCATGCCGCGATTCCTTGTTGGCATAACACATCAGGTGTATCGTCATCGCGTCTTTGCTATCGCCGGCGCCATCACCGCACTGTTCCTCATGCTTTTGGCGGTCTTGCCGGCGCTGTTCGCCTTCGATCCCAAACTTTCTAACGTCGTGCCCGCCTATAGCGAGGTGTCCGAAGAGGTCGTGGATGCGCTCGTCCACTCGAGCTCTCTCCCGCTGCTTGTCGCCGCAATTGTATTTTCGATCTGGGGCGTATCGGTCTATCTGCGCTGTTTGGACTATGTGTTGCGCCGCCGCCTTGTTGCCATCGCCACCATCTGCGCCCTGTGGATGATCGAAGTCATTCTCAAGTACAAGTCGTTCACGCCGTTCTATGCCACCGTGCTGTGGTACCTGTACTACGTGCCCATGACGCTCATTCCGCTGCTCTACCAGTTGTGTGGTCTGCGCCTTGCGGGCCTGGAGCAACACCGTCTGGGTCGCCGCTACTGCGCTGCGCTGTGGATTGTGGCCATCCTGCTTATCGGATTTGTGCTCACCAACGATTTTCACCAGCAGGTCTTCCACTTTGACCGTACAAGCGACACCTGGAGCAACGATTACACGTACGGCTGGGGTTATTTCGCCGTCCTCGTGTGGACGGCCTTTGACTTCGTGGCCTTTTTTATCCTGGTTGGTCGGTCCTCGTCCTTTCGCATCCAGCGTTTCTCGGGCACGGCGGCGCTCGTACTGCTGGGTGGCGCATTCTTTGCCGTCTCGTATGCGTTGCGCGTGCCCTGGGCATGGAGGCTCAACTTTTCGCTCGTCTATTGCGTCCTGTGCGTGGTGGCGATGGAAATCTGTCTCGATTGCGGTGTCATTCCGTCGTATCACGACATCGCCGGCATCTTCGACACCTTGCCGCTCGACCTCAAAGTCCTAACGCGCGACCTGCAGGAGGTCTATGCCACGCCGGTGTCAAAGCCAATGCCGGTAGGCGTGCGCGAGGAGTTGCGGACCCAGGAGCACGGCCGCGCCCATGCCTTTGCCGTGGCGTCCGATCCCAATGTGATGTACC
>CABSNM010000063.1 GCA_902479065.1 uncultured Collinsella sp.
CTTTGTCTCTATAGCAATGCCGAGTTGAGAACGACGAGAGCTTCGGCCTCTCTCCCCTCTCAATCAACGGCAGCCTTATGCTTTGGCGTTTCCGCAGATAAAACCTGCCAAAATAAACCTGTCCCCTTTTAGCAGGTTAGGCGAGAGCTTGGCGTTGAAGCTCGATGAGCTCGGCGATGCCCTTGTCGCCCAGATCGAGCAAGGCGTTGAGACGCTTGCGATCGAAGGGGGCCTGCTCGCCGGTGCCCTGGAGTTCAATCATCTCGCCGGTGTCGGTAGCGACGAGGTTCATGTCGACCTCGGCGTGGCTGTCCTCGGAATAATCGAGGTCGAGCATGGTATTGCCGTCGACAACGCCCATAGAGATGGCAGCAACCTGGCCCGTGAGCGGGATGCGCTCGATCTTGCCGGCCTCGACCCACATAGCAAGGGCGTCGTGTAGCGCCACCCAGGCACCGGTAATGCTCGCTGTACGCGTGCCGCCATCCGCCTGGATCACATCGCAGTCGACGGTGACGGTGTACTCACCGAGCGCCTTCATGTTGACGACGGTGCGCAGGCTGCGGCCGATGAGGCGCTCGATCTCCATGGAGCGGCCCTTACGCTTGGCGTACTCGCGCTTGCAACGCTTGCCGGTCGATGCCGGCAGCATGGCATACTCTGCGGTTACCCAACCGGCCTTGGCGCCCTTGCGCCAGCCCGGCACGCCCTCCTCGATGGTGGCGGCACACAGCACGCGCGTGTCGCCGAACTCAGCCAGGCACGAGCCGTGGGCATGTTTCATAACACCACGGGTGAGCCTGACGGGGCGCAGCTCATTGGCGGTACGACCGTTGGCGCGGTTGACCTGCATGTACTCCATAGAAATATCCTTTCGGCAAAAGAAGGGGGCAAGTCTTTGGACGGTAACCCTACATCTATTTCAGTTCGTCGATATCGATATGTTCGATGCTCTTGAGCGGCTGGCCAAAGATAAAGCTACCCGCCACCGCAAACTCGGCAATGTTGTCAGACGTGGTAGCAAAGCGATGCTGCGGCTCGGCAGCGTCGCCCGCCAGCTGCTCGCGGCGCGTAAGGATATCGGTCAGCTCGCGCGTAGTCTCCTCGGCGGAACTCACCACGCGCACCCCGGGCCCCAGCGCATGGCGAATAGGCCCCACGAGCAGCGGAAAGTGCGTGCAACCAAGCACCACGGTATCGATTCCGCGATCGCGCAGCGGCTCAACCGTGGCGCCGACCAGCGCTCGCACGGCTGGCGTATCGAAGATGTCCTCGTTCTCGAGCCACTGCTCCTGCAGATGCGCACCCGAGGCGAGCTCGTGCTCGACGACCTCGACAAAACTCGAAGCCGGGCATCCATACACGTCCACACCGGCATCCAAATCCTGAATGGCACGCGTGTAAGCACCCGAGCGAATGGTGAGGTTGGTGGCGAGCACGCCCACGCGGCGCGTGCGAGTGCTGTTGATCGCCGCACGTGCGCCCGGCGCGACGACACCGATCACGGGAACGTCGAGCACCTGCTGAGCCAGGCGCAAGGCCGCTGCAGTCGCCGTGTTGCAGGCGATGACCATAATCTTGACGTCGTGCTTTGACAGCCAGCGGCCCGCCTGCAGTGCAAACGAGCGTACCTCGTCCTCGGTGCGAGTGCCATAAGGGCAGCGTTTGGTGTCGCCGAAATAGTAGACGGACTCGTGCGGCAGCGCCGTCGCGATGGCGCGTGCAACCGTCAGGCCGCCCAGACCCGAGTCGAATACGCCAATGGGGCGCGTGTCGCCAGCCAGATTCTCGATATCGGACATTACCTCACCAGATTCTCTCTCGAAAAGATATGGCTCAGAACGATAGGGCCGCGCTACGAACGAGCCGCGACGAGCAGCTCTGCCGTTGCCACCCAGCCGTCGACAATCTTGCCGCGCGTGACGTAAGCGTTATCGCAAGCGTCCAAGAACTCGGGCGCGCCGGCGCTAGTCAGGCCGTTCTCGACCAAACAGAACGTGCCCGCGTGGTCGGCCATGTAGAAATCGGACTCGGAGTCGCCGAGCGCCAGCGTCTCCTCGCGCTCGATCCCCAGGTGCTCGCAGAAGCGCGCAATGGCAACGCCCTTGTTGAGGCCCGCCGGATTGATATTGAAGGCACGACCGTCCTCAACACGATTAAGCTCGAGCGTCGTCGGTTTGGACAGATGGGTCAGATGGCCGTTGCAGGCCCAAACCAGGCCGCAGCCGGCCTCGTCGAGGATGGCCTGAACCTCGTCATCAGGCACATCGCCGCGCATGCCGACAGTGACCTCGCGGTACTTGTAACCGGTCGACATGTCGTTGTGGTACTCGATCTTATGCGGCCAGCGAGCGAGAATTTTCTCGCACACACCGGTCTGCTCGATCACCTGGTGCGGCGTGAGACCACAGGCGGGATCGTAGGGCATGTCGCCGGTCAGGTACTCCCAAT
>CABSNM010000064.1 GCA_902479065.1 uncultured Collinsella sp.
AGATCGAGATCCCCGAGGAGCTGCGCGATAATCTGGCGCTGTTCCTGCGCCTGGAACGTCGTGTGCTTAGCGAGTATGATCCCGAGATCGCGGACCTGTTCGACAAGATTTTGACAGCCGAGATTGTGGCCAATGCTGGCAACCCCGGTAGCCGCGCTGCCGACGAGTCCGTTGACGAACAGGGCGTGCCCACTGCCGACGAGCCCACCGCCGTGGCGTTTCGCGAAGTCGTCGATCTGATCGACAGCCTGCCGCTTGATAAGCAGCAGGTCATCGTTCGCGCCTTTACGAGCTTCTTCCACTTGGCAAACCTGTCGGAGGAGAACTACCGTGTGGCGCAGCTGCGCGAGCGCGAGGCCGGCGCATCGACCGATACCGAGGTCGATCCCGCCAACGAGCTCACCGTCGCCTATCACCAGTTGGTAAACGAGATGGGTGTTGAGGGCGCCAACGAGCTGCTCGGCAAGCTCGAGTTCCACCCTGTCTTTACCGCACATCCCACCGAGGCCCGTCGTAAGGCCGTCGAGGGCAAGATTCGCCGTATCTCCAACCTGCTGGAGGAGCGTCCGCGTTTGGGCGGCTCCGACCTGGTGGAGAACGAGCGCCATATGCTGCAGGAGATCGACGCCTTGGTGCGTACGAGCCCCATCGCGCTCAAGAAGCCCACGCCGGTCGAGGAAGCCGATACTATCATCGACATCTTCGATAACACGCTGTTCGACGTCATCCCCGTTATCTATCGTCGTTTTGACGACTGGGTGCTGGGCGACAAGGCCGGTGCCGTGCCGCCGCTGTGCCCGGCGTTCTTCCATCCCGGCAGCTGGATCGGTTCCGACCGCGACGGTAACCCCAACGTCACCGCCAAAGTGAGCCGTGAGGTCGCCGCCAAGTACTTCACTCACATGGTGCTCAAGCTCGAGGACAAGTGCCGCCGCATCGGCCGCAACCTCACGCTCGAGGCCACCTACAGCAAGCCGTCTGCCGAGCTCATCAACCTGTGGAACCATCAGGTCGAGATGAGTACCCAGTACACGGCCCGCGCCGAGCTGATTTCCGAGCACGAGCCGCATCGCGCCGTCATGCTCGTCATGGCCGACCGTCTGAACGCCACCGTGCGCCGTATCACCGACACCATGTACCACAGCGCCGACGAGTTCCTGGATGACCTGCGCGTCGTCCAGCGTTCGCTTGCTGCCTGCGGTGCCGTCCGTGCTGCCTACGGCCCGGTCCAGACTATCATCTGGCAGGTCGAGTCCTTCGGCTTCCATATGGTCGAGATGGAGTTCCGTCAGCACTCCGTGGTGCATGCCCGCGCCCTCAAGGATATCCACGAGAACGGTATCCATGGCGACCTGCAGCCCATGACGCGCGAGGTCATCGACACCTTCCGTGCCATCGGTTCCATCCAAAAGCGCTACGGCAAGAAGATGGCGCACCGCTACATCATATCGTTTACCAAGAGCGCCCAGCATGTGGCCGACGTCTTTGAGCTTGCCCACCTGTCCTTCGCACACGAGGAGGATGTCCCCGAGCTCGACGTGATCCCGCTGTTTGAGCAGCTCGAGGACCTCGAAGGCTGCGTCGACGTGCTCGACCAGATGCTTACGCTGCCCGTGGTGCAAAAGCGCCTTGCCCAGACCAACCGCCGCATGGAGGTCATGCTGGGCTACTCCGACTCCTCCAAGGATGCCGGTCCTACCACGGCTATGCTCGCACTGCACTCTGCGCAGGAGCGCATTGCCAAGTGGGCCGAGAAGAACGATATCGACCTGGTGCTCATGCACGGTCGCGGCGGTGCTGTGGGCCGTGGCGGCGGCCCGGCCAACAAGGCCGTTCTTGCGCAGCCCAAGGGTTCGGTCAACTGCTTCTTTAAGCTCACCGAGCAGGGCGAGGTCATCTTTGCCCGTTACGGCAACCGCACGCTGGCTCAGCGCCATGTTGAGTCCGTTGCCGCCGCAACGCTTTTGCAGTCGGCCCCGAGTGTCGAGAAGACCAACACCGAGACCACGCAGAAGTTCTGGGATATGGCCGAGAAGCTCAACGCCGCAAGCCACGAGCGCTATCTGGACCTGCTGAACACCGAGGACTTTACACCGTGGTTCTCGACCGTGACGCCGCTGACCGAGGTCGGTCTGCTGCCGATCGGCTCGCGTCCCGCCAAGCGCGGC
>CABSNM010000065.1 GCA_902479065.1 uncultured Collinsella sp.
GGCCCGTGGGTTATACCCTAAGAGCAAACCACCCTTTTTAAGGGTGGTTCTGATTGCTTGCATGTCCTCGGCAGCATTTGCCCAAATGGTGAATGCTGGTGCCGGCAGGTTGCCGAGTGCATGTTGCGGGTATACCCCATGCGTACCATGATCCAAACACTGTGAGGTGTCTGCGCGTGTGCGCGATAATTCATTTTGGAACTGACGGTTGGCGCGCTCGCGTCGATGAGGACTTCACTGCCGATAACGTTGCCCGTATCGCCGATGCCGTCGGCGAGTTATGGCAAAAGACCAATCCGGGCAAAACGGTATATATAGGGTTCGACACCCGGCCCCTGGCGCGCGAGTTCGCTGAGCTTGCGGCGGGCGTGCTAGCAGCGCACGGGCTAGACGCCGTGCTCGCTTCGCGACCTGTCCCGACCCCTGCCCTTACGTGGGCGGCGGCTTATGACGGTGAAGCGTGCGGCGCGCTCATGGTGACGGGGTCCCATCATCCGCAGGGCTATCTGTGCCTCAAGATTCGCATGGGTGACGGCTCGACCGCCAACCAGGATGTCATCGAAGAGCTCGAAGAGACTATGGCTCCCGAGCCAATGGGGATCGAGGGGCAATATCGCACCGCGGATATCATTCCTGACTATATGCAGGCGGTGGCATCGTTTGTCGATGCCGAAGCCATCCGCGCCGCGCACTTGCGCGTGGTTGTCGATCCCATGGGCGGCGCAGCCCAGGGCTATCTAGCCGACTTGCTGCGCGAGCTTGGCGTTGAGGTGCACGAGATTCACGCCGGGCAGGCGTCTGACCAAGAAGATATCTGCCCCGACCCCGTTGAACCGTGGGTGGACGCTTGCGAGCGCACGGTTATCGAGGACGGAGCTTGCGCTGGCCTGGTGACCGACGGCGACGCCGACCGTATCGGCGCGGTTGACGAGCGCGGCAGATATATACATCCGCATCAGATCATGGCGCTCGTTTTGGGCGACTTGGTTCAATTTCGTAATTTGGAGGGGCGCGTCGTCGTCAATCTTTCATGCTCGACGCTCGTGCGTCGCATTGCCGAGGCGCTTGGCTGCCGCGTGACCGTCAAACCAGTCGGTTTCAAATATATAGCGGCGGAGATGAAGAAGGGCGGCGTCCTCATGGGCGGCGAAGAAGCCGGTGGTATCGGCATCGCCGCGCATATGCCCGAGCGCGATGGAATCCTCGCCTGTCTGATTCTGTGTGAGCTTATGGCAAAGACGGACGCGCCTTTGGGCGTTCTGGTCGACCAACTCGAGGACAGTTTTGGTAAGACGAGTTACGGTCGACGCGATTTGCGCCTTGAGGCCGAAGATGCCGAAACGTTACGAACCCTGCTGCCGGGCGTAAACCCCAAGTCGATTTGTGGCAAGGTGCCGCAAAACGTTAGTCATATGGACGGCTTGCGTCTGTCATTCGAGGATGACACGTGGCTGCTGGTCCGTCCTAGCGGGACCGAACCAGTGGTGCGCGTCTACGCCGAGGGGTTCTCGGTGGAAGAACGTGATGAGTTGCTCGATGCTGGCTGTGCTTTAGCTAGGGGGACGTATCCGCTTTAACCATGAGACTGCCTTATATAAAGAGATGCTCGGCGAGCGGTAGTTAACGGCTGGCAAACGTTAGTCGGATCACAAGATGTGTAGGAAATGTGTACGCCCAGATTCCCGCCCCCGGGGCCCCTCCGGTCTGGCAATATATCTCCTTGCCGCGCGGC